>JASBUC010000001.1 GCA_030148065.1 Legionellaceae bacterium | reverse complement strand
GCCTTGGGTACATAACGGCGGTTTCCTAAAAATCCATCTAAACCAGTTCATGCGACGCTATCATAGGAGATTCGGGCAAACAATAGTGTGATTGGTGTCAATTACAGCCAAAAAGATCTAATTGCCAGCATCTTTTTTGGTGATTAGGCAAATTGTTTTGTTCGCTCGTTTAGAACGTCGCAAGATCCCAATCAAGTGCGACTAGTTTATTTTTAGTTTTAATGGCTCTTTTCTAGACTTGCAAAAAGTTTCTTTAATGAAAAAGGCTGAGCAGATGATGGCGATGGTCAAAAATATCAAGATCAATGAAAAGGCTTTTTGATAAACAAGGATGCTTGGCGTATGGCTGTGAGATAGGAGGCTAATTAAGAAGCCTATGAGTGGAGCATTGATGGATGTAAAAATTGCTATGATCGCGTTATTAAACCCTAAGCCTGCAGCCATATAATCATCGCGACAATGCTCTGAGACGATAGCAAATCCAATACTTTGCCCACTTGCCCCCAAACCAAGCATAAAGAAGGCGATAAACATTATAGGTTTTATTGTTGTTAAATAAGTAATAAAGATTATGGATAGCAGACACACACAAGCGGCAAAAATCATAGTCGGTTTGCGCCTACTCATACAATCAGAAACAAATCCAAATAACGGGCAACCAATGGAATAACCAATCCATGAAATCGTCAATAAGTAAGAGGATAATGAGGATGAGTGACCATTTAGCATTAAAAAGGTTTTGCCGCTGTTCTCAGAGAGATACTCAATTGTAAAATAGACAGAGCCACTATAAATTGCGACTAACCATAATTGTTTTTGAGTTAGGATGGCTGCTAATGATTCTCTTAGTGGCTGAGCTCTTTTCAATATTTGAAAATTTCCTGTGTATTCTTTGTTGTTTTTAACAAATAGCCATATAAAAAAGGTGAGGCTTAGGCCAAAAAAACCAAGCACAAAAAATGTTGTTCGCCAACTTAGACTGCCGCTTTCTGCAATACTATTTAATGGCCCTGCGGCAAGCATTGGCCCCATGGTGCCAATGAGCTGTGATAGCCCTATATACAAGGCAAGATTTTTTCGAGGCAACCACTCATAAACAGCAACAAGTAAACAAATAAAGCCAAACGATGATCCTAATCCTGTTAGAACTCTCAGAATAATAGCAGACTCAAAGGAATTGCTGCGCGAGAATCCTAAAACTGATAAGCCACAAAAAGCAGCGGCTATGGTCAAAGTCAACTTTAAGCCAAACCTATCAGTGATTATACCTGCAGGAATTTGCATCAAGCCATACACTAAGTTGTAGGCTGTAGAACTTATTAAAGCGAAACTAATAAGGCTCAAGCTGAGCTCGTGGACTATTGATTGCTCAAAGGTGCCGACGGAAGTCCTTAGAAGAAATTCGTATAAAAAGAACAAAGCTGTAAGCGACCAAACCAATAAGCCTTTTCTTGTTAATACCTCTGCTTGATTCATATCACTCTTCTATGATTGGTTTTTCATCTTCCCACTTCTCAAGAGAGGCTTCTGCTCGTTTGTTGTCGATAAATGATGCAATTTTAAAAATGGAGGTGCCCTCTTGAATGAGAGGAGAGCGATTAATGCCGACAATGATGCCATCGAGGTGCGACTTAACAGTGGTTGAATTTTCATTACTAAAAGGATCGGAAATTCTTCCTAGGATGTCTCCTTGTTTGATGTGTTCGCCTAATGATATTTCAGGGCGTAAAATTCCAGAAGAATGAGATGTTAGCCAATCGTCATCTTTTGAAAAGATAGGAGATATTGCGCTTCGGTTATCTTTCTCAATCATGTTAAGTTTGGATAATACGTTGGTAATTCCTTCAACACCAATTGTTATGGCTTCTTGATCGAACCTCATTGCTTCACCAGCTTGATACACAAGCAAAGGGATCTGTAGAGATTCTGTTGTTTTTCGAAGCTCACTAGAATGCGTTTCTACTTCAGTGACGACCGGAGCTTGGAAGGCTTTTGCTAAACTCTTAGCTTCAGGGTTATCAAAGCTACAATACACCTGAGGCAATAAATCATGATTCATAGCTCCAGTCATACATTCAATACAGTAGTCGGTTTTTTTAAGAACTTCTTCAGTAAAAATGTGGGCGATGCGTTCGCCAAAGTTGCCGTTGTCACATCCCGGGAAGCTATTGTTAATTGAGACGCCAGAAGGGGTTGTCTTTGGGTAGTGGGTTAAACCATAGACATTGAGAGCAGGGACTAGAATTAGACTTCCTTTGAGAGAATGCGGCTGAATTGAATCAAACAGTTGATTTAATATTTCAAGCCCATTTAATTCATCCCCCTTTATAACTGCAAAGCCTAAAACACATGGGCCAGGCTCTTTGCCATTAATAACTTTAAGCGGCATGTACATAGGAGAGCAGGAGTACTGTTCAGGTAGAGGCAGGGCTAGAGTTGTTTTTTCACCAGGGTGAATCGAGGCATTACAAATTTTAAGCATAAATCTTGTTTGCTAGGTGTGTATTAGGGGCGGTTGGCTTTTCATTGTCTAAGAGATTTATTTCTCTGTAGGTTAACAGCCTCTAAATAACAGAATTAAATAATTGTTTGAATACTAACATTGTTGGTGGTATAAACTCAACCAAAATATGTTTTAGTTGTTGAAAAATGGATAAATCAAGTGAAATTTTGACACAAATACGTAAGATAATTCGTGCGATTGATTTGCACTCAAACAAATTAGTGCAGCGTTATAACATGACAGGCCCTCAATTAATAATCTGTACGACCCTGATTTCGCATGGCATGCTAACGGTCACAGATCTTGCTAAAGAAGTGCATGTCAGCAAAGCAACCGTTGTCTCCATATTAGATAGACTCACAAAAAAAGACTATATTGAACGAGTCAGAGACAACAAAGACAAAAGAAAAGTTTATGTTAAACCAACGGAACGGTTGGTTACGTTTATAAAACAAAACCCGCCGAACCTTCTTCAGGAAAACTTTATTAAGAAGTTTGAGGGGCTGGAAAAATGGGAACAAAGTTTAATACTTGCCTCGTTTGAACGAGTTTCTGATATGATGAATGCCACTGAGATTGAAGCTGCGCCCATTTTCCATCCAGACTTAAGCCTACAGAAAAATACTACTTCTACCCAAGAAATTTGAAATGTCGTCCCTCGCTACGAAGTGCTACCTGCTACAGGGTGCCCAACAAGAACCTCTGAGGACGAGTCAATTTAGTTTGCTAGCGAGTTTTCAATATGAGAAAAAAGCGGAGCGTACACCAGGTACGTGAGCACTTTTTCGACTGTTTAAAAGTCGCTAGCGGACAAAAGTGGCCGTCCCTCCCTACGAAGTGCCGCTATCTACAGGGTGCCCAACAAGAACCCCGGAGGACGAGTCAATTTTGTTCGTCAGTGAGTTTTCAATATGAGAAAAAAGCGGAGCGTACACCAGGTACGTGAGCACTTTTTCGAGTGTTTAAAACTCACTGACGGGCAAAAGTGGCCGTCCCTCCCTACGAAGTATGATCTGGTGTGACCGAGATGGCATGAAAACCTGCATCCACATGCAAACACTCGCCAGTAATGCCGCTGCTTAAATCAGAGCATAAGAACATGGCGGCATTGCCAACTTGTTCGATGGTGACGTTTTCACGAAGAGGGGTGACTTTAGCATTTTCTGAAAGCATCTTACGAAAACCTTCAATGCCGCTGGCGGCAAGCGTTCTAATTGGGCCTGCAGACACAGCATTAACTCGGTGGCCAATGGGGCCAAGGCTTGCTGCCATGTAACGAACACTTGCTTCTAGGCTTGCTTTGGCAAGGCCCATCACGTTGTAGTTTGGCACCGCTTTTTGTGAACCTAAGTAAGTAAGGGTTAGAAGGCGAGCATTTCGGCCTTCCATCATCGGCTTGGCAGCTTTTGCTAAGGCAGCAAAACTATACACACTAATGTCATGGGCAATCTTAAAGCCATCACGCTCAATGTTATCGACAAAATCGCCTGAAATTTGTGAGGCAGGGGCAAAGCCTACAGAGTGCACTAAGATGTCTAAGCCATCCCAGTGTTGTGCGAGCGTTTCAAAAACACCAGCAATGTGTTCGTCTTTGGCAACATCGCATTCAATGGTGATGTCAGAGCCAAATTCTGCTGCCATTTTCTCGACACGGCCTTTTAGCTTTTCAGTTTGATAGGTAAAGGCAAGTTCTGCGCCTTGCTCGTGAAAGGCTTTGGCAATGCCATAGGCAATCGAACGGTTGCTGGCCAGACCTACGATTAAGGCTTTTTTTCCTGAGAGTAGTCCCATCATGCACTCCTAAAATTAGTTCGTTGTTTGGGTATCTAGCAATTCTCGCATTTTTGCTTTGATCATATCAATGGCAATGCGGTTTTCCCCACCACGCGGCACGATTAAGTCGGCGTGGCGGCTACTTGGTTCAATAAACTGCCAATACATGGGGCGCACGGTTTCTTGATATTGATCGAGCACGGATTCTAGGGTTCGATCACGCTCTTGAATGTCTCGCTTTAAGCGTCGAATTAAGCACAAATCCAAGGAGGTGTTCATGAAAATCTTAATGTCCATCAACTCTCTTAATTTTGCGTGACTAAAGAGCAAAATGCCTTCTAGGACAATGATGGTGTGCTGTCCGATGGCGCGAGTCTTATCGCTGCGCAGATGTAGACCATAATCATAAATGGGGATGTCAATGTCGCGGCCTTGTTGTAGTTGTTCAAGATGCGTACAAAGCAAGTCATGATCGAAGGACTCGGGGTGATCATAGTTAATCTTTTCACGTTCACTAAAGCTTAAGTGAGTGTTGTTCTTATAATAGGCATCTTCGGAGATAACAACGACGCGTTTTGACCCTAGTTCATTGACTAATGTATTGGCAAGTAGGCTTTTTCCAGAAGCTGAGGGCCCTGAAATGCCAATGATGATTGTGTTCATATCGTGCTGAGGTTCGTTCGTTTGCGCGATTTTAAGGGGTGAGCAAATTAAATTCAAGAACAACGTCCAATCTAATCCGAGTTTAAAATAGCCGCTATGCCCGTGCTCCTTGGTAACGCCTGCTTTTGGCTCGGAGATTAAGCCGATGGCTGTGCATAATGCTCGCTTCTTTTAGCTTGATGAGTATAATGTTTTTGAGTTTTACAGAGGAGTAGTAGAAATGGAAAGAGTCATGGTCGCAGGAGCCGGTAAAATAGGCTCCCTAATTACGTGCATGCTACAGGAAGAAAATGATTACGAAGTTCACATGGCAGATAAAGTCTTTGACACAGACGATGCCTCCAGGCTTTTAAAAGCCTTCCCTTCTTTAAAAACCACCGCCATTGATGTCACCGACAAAGACCGAATGCTTAATTACATTCGCGATAATGAAATCAGTACGGTTATTTCCAGTCTGCCTTATTTTGTGAATGTGGCGGTCTGTGAGATTGCAAGAGAAGCTGGCATTCATTATTTCGACTTAACCGAAGACACTAAAGTCACAAAGGCGGTCAAGGAATTATCAGAGGGCTGCGACAGCTCTTTTGTGCCTCAATGCGGTTTAGCACCGGGCTTTATTAGCATTGCCGCAAACAGTATCATGAAAGAGTTCGACAGTGTGGATGAAGCCAAACTTCGAGTGGGAGCTCTGCCTCAACACACCAGTAACGCCCTTCATTACGCCCTAACCTGGTCAACTGATGGGGTCATTAACGAATACGGCAATCCTTGTCACAGCATCGAAGACGGTAAAGAAGTTAGCGTCTTGCCATTAGAGGGCTTAGAGCACATTCAAATCGACGGTCTTTCCTATGAGGCGTTTAATACGTCCGGTGGTCTTGGCTCATTGGCAGAACTGCACCAAGGGCGAGTTAAGTCGCTTAATTACAAAACCATGCGCTACCCTGGCCATTGTGAAAAAATGAAAGTGTTGATGAATGATTTAAAATTAAATCATGACCGAGACACGCTAAAAGTCATTCTAGAGCGCGCCATTCCTAAGACTTACCAAGACGTGGTGATCATCTATGTCTCGGTTACCGGGCAAAAAGATGGGGTCTTATTAGAGAAAAACTTCGTGAAGAAAGTCTACCCCAAAGAGATTGCCGGACTCTGTTGGTCTGCCATTCAGGTAACCACGGCCTCTGGGATTTGTACGGCGGTTGATTTGGTTCTTCGGGAAGGAAAAGGCAATCAAGGCTTGGTTTTACAAGAGAACTTTAGCCTACAAGATTTTCTAGCAAACCGTTTTGGTCGGTATTACGCATAAATGCGAGAGTAGGAGTAAGCATGGATTTTCTAAAAAGTTTAGGCATCGAGCCCAAAAACTCAGGCGCCTTCATTGGCAGCAGTTGGCAAAAAGAGGTTTCTGGCAACAGGCTTGAGAGCTTTTCACCGATTGATGGTGAGTTAATTGCCAGTATTAGCACCGCTGATGACGCTGATTATGAAAAAATACTTAAGGCCTCAGAGAGCGCCTTTAAAGAGTGGCGCACTTGGCCTGCGCCTAAGCGTGGTGAAATCATCCGTAAAATGGGTGAAGCCTTACGAGAGCATAAAGACGCACTCGGCTCATTGGTCTCTTATGAGATGGGCAAAAGCAAGCAAGAAGGCGATGGGGAAGTACAAGAGATGATTGACATTGCTGATTTTGCAGTGGGTCAATCACGCATGCTCTATGGTAACACCATGCATTCAGAGCGCCCTAATCACCGCATGTATGAGCAATGGCACCCTTATGGTGTGATTGGCATTATTTCAGCGTTTAATTTCCCAGTGGCGGTTTGGTCTTGGAATGCGTTTATTGCGGCTATTTGCGGCAATGTAAGCGTTTGGAAGCCTTCTTCAAAAACCCCACTCTGTGCGATTGCCGTTCACAACATTTGCGCCAAAGTGTTAAAAGACAATAACGCACCTGATATTTTTTCAATGTTTGTTGCCGAGAGCCGGGACGTCTCAAATAAATTTGTAGAAGATAAACGGCTCCCACTAATATCTTTTACAGGTTCTACTGCGGTTGGCCGTGGGGTTTCTTCAAAAGTTGGAGAGCGTTTGGGTGCAAGCATCCTAGAGCTTGGTGGAAATAATGCAATCATCATCGATGAAAGTGCCAATCTTGATCTTGCCATCCCTGCTGCCGTCTTTGGAGCGGTAGGCACAGCCGGCCAACGCTGTACCTCAACTCGCAGACTATTTGTGCACGAATCTTGTTATGAGGAAGTGAAAGCTCGTCTAACTAAGGCCTATGCACAAATTACCATCGGCTCACCACTTGATAAAAACAACTTAATGGGCCCATTAATCGATGAAGCGGCGGTCAAGCAATTTAGTGCGGCAGTTAAAGAAGCCGTCGATGCTGGCGGGGAAGTATTATTTGGTGGTAAGGCGATAAAGCAGCCGGGGTTTTACGTCGAACCAACACTCATTTGCAATGTTGAAAACACATGGCCCATCGTGCAAGAAGAAACCTTTGCGCCCATTCTGTATTTAATGAAAGTACAAAGCTTAGAAGAGGCCATCGCTCTACAAAATGGTGTGGCGCAGGGACTCTCATCTAGCCTCTTTAGCAACTCCTTGCAAGCAAGTGAGACCTTTTTAAGTGCCATGGGCAGTGATTGCGGGATTGCCAACATTAACATCGGTACCTCTGGTGCCGAAATTGGTGGCGCCTTTGGTGGGGAAAAAGACACTGGTGGCGGCAGAGAGTCTGGCTCAGATTCTTGGAAAGCCTACATGCGTCGTCAAACCAACACCATCAACTGGGGACGAGACTTGCCTCTTGCACAAGGCATCGAATTCAATCTCTAATTTATTAACCCCCGGTCTCTTTGATCGGGGGGATTATGCGTCATAAGTTGGCGTATCCTTGCGCCTATCTTGAAACAATTTCATCATTTCCTGATGGTTATTATCCTTTAGCAGACGACCAAGAGTGCCTTGCTCAATTGCCTTTTTTTCCTGGGGCTCGAGATCGAGCGTTTTACTTGAATCGTTGATGCATGCAATGATTTTTTTGACCGCACTAAATTTATCCGTTTTTGAATGACCACCACCAAATATACTAGCTTGGCCAAGTATATTTGAATATTCCTTGCGACTTTCTATGGTTCTTTTTGATTGATATTGCAACAAGGCTTCGCCAAGGTCGTCCATTTTTTTACACCAGTCTGGATCTTGCGCATCTGGTTTAATGGCGCGGTGACGCAACTCAATTACCTTTGTATCTGAAAAGCCAAATCGCTCATCTTGAATAATTGAGTTTAATTCCCCATCTAAAAGCGCTGGCACATGAGCAGGATCTAATTCTTCATCTGGGCTCATGATGCATTTTATTAATGCCTTAGCGGCAGCTATTTTTTCATGCATATGGAAGCCAATTTGTCTCATGCTTTTAGATGGAAGCTCACCCTCAGCCCCTCTCATGTCAGCGTAAATAGATAGCGTCTCTGCAAGAAGACGATTGAGGATACCGGTGTTCTCCTGATGTTTTTGTAAAATTTCAAGCAGCTCACCATCTAAGAGTATTGGGATATTCTTAGGGTCTATGGTTTCATCGGTGGTTGCCAGTGAACGAATTAGATTTCCAGCAGCAAACCATTCAGGGCTATTAAAAGTAGCACGTCCTTTGTACTCTTGTAATTCATGTATCAAAGCGACAGTTGCTGGGTCACCCTGATTCGGTGCATCTTCAAGCCCCGTGGCGTTACTATTGCTGGACATTTTCACTCCTTCTTTGCGAGATTGTCGGTTTCCTATCTTTAAAGCATAGTAACTGACTAAAAAAAGAGCAAGCCTAAGTGCCGTCTACAATGATGTACCTAACCCTCAAATTCGAAAATTTCTACGACACACGAACCCCGCTCAAGGAAGGATTTTGAGCGCATATTGGATTTAAATTGTAAGGAAAAAGCGCAGTGGACTGCTGTCCATGAGCACTTTCCCGAGCAATTTTAATTCAAGAGGTGCCAAAAGCATTCCGATCCATAAAGGTGTACCTAACCCTCAGCTTGTCGGCAGAGTCGTTTATACTCACACTCCCCACAAAGACTCGAATGCTTAGGCTTCGGCTCAAAATGCCCAGCTTTAAACTCATCAACCAGTGATTCAATTTGCTCTTGCCAGAGCGCCTTTTGCTGTGTCCAATTTCTCTTTTCTGCTTTTTCAATCGGCTTTAAGCCTTTTTCGGCGCTCTCTTCTCGACTAATGCCGCGAATGGCTAAATCAGAGGGTTTTAATTGAAAGAAAACCAAGGCGTCGGCTTCATTGACACAAAGAGCGTAGAGTGGCAATTGTGGCTCACTAAGCGGCTCTTCAAACCATTTTCCGGGACTGCTAATCCCACTCTTGTAATCAATTAATAAGGTTGCATCTTCGGAAAGTGATTTATCAATGCGATCAATTCTAAGGGAAAAGGGCAGCCCCTTGAGGGTAAAAGTTTCTTTTTGCTCACAAGCAAGCACTTCGAAAGGAGGGCGCTCTTTTTCTAGAGCCAACCACTTTTGGCATAAATAAATAAGGCGCTCTTCTTCTAAGGTTTTAAATTGACTGCCTAAGATTTCAAACTGCTCAAAAGGCGTTTCTTTTAAGGCGCGCTGTACCGACGTTTGAAGTGTTTCATATAGCGTCGTGTCATTTAATGTCAACAAGCGCTCTTGGGTTCGAGTGCTTTGCCAAAAATGCTCTAACACTCGGTGTAATAAAATGCCTCGAGCCATCGGAGTTAAACCGTATTGGTTCAGTGCTTTGGGGGTGAGCCTTAGCCTGAATTTAGCATAGGCGCGAAAAGGGCAGTCTGCTTGCTCTTTTAGTAAGGCTGAGTTTGCCACAAATGTTTCAGGCAGGGTTTCTTGACTGACATAATTATTTTCGATGTGACTTAACACGGTTTTCTTTTTGTAAGGCGCGCTTAACTTTATGCCTTCTGGGAGATCGCTAATTAAAGGGCTCGGGCGGTATTCGTTGCCTGCTTCTTGCAGAAAAAGTGAAAAGCATACCTCAGGGGCGGCTTGCTTAAATTTATCAATCAGTCGCTTTGCGTAGACAATTTCATTTTGCAGGTTGCTTTTTGGCATTTGCCGCTCTCTTTGAATGTGAGGCGGAATAAAAGGGGAGAGCTTTAGTGTTTCAGGCAGCAAGGTATCATTTACCCCCATCAACCAGAGCGAATCAAATGAAAGGCTTAAGCCTTCAAGTAATCCCAAGACATGAACGCGCACTTCTTTTCGCCGTTGGGGTTGAAAGAGTGTCAGATCCAGGCTCATCTTAAAAAGGTCAACGTATTGTTGGAAGGAGAGCTTCTCGGTGGTGTCATCTAGATTTGCAATCTCATCAAGTAGGGCATTAAATTTTTCAAAGAGCTGATAATTATGACTCGATAAGGGCGCTTCTCCTGGGAAGGATAGTTTAATTAAGATTTCTTTTAGTTTCTGCCCCCAGGCTGAAGGTGTTTGCAGACCACTGATGGTGTTGGCCTGTAGGTCGCTTAATAGTTCATTAAATAACGGGCAAGTACTTTGTTTTAAAATGTCTTGATGGCTAAAACTCAAAGCATTTAAAGACTCGAGTTTATCAGCAAAAGCAAGCCTTTGTGCACGCTCATCCCCAACCTTAATAAAGGGTGATTTTAACAGTAAAAGCAGCGTTTCTTTGGAGAGCCTTCTAGTGCTTTGTGATTTTAAAATGGTTAGGGCCGTTGAGGTCAAGGGGTAGTCAGAGAGTGGGCGGCCAATGGAGATGTTAATAAGCTCGGCTGGAAAGTGTTGATGAAAGAGCTCGCTTAAGCGCTCTTTTCGTGTGGCAAGAGCGCCAACCACCACCCCAATGTTTTGCTGACCCTCATCGAGTTTTTGTTGGATCCATTGGACTAGGCCTTCGTTTTCACTGCTTAGATCGTCAAAGGATAAGCGGCTGCACTGGCGGCTTACTTGTCGCTCAGGTTCAAAATTTTCAACCACACAAACGCTTGTTAACGCACTAAAAAATTCGTTTTCAACCGGGCTTAATGACTCAAAATGCATTAACAAAATTTCTTTGGGGAGAAAGTCCTTTAGTTTGTCAAGCTCTTGCGTCATTCGTTGATAGGCTTCAACCGGGGCAATTTTTTCACCCTTCAGGGCATCGAGGGCCTCACTCCATTTTTGGAAGGTTTCGGTCTCCAGCGTGTAGGAAAAATGCTCGTCATTAATGGGTAGGTTCCAGAGGTGTGAGTGATTCCAGGCACGCTTTACTTCTTCTAACAAACTATAACTTAAGGGAAGCTCTGGGCTTACTGACTCTATGGCACGAGTGAATAAATGATTGAGCTCTAAAGGGGTCAGCATACGGGCATTAGGAGTGTTACTCACCGCTTGAAACTGCTGCCAGGCTTTGGCGATGAAGACCGGTAAGGGCATGATGTTTAAAGGGGCAAAGGCTCGATGGGTGCGGCTTTTTTCTTTGATAAAGCATTCTTGAGTGGACAAACTTATGCGAGCATTGGGTGTCAAAATAAGTCTTTCTGAACAATTATATTTCTCAAGTTTAATTATTGACATTTTTTTTTCCACATCTTGAAGCCGCAGGCTCTTTTTTTAACTTATTGGTTTATTGAGTTTTTTAAATTTAAAAGCCTCCGAGCTGGGACTCTGGAGAGCGTCTCGGTCAAATTTCTTTTCATTTGGGCTTTTTTTGAATAATGGACTATGTTATAAATTTTGTTGTACTAAAAACATCTTATCGACACTTGAAATATTTTAGTATGAAGCAATAGCTGACACAATAACAGCCTTAAATTTGACAAGAACGTCAAAGAAAACAGCTTAAAGACGAGCATGTACTCTGACACTTGCAAATTTTGGCGACAAAAACGGAGCAAGGATGCAAACGTTTAAAAACGAGCCACATGATTTTGCTATCTCTGAAAAAGAGCTTAGCCTTGAAATTCGCGATGAACTGATTGAGACACAGCAAGCACTCATCCAACATCTAAAGAATCTTATTCAGACACACCAACACAGCTCAAAGTTGTTACTGACAAATAAGCCCAATGGAAAAAGGCTTAAAGAGCTCTCTAGACTCATTGTTTTTTATGACAAGTTCAGTCAAGACGACGCACAGGACAAAATTGACAGCGATGTTGAAAAGTTACAAGAGTTGCCACTAGTGATTTCTGGCTGGGTGTATTATTCCATCGAGGACATCCAGTACGATCAATTAGAAATTGGCTTGTCGCCTGATAAAAACGCACTCTATCAAGCGCTGGTGAGTGATGAGTTACAACGCTTTTTAACAGGGCACCAACAAGTAGCCATCAACGCATATTTAGCTCGCAAAAATACGGTCTCTTGGGCAGAACCACTTATTTCAATACCAGAGAGCTGTGAGCAAACAAATTTCTTTAATGAAACGGATTTCATTCAAAAAAAGAGGGAACTACCAATGTCAACTCAACAGGACGAACTTGTGAAACAAGGGCAAATCTTTATAAATGCCACAAACACCTTGCAGAGCAATTACCAAGCTTATGTCAGCAGTATTTATGAAAGACTCTCTGCTGAGACCAACGTACGATCAGGTCGCTCCAACCAACCCTCTATGCGTCACTTAAAAGTACTAGAAGAAATGCAACAGCCTTTACGTATGCTTGATAACAAGGATCCAGAGCTTGTTGATGGCCTACGCAACATCACCTACGGACATGCCTTCACAGTGCTAGATAACATTGTGGCCATTACGAAAAAGGCGCACCCTAACTACGGTGATAAAGCGCTCAAAAGAGAGTTAAATAACAACCCACTTTATAAGACTTTAATCGATACTTGGCAGCTTGCACCCTACATGGATAATGAGGCAAGCATCCAGCAAAAAATCTCAAAGTACGCCTGTAAGAGAGCCTACTACAACTTTAGCTTGAGCACTAAACCACTAGAAGAGCAAGTACGCGCCTTAATTAATAAAGATTTAGAACGCCTTTCGCACACAGCGAAAAATAATGCAGAAGGCCGAGTGGATGAGCGTGCACTTGAGAGTGAGCGCCAATTTCAACACCAGAAGAACAAGTCTGTCTTACGGGTTGAACGCCGGCAAGAACTTGATAACAATGAGGATCTGATCAATGCGATTGAAAACGTCAGAGATGCTTATGTGCTAAATGCTTTATTTTATAAGAAACTGATTGGCAAAGAGAATATGAGCAGTGGCTGGTATGCCGAGAATGAGCGTTATCAACAAGAAATTGAAGAGTTGGAATCACTGCTTGTCTTCATCGATGAGTTTAAGTCAAACGATCACAACATGAAGATGCAAAGTGACATCCATCAACTGCAGATGTTGCAAGACAGAGTCTTTGGTCTGGCTCTTATTCTGTCTAAAACTTATCCTAATTCACCACTCGATGGCGCCATTCAAGAATTCTTTGGTTTTGATGCAATGTCTTTTAGTTCGCAACAGAGATGCGTAAGAGCTTACCGTGATTATGCACAGCAAAAAGCTGAAATGATGCCTGAAGAGGATGAATTAACTCATGGTCGCTCCTGCTCTGTCGATGATGCGCAACGAGACCACTCAGTGTCAAGCGTCAGCGTAGGGGTTGATGGTGAGAAGGTGCGTTTAATTGCAGAACGAGATAGAGCCTATGAACAAGTTCGCCCGACTCTGCATAAAGTGTTTACCCAAGTTGGTTTGGTGTATAACAGAACCAGAGACGAGCTTGCGGGCTCTCGCTATTTTGGGCAAGCACGTGATTCTGTTTGGACCGCGATTGGCGGTAAAAAAGCAGCTGAGCCTGCAAAGCACCGTTTGGATGGGATTAAGCCACTCAAAGAGCTTGCTAAGTTTGCCAATGAATTCAAAAGACAAGATCCCAACCTTAAAATTAACACCGACATTCAAAAACTTGGCATGCTATCCGATGCCCTAATTGGAGCGGCCGTTGTGCAATACGAGGCGATTAAAGCTGAATACGATGCCTTTAAGAGTAAGTCTAAAGGCTTAAGCTCTTTGGTTACTAATGAGCAGAGTTCAGCCATGTATCGTGCCTTGGATGAAGTCTTTAAGATAAGTGCGATGAGTGAGGTTGAGCGAAACGGCATGAAAGGGGCGTATGCTTACTATCAGCAGAAGTATCAACCCTCTACAGAGGTGCTGGAAAAAGAAAATGGCTCAGCAGCGCTGTTTGTTGCTTAAAAGCCGAGAGTCCATTAAAAAGGGGCCTTAAGGCCCCTTTTTGTTGCATCGAGATTACTTCTCTTCTTTTTTCTTTTGTGGAAGCTTCTCTTTAATTCTTGCTGCTCGACCTGTTAGCTCTCTTAAGTAGTAGAGCTTAGCGCGACGAACGTCACCACGACGTTTGACAACGATTTCAGCAATCTGAGGGCTGTAGGTTTGGAATACACGCTCAACGCCTTCGCCGTGAGAAATCTTACGAACGGTGAACGCGGAATTTATACCACGGTTGCGCTTTGCAATGACCACTCCTTCGAAAGCCTGTAGACGAGTTCTCTCGCCTTCTGTTACTTTCACTTGTACAACAACGGTGTCACCAGGACCAAATTCAGGGATGTTTTTTCCCTCAATTTGCTCATTCTCGATGGCTTCTATAATTTTTGACATCACTTGCTCCTCTTAAATTCGCTGATGTATTCATCTAATAATGCTTGTTCAATCGCCGTTAACGGCTTCGCGTTCAATAAATCAGGCCGTCTAGCCCAAGTTGTGCCTAATTTCTGCTTTAAGCGCCAACGTTCAATCTCTTTGTGGTTGCCGTTTAGTAACACTTGCGGCACCGTCAAGCCATCGATTTCCTCAGGCCTGGTATAGTGAGGGCACTCTAATAAGCCATCACTAAAAGAATCCTCTTGGGCCGATTGGGCATTACCCAAGGTCCCTGGCACTAAGCGGGTTAGCGCATCAATCATCATCAAAGCTGGCAGCTCCCCACCGCTTAAGATGAGATCGCCTGCAGACCATTGCTCGTCAACAAATTGCTGACAAACGCGCTCATCAATGCCTTCATACCGCCCTGCAATCATCAGCAGAGGCTCGCCTGTCGAGGCAATGACTTCCAGCTTTTTTTGGGTTATTTTCTCGCCCTTGGGGGAAAAATAAATAACCTTGCTGTTCTCACCTAAGGCGGCTTTCGCAGCCTTGATGCTGTCTCGTAAGGGCTGGTATTTTATAACCATGCCTGGACCACCGCCATAAGGCTTGTCATCGACGTAACCATGTTTATCATGGCTGTAGTCTCTGGGGTTCCAGAGGGTTAAATCCACCAGGCCTTGTTCAATGGCTTTTTGGCATACACCCACGCCCAGAGTTTTAAAAAGCTCTGGAAACAGGCTAATCACGCCAAGCTTTAGGGCTGCCTCCACCGTGTTTTAATCCTCAATCACCCAATCCACGATGATTTCACCGCACTCTAGAGAGATTTCTAAAATGTAGTGTTCAAACACAAAAGGGATCAAGAGCTCTTCTTTGTCCTTTTGTACGATCATCACATCATTGGCCCCGGTTTCTAGAAAGTCTTTAACTTTTCCGAGTGCCTGGCCTTGCTTGCTCTGCACCGTTAGACCGATTAAGTCGTTCCAGTAATAACTACCCGTCTCGGGTTCCGGCAGAGCCTCTCTTAATACAGAGATGGTGAGTCCTGTTAAACTCTGAGCCTTGGTGCGGTCTTCAACATTTTCTAACTGCACCACCCATCGTTTTGCATGCCGTTCGACGGTCTTTAGTGGAATTTCTTGCCATTGTCCTTGCCGTTTGACAAACCATGGTTGATAGTCAAACAGGTTTTGTTCCGGACGAGTAAATGACTGGACTTTTATAAAGCCTTTAATTCCATGCGGTGCGCCAAATTGACCCACCACAATGTGTTCCCTATTCGCTGACATGCTATGACTCTAGGCGCTTTCTTCGCCTTGCTTTTGCTGCTCTTTTAAAAGAGACGCTGCTCGCTCTGTTAATTGCGCACCAACGGATAACCAATGATTCACTCGCTCATTTTCGATGTGAAGACGAGTTTCACCACCAGTTGCAATTGGGTTAAAGTAGCCTAAACGCTCGATGTAACGACCGTCTCTACGGCAACGCTTATCTGCGGCAACTAAATGATAGAAAGGACGTTTTTTCGCCCCACCACGAGCCAATCGAATGACAACCATAGCTTAAATTCCTAAATTAACTACAAAAAGTGGCACATTCTACGAAAATTTCACCAGTTTGGCAAGTGACACCACAGTGGATTATTGATTATTACTTGCTGGATGAGCGAAAACTTTCAAAAGAGCTACCACTCTGATTTGATGATTTACTCGCTGCTTTATCAGTACTAGCATTATTCACAACATGTTGAGTTTGCTGTAACAGCTCTTTTAAAGCCTGAGCATGGGCAATTCCAGGGTCGACAGAACTACCACTCTGATTTGATGGCTCACTCGCTGCTTTATCAGTACTAGCATTACTCATAACGTGTTTAGTTTGCTCTAACAGCTCTTTTAAGACCTCAGCATGAGCAATTGCAGGGTCGGCGGCAAGGCTTGCGCGCTCTGATAGGGTGGAGACGAAATTATCTAGTTGATTATTCGCTTGCGCATGTTCAAACTCGCTTGCTATCTTAATGCGTTGTTGCGGGTTGACTTCCATAATTCGCTTAACCAATTCGCATTGAAAGCAGCGCTTTACGTGCTGAAGGCAGTCTTGATCACAATCCTCTTGCAGGTCCTCAAGTTGCTCTATGGCCTGAAAAATGGCTTCCATCGTATTCTTAGGGTGCTGCACACTGTCTAAAATCTCACTCACCCGCAAACTGGTGTCTAGAGAGGGTTGATAATTACTACTAAGTGGGGTAAGAGCTTCAGGACTAAGGTAGTTATGATTGAGATCAATTTCCTTGGCGGTCACCTTAAAAAAGCGCTGTTCATTAAATTCTTTCAGTGCCTCTTTGGAAATGGAGGCGGTTTTGCCATTGGCTGATACCGTGAAGCCTTGTGCTTCGAGTAGTACTTTTTTTGCCTCTGAGATTGGACGTCCAAAAGAGCGCGCGAGGGTTAAGGTCACTTGATCACCCTCGATGTGAACCTTCTTCACCCGGGTGTGGACCTGAGTTATGTGGGGCGCGCGATAAGGTTGCCCCGTTTTATCAAATAAACGAGGTTTGTTAAGCAATGAATTTACCAGCATGGCTTTTTGAGTTAGACGAGCAGTGTCTGAGGTTAATCGCTCAGGCTGTATAGTCTTGCCTTCAAGTTTAATCTCTGGAAGCAGCTTTCTTAAACCAGTTAGGCGTCTTGTGAAGGCTCTATGGCAGAGTTTTGCGTCCTCTTGCAAGGCGCTTGCTGTTGCATCATTCTCTCCTTGATTTGCTTTTGCTGCGCGTACAAACATGTGTTCAATGGCCTCTTTTTTTTGAAACAATGCCACCATTCCAGCAACTTTTTCTTCATAGCTTGCGTCATTCACCACGGATTTGTTTCGCCCCATAAAATGCTTTGCTAAGTCTTCTGGCATCTTTGAGAGACGATTGGTTGGAATGAGGTTTAAGGCGCGGTCAAAGGCAAAGTTTCGCTCACTCATGAACACTTGGTCGAAAATGTAGAGTTTTTTTGGGCTCTCTTCACCGTACAGGCCTTTGTTTTGTCCTTGCTTACCAATAAAGTCGGTATCACTGCAGAGCATGAAAAAAGTCGCATACTTTCCAAAGTCTTCAACGGCTGAGTGATGTTCGCTCTTTAAGCGAGCGTGGCTGCTTCCCTTTGCATTCGATTGAGGGTCGTTTGGTCTTGGGTTGTTTGCCTCTTGATGGGCCTCTTCAATCCAGCCCTCTTTTAATAATTCCATTTGACCAAAGGGCACAAATAAGCAGGGCTCTTTGCCGCGACTGGTTTCATGTAAGACAACGGTTCTATCGGTGACTGTAAAGCCAAGGATGTCGGCAATTTCTAAACCAAGTGCCTCTCTTTGCACTTCGGTGGGCATTAAGTTGCCGCTCAACCTGTCTTTTTTGGGGTGTTTTAAAATGGCATTCATGCGCAGTTTATGCGCTTTTACATCACTCACATCTTGAGCGTTCGCTAAGCCTTGCAGTGATTGTCTAAAGGTTGCTTCATCCATTAGACAGGTTTTTTCAGTCACGCCGCCTGCGTCGTCATGGAGCGTGTAGTAGGTTGTGCTTTGTCCTGGAATTTCAACCGCCTTTGGTGATGAGAGTTTTGCTAATTCTGCAGCAAGCCAAGCTTTTTCATCAATACGGGCGTTCTCTTGCAAGCGTTGTATCGTTTCACGTGCCTTAGCAATCAATTGAGAGAGGTTATCGTCTCGAGTGCCCTGATTTAATTTATCAGCATCCTCAATAGATGAGACGGCGGTTGGCCGAACTAAATAGGAAAACTCATTTTTGGGAGACGATTCATCAACCATAGATAACAAAGATTAAGGACTATCTATTAACTATAGTCAAAATACCTAAAAAAGGGCTTTTCCAAGTATTTTGAGTCTATATGTGAATCCGAAGTCGGACTAAAAATTTCCTCCAACCCTCCTACTTCCCGCGCTTTATGCGCGGGATCTAGTTTATTTGGCTTCATGGATGCCGCGCATAAAGCGTGGCACGTTGGCGTAGGTGGTTTTAGTAACTCATTTATTTTGAGTATACAGTCTATTGGGGTGGCTTATAGGGGAGAAGAGCCTCTCGGACATTCTCTACCTTCTCAAGGCTTTTAGTGTTTACCATAAAAAACCGCCAGTTATTAGGATCTTTTCGGTAATAGTGGCCAGCGGTGAAGAGTGTTGCGAGCACATTAAAAAAATCGACAAACAATTGTTTATAACCCCGATGTTTTTTGAGGATGGGCCGAGCCTTATCAATAGAGTCTTTGCATTGTACAAAGAATTGATTCTTTGCTTGCTGTGATTTATCGCTTTTCTGATATTCACCAAGGCTTGCTTGCAGAGTCTGATGCAATGTAAAACTGGTACGAGCAGCCGCCGCATATGAATCATTGTTTTGTGATTTCAAGGCAAGTTTTACCGATTTTAGTCGCAGATCTGCGAGTAAGACGATAAGCTCCTCTTCAAGAGATGGTTCGTTGGTTTCCTGTAATTGTTTCTTGGCATTTGCTAATTTTTCCTTTTGAGATCTTAGCCATGATTTATGATCTAATTTAGACAAACAAGGGTGAGCTAAGGCACACGATAAGGCGTCAAAATCGGTGGTTTTTTCAAGGGTGCGCATGGCTTGTTGAGGGCTAAGCCATGGCCAATCTTTAATAATAAAGTCACCAAACTCTTGTGAAAACAGGGGCTCGGCCATTTCATAGGTTAAATCGGCTCGTTTAAAAAAGAGGTTTACGGTACTGGCACTCTTTGCATGAGGTGCCAATGCTGTTAATACCTCTAAACTTAAAAACGGTTGCTTTAATAAATAACAAAAGACCTCATCGTTGAATGCAGAGTGATCCCGCGCTTTTTCAATCTCTTTCTTTGACACATTGGGATGAGCTAAGAGTGCGTAGAAGTGTTCTTTGCTGAGATCGTCTGTCTCTAAGATGGCCGCAAGTGTCTCTTGCGTAAAATCCTCAGAACGTTCAAAGAGTTTATTGAGCTGCTCTCTACTTGTGCATTTACCCACAAGAGAGAGTAGTTGTTCATTGCTAAACGCCCATGGCAGCTTAATAATGGCGGAAATGAGTTCTGGGTTGTAAATGTTGTCTTTTAAGGCGCGCGCAATCACCTGCAAAAGCAATGCGTCGGGCGGATTGCTTAGGCTTAAAAATTGACATAAGAGATCAGGGTTATTGAGTGTCTTCACCGATGAGATTAGACGCTCATCAAGCTGGTGGGCCTGGTCTTGTAGAGCTTTATGGTTTCTTAGGAGTAACAGTGCTCGCACACTGGCATCCCTTGGCTCAGGGCTTTGCAAAGATAATTCTTGTGCGCTGATGCCAATAATGCCTTCTAAGGTTTGTAATTGATCTTTTGGTAATTTCGCTAATAAGGGCAGACTTTCGCTCTGCTTATTAATAAATTCTAACAAGCTTTTTAATTGAGCCAGTGTTTTTAGATGCGCATTTAGATAAGACAAGCTTTTAATGGGCAGCTGAAACTTTGAGATGAGTGATGTCGCATCCAGAGAATGAGTCAGCCAGTTTTGATTAATATAGTGAAACGCTTCTGCTAGATGTTGGTAGTGAGTATTTTCGATGGGGCTAAGAGCATCAAACAGACTCGACCAATCGGTTTGTCTATGATCATCAAACGGGGCATTAGCAATGTGATTGAAGCCCACAACTTTGCTCTCTAGTAGGGCGGACTTCATTTGTGGAAAATGTTGAGTGCTTTCAGGTCGGTAGGCAAGTAAGCGTTGCTCATAAAGATTAATCTTTTGTTCAGCATCGTTTTCCAACCAAATTAAAGGTGTTTCTTGATGGAGCAGACTGGCTAGCTCCCCATTAAAAAATCTTACCTGCTCTCTAAGAGACAAATATTCTGAATTTTCTAAAATGCCTGCCGGTCGCTGACCTGCTAGCAGGGTATCACTGGTGCTGGAGAGCCAATGATTGGGGGATGACTTAAATTGTTCTGCGAGCTCCTGTGCTTCTGTGGGTGTGACAATCATTGCGTGCAAGGCGCCATTTGCATCTAAATGATACCAAATGGTAAAAACGGGCTTTAAGAAGGCATTTAAATAATCGCTTTGTCCTTGATACGTTTTAGCATAATTATGACTGACATGAAGGTTTGATGAAAAAGGGGTGAGTGAATTGCCTCTAGAGAATAAATGGTTAAGAGGGGTGGATTTTTGAGACACAGTGCGTTCATTAGCAAAAAAACTCTCAATATTTGTCTTTTGCCAACTAACAAAGTGCTCGGGATGTTTGTCCGGCGAGTAGCAGTCATCAATTGAGGCAATGGAAATCTCAGACTGCTTATGGATTTCTTTTTTGGTTTCAACCGCCATTGAGAAGTCGCCACTCTCAGCTTGATAGGTGTCTGCACAACAATTAAGGGCGGAGGTTTTTAAGCGCTCTAGCTCTTGTGAGACAGACTCGTCTTCATCAGAACTTAACACACTACCACTCTCACGCATTAGGTTTCTAAACGTGGTAAGGAGTTCTGATTGAAAGTTTTGAAGGAGTGTACGGGTTGCTTGTTCTTTATTCAGAGCACCATAGAGGTGAAAGAGGTTTAGTGATGGAATGGTTTCGAAAAAGTCACTAAAGGCTCTGGTAAGCCTTGCTTTTTCATCACTACTCTCAGACGGAAGTGCTTGAACTTTAGTTAAAAGAGTGCGCCGAATGAGGTTGGTCATGCGAGCCTTGGCGGCAAAAAGATTGTCTTTTAGGAGAGCGCGCTGTTCATTACTGATAAGTTGATTTATAAACGCTTCTTGATCCCAACCTTCAATTCTTTTCGGTACGACTAGCTCAATGGATTGCTGCTTATTTAGCCCTCGCATGCGCATAATTCCTTGCAAGAACCCAGGCAGCGATTGTTTTTCATCGACTAAGACTAAGGCATGAGCCTCCTTCCCTTGTTGAATGTCTGTGCCGAGAGTATGGACCTGATCGTAGTAGGTAAATCGCTCATTAGGACTTGAGCCTAAGATTCGACTAATCTCTTCTTCATTACTGGTGCCAAGCTCGATGGGGCTTTCAGGTTTTTGTAGATCGATGGCGGATAAGACGTGTGCATCATTAAAGTAGAGAACGTGTTTTAGAGGCGGATTGAACGCCTTTTGATGAGCATTGAGGTAATTGGCAATGGCGCTTGCCACCTCAACATTTTTCTTATCTTTGAAGGTTGCGCTAATGTCAATAATGGCCCGTGTATTAGCAGCGTTCTGATTGTGATTTAATAGGTGCTCTAAAAAAGGTTCAAGGCTTTGATAGTCTTCTGCTTGCAGGGTGACACCTTTATCCCTAATGAGCTCTAATAGATAGCCATCATTTCCTAGGGCTGTTGCATGCTCAAAGCTTAGTCTTTGGTGAAAGGTGCTATGGTTTGATGGTGTGCCGGATAAGCACTGCACACTGCGGTAGCAATCAACATGGTTAAAAGAATCACTGTGCAAAATGGCAGAATCTTGTTTGATTTGCTTAAACGATTGTTCTTCTAGCAAATCAAAGATGAGATTGGGATCATGCGCGAGCTTGTGGTGCAGGCTATCTAACTGCACCTCATTGCTAGCATCTACCTCACTGAGCTTTAAGCCACCGCTAATCACTGAAAAGCCAAGTGCTGTCGGGGTCTCATCAAGACTTGTAAGTTCCTCATCTTTTAAAAGCTCTTGGGATGCCAGCGTTTGCCAGGAGACTAATTTGTCAGCAATGAGTTCTCGACTTAGGCCCTGTATTAACATCATTTGGGCGGTGTAATTAATCGCTTCTAATTCATTGCCGAACCGACTTTTTTCGCTGGGCTGGTTGCTGGCTGAATATGGAATGGCCAAGGTTCTTTCAACCTCACTAAGTTCATCTAGCCTTGAGGCACCATAATTAACATCAAGCTTTCGGGAGAGCGTTTGTGAAAGAAGTACCGAGACTTCTTGCTTTATAAAGGCAAGCGTTTCTTTCTCTTCCAGGCTTGCATTTTCAACCACCGTAGGTATAGAGTCTGCCTTGTCAGTCAAATAATCAATGAGTGCTTGTAAAACGCCATCCCCCATCCTTAGTTGAGCATTGCGATAAAAAAGATAAAGCGGGCTTCGTAAATCAGTGAGAGACAATCTTGCAAGCTCTTGCTCGAACTGCTCCCAGTCATAGTCGAGGTCAAGTTGCGTCGCATGCTCGATAAAATCTCTATCGATTAATCTAAAAAACGACGTTGCACTTTTAATTAAAGCAGGACTAATTGAGCGGCTTTCCCCCGAGGTATAGTTAAGCCGCTTTTTAATCGATAAACCTTGATGGGCTTCATCGATAAGACAATCGGCGTCCTCTCTAAATAGATTGGTTAATCTATCCAACCAGTAAATCTGCTCTTGCCAGCGCGCGCCTTTATCCGACTCTTGCAAAAGAAGTTCAATATATTTTAGCTCTAACGATTGAATGGAAGGGCCCGTGGTTACCAAATAACTCTTAGAGCTCATTACTTCTGAGAAACGATGATAGATTTTTTTAAGACTTTCAGGAGAGCAGTCACTGTCACGATCAAACTGAAAACGATAGGCCTTTTTGCCAAAGAGTCTCTGTGAACTACGATTTAAATCAACGTAATTGGTGTGTAGTAACTCTTCAGGCACTTCAATCACAACTAAGTTATGGCCTTTGGCTTTTTGCTCTGCGAGTACCGGCAAAATGACTTTTGATTTCCCGCCACCCATGATGACTTTTTCAACGGACTCCTTAAAGGGTTTTCCATCGTCACCCTCTTTAAGAAGATTTTTAAGCGCCGTTGTCTGTTGTGGGCGCAAGACGATTTTTTCTTGGTGCTGAATGATGGTTAGAGTGGGGCTATCAAGACTTTCTGTGACATCACGGCTAAGCAGTTCTAGAGCCTCTGTGGCTAGATAAACATCGTTTTCACATTGTGCCTTCCTTAATTTTTCAAACACCTTGCTGGCGGTTTCTGCTAACACTCCCTCAACCAAAGCACGGTGGATTAAGTCATTAAGCCTTTTTGCACCCTCTTGGTTTAAGCTTGTTTTTGCCATGATGTCTGTAAGACTTCCTTGGCAATAGAGAGATAGTAGATTCGCCTTAGTGATCTTTGATTGTCTTTTTGAGAGCCTGTGTAGGCGCCATGTTTGAGCCGATCTTTCATCTGATGGGCCAAGATTTGCAAGCGTTAATGCGTCTTGCCAGGCAAGGTTACTGTTCACAAAAAGTCGGTCTTTATCAAGGGCTGCTTGTTCGATAATCTCTTGGCTAAAGCTTGGATTTTTAAGAAAGTTAGTTGCAAGCTCTTGTGTGTTTTTCTCAGAGCTAAAGAGTACAATTCCTGCTTGTTGTTCAATGTTCTGTGCCTCGGCACTCTTGTCTTGCCAGCTCCTTTGTTCAGTATTGAGAGTTTGCAGCCTTTCTGAGAGATAAGAGAGTTCTGCCGTTTTTTCTTGCTCGATAACCCGAAAGGCCTCCATTAGTTCCCTAAGTGTTTTAAGGTTCTCTGATGACGTGGCGTTTTCTTTAAGACCCTTTTCTCGCTCTCTGCACTCTTTAGCGATGTGAACGGATGGGAGCTGTAAGTGTAACTTTTGAGTCTTGAGTTGAGCGGCTGTTGCTAAGAGTTCACTGTAGATGTTTTTTGCCTGATAGAGTTCGATTGGCGTTGTAGGAAGGGCTTGGCACTTAGTCACCAATTCTTGAAAAGAGAGCTCTCCAATGTTGCTGGATTTATGCTCTCTATCTTTACTTGTTTCCTCGGCAGTAGCACTTTCTTCTTGAGAGAACCGTTTTTGGAAAAATCGGCCGACTTTATATAGGACTGTTTTCTTTTTTTTGCCAGAAGGGGAGCCTTCACTCATTTTTGCCGCAGGAGGTGATTTCTTTCGTGATGATTGAATAAAGGCCTCTTGGTTGCAGAGAACCCGGTAGAGTAAATTACAAAGAAATGGAATGTCGGAGTCCTGTTCTTTTGCTGGTATATGGCGTGATGCGATTAAGGTTGCTCTGCAAAAGCGTCGTAACTCACTTGTAGATTCAGGACTGCCGAGGCAGGCCACTTGAAAGTAGATTGGAAAATGCTTAATAAATTCTGACTCTGTCGTTTCAGAGGTGAGCGCTTGAATTACAGAGTCTTGTCGTTCTTTGCTTGCCTCAGGACCCGGTAGGCCGTTTTGATGGTACCAGGATTCTAAATGCCTTTTTGTTTCCTCTGAATAGGCGCCTTGATTGAGTGAGAGTTTAGTTAAGCTCAAATTAATTGGGACTAACTCTAGGGCGCTTTCACGTTTTTGCACGGTCGCTAAGGCGCTTAATTCTTTTTCAAGGTGCTTTAGTCTTTTTTGTGCTGCCCTCGGCATTTCTTGTGAGCTGTTAAATTGGGCGTTTAAGGCACGATACTCTTTCTCTAAGGCGTCTTTTGAGAGCTCACGCCAAGCATGGCCTAAGGCGCCAAGAGCGGATTGCTCGCTTGGCTGTTTGCTGTGATAAAAATCGAGCAAATGGCGACGCTCAAAAGGATCAAGCGTGTAGGTAGCCTCCAGATGGCGAGTCATCTTCTGTAAGCGTGAGTAGTGTTGATAGATAAAGCTTGGTAAGTCGTTTAGAAAACATTCTTGCTCTTTCTGACAAAGCCCCTGGTAATGATCGTTTTTGGTCTGAAAGCTTGCAGGCTCTGGCGTTTTTTCAAAGTGCTCACCACTTTCTAAAAAATCACAAATGAGGCTTGCTGCTTTTAATTGACAGCTAACATAGGGCGGGGTGGCGCGTCCTGCTTTTTTCGGACCATCTGGCAATTGATGAGGCAGCTCTTTGCAAATCCAGCGTATGAAGCACAGCTCTTCTTTTTTACCGGTTAATCCACCCAGTCTTGTTTTACAATCTTCTAGTGTTTGCCAAGCTTTTTCAGTTTGATTGCTGGCAAGATAGAGGTAGGCAAGATAGAGTGCATCGGCTGGTGAGTCTGCAATCAACTCGCCATCTTTTAGTTGGAAACTGATTGTTTTTTCGCTGCCATCAAAGAGCCAAAGTGGTTTATGGACGTGTCTTTTGCTCTGCCAATGATTTTCAACCGTTTGCTCTGCGATGGTGCCATCGATGTCATGCACTACTTGATAATAATTGTGCGAATCATTGCTTTCATCGATGGCATAAAATCGACTTACTGGGACTAAAAATCGCTGATGGTCATTTTTACACAGTGTGATCCCGGCAATCGCCTTGTCAATGCTCGCAGGTCTTTCTATCAGTGTTTCCCCGGTGCTAACAAGGGTAAGGGCTGTCCCTTTGCTTAATTGTTCAAAGCAAAGATTATAGCGAGGCAGTTCAACTCTTTGTCTATCAGCACCTTGATGAGTGAGCGTAAACTCAGTGCTTTCAAATTCAGAGAGAATTTCATGATTTGAAGTGACCAATCGGTAAGGTGTTTTATTACCATCGGAGTCTAACAGAATGAGATTTGAGCCTTCTAATTTATAGCGAGCTTGATTGTTTTTGCTTAAAACAGCGCA
This sequence comes from Legionellaceae bacterium, assembly GCA_030148065.1. GTDB lineage: Bacteria > Pseudomonadota > Gammaproteobacteria > Legionellales > Legionellaceae > JASBUC01. The sequence goes on along the minus strand of JASBUC010000001.1, from coordinate 8,807 downwards.
AGTTTTCAAATTGGAGCGTTGCCAGAGGTTCATACTGCCATCTAGTAACGGCTTTGGGAGTGATGTCTTGACACAGTTAAGCCCTGAGTTTGCTTTTTTTGCTTGGTGTCGGTTGCTTAGGGGAATTAATTGATAGAACTCTCTATTACCATCAATCTCAAACGTTCGTTTCACGCTTAAGGTTTTTTTTTTCCAGGAGAGTTCATAGCTCTCGGACTCTGCTGTTACACGAAGGTAATGACCTGATTTATCACTAAGACACTGACTTAACCCGCCAAGTCCTAGCTCTAATAAGAGCGGGTGAGTTTGCAGCGCCAGGGCAAGTCCTCGTTCTGCCATACCATCTTTGAGTATTAAGCCATTTAAGGCATCGGCTTGATGCAATAGGTTTCCGTTTTCTGAATACACATCGAAGGTCAAGGGTGTTTGAGGGGAGCCACTTCTTACGGTGTGGGGACTTAGTAGCTTACTCAGTGTTTGTTCAATGGTTTTAGGGGGGACTCTGGCTACCATTGCTTTAAAGGCTCTAAGCGCATTCTCAAAGTGGTTTTTTTCAGACACATCATCCTGTGGGTTGGGATTTGTGTGTGAATTAAGATAAAACATCGAACTTAATGCTTGAGGGAGTAACTCCGTGAGACTTTCGCCTAATTCTAGCTCGGTCATTAGGGTTAAAAAGAGTGTTTCTTCTAAGGCGTAACGAACTTCTGGATCTGATGAGAGAGTCAGTCGTTTAATAAGCTCTTGACGGTTTGTTTTTAAGCGTCTTTTGGCATCATCATTTGAATGAAGCGCCAGGTAGCGGCTAAGGCGATGATTTAATCTAATAAAAGGAAGGCACTGCTTGTTAAGCTCACCATTTGGGGCATAGTAGCGTAAGCCTTTCTTTAATAAAGTGTCAAACTGTTTTAGGTAGCTCGAACCTTTAATGGCATCGTTTAATAAGAGGCCGGGTTGGAAGAGGTTGGCTTCAAGGTATCGATGCGTTTCAAAGCAATTTAGTAAATCAATTCGGCGCGTAAAAAAATCTAAGGTTAGTGGGATTTGCAAGCTTGGCGCTCTCCGGAGAATAAAAAAATTCCTAGCCTCTATGTCTTCTTGACTCACTTGCAGTTCGGCTGAATGCACAAAGTTTGGCAGAGCTTTGCACAACTGAATGTCATTGTCGGATTTTGCTAGGTGTAATGATTCATACGGACAACGATTCTGGGCATCACATAGTAAGGCGAACGCCGCAGCCCCCTTTTTTATCTGATATTTGTTTTCTTGTAAGGTTGATGCTTGTGGTTGGTATGGAAGCCAGGTTGCTAGGAGCGCGCTGTGTAGACAATGTTTTTCATTTATTTTTTCAAATGAGAGGCCATCAAAGAGACTGCGCGGGTATTTTAGATGGGGGTTTATAAGTTTAATCAGTGATTTTTCGTAGTGTATTTGTTTCTCAATTAGGGCTCTTATGTCTGCAAAATGAGGATCTCGTGGAGCAACTTCTACTAGAAGCATGTACAAGGCTTCTAGCCGATTTTCTTTGATGTAGAGGTGGCGCTCTTCAGTGCTTCTTGCAAACTGTTGCTCATAGAGCTGCTCGAGCTCACGTTTTTTTGAAGGGGCGAGATCTAACAAGGCATTATAAAACTCATTGTACTCTGTTTGTCGGGTTTTAAAGGGCGTCGTTTTAAATCGTTTTTGTAAGTTTATAAAGTCTTGATCGCTGCCAGGGTGATGGCTGGCATAAAAAGGGTTTCTGCTTTGGTTTTGAATAAAGCTTGCAATAATTGACTCTGCAAAGGGTTGAAAGCATGGCAGTTTCCTTTTTTCCGTAACCATTTTTCTTGTAGTAATGGCTCTCTCTGTGTCTGATAAAAGGGTTGCAAGCTTGAGGCTGGTAATACTTGTGGTCGGCGTTTGGGTTTCTCTTAAATGGTCTCGATGAAAGAGTTCTATTAGTTGTTCTAGTAAGGCAAGAAACTGTTTGTAGTGCGTTTCAGAGCTAAGTGCGCTATAGAAGGGATGGTTAAAGGTATAGCCTTCTGACAATGGTAGCATCGAAAGGAGTGCTTGAAGTTCCTCTAGATTCTTGATGCTCGCTGACGCCTCACTTAATTCTGACAAGAGGTTTGCTCCTCCGCTTAGAGGGGTCATTGAGGTTGGTAGAGACTCACCCTTCAGGTTATTGTCTTTTTCTTGAAAGGAGATAAATTGGTGAGGTATGATTATTTCAGGGTGCGAGTGGATGGCTCTTTTAGTCGGTTTTGTGGTTGTGGTGATGGGAATGCTTGAGACTCTTTCTTTTAGTGATTCAAGCTCGTTGAGATAGCTAGTAAACGTATCTAAATCAAACTCTTCCACGCGCTCTAGGATTCTTAGGTTGTTTTCTATTGCAATTAAAATCTGCGCACAAACGGCCTCATTAAACGGCTCTAAGCCTTGTTCGCAACGGCTAAAATAGTCCAATAAGGCATAGTGTTTAAACTTGAAAATAAAACTTAAGTAGGCGTCTTCTGAGTCTGCTCTTAGTTTTAGTTGTTGATGCAGCACTCTCTCAGGACAACTTCCCCCCAATTGACCGCTGGTATAGACATGCTCTTTAAGATCTAAGTTCGCATCTTGTAGGCTGCCTCCTAGATGGCTTATGCTCTCTATAATTCTTTGATAGAGTCTATTGGCATCCATGGGTCGCTGACGAGACTGAAGTCTTGAAGGTTTTCTAAATTGCAGTAGACGTTTGAAAAAGTGTTGCAGTTCGACTTGCTGTTTGCTTGATTCAAGTGACTCGATTTGCCAGCGCTTGTTTGGATTAAAGCGATCTCTTAAGTGTGAGTCATTGGCTTGGTGAAAGTCTCCACCGGCACCTGCATTAATAACACTAAAAAAGAAACAACCATCACTGTCTCGGCTTATTTGGTAGAGCATCGCATGCCCGCCATCATTATTGCTCCAGCCACCAGGAATCAGCACTATCTCGCCAGCACTTAGCCCCATTACTTCATCTTTAATTGTCTCAGTGATGGCCTGAAGCTCGGTTTCTTGGTTGTTGCTTGTTAAGGCGTTTAGCCTACTTTCTACCTCTAAGAGGAAGTCAAAGCTGTTAATTAGGGCAAGGTAATTGGCAGGAATGGGGGTACCCTGTGCTTTTAAATGCTCAAAGTATTGTTGAAGATAAGTAATGGTTCGAGCAAACGAATGCCCCTCTAGCCCTCTGGTGCCTTTAAGAAAGGCATCATTTTGGATAAGGGCAAAGAGCGACGCATTTATTTCCAAATTAACCCCGCGCTATAGATATACTATAATATATAGCACAAATAAAGAGCAGGCTGTAGTTTGATTTGGCTTATTGATGCATGTCAGGTGGGAAGCCGCCAGGAGGCATGCCGCCCATTCCTCCCATGCCACGCATCATTTTTTCCATCGCGCCAGGTTTGGAGAATTTCTTCATCATTTTTTGCATTTGAGCAAATTGCTTTAATAGACGATTAATGTCTTGAATTTGAGTTCCTGAGCCTTTGGCTATGCGTTTTTTGCGAGAGCCGTTGATGATTTTGGGCACTCGTCGTTCTTTTGGGGTCATTGAGTTAATAATGGCAATAATTTGTCCGAGGGATTTATCATTGGCGGCATGCTGAGCCGCATTTGGCATTTGCCCCATGCCGGGCATTTTCTTCATTAGACTGGAGATCCCACCCATTTGATTCATTTGGATGAGCTGCTCTTTAAAGTCTTCTAGGGTGAAGGTTTTGCCTTTTTTGAGTTTTTTAGCAAGCTTGTCACTCTTTTTCTTATCGATTTTTTTCTCGACTTCTTCCACCAGTGACAAAATGTCACCCATGCCGAGAATTTGTGAGGCAATCCGCTCAGGATGAAAAGGCTCTAGCCCATCAATTTTCTCACCCGTTCCAATAAATTTAATCGGCTTTTCAGTAATTTGTTTAACCGAGAGGGCGGCACCACCACGCGCATCTCCGTCTGTTTTGGTTAAAATTACCCCAGTAAGTGGCAGGGCTTTATGAAAGGCAAGAGCAGTATTGGCGGCATCTTGTCCGGTCATGCTATCGACCACAAATAAGGTTTCAGTCGGTTGGCTAATCTGATGAATGGCTTTTATTTCATCCATCATGGCCTCATCAACGTGCAGACGACCGGCGGTATCAAGAATAAGTACGTCGCATAAGCTCTTCTTAGCAGCTTCCAGAGCCTGCTTGCTGAGCGTTTCTGGCGAGAGCTTGGCATCGGTTTCAAAGCACTCAACCTCAACTTCTTTGGCCAGTCGCTCAAGCTGAGTAATGGCAGCCGGCCGGTAGACATCAAGGCTTGCCAGCATCACCTTTTTCTTATCATTTTCTTTAATTAATTTAGCAAGTTTGGCACTCGAGGTTGTCTTACCAGAGCCTTGCAGACCTGCGAGTAAAATAACCACTGGCGGGGCGGCTTTTAAGTTTAAGGGCTCATTGTCTTTGCCCATGACCTCTTTTAGCGTTTCACTGACGATTTTAACAAAGGTTTGCCCTGGGTTGACGCTTTTGATGATTTCAGTTCCCAGTGCGCGCTCTTTGACCAGTTCAATAAAGGATTTGACGGCAGGAAGGGCCACATCGGCTTCAAGTAGAGCCATGCGTACATCACGAATGGTGTCTTTGATGTTCTCTTCGGTGAGTCGGCCTTGGCCTTTAATTCGCTCGATGGTGTTACTAAGGCGCGTACTTAAGCTCTCAAACATGGGGGTACCGGTTACCTAAAAAGGGCTTATGATAACGGATGTCTTGGTTTGGTGCCAGAGTGGGAGGTAAATGGGGAATAGTAAATGGTTAAGAAACAGTCAATGGTGAATGGTAAATAGTGAATGGTGAAAATCCAAGATACGAGATACGAGATACTAGATCTAGATGCTAGATGCTAGATGCAAGGTGCTAGCTCCTACTTCCCGCGCTTTATGCGCGGGGCCCAGTTTATTTGGCTTCCTTGATGCCGCGCATAAAGCGTGGCACGTTGGCGTAGGTAGATAAAATAGGTTAGTTGAAGTAGTAGGCGACACCAAATTGGCCATGCTCAAAGACTTCATGTTTTTTGTCGTTTCCTTCGCTGATTTCATAGCTGTAGGGCATGATGCGAAGAAATGCTTGGAAATAAGCAAATGGTTGGTAGGCAAGGCCAAGATAGGGGCCAACCACATAAGGGTTGTTTTGTACAATGTTTGTTTGTGCCCAGTCACCAGAAATCCAAGTGTAGATTCCGGTTACACCAATGGAGCCATACACCTTGCTAGCAAGCTCTTGGCGCGCACCGACAAAGCCGCCTAAATGAAACTCACTGTACTTAACACCTGCGTTGGTCTTATCCCAGTCCGCGCTGCCGGTAACCCCTAACTCAAGGCGATCGTTTTGTGCTTGAAGGCCAAGCGCAAAGTCATCAATGGACTCCTCGACCATGCCACTTACACCAAATTGCCAGTCGTTAGCAGGGGCTTGGTAATTAGCACCACCTGCAAAGCTTGCTGAGCAAAGTAGGCAACTTGCAGTTAAGGTTGCGAATGTATTACTAAATTTCATTGTCTAAATCCTTTTACTAGTTTGTGAATTAAATTTGGGAGAGAAGGGATGATAGTGGGGAAATGGTGAATGGTAAATAGTGAATGGTGAAAATCCAAGATACGAGATACGAGATACTAGATCTAGATGCTAGATGCTAGATGCTAGATGCAAGGTGCTAGATTCAAGGTGCAAGCTCCTACTTCCCGCGCTTTATGCGCGGGACCCAGTTTATTTGGCTTCCTTGATGCCGCGCATAAAGCGTGGCACGTTGGCGTAGGTAGATAAAATAGGTTAGTTGAAGTAGTAGGCGACACCAAATTGGCCATGCTCAAAGACTTCATGTTCTTTCTTGTTGTCTTCGCCAATTTCATAGCCGTAGGGCATGATGCGCATAAAGAGCTGGAAGTATGAAAATGGTTGGTAGGCAAGGCCTAGATAGGGGCCAACCACATAAGGGTTGTTTTGTACAATGTCTGTTTGCGCCCAGTCACCAGAAATCCAAGTGTAGATCCCAGAGACCCCGAAAGAACCATAGACTTTTGGCTTTAATTCTTGCCGCATGCCAGCAAAGGCGCCTAAATGAAACTCTCGGTAATGCACACCCGCATTCGTTTTGTCCCAGTCAGCACTGCCTCGAATACCGGTTTCAAAGCGCTCATTTTGAGCTCGAAGTCCAATTGCGAAGTCATCGATGTCTTCATCAACCATCGCACTAACACCAAACTGCCAGTCATTTGTTGGGGCTTGGTAATTGGCACCGCCTGCAAAACTTGCAGAGCAGAGTAGGCAACTTGCAGCAACTGCGCCCAATACGTTATTCAGCTTCATTCTTTTAAGTCCTTTTACTAGTAAAAGGTGAATGGTAAATGGTAAAAATCCAAGATTCAAGATCAAATATCCAAGATCCAAGATCCAAGATCCAAGTTACAAGGGGCATAAAATAGTTAATGGTCTGTTTTTGGAAGTTAGGTTAGACTAAGCCTATTTAGTCTAAGGGAGTGTGAGTGAGCGGTTTATCATTGGATCATTTGGTTGCTCTTCTTATTTTTCTCATCGCGCTTTCTGGTGTTTTTTCAGCCTCAGAAATAGGCATGATGTCTTTAAATCGCTACAGGCTTCGTCATCTAGTTAAGAAAAGAAACAAAGGCGCTTTACGAGTGGATGCGCTTTTGAAAAAGCCAGATAGGCTGCTTGGGGTTATTTTAATTGGCAATACGCTTGCCAACATCGTCGCAAGTGCGATTGCCACTTTAATTGGTCAAAGGCTCTATGGCGACTCTGGGGTGGCGATTGCAACCGGTCTATTGACTTTTGTTGTTCTCGTCTTTGCAGAAATGGCGCCTAAGGGGTTAGCTGCGCGTAGACCTGAAGCCATCGCCTTTCCCACCTCCATTTTTTTAGGATTTCTTTTAAAGATGTTGGGCCCCTTGGTGGTGGTCATTAATGTGATATCCGAGCTATTACTGCGCCTTTGTGGTTTTAAAGCGCAGAGAGATGAAAAAGAAAATTTAACGCATGAAGAATTAATCACAGTGGTTAATGAGTCTGGAAATGTAATTTCAGGTCGATATAAGAACATGCTGCGCAGCATTTTAGATTTAGAGGCATTGACGGTTGAAGATTTAATGCTGCCAAAATCTGAAATAGTGGGCATTGATTTTCTGCAGAGTTTTGAAGACATCAAAGAGCAATTAGAGCAAGTCTCCCACACTAGGATCCCCATTTACCGCGGTAGCATTAATCAAGTTGAAGGACTATTACACGCCAAAACGCTCTCTCAGTTATTGCTCGAAGATCGCTTTAATAAGGAGCATTTGAGCCAGTTGGCAGAGAAGCCTTATTTTATTGTTGAGGGCACCTCCCTGTTTAGTCAGCTCTGTGAGTTTCAAAAGAACAAGAAGCGAATAGCCTTTGTGGTAGATGAATACGGTGACGTCATTGGGCTTTTGACCCTAGAGGCCATTTTAGAAGAAGTGGTTGGTGAATTTACCACTAAAGTTGCGCCGCTTAGTAAAGACTTAATGGTGGCAGAAGAGGGGTACCTGCTAGTTAATGGCGCCATTAGCTTAAGAGAGCTGCAGAAAGCCTTGCCGTTTCAATTGCCAGAGACTCAAGCAAAGACCCTAAATGGCTTAATCACGGAAATTCTAGGAAGCATTCCGCCGGCTCAATCGTCACTTAAAATTGAAAACCGGCCAGTAGAAATATTAAAAGTGCAAAACAACCGCATCAAAATGGTCAAATTCCATTTCGAAGAAGCTTAACGGCAAGAGGCGATATACGAGATGCTAGATGCAGGTTTTATTCAGGCTTTTGTTGTCTGGTGTGATTTCATTTGAACGAACCGATTTTTTGGGAATACTGTGCCAAAGGCTACCGTAAAAAAGTGTTTCAGCACTTTCTTTTGCTGCTTTTTTAAAAACATATTGGTCGTTTTCTAACTGAAAGGGGCTCTGCTCTGTTAGTTCAAAGGTTATGTCTTCTAGGTTAACGCCTCTATGTCTTAAAAGATCATTAACAGATTGATTCTCCTCATCAACTAGGGCCAGATAGTGCAGCCGATACTCAATAGGAAGCTTTTCAATAAACTCTCTCAATTGCTCCTTGGTTATATGATTAATGGCACTATGGATAAAGCTTTTTTGCCCTTCAAAGCGTTGACTTAAACAAGCAATGATATTTTTAGGAAAGCTAAAACGATAGGCACTGTCACCTGCTGCTGTAATAACGTCCTCAAAGCTGCCGACTTTGGCATGCTCATAGATTGTTTGCCGAAGATTATAATCATAAAGTCTGGTCATGCACTTAATGAAAGAGCCGTAATGATGATAACGCAGAACATCACTATAAGTTTTATAGGCGGGATGTATTTCATCTTTAAAGATCCCTTGGATGTTTTGATCATCAGTCATTGCCTTAACGGAATCAAATATCTCATTTTGTTCTTTAAAGCTCAGTGAATCTATTATTTGTTCCATGGACTTTGAATAAAATTTATTCGCTCTATTTAGGCACAAAATGTTGGACTCTGTTACAGCATGCCATTGCCAAGCAAGGCCCTCTTGTCGCTTTTTATTACAATAATCAAATAAGATCTCAGCGGTGAAGGGCGTCTTTTGTTCTGTTACTGATGAAGATGGTGTCGACATGGTAATCCTTTTAAAAAACAATGCATAAGCATTATTCTTTGTCAAGCCGACCAATAAAACAATGATTGATACAAAAGATTAACAAACGACACATAAAAGTAACAAAGATGAGCGGCGAGATACGAGATACGAGATA
>JASBUC010000081.1 GCA_030148065.1 Legionellaceae bacterium | reverse complement strand
TATCTGACTTTCTTCGGTCGTTATACCCCTAGATTTTGTAGCACAGCTTATTCAAGGGATGAGAAAATTTCTGCAGTTGATGCACTATTAAACAACTACAGTGTCGATAAAGGGGATAGAATTACTGCTGTTCTCAATGAGCATGCTGGTGCCTTTACTCAAGGAAGGTTAGGGGATATCGTCACGTCATATAATGAAAAAATTGAATCGCTTCAAAGTGATAATACCTCTAATGAAGAGAATGGACTCAATTACCGAGCCTTTTGCGAAGGACATCGTTAACGATCTAATCCTCGGTCTAAATCTCGATAGAGGCCGAGTGACTTTGCACGGGATTGAATTGCCCGTGCGGCTTTAGGTCTAACTTTCTTAATCTCATTCATTAGCCCTTTCGTGGCTAATATTTTGGACACGACTGCTTTTAACTCTTTTTTTGCTTGTGTGAAATTAGAAGACTTTTCTAGCTCTTTAAGGGCCACTATGTACTCATTAACGGCCTTTTTAACATGATCGGGCTGTTTAATATCTTTCTCGGCGCCTTTCACTGCGGGGGCTCTGTTAGCTTTTTCTTTAAAGGTTTGATGATCCTGATAGCGCTTGGCTCCTTTTTCGACTTTTTCTAGGGTGATCCCTTTAAACTCATCTTTTTCTAGCTTTTCTTTTTCATGCGATAAGAGCTCAAAGCTTGCTTTATCACGCAAAAGACCAGCCTCATAGAGTTTATCTTGTAGTTCTTTGGGCGCTTCTTGCTGGGATGGGTATTGTGAGGCTTCTTTAAAGTACTTGATGACCAGCCGTTGATGCTCTTTATAGTCAGAAACTCGTTTTGCGGTGTCTCTTAAGGTTTGTTTTTCTTCGATGGAAACAGCCCACTCTTGTCGTTTTAGATAAGCTTCATAATTAACCACATACAACCACTTGTCTTTAATTTTATGTGCAATGCCTGCCATGCGGTTAACCGCTTTTCCAACAGAAGAGTCTGGGTTAAACCCGTGTCTGAGTGCATAGTTTAGCGGCCAATCGATTAAATTATCTTTTATTGGCGAGCGAGAAAGGGTGCGTATTAACTGTTCTTTGGATTGATGGAGTGCTTTGCTCGCATAAACGCAAAGGTTGTTTTTGTGTCTTGTCATTGCAACAAGGCTTAAATACCTGTCCCAGAATTTTGAATCAACCACCACATGAGCATTTTCAACCGTGGCGCCTTGGGCTTTGTGCACCGTTAAGGCATAAGCATAATCAAAGTGTTGGTATTTACCATCTTCAATGGTAACCGTGTTGCCATTATCAAGCTTGACCTCAAAGGCACCTCTTTGGACTGAGGTGACCGTGCCCATGTCCCCATTATCAAGCCCCATTTTTTTGTGTTTCTTGCTAAAGATGAGTCGTTCACCAACTGCAATCTCTATCTTGCCACTTTGATGCTCGGTTTTTGGGGTTGCCATTAGCTTACTTTCTAGCTTGTGGAGTGCGTCTTTAAAGACTTGGCGTTCACCTCGAATTGCGTCATAAGTTAGAGACTCTTTGTTGTTTAAAAGCCCTTTTTCAATAAGTCTTGCACGTGCTTCATTGTTAAGTTTGGCCACTGATTTTCGGGTAAAGGCAAGCATAATCGAGTGGTCTAAGTTGTCTTTATCAATGCCCTTAGCCCAGTTTTCAGCCGCAAGAGAAATAGAAAAATCTTTGGTTGTTGACCAGTGAAGTGCGTCTTTTTGCTCGTAGTGGGAGAGGGCGTATTCAACATTCCCTCGGCTTAGTTCGAGACTTGCCCTACGGTCTCCCGCATCACGCTGTCTTTGGATGTCGTCCATGGAATAAAAGCCAATGCGCTCAATGATTCCTCGGAAGATATCCCCTTTGCCAATTGCTTTTAGCTGGTTCGGATCACCTACTAAAACAAGCTTGGCTTTGGCACGTTTTACTTCATCTATCAAATACCCATAGTGAGAAAAATCAACCATGCCAGCTTCATCAACCACAATAACTGAGCGTGAATTAAGCTTTAAATAGCCTTTTTGTAAGCGGTAGTTAAGAGAGGCTAGGGTATAAGAGTTTAACCCAGAATCTGCTTGCAGCGCCTTGGTTACTTTGTCAGAAACTGCAGTACCGATAAGTTCAAAATTGCGAGTTTGATACACGGCTTTAAGTGCTTTAAGCATGTAGCTTTTACCAGCGCCAGGCTTACCAACAACCGCGGCTATCGCACCACTTTGTAGGACATGATTAATGGCGTGCTGCTGCTCTTCACGAAGGCCAAAAGAGCGTAGCTCTGTAGAGACATTCTCATTTATCTGGTGCTTAGTGTTAGCTTCTAACCGCTCAACAGAAGAAAACAATCGGTTCTCAGCAACGTAATGCTGCCGAGTGGTAAAGTAAGTTTTGCCATCTTCACCAAGCCCTAACTCAATCACATCACTGTGACTCATAACGCGTTCTACTAAGGCTGCAAAATCTTGGTTTGGATTATTTAACACGGTCTTAAACAGAAGTTTTTCAATGTCCCTTTTGGTAAAAGTACTGTTCTTTAAAGAAACAAGGTTAATGAAGTTTTTAACATCGCTTAAGGCGATTTCTTTACGATAAGTCCTAATCTCATCGTTGGTTTCTTTTAGGTAGTGCGCGCCATTTCGAACTCTTCCTTGATGCTTCTCTGGCACAATGTGGTTTAAGTCCGCTCGAAGGTCTAGGCCCTTTTCAACAAAGAACGCATTCATAAAGTCGCGATACTTCTCATTGGCAACGTCAATTTTAACCACTCGACCTTTGGCAAAACCGGGGTTTAAGTCCCGAGCTTTGTACTTAGAAAAGCCATCACGCTCTAACCGTCTTGTTGTGTAAAGCACATGTGCGTGAGGGTTGCCATCGTCTTTATCATGAATGCAAATGTCTGCTGGCACACCATGTTGAACTAAGAGCTCATAAACAAATCGCTTGGCAAGCTCGATGTTATCCGTGCGACTTAACTCTTTAGGGAGGGCAATAACCATCTCTTTGGCGACTTGCGCATCGCGCCTATTCTCAGCAGCTTCAGTTTGATTCCAGAGGGTGTGTCTATCGCCATACTTTAAACCGGCACCCTCTGGTAAAAGGATTTCTTTGAAGACCACATCTTTTCGTTTTGTGAAATCGTGCGTTTCACCTGTGCGCTCATCATACAACCTTTCTCCAGCGCGATAGGCAGCAGCGGCAACGGCGCTGTGTCCTTTTGCGCGGGAGTGAATTCCATGTCTTATGAATGCGATAGCCATAACCTACTTTAGCAACATTCAGAATGAATGTATATTGCGCCTGCTGATTTTCTTTGGCTACGCCAAAAAACAATCTTCAGGATGAGTGGTTGGCCGCTTTGCGGCTTTTTGTTTTTATAACTTATTGCATTTGAGTTTTTTATTATATATATTGGATGAAAAATCGAAATGTACAGGGAGTGTAATCATGTCTAAAAAAACACTTGTTGAGCGCGAACAAGAGCTCATCGTAAAAATCCAAAAAGCAAAAAAAGAACTCGATACCCTCCAGAAAAAGCAACGCCAGGAAATTGGTGCACTTGCCTGCAAGCATGGTCTTAATAACTTCGACACGTCAGTTCTGGATAAAGCCTTTTCTGAACTTAGCAAACAGCTGGCTAAAGAAAATCAAGATGCCGCAGCCTAATCAAATTAAAAAACAAGAACAAAAAATCGCCAGACTTGAAAAGTCCTTGGCGGTTGAGCGTTTGAAAAAACGAAAAGCAGACACCAGGCGTAAAATTGAATTTGGTGGCTTGGTTATAAAAGCTGGGATGGGCGACTTTACCAAAGACGTCATCCTTGGTGCGTTGATTAAAGCAAAGCAGAACATTGAAAATGAAGAAGGGTACAAAGCCATACTCGAGGCAATGGGCGAACAAGCCTTTCTAGAAAAGGGACTTACCGATAATTAAGCGAGGGATGAGATGAGCACAACGGATCTGCTCGGGTCAACCGAACAAGAAATTGCAAGGCTAAGGCGTGAAATTGATGCTAGCCGCAGACAAGAAGAGCTTAAAAAACTAAAAGAAGAGATGGCCGAAATAACACTTAAATCCCAATACGACCTTGGCGAATTTGAGGGTGGGCTAAAAGAGGTTGATACTGAAAGGCTTCTCAAAAACAAACAAAAATCGAATCATTTGATGGACAAAGCCTTAGCCAGTTTCCTAAAAATGATGTCGGTGCGTCCTGTCATTCGTAACCTTGTGGCCATCTTCGTTTTGATGGGGTGCGTGGTTTGTCTTCTTGATTTTTTACACATCAAGGCGCTGGAAGAAAAGATAATCTATTTTTGCTACTTTATTGAGGTTGCGGTTGGCATCCAAATCCTAAAATCAGCAACTCGCAGTTTGTTAATTCCCGTTGCAGCTACCTTAATTGGGGCGGTAGTTGCCAACACCATGCCTGAGGGAAGTCTATTTTTGATGCATCATCAACTTTTCTATCAAATCTTAATGGTTACTGGGATTGTTGGGGTGATGATGTCTGTGTTTACCATTGATTAGGGTAGCTTATGCGTTCTAACCGCGTAGTTGCTCTGATTGGTTTTTTAATCGTTAGCTCTTTTGCCGGGGCCGATTGTTTGAGGGACCAATATGGAAAGGTTAAATGTGGCTTAGGTACTTGCGTACGCGATCGCTCAGGTGAGGTTGTTTGTGCTGATAAAAAAGGTGGGGATTGCACACTTAATCAATATGGAAAAGTTATTTGTGGTGCTGGTCGTTGTCTTCAAGGACAAGATGGGAAAGTCGTTTGCTCACCTTACCCAGAAGGCGATTGTGCGCTTAATCAATATGGAAAAGTCATTTGTGGTGAAGGACGCTGCCTTAGAGATCGTTATGGCAAAGTCATCTGTGGCAGTGGTCATCAAGTTTGTATGAGGGACAGCACAGGAAAAATTGTGTGCGGTGGCTATTGGACTGGAAATCGCTACAAACTTTGTTCTTGAAAGAATCATATAGTTATCGATTACTAAGATTGTGAAGTTTTACGCCCACCATTAATTAGAGTTAAGGAGAGATAGTATGTACACCTTGGTCTTATGCTTGTTTATCACGGCGTGGTTTCCTTTTTTGTCTAAAATTGCAGTCGCTTCTGCCATGGCTAAAGAGGGTGGGTATGACAACAATCACCCTCGAGAGCAGCAAAAAAAGCTTAAAGGGTATGGGGCTAGAGCATTAGCCGCTCATCAAAATAGTTTTGAGGCGCTGTTGATTTTTGCGGTTGCGGTTCTGTCAGCTTTGGTAACTAACACCAATTCTTGGCTAACCAATTACCTTGCCATCACTTTTGTTATTTCTAGGATTTTGTATCACGCTTTTTACTTAATGAACCTCTCTACTTTGCGATCACTAATTTGGTTTGTAGGATTTGGATCATCTATGTTTATCCTAGGAAGCTGTTTAACCTATAGGATTTAGCAAACCTAAATTCCAACAAATTTTCTCTAAACTACAAAGCTCTGTGAGCTTGGAGTGTGAAAAACTTAATTTTTATGGGAGCTCTGTCTAATGTTGATTGTAGATCTAAGAGTGATTATTCGACAGAGCTCCCTTAAAGTAATGAATTAATCTTCGTAGTAAGCGGTTTGAAAACTAAGGGTATAAGCCATTCCAAATTGCCAGCATCTCTATAGGATTTTTATACGCCTTAGATAAACTTATATTGCACTTATCACAACATACAGCGTAATAAT
>JASBUC010000032.1 GCA_030148065.1 Legionellaceae bacterium | reverse complement strand
GATGACTTGTCACATGAATTATTTGAGTCCAGGCAGAGTTCGCTATCACTTGAATCAGAACAGAACTTAACCGTTGGCGACAATGACTGTTTATCTGATTCAAGTACTGAAAGCAATGCCGAAGATGACTTGTCACATGAGTTATTTGAGTCCAGGCAGAGTTCGCTATCACTTGAATCAGAACAGAACTTAACCGTTGGCGACAATGACTGTTTATCTGATTCAAGTACTGAAAGTAATGCCGCAGATGACTTGTCACATGGATTATTTGAATCCAGTGAGAGTTCGCTATCTCTTGAACCAGAACAGAATTTATCTAACAACAATAACCGTCTAGGCACATTCAATCATTCATTTTTTCCATTAAAGGGGAATGACTTTAGTCTACTAACGGCTACGAGTAGGCTAAAATATTTAGAGTCGCTTATCACCGATTTAAAATCAAATCCTCATATGTATTCTAAACTCCATCGACATGATCGACTCGAACTTGATGGTGTTTTTTCAAAATATGCTACACCAGATCTGGATTACCAAGAGTGTATCAACGAGCTTTCAAGCATTTATAGTAATATTGACTTGGCTCGAACGAGAAGTTCCTACCGTCCATTTTGTTGCAACTCTAAGGTGGAACTTTCTCTGAGCGAAACGTTTAATTCAATGATTAAACGTTATTCAGTGCCTTCTCAAGAATTAACTTTTTGTTAAGTTAAATAAAAATAAGTCAGAAAGAGCAATGCTAGGAAGTAGATCATTAAAGAGAGATCTTTGTGTTCTTGCTTGCAGAGCTTTAAAAAACAGTAGAGTAATATGCCAAGCCCAATGCCGGTTGCTACCGAAAAGGACAGTGGAATCATCACCATGGTAATGGCTGCCGGTGCAAATTCAGCAAGCGGCTCTGTTTTTAAATTGGTAACGCCTTTTAGCATGCAAAGCGCTATGTAGAATAAGGCAGGGTTAATGGCATAGTAGGGAATGCTCTGCACCAGGGGAAAGAAAAAAAGTGAGAGTGCAAACAATAGGGCGATGATTAGAGCACAAAATCCGGTTCTGCCGCCTGCAGTTATGCCTGCGGCAGACTCGAGGAATGGCCCGGTGGTAGAGGTGCCAATTAAGGAGGCTAGGGTGGTGGTTAAGCTGTCAGCTAGCAAGCCCTTTGAAATTCGTTTTTTGATTTGTTCATGGTTTTGATTTGAAAAAACGCCTTGGTTGATTAAACCAATGAAGGTGCCCGTAGCATCAAATAGGGCAATTAACAAAAAAGCTAAAATTTGGCTTATTGCTTTTAGATTGAAAAGTTCGTCAAAGCGCAGGCTTAAAAAAGTGGATGCAATGCTAGGCGGGGTTGAAACAACACCACTGAATTGATGAAAGCCAAATAAGTAGCTCAATGCGCTCACACAAAAAATACTGATTAAGATCCCGCCTTTTATTTGATAGAGATCAAAGAGCAGCATTAAAAAAAGCCCTAAGAAGAAAAATAAATTTGAGTGGCTTGATAAGTCCCCTAAATTAACCAGAGTCTCACTGTTACCAACAATGATCCCATTATTTTTCAAAGCGATTAATGCAATGAAGAGACTAACGCCAAGCAAAATGGCAATCTTTAAATTATTTGGAATGGCTTCAATAATTTTTTGTCGAAACTGGGTTAAGGTCATAAAGACAAACAGCACGCCAGAGATAAAGACCATGCCAAGTGCGCTCTGCCAGCTAAATCCTTTGCTGCCTACTACGATGTAGGCAAAGAAGGTATTTAGGGCCATACCGGGCGCTATGGCGATGGGGTTGTTGGCAATGAAGGCTGAAATAATGGTGCCAAAAATGGTGACTAAGCAAGTAGCGCTAAACACTGCCGCCTTGTCCATGCCGGTGCTTGCTAATATGGCGGGGTTTACAAAGATGATGTAGGACATGGTTAAGAAGGTAGTCAGTCCGGCCATTGCTTCTTGTCGTAGGTGGGTGTTATTTTTTTCAAACTCAAAAAAAGTACTGATCTTAGCTAACATAGTGGGTCTTCTCTTAATTTAGACAATAGGGCCTTAGCGGCATTGGATTGATTGTGTCGGCCGAGCGCCAGAGAGATCATCTTGCCAACCTTGGCAAGCTTTTCTAACTCGATACCGGTTTCAATGCCAAGTCCCTGGCAGAGATAGAGCACATCTTCACTGGCGACATTGCCACTGGCGCCCGGAGCATAAGGACAGCCTCCAAGGCCTGCAACCGAACTGTCAAAGGTGCTAACACCTAAGAGCATGCTTTGATAAACGTTGGCAAGAGCCTGTCCATAGGTATTGTGAAAATGCATGCCTATTTTTTCGATGGGGATAAGCTTTATTGCTTGTAGAATAAGCGTTTTGGTTTGCTGGGGGGTCGCAACCCCGATGGTGTCACCAAAGCTTATTTCTTTTGCGCCCATCTCGAGTAAGGTACTGGCAAGATTGGTGACAATGCTTGCTTCTTGACTTCCTTCGTAGGGGCAGGCCACCACACAGGAAAGGTAGGCGCGCACATGCACGTCTGGGTAGTCTTCTAATTTTTTAAACACGGCTTGTGCGCGTTTGAGACTCTCACTCACCGAGCAGCCGATGTTTTTTTGGGTAAAGCTATTAGAACTTGCACTAAAGAGGGCAATGTTTTTAAGGCCTGAGTCCAGTGCTTTTTCTAACCCATGCAGGTTTGGCACCAGCGCAAAATAATTGACCCCTTCTTTTTTTTCGATCCCTTGAAACACCTGCTCGGCATCTTTTAATTGAGGGATTGCCTTACTTCTGACAAAACTTGTTACTTCAATGTCTTTAATGCCGCACTCAGAGAGCTGATTGATAAATGCAATTTTTCGCTCACTAGCAAGAAAGACTTTCTCATTTTGCAGCCCATCGCGAGGACCCACTTCAACCAAGCGTATTTTTTTAGGTAGACTCATTTTTTATCCTTCGAGTTCAAACAGTGGATCCCCTTCATTAACCGTTTGGCCCTCTTGGTAGTGTATGCTTCGAATAAAGCCATCACTGGGGGCTCGAATTTGGTGCTCCATTTTCATCGCTTCTAGGATTGCCAGAACTTGGCCATTTTTTACAGGCTCTTTCTCTTTGACATGAATTGCAACCACCGTGCCAGGCATCGGCGCATTGAGACTTGCTTCACTGTCTTCTTTTTGATGCGCAAGCGGTGAGGGCTTAGTAAACGCATATGGTTTGCCATTGATGATGATGGTGTCTTTCTTTCTTAGCAGACGTGCACTCACTCGTTGATTATTTAAGCTTGCAGAGAGCTTGCCGTTGTTTTCTGTGACTTGTTGCAGAACAAAGAGTGGCTCTTGTTCAAGCGTGATTTGATAGCCATCGTCTTTTACGACCAGCGAGAGTGTTTTAGCCGCTTGCTGATTGATTTGATAAGTAAGTTTAAAGGCTTGATTTAAATTTAGCTGCCAGCCGGGGGTGTTGACCCATGGGTTTTCAGAATGCGTTAGCTCTTGAAAACGAGAAATGGCAAAGAGTGCGTAGGCAAGCGCACTCTTATCAACAATGCTCGGAGGAGTTTTACTAATGTGTTCAGTTGAGGGCAGTTTTTGAGAGTCAATTAAGTCTGCAATTAAGGCATGTAGGTAGGCAAGGTTTGTTTTAACCCCTAAAATTACGCTGTTTTCTAGCACGTCTTTTAAGGTGCAGAGCGCCTCTAGTCGGCTCTTGCCATAACAAATTAATTTTGCGAGCATCGGATCGAAGTGGTGAGTGACGCTTAGGCCTTCTTTTAGGTTGCCATCGAGCCGAAAGCGCTCACTTTCTTCTGGTAGTTCGATCGTGTTGATGACACCAGTGGCTGGCAGAAAATCATTTTCTGGATCTTCTGCGTAGAGTCTTACTTCAATCGCATGACCGGTTGCAGTGAGGCTATTTTGTACGATGGGCAGTGCTTCATTATTGGCAACTTGAATTTGAAGTTCAACTAAATCAACCCCACTGATGAGCTCAGTCACTGGGTGCTCAACCTGCAAACGAGTGTTCATTTCAATGAAGTAAATCTCGTCATTACAGACTAAAAACTCTATGGTTCCTGCACTTTGATAGTCAATGCCATTACTAAGGTTAATGGCGTATTGGCTCATTTTGTCTTTTAAAGCCTTGCTTAATCCTAAAGCTGGAGCTTCTTCAACGACTTTTTGATGTCGCCGTTGAATGGAGCAATCGCGGTCAAAAAAGTGCAGGCAGTTGCCGTGATTATCCCGCACAATTTGAACCTCAATGTGACGGGGCTCAACTAAATATTTTTCTAAAATGAGCTCGTCTCTTGCAAAGCTTTTCGCGGATTCTCGCTTTGCTCCGGCGATTAACTCTTCTAGCTCGTCAGCATTGGTTGCGATGCGCATACCTTTGCCGCCTCCGCCGAAAGAGGCTTTAATCAAGAGTGGGAAGCCTATCTCGCAGGCTTTATCTTTTAATGTTTTTAGATCTTGGTTTTTACCATGATACCCCGGGATGGTGGGGACTGAGAGTTTCTCTGCAATGGCTTTGGCTTCTGCTTTTGAGCCCATTAGTTCGATGGCCTCAGGTTTAGGCCCAATAAAAAGCCGGTTGGCCTTAATGACTTTGGCAGCAAATTCAGCATTTTCTGATAAAAAGCCGTAGCCTGGGTGGATGGCATCAATGTCTTTTGCCTCACAAAGCGCTAACAGTTTGTCTTGATTTAAATAGGTTTCAAGACTGCTCTCTCCCTCTAGGGGGTAGGCTTCATCGGCCTTCTTGACAAAGGGGGCGTCTCTATCGCTGTCGGCGTAAACGCAAATGGCGGTGATCCCTAGTTTTTGACATGTTTTAATGATTCGGCAAGCAATCTCGCCTCGATTGGCTATTAGCAGGCGTTTTATCATAGGATCCTCACGACTTATTTAAAAATGAATTCATACGATGTTGAGCCACCGGGCTTTTTCTCACCGAGGCAATGATTTCTGCCGTTTTTTGATTGAGTTTGTCATCGATGGTTTCGGCTCTTACCGTTTGCACTAAGGCTTTGCAGGAGGCGATGGTCGACGGATCGAGCCGTTTGAATGTTTCTGCAAACGCCAAGGCCTGTTTTAAAGAGGCCTCTTCCACGATGTCATCGATTAGGCCATAGGCCTTTGCTTGTTCTGCTTTAAAAAGTTCACCAGTTAAAAAGAGTTTTTTACTTTGCTTGGCCCCAAGGCTGTCAATCACATAAGGGCTAATGACCGCCGGCACCAAGCCTAGATGAATTTCTGTAAAGGCAAAGGCGGCCGTCTTTTCACAAAGGGCAAAGTCACAGGCAGCGACTAGGCCTGCGCCACCTCCTAGGGCTTTACCCTGGCATAGGCAAAGGGTCACCTTGGGGCTTTGGTAGAGGGCTTTTAATAAGCGCGAGAGGCTAAGTGCGTCCTCAACGTTTTCTTGCTCGCTAAAGTCTGCCATTTTTTTCATCCAGTTTAGATCAGCGCCTGCGCAAAAATGTTTGCCTGTGGCGTTTAGGATGAGGCAGCTCGTATCCGTTTGTCTTGATGCTTCTTCGATGGTTTGGGTAAGACGCGCAATCATGTCTTCATCGAAGGCGTTGTGTTTCTCTGGACGATTTAAAGTAATGACTGAGCAATGCCCAATGGTCTTATGGATAACGGTACTCATGTTGAGAAACTCCTACATTCTAAAGACGCCAAATTGGGTCTTGGGACGCTGATGTTGGCGCACAATTGACAGGCATAGGCTTAAAACAGTTCGGGTGCTTTCATAAGGAATGACCCCATCGTCCCACAAACGAGCACTGGCATAATAAGGCTCGCCTTGACGCTCGTATTGTTCGAGTAAGGGGGCTTTGAAGCTTGACTCATCTTCTTTACTTACTTGCCGGCCTTCTTTGTCGAGCCTGTCTTTTTTTATTTGCCATAAGACGTTGGCTGCTTGACTTCCGCCCATGACTGAAATGCGCGCATTCGGCCATGAAAATAAAAAGTCGGGGCTGTAGGCACGACCGCACATGGCATAATTCCCAGCGCCAAAGCTGCCGCCAGTTAGGATGGTAATTTTAGGAACCTTGGCATTGGCAACCGCCATCACCATTTTAGCACCATGCTTTGCAATGCCTTCTCGCTCAACCTTACTGCCAACCATAAACCCTGTGATGTTTTGTAAAAACAATAGCGGAATGTTTTTTTGACAGCAGAGCTCAATGAAATGAGCACCTTTTTGCGCCGACTGTGAAAACAAAATGCCGTTGTTGGCGATGATGCCAACCGGATGGTTGCCAATCGTTGCAAAGCCGCAGACTAATGTATCAGCAAATAAGGCTTTAAATTCATTAAAGGCCGAATCATCCGTGATGCGGGCGATGATTTCCTTGGCATCAATGGGGCTCTTAAGACTCTTTGGCATGATGGCGTATAAGTCATCAAGAGAGTGCTTGGGTGGTTTTGCTGGCTGAAAATCGGTTTTTTTAAAATTCAAGCTTTTAATAATGTCGCGCACAATGCTAAGGCCGTGCTGATCATTTTCAGCCATGTAATCGGCAACGCCCGAGTGTTGGCAGTGGACACTCGCCCCGCCTAGCGTTTCTTTATCGATTTCTTCTCCAGTGGCCGCTTTTACAAGAGGTGGCCCTCCAAGAAAAATGGTGCCTTGGTTTTTTACCATGACGGTGTAGTCGGCCATGGCCGGGACGTAAGCACCGCCTGCGGTGCAAGAGCCGAGGACTAGGGCAATTTGCACGATGCCACTTGCTGACATGTTGGCTTGATTGTAAAAAATACGACCAAAGTGTTCCTTGTCTGGAAACACTTCGTCTTGCTTTGGCAGAAAAGCGCCTCCTGAGTCGACTAAATAGAGGCAAGGCAGCTGGTTATTGGCGGCAATTTCTTGTGCTCTTAAATGTTTTTTTACCGTAAGAGGGTAATAGGTGCCGCCTTTGACGGTGGCATCGTTCATCACAATCATGCAGAGCACGCCTTCAACTTGACCAATGCCGCAAATAATACCTGCTGCTGGCACCTCATCGTCATAGACATTAAAGGCGGCTAGTTGTGAGAGCTCAAGAAAGCTTGAGCCTTCATCCAGGAGCAGTTGTAGCCGCTCTCTAGGTAACTTTCTGCCACTTTCTGTGAATTTAAGGCGAGCCTTTTCACTGCCACCTAAAGCGATTTTATGAATTTTTTGGCTTAGATCTTCTGCTATTTTTAGATTGTGTTCTTTGTTTTCAAGGTGTGACTCGGATGAAAAAGTCTGGGGGTTCATGCTAATACTCATTTGACGGTTCCTAACAGGTAGAGGGGCATGCAAACAGCTAAGTTTACGACAAACCAAAGCGCCCATAAAAAATGATTTTTATAGGGAAGGGGTTTTCGCATAATTAAACGGTAGAGTAGGGTAATTGGTAAATAGATCACGCCAATTAATAACAAAACGGTAATGACGTAGACCAATGCTTGGCTGATTGGACCGTGTTGAAAAAAATAATCGACCAATTGCGACAACCGAGAATAGATGAGAAAGAGGTTATTAACCATCTGTATCAAGATGGTTTTGAACAAAACAATGAGTAGACCTAAGACGCTTGCCGCAATTAAGTTAAATGTTAGTTTCAAAGTTCACTCCCTAGTACTTACGAAATGTTTAATCAGTCACCAGTCGTCTTAAGGCATTTAGATCCTGACCACTATGCTTGCTCTGGAACATCGGTGGCATTGTTGTAGAGTTTGCCTTTATTTTCCAGCCAAGATTTGCGATCTGAGGCTCTTTTTTTAGCAAAAAGCATGTCCATTAACTGTTGAGGAGCAGACTCTTCACTGTAGCTTAATTGAATAAGGCGCCTGGTATCTCTTGCCATGGTCGTCTCTCGCAGTTGTTTGGGGTTCATTTCACCCAACCCTTTAAAGCGTTGCACACTGATCTTACCTGCGCGCTTTTCAGACTCGAGTCTATCGAGTATGCCTTGTTTTTCAGCATCGTCGAGTGCATAAAAGACTTGTTTTCCTAGATCGATGCGAAACAACGGTGGCATGGCAACAAACACATGCCCTGATTTTACTAAGGCTGGGAAGTGTTTTAAGAAGAGGGCACAGAGCAGCGTGGCAATGTGGGCTCCATCAGAGTCGGCATCGGCCAGAATGCAAATTTTGCCATAGCGTAATTGAGATAAATCATTGGAGCCAGGATCAACGCCAATGGCAATGGCGATGTCATGAATTTCTTGCGAGGAAAGGACTTGGTTTGAATCGACTTCCCAAGTGTTTAATATCTTTCCACGCAGTGGCAAAATGGCTTGAAAATCTTTGTCTCTTGCTTGTTTTGCTGAGCCGCCTGCGGAGTCTCCCTCAACTAAAAAAAGCTCTCCATCATTGAGATCTTGGCTTAAACAGTCTGCAAGTTTGCCAGGAAGAGCAGGTCCCAGACTTACTTTTTTTCGAGCAATGATCTTCGATTTTTTTAAACGTTTTTGAGCATGGCTAATCACTAGCTCAGCGATGCCTTCTCCCACCTTGGGGTGCTCATTTAGCCAAAGACTAAAGGAATCTTTAACGACGCCTGAGACAAAAGAGGCACACTCTCGTGAGCTCAAGCGCTCTTTGGTTTGTCCTGCAAATTGAGGATCGTGCAATTTCACCGATAAGACGGAGTTACATTGTAGCCAAACGTCTTCTGAGCTTAATTTAATGCCACGCGGTAATAGATTTCGAAATTCACAAAACTCTCTTAAGGCTTCCAGTAAACCTGTTTTTAAGCCGTTGACATGGGTGCCGCCTGCAGGTGTTGGGATTAAGTTGACATAGCTTTCATTTAAGCTCTCACCCGGGGTTGTCTGCCAACACAAAGACCATTCACACGCTTCATGACTGGCACTAAATTTGCCATTGAATGGGGTCATTGGCAGGGTTTCAAGCTCTTGTAAGAATGAGCGTAAGTAGGCCTCAAGACCGTCTTCATAACACCAGGTGGTGACGATTTCTTCTTTGTCTGTTTGATCAATTAAGGTAACGGTTAGACCTGCACAGAGCACGGCTTTGGCTCGTAAGGTGTGCTTTAATTTATTAACTAAAATTTTATCTGTATCAAAGTAGCTTGCATCGGGCCAGAAATGGATCTTAGTACCAGACTCTTTTGATTTACATTTACCTGTAATGGAAAGCTCAGTGTTTTTTTCACCATCGACAAAGTCGATGTAGAATTGTTTGCCTTCTCGCTTAACATCAACGGTTACTTTTTTGCTAAGTGCGTTCACAACCGAGACCCCAACCCCATGTAAGCCACCGGAAAAATTGTAGTTTTTGTTGCTAAATTTTCCACCAGCATGCAATTTGGTCATAATCACTTCTATGCCAGATATTTTTTGCTCGGGGTGAATGTCTGTTGGCATGCCTCGACCGTCATCTTCAACTTCAATGGACTGATCAGCATGAAGGGTAACCGTAATATTTTTAGCATAGCCACTTAAGGCTTCATCAACGCTGTTATCGACCACTTCTTGAACTAAGTGGTTGGGACGGGTGGTATCGGTGTACATCCCCGGCCGTTTTTTGACAGGATCGAGGCCTGTTAAAACCTCAATGTCACTTGCTTGATACTGATTAGACATAGGGCAGAATTAGACAATGAATAATCGCATACTTTATCACAAACCTGCTTTATGAAAAACCTGACATCACGAGTTAAACAGGGTATAAGAAAGAAACTTGTATGGATTAGTTGGGAAAATACATGCAACAAGAACTCTATGAAGGCAAGTCGGAAATAAAAAAATCTTATCGCACCATTACCAACCAGATTGGAGCCTTAGAAGCCCCCTCAGAACATCCTTTATGGTTTATCGACACCCATGAGCTGAGCGTGGAGGCAAAAATTTCACAATTAAAATTAAACATTGCTAGCTTGCATAGAAGTCTAGAGCACTTAAAAACGGTTGATTCCGAGGCGCTATTAGATGCCTCTATTTCCGAAATCAAAACAGAGGTCACTCGTTTGTACAAAGGCTGCTTGCTAAATAAGCGATTGAAGCATCTAACCAAAACCTTGTGGGCGCTGACAAGATTTAGCCAAGATTCTTTGCAAGAATTTGAACAAGAGTTAGCGCTTTTAAGCCTTGATTATGAAAAAATTTGTCAACTGTATGAGGAAAACCAGCCCGCACGTTTGTTATTTAATACGCCTCAGTTTGAGGTGGGCAAAAAACACTTGCTAGCGGAGTTAAAATTTCTAAAGAATATTTGCAAACAGGCACCTGCTTTTTGCGACATGGAAAGGTCTGCATGCTCAGCAAAAGAACTGGTTAGTCAAGCCATGATTGAACAAATACTTAACCTTATTCGGGAGGAAAAATCGATAAGAGTCGGTTTGAAGGTTAATTTGCGTATAAAGTTTGAGAAGAGGTTTTGTGCCGATAAGGCATATGAAGAGCGTTTGCTTGTACGCATGAACGAGGCAAGAGCTGAGCTCTATAAGCTTATTCAAGAATGTCGAACTCAGATAACGGTTTTCTTGCGAGTGATAAATAATGATCAAAAAGTACTAAGACCGCCTCTGTTTACCAATAAGCACTTAGACAAGTTAGGCCTAAAAGCACTTAAACTTCGAGAAAAGCGAGACAACTTTCAGTTAACCGAGATAGAAATTCCTGAAACGGACGCCTTGATTCAAAAATTCAAAGAGACGAAAGAGCGATTGTTGGCAACCATTCTTGCAAGGCTTAAAACACACTTATCCTACAATCATTTTCAGCAACAAAAGTGTCTTGATCTGTTAGCTTACTATCAGTCTCTTGCCCCTCTTTCTAAAGCGTCGCATGAGAAAGAGGTATCACTTGATAAGATCCGAAAAAAAATATTTTGGCAGTCGTATGAGTGCCGTTACATGGCAAGTTCTTTTTGGGGGCGTCGTTGCTCTTATTGGCTCTATAAAAGAAAGGATAAAATCAGCTGGCAAGATATTTTATCACATGCTGCTGGTCAAAATCTTGGTTACACAGGTAACAGAACCAAGCAAACCTTAATTGCCCTTGGTTGGATAGAGAGAAATGGTAAGCTTAGCCAGAAAGGTGCTTGGTTACAAAGTGCTTATCAGGCCGCTCATGAGGCTAGGGAGGTTAAAGGGATCCTAAGTTTGAGAGTGTGATGAATCAGTTTTAATTGACCAAAGAGCATGAAGAGTTGAGGTGTGCAACTTGTCTCAATTTTAAAGAGAGACTCTAGCTCGTGTAAGATATGTGAAAGCTTATCAAGTGCACAGAATTGACTGCCACCAAGCAACTTATGAGTCATCTCTAGAGCGTTCTTAAAATCATTCTTGAGTAAAGCCATTTCAAGTAAGAGAGCATTTTCATCAAGCTCGACTAGAAACTGTTGTAGAATTTCTTCGGCAACGGCTATTTTGCCGGAGACTTGTTTGGTTAATTTATGCCAGTTGACTGGTTCTGTTGTGGCAGGGTTTAGCAATAACTTAATTTTGTGCTGCAGGCTTGTTTCACTAAAGGGTTTTTGCAAGCATTCATTAATCCCAGCTTGTTTTATCTTCTCAGCACTTAACAGATCTAGATTGGCACTGATAATTAAGATGGGGCAAAACTGGTTGGGGTTTGTCGAACTTCTAATTTTATGGCTAAGTTCTAGGCCATCGAGTAAAGGCATGTTTAAATCTAAAATGATCACATCATAGTGATTTTTTTGGCTATTGAATAAAGCGCTCTGCCCATCTTCTGCCATGGTTAAATTCATCGAGTCTTTGCTCAAAAAGTGGTTAAGCAATTTACGATTAACAGGATCATCATCGGCTAATAAGATATTTGTTTTTGCAAGAGGTGGGGGTTGTTTAGTGAGTGCGGGAGTGAAGTATTCGGTGGTTAAGAGTTTGTCTAACTGTTCGTAGAGTTTTTTATAGTTAATCGGTTTATTTAGTATTATTGCGTTGTTGTCATTCGAAGAAACGCTAAAATTAGGCTTGCCAAGCAAGAGAATGGGGACGTTCCTTGGGTTGTTTTCTTCGATAAACTCTAAGAGTTTAGCTGCTTTCTGGCTGCCGGCAGCTAGAATGATGACTCTAATTTTTTCATTCTTTAATAGGGCGTTTTTAAATGTTTTTTCATAGCGCGTTTTCTGTAGGCTCATCTGCCAAAGCTTGAGAATTTCATCAATGGCTTTGAGACTTAATTGGTCTTCATCAAAATAAAGGACCTGTTGGTTAACCAAATTATCAAAAGGCAACCCTTCGGTGACAATGTTAGGCCGCTCTGTTTTAACTTGAAAGGAAAAGACGCTGCCTTCACCTGGCGTGCTTTTAAGAGCGATGTCTCCACCCATCTTGTGGACTAATTTTTGACTAATAACTAGACCAAGACCGGTGCCGCCATATCGTCTAGTGGTTGAAATGTCTGCTTGGCTGAAGGCTGTAAATAATTTGTGGTGCTCTTCTTGGCTAATACCAATGCCACTGTCTTCAACAGAAAAATTAAGAGTGATGGGTTTGCGGCGTTCAACAGACTCTTGTTGATGAAGGGTAATAGTCACAAAGCCTTTTTCAGTAAACTTAATGGCGTTACTCACTAAGTTGGTAATCACTTGTTTGATGCGCAGTGGATCGCCTAAAATCTGAATGGGGACCGTGTGTTCGACAATGCTGTTTAACGAGAGTCCTTTTTTGTGGGCATTAGGTGCTAGTAAAGTCAGTACTTCGTCAATACAACTTCGAATGTCAATGGGAATGATATCAAGCTTTAATTGGCCAACTTCAATTTTCGTAAAATCTAGAATGTCATTGACAATGTTTACGAGATTATGAGCAGACATTTTTATGGTATTGACGTACTCAAGCTGCGAGGGAGTTAGTTTTGATTCTTGTAAGACACTGCTAAAGCCAATGATGCTGGTCATGGGCGTTCTGATTTCATGGCTCATGTTAGCAATAAACTCAGCTTGCTGTAAGTGTTTTTTCTCCGTGTCTTTTAGTGATAAACAAAGTTTAATGTTTTGTTCTTCGAGTGATTCAAGGTTCAGCTCTAAGTCTTTTGTCAGTGTTTCAAGATTTTGCGAGAGCTCTTCTTTTTCTTTCAAATAGGCTTGTTGTAAGTGTTGGCAACCCTGTTCAATGATGGCGAATTCTCCGCGGCCATCACTTTCTATAGGGGTTTCTAACTTATTGTTTAGAATTTGTTGCATGCTCTTTTTTAACCGCTTGATCGGTCGATAGATGTTATGACTGAGAGACTGAGTTAAAATTAAGCCAAAGAGTAGGCCAATCATTAAAATAAAAATACTGCCAATGATCATGGCATATTGGTTAATGAGATTCTTCTGGTTGCTAATGTCGACTGAGAGGTAGCCAATGACTTCAGTTGGTCGATAAAGGGCGGATAAGGCATCGCTCTTGCTGGTCTCATAGAGGTTTGCTTTACGCATACTAATTGGTGAGATAAAACGGGTGGTAAAGGGTGAAATTTGTCGGTGAGAGATAAGCCCGTTTCTGTTATTTGGTTTGATTTCTTGCTTTAGTGCTTCGTCATCGCCACGAAAGGCAATGAGTTTGCCTTCTCGGTTGTAGACGGAGACGGCGTTAATTAAATCATTGGAGATAGAGGCATTAATAATGCCCTGTAATGTGCGTAAGTCTTTGTGAATTAAGGGGTACTCAGTTGCTGGGATCAGCTGCTTTAAGTAGGTTTTGCCATAGTTCATCAGCTCAGAATCAAGAAAAAGCTTAAATTGCCAGTTGTAACAAACAGCGTATAACAGAGAGATAAGCATTAGTGAGAGCAAGGTGGTGAAGCGAAGTTTGTGGTTGAGGCTCATAGCAAAAGCGCTTTCATCGGAGTCAATTGAGCGCTATTATTGCAGGCTATTTTGAATGTTCCAAGTCCAGAGCATGTTCTCGGAAGCTCTTAAGTACAATGATGATGATAAGTGGTTGATATGCGACCACTTTTAAGTCGTTTGAGTATAGACTGGATGTGCTGTGACTTAATATAGTTTAGTGAGGAAAAAATGAGCGTACGATCTCGTTTCGCCCCAAGTCCAACAGGGGTTTTGCATGTTGGTAGTGTGCGAACAGCCCTGTTTGCTTGGGCTTATGCCAGAAAACACCAGGGGGCCTATCTGCTGCGTATTGAAGACACGGATTTGACTCGCTCAACTAAGGAATCGATTGAGGCAATTTTTAAGGGCTTGTCTTGGCTTGACCTTAATTCAGATGAAGAGCCTGTGTATCAAACCCATCGTTTTGATCGATATCATCAATTAATTTCACAGCTAATTCGCGAGGGCAAAGCGTATTATTGCAATTGCTCGAAAGAGCGCTTGGAGCGCTTGCGCGACACTCAGATGGCTCAAAAAGAAAAGCCAAAATACGATGGCCATTGTCGGGCACTAGGCTTACAGCCAAAAGAGGGTGAGGACTACGTTGTCCGTTTCAAAATGCCAGAAGAGGGCGTTACTACCTTCATTGATGAGGTGTATGGTGAAATCAGCACTAAAAATTCTGAGCTGGATGACTTTATCATTCAGCGCAGTGATGGGTCTCCAACCTATAACTTCTGTGTGGTGGTGGATGATTCGGATTTAAAGATTAGTCATGTTATTCGTGGCGACGATCACATTAATAATACGCCTAAGCAAATTCATCTCTATAAAGCCCTTGGAATGGAAACGCCGACCTTTGCCCATTTGCCAATGATTCTTGGTGAAGATGGTAAGAGACTTTCCAAGAGACACGGAGCAGTTGGCGTAGAAGAATTTAAGGAGCAGGGAATTTTACCAGAGGCCTTATTGAATTATCTGGTTCGCTTAGGTTGGTCTCATGGGGATCAAGAAATTTTTAGCAAAGAAGACATTTGCCAGCTGTTTTCATTAAGCTCGGTTGGCAAGAGTAATGCGGTGTTTGATTATGGGAAGCTCTTATGGTTGAACCAACATTACATGAAGACCCTGCCGAGTGAGGCTTTGGTTGGTCCATTATTGGCGCAATTTAAGTCACTGGGCATTGATGTAAGTAATGGACCTCCGCTCTCAGTGCTCATTCCTGTGATGGCAGAACGCGTGCAGACCTTAAAAGAGTTGGCCAAAGCCAGTCTTTATTTTTATAGCGACGAATTTGAGGTTGATCAAAGCTTGCAAGAGACGTTTTTAGTGCCAGAGAAGGCGCCTTTAATTCACGCCTTGATTGAGGCTTTTTCGGCTGAGAAAGAATGGACTGTATCGCAAATTAATCAGTGTTTATCCTCGTTTTTAGAGGCACAAGGTTTAAAACTTGGGAAAGTAGGTCCTATGTTGAGAGTTGCCTTAACCGGCAGTAAGAATTCTCCCTCATTGGATCAAACCCTCTTTTTAATTGGTCAAGAGAGAGTGTGTCAACGGCTTAAAAAAGCCCTCAGCCACCTCTGATCTTCTACACCTTTCATGGGAAGGTTGCTTTTGGCACCTATTGAATAAAAAAAGCTCGAAAAGGGTGCTCACATACTGATGTATGCTGCGCTTTTTTCTCCCATTTTTTATCCAATACGTACTCAAAATCAACCTTCCTCCGTAATTCTAGCTTTGTGATCAATAGACAGGGCTTTCTTGCAGCAGATCCCGAACTAACTCATTGTAAATTACTCTAAATAGGTGCTTGACATGAAGACGGAAGGCGCATAAAATTTGCGCTCTCTTGGGGCTATAGCTCAGCTGGGAGAGCGCTTGCATGGCATGCAAGAGGTCGGCGGTTCGATCCCGCCTAGCTCCACCAAGAGATGAATAAAGACTTGGAAAAAAAAAGAAAAAAAACTTTGACAAGTCATTTAAGCGGGGTATAATTCACACGCTTTCCGCAACAACTAGTCCCCATCGTCTAGTTGGCCTAGGACACCGCCCTTTCACGGCGGCAACAGGGGTTCGAATCCCCTTGGGGACGCCAACTTTTTAGTTGGTCATTCATTGTTTCAATCCAATGCTTTTATCTTGATACGGACACCACCCTTTATCGGTGGCAACAGGGCCATACCATTTGTAAGCAACATTAACCAATCAATCTCCATTCAAACGCAACCTTAAAAAAATGCTCATGTGTTTACCCACACACTAACAAACCCTACGTCCCACGGCTTGTCCGAGGGACCCAGATTAGTCTGATTCATGGATTCCGCGGACAAGCCGTGGAACGTAGTAGGGATGGCGAATTTCCGTGGTACGTAGGGTTGAGGGATTTCCGCGGAAGGTAGGGGGGGGGCACTCTTCAACCATTCACCATTTACTATTTACTGTATTTCGCATCTCAAAAACTGGGATGGATTGAGAAGAATTGATCGTAGAGCCTAATGAAATCCCCATTGAGTTGTAGGTTCAATATTTGACGATTTATTTGCTCGACTAGGTTTACGTTGTCTTTTGCAATGGCAATGCCATAGCCTTCACCAATGGGGAGTGAGTCGCCGTAGAGTGCCAGCTCGTTTGGTGCGCGCATTCTCCAATAGATAGCGGCTAGAAAATCTGTTAAAACCAAATCAATGCTGTTTTCCGTAAGAGCACTCATGGCATGATGGATGTCTTGATAACTAACCACTCGATTTCTAGGGAGCATGTCACGCAACCGCCGTTCATAGGTTGAGCCTTGCACAACGCCAATGCGCTTATCAAGTAGCTCTTTTCGATAATCAAATAAATTGACTGAACTGATTTGGCTCTTAGCAACTTTTTGGTGGGCAATGAACTGAGCATTACTTGGTAGGTATGGAATGCTAAAGGTCAGTCGCTGACGGCGATTGAAAGTAATGTTAATCCCTGCCATGGCCACATCAATTTCTTTTTTGTCCAAAGCGCTCTCAAGCTCTGCAAAGCGATAGCTCTTAAACACGCAGTTAAGTTCTAATTTTTGGCAAATGATGGTCATTATGGCGGGATCAAAACCAGTATAGGTGTTGTTGCTACTGCTTAAAATGAAAGGTGGATAAAAGTGAACAGTGCCAACAATAAAGTCTGCTGCCCGCAAGGTGGTACTAGTCGTTAGGGATAAAAAGCCCAGTAAAAAAGTCAGTAGGAGACGAGCGTTCTTTGTTTTCATAACGTTTGGACAGATTTTCATGGCTAATAGTTGATAGTATAGCTATTCTGTAGGTTAAATAAAAAAAAGATAAAGGAGAAGGGCAATGGCTTTTTTGGGAACAGTCTCACTATTAATTGTTGCATTGGCAGTTATTATCATCATCATGGGAGTCAAGCAAGTTCCACAAGGTTATAGCTGGACAGTCGAACGTTTTGGACGTTTTAGGGCTGTGTTAGAGCCCGGGTTAAATTTAATTGTGCCTTTTATCGACAGCATTGGTGCCAAGCTTAATATGATGGAAGGGGTGTTAGACATTCCCTCACAAGAAGTTATTAGTTCGGATAATGCCATGGTCAAAGTCGATGCCGTGGTCTTTTTTCAAATCGTGGATGCAAAGGCTGCGGCCTATGAAGTTAACAACCTTCAGCACGCAATTCGAAACCTAACCATGACCAACATAAGAACGGTTTTGGGCTCATTAGAGCTAGATGCCATGCTCTCACAACGAGACAAGATAAACACCCAACTACTGCATGTGATAGATGATGCGACGACGCCTTGGGGTGTGAAAGTCACTCGTATTGAAATAAAAGAAATTGCCCCTCCTTCAGATTTGGTTGACTCCATGGCAAGGCAAATGAAAGCAGAGCGGGATAAGCGAGCAACGGTTCTAGCAGCAGAAGGTCAGCGGCAGTCAGAAATTTTAAAAGCCGAGGGTGAAAAGCAAAGCTTGATTTTAGAAGCAGAAGGTCATAAGGAAGCAGCCTTTAGAGAAGCAGAAGCCAGAGAGCGGCAAGCACAAGCAGAAGCGAAGGCAACAGAGATGGTCTCAGAGGCAATTAGTAAAGGAAATGTGCAGGCAGTTAACTATTTTATTGCACAGAAGTATGTAGAGGCTTTGGCACAAATTGGCGCATCTAGCAATAGTAAGACCGTGATGTTTCCACTCGAAGCCAGCGGTATTCTAGGCTCACTCGGTGGTGTAACTGAGCTTGCAAAGACGGTGATGAATTCTGCTAATAGCAAGCAAGGGGGCTAATCGTGGAGCTGGTGATTAATTTTTGGCATTGGATTATTGCCGGAGTCTTATTCCTAATTTTTGAGCTTCTATCTGGCAGTGGTTTTTTATTGTGGATAGGGCTTGCGGCATTAGTGGTTTCGGCCATCGTATTTGTGCTGCCATCACTTGCTTGGCCCTGGCAGCTTCTTTGTTTTGCAGTGATGTCAATTGTCACTTGTTTGGTTTGGTATCGACATTTGCAGGTAGCTAAAAAGGAAGAAAAGCCAGAGACTTTAAACAAGCGTTCTCATCAGTACATAGGCCGACAGTTTGAGCTTGAAATGGCCATTGTGAATGGGAGAGGCCGGGTTAAAATTGGCGACAGCATCTGGCGGGTTTCTGGAGAGGACTTACCGAAAGGCTGCATTGTCAAAGTGATTTCCGTCGATGGTGTTATTTTAAACGTCGAAAAAAGTGAGGACTAGTTTTGCCCATTGCCACTTTTAGTCCTTTATTGGCTGAAGCACTCAGCGAGAAATTAAAAAATTGGCAGAATCAATTTAGTGCACAATGGCAACCAGGTTTGATTCAGAGTGAGTTTTTAGAAGCTTTGCTGCTAGAACTGCCAGAGCCTATAGAGCCTGACTCAAGAGCTGCGCTGCCAGAGTTTCGTCATCCATCTGAGTTTTCTGATTTGGGGCCTGCTAAGAAGTACTTAAGGGTACATCGTAAAGCGTTTATGCTTCACTTATTAAGCGAGGTCTTGCTCAATGAATTATCAGAGCAAGAGTGTCTCAAGTGTTTATCTGATTTTGCCGATCAATGCATCACGTTTGCTGCACGCGTTAGCCAACAGATCCTAGAGAAGCGCTTTGGCCAACATCCAAATTTTTTAGTGTTAGCCCTTGGTAAACTCGGTGGGAGAGAGTTAAATTTTTCATCAGACATTGATCTTATTTTTACCTATCTCGACCCCAAAGAAAGCGTAAATGATGCCACCATCGCGCCGCAAGACTTTTACAAGCGAGTCGCTAAACTGTTTATTCAATTATTGGATGAGGTAAATGAAGATGGGCGAGTGTTTCGAGTGGACATGCGGTTGCGTCCCTTTGGTGAGTCTGGGCCTTTAGTGTTAAATTTTAAATCATTTGAGACCTATTACCAGGAGCATGGGCGGGGCTGGGAGCGATATGCGCTGCAGAAAATGAGGGTCGTTAATGGCAGCAGCCAAGAAAAAGACAAGATAAATGGGGTAATACAGCCATTTGTCTACCGACGCTATTTAGATTATGGCGTTTTTGAAGTCTTACGTTCTCTTCGTTCTTTGATTAACCAAGAAATTAAGCAAAAAAGTTTAAAAGATGACGTGAAGCGAGGCCTTGGGGGCATACGAGAAATTGAGTTTATTTGTCAGTCGCTTCAGTTGATTCATGGTGGTAAAAAACCTACTCTTCGAGTGTGTTCCCTCTTAGAAAGCATTGAGCAATTAGAAGCAGCAAACCTATTAAAGAGTTTTGAGGCAAGCTTTTTACAAAGTGCCTACCTTTATTTAAGAAAGCTTGAAAATCGTTTGCAGATGTATAAAGACAAGCAAACTCATGCACTGCCTTCTAAAGAGGAAGAGAAACTCAGGCTCTGTTATGCCATGGGACATACATCCTTGCAGGCGTTTGATAAAGAGCTTAGTGAATTACGTAAGAAAGTGCACAATTTTTTTCTCTCGATGTTAAACGATGCAAATGACTCCCATCGTGATGAGAATACGGGCCCCTATCAAGAACTAACGGCGCTTTGGCAACAACATTTAACGGAAGATGCAGCCCTTGACCTATTAAAAAGCTTAGGCTTTAGAGAGTCAAAAAAGGTGTTAGAGGCACTGTCTATGATTGCGACCAGCAATCGTTTGGTGCGTCTAAGTCAGGCTGCTAGATCGCGTTTGGATCACTTTATTCCACTTTTATTTGTAGAGCTCTCAACACTCGATGAGCCTTCAAACGCCTTTTTCCGAGTGATTAATTTAATCGATGCCATTCTAGGACGCAGCAGTTATTTCGCGCTACTTAGCGAAAATAAGCAAGCGCTGCAGCGAGTGCTTATCCTCTTTTCAAAGAGTGAATGGTTGGGAGCTTTAGTCAGTGAAAAGCCCTATCTTTTGGGAACGCTCTTAGAAAACCCTGATAGCTGGAATGCAGAGACTATTTTTCAAGACACACGAGACATTCAACATCTCTTACAAGAAGAAGCCATGGACAGTTTGCGCGCTTATAAGTATGAGTGTACTTTAAAAATTGCTTGCCTTGAAATAGAGCAAAAAATAACATCGTTCATTGCGGGAAAACTACTCTCAAAGCTTGCCGAGCTCTGTCTGAATAAGGCCATCTCTTGGTTGATGAGTAAGATGCCTGAGGTATTGATTCGAGAGCACTTTATGGTGGTTGCTTATGGTCGATTTGCTGGGGAGGAGATGAGTTATGAGTCGGATCTGGACTTAATTTTTCTCTACCGGGAGGGCTGCTCTCAACATGACTTGTTTGTGCGCTTTGTCAAAAAGTTAATAAAATTTTTATCGCTTTCGACAAGTAATGGTTTTTTATATCAAGTGGATCCTAGGCTTCGTCCCTCTGGATCCTCCGGGCTTTTAGTCAGTGATCTAGAGCAGTTTCGAGAGTATCAGTGTGAGAAAGCATGGACTTGGGAACATCAGGCGCTTATTCGCTCAAGAGTGGTGTTTGGCAACTCGTCTTTAGAGAGTGACTTTCTTGAAATTCGAGCAAAAGCGTTAAGCAAGCCCAGAGAGCTCTCAGCACTTAAGTCTGACATTTGTCAGATGCGCGAGAAAATAAAAGAGCATAAGGGTGCGGGGAGTCAGGGCATTAAGCTGATTGAAGGTGGTTTAGTTGATTTAGAATTTCTTTTGCAATTTTTAATTTTAAAGGCGGCGCATCATCTGCCTGGGGTGCTCGACTGTGTTGGGGTTTTAAGTCAAATTGTGCGATTGCAGGCAGAGACTGCTGAGGAATATCAAGAATTAGCTGATCTGCAAAGGTGTTTTTTAGAATTTAAAAAGGCAGAGCAGTCGTTGCTTTTGGGGCTTAGTGACACGATCGAGCGAGCGACGGCCCAGCAAAGGGTGAGAGAGCTTTGGCATCAATTTCTAAACTAGATGGTCAAAGCACTTTCAAGATCTGGGGTATTTAGTGTCTCGGGTTCTTGCCTTTCTTCTAAGAGAATGGCTTGCTGAGAAGACTCTGTCACTTCTGGTTGTGGCGTTTGCTTGCTTTTTCCAAACGGCCCTAAGTGGGCAGCCATTTTTTTAGTAGACGAGCTTTTGTTGTTATCTACTTTTGGAGAACTCGCGCTATTGCAAAGGCGCGCATAGAGTTCACAAGTTTGCAGCAGTGCCTCATGAGTTCCTTCGGCAATCAGGCCTTGTTTACCAATGACAATGATGCGATCGGCATGACGTACTTCTGATAGTTTGTGGGTAATCATCATGGTGGTTGTGTCTTCTCGGCTGCTGGCAATGGCATTCATTACTTGCTCTGCTGAGAGTGAATCACAGCTTGCGGTAATTTCATCGAGCAGGCGGATGGGGCTTTGCTTAAGCATTCCTCGTAAGATGGCAACTTTTTGCTGCTGACCGCCAGAGAGTGCTTTGCCGTTGTCACCAACTTGCTCATCAAGCTTCAGCGGGAAGCCTTCTATAAAAGAGTCGAGATTGGCTTTTCTAGCCATTTGCCAGATTTGCTCATCGCTAACGTCTTCTGGATTTTTAGCGCCATAGGCAATGTTTTCGCGAATGCTGCCTTTAAATAGCTCTGGTCGTTGACCAAAAATAGTAATACTTTGTTGCCACGATTGAAGGCTAGTGTCAGAGAAGGCGCTTTGATTGATCTTTATTTCACCATCATCGGCTTGATAGTGTCCATACAAAAGATTAAATAGTGTTGTTTTGCCAACCCCACTCTCACTGACTAAGGCGACAAATTCACCAGGTTGCACCACAAAGCTCATCTGACTAAAGCAAGGGCTTTCAGCAGAAGGGTATTGAAATAAGACCTCGGAAAACTCAATTTCTGGTCCTTCTTGCCCTTTTATAGGCAGCGCTTTAGCGGCTGGGCGTTGGTCGATTTCAGCCCCTTTCTCAAGCTCGGAAAAGACAAAGTTCAGATCTGGAATCGCGGCAATAACCTCATTAAGTGATTGACCAAACTGTGGCAATGAGTTTGAGAGTTGATTAAAGTAGCCAACTAAGGCAACAAAGGATGAGACGGAAATGTGCCCACTTTTTATCTGATTTGCTACATAAAGACACGTTGCAAGCATGTAGGATCGGACAAGTAGGGTTTGTCGCATGGCTACTTTCTTAGGAAAATTTTCAGCTTTGATGTAGTGGTTGATAAAGTCCATTTGTGATTCATGCAGCTTGTCTAGGGTGTATTCAAACTTATTAAAGTCATGCATCACCTTGTAATTTTTTATTGAGCCTTCTAAGTGATGCCAACTCTCATTATTTTTTTGAAGACTTAGTTCTCGGTTTTTGATAATGGTATCAACCTGCCTTAAGCTGTAGGCACTGTAGACAAAGAGCATGGCAAGAAGACTAAGACCAATTTCAGAACCATAACGTCGAGATAGAAAGGCAGAGGCTGAGAGCACTTCAACCATTTTAGGAAAGATGGTGGTTAAAATTGGGCTGCCAACATTTGAAACTGTAAAGCTTTTTTGAAAAAGACGGTTTTGCTCGGAGCTTGCGGTGGTTACATGATAGTCCAGTGATTTTTGTAAAAGGTGTTTGGCAATTTTTTCAACTTCTCGCTCGGCATTTCGCATGTTAATGCTGGTCATTAGTTGTTGTGTTAGATTTGGAATGAGTTGTGAGAGGGTATAAGACATTAGTAGTAATAAAACTAAGTTTTGCTGTTCTAACTCCATGCCTAGAATGTTTCTTTCATCCTCCTTGCTGTTGTAGAGCTCAATGGTTTCAGAGAGCAGGTAGGGAGAGAGAAAATTTAGGCCAATGTTCATAAGGGTTAAGCAGCCTACCGCTAAAAATTGAGAAGCATTCTCTTGATTAAACGTTACCTCACTTAATCGCATCATCAGTTGCCAATTGCTTAACTGTTGGCTCTCAAATGATGAATCTTCCTTAGGCTCTTTGTTTTGTTCAAGATCGTAATCATCGTCTTTTTTTAGATTCTGGTAACGCTGATCACTACTTTTAAAATAGTGAGTGATTGGTTTGAACCAGTTTAAAATGGGCGAAAAAAAACGGCTTGTTTGCGAGGGTGGGCTTGCTGGCATGTTTTATCCTTGAGTCTTACATAACAACATTATACCCAAATAAATCAATGTGGCTCAAAGATGATCATTTTGCTTTACGGCATATTTACAGTTTAAGCGTCGCTTTTCTTTCAATCTCAATGGAGTAAACTATTAAACATCGACTAAATAGGAAATGTGTAGGGATGGATAATAAAACTTCAGAGTTTCAACAGTTAGAAAAGTTAGGGGGGCTACTTTTATTTGTCACGGCCTTCGTCGCGTTTCTTTTATCAAACTCGCAATTGCAGGACTATTATAACAACATTATAAACCTCTCATCAGGCATCTTCTTCGGAGGATTTAAGTTGGTTAAGCCTTTGGCTCTTTGGATTAATGATGCGCTAATGGCAGTTTATTTTTTGTTAATTGGTTTAGAGATTAAACGCGAATTCAAGCGCGGTGTGTTAACGTCTTCAAGCGCGATTAAAATTCCTTGTGTGGCTGCATTCTTTGGTTTAGCGATACCAGGGTTTATCTATGTTGCTTTGAATGCAGGTCATCCTGAGTATTTAAAAGGCTTTGCCATTCCAACGGCAACCGACATTGCCTTTACTTTGAGTGTGGTGTTATTGCTGGGCTCAAGAGTTCCTTTTTCCATTCGCATTTTATTAACCAGTATTGCAATCTTTGATGACATTGCCGCTATTATTATCATTGCTTGTTTTTACACCACTAAATTATCCCCCTTATCGTTCCTTAGTGCCTTCTGCATTATTGTAGGGTTGGTGCTTCTTAATAAATTTAAAGTTCGAAAGGCCTCTGTCTACATTTTTATGGGCTCTCTTCTTTGGTTGGCAGTGTTAAAGTCTGGCGTTCATGCCACCTTAAGTGGGGTGGTTTTAGCCATGACCATTCCTGATGAACAAACAGATTCCACCTTGAACTTTCTTGAAAAAGCGTTACATCCTTGGGTTATTTTCTTAATTCTGCCGCTCTTTGCTTTTGTAAACTCAGGCGTTTCTATTGCAGACATGTCCATAGAACACTTATCTCATCCAGTCTTCTTAGGTGTGCTTTTTGGCCTGGTATTTGGTAAGCAGATTGGCGTCTTTTTGCCACTTTTATACTTTTATAAAAAGGGTGGAGAATTTGCCTCCAATGTGACCTTACGGCATCTGTATGGAATTGCTCTTTTGTGCGGGATGGGGTTTACCATGAGCTTTTTTATCAACGCTCTTGCGTTCAAAGCAATTGATTTAGAGCTTTTAAACATTGCAAAATCCGCTATTTTGCTCGGTACCTTCATTTCAGGAGTCTTAGGCTATTGTGTTTTAAGGAAGTCTAAAGGGGTGTGTTAAATGAGTGCATTAAAAGAGCTTATTTTAGAGAAAGAGCACTCTTTGTTAAATCATGAAGCTAGGTGTTCTTTGTCTCATATTGCGGCTACCTTGTGTGATGAGTTTGTTGAATTTGGCAGCTCTGGTCGGGTTCATATGAGAGAGGACGTGCTTAAATGGTTGCAGAAAGAGCCGCCCTTTGACTATGAGATAAGCAACTTTAACTTAGAGCAACTCTCTCGGACGGTGGTTCTTGCAACCTATGCGTTTGTAAGTAATGGCAGTCGCTCTTGGCGTTCATCGATTTGGGTATTGAGAGATAATCAGTGGCAAATGAGGTTTCATCAAGGAACTCGTTATAGTAAAAAAAGAGAGAACAAATGTTAACAATTAGTGAATTAGCCAAACCTTTAAAGCAATCGGGGATCCGAGCCGCTAGTAGTATGTGTCGTCGTCAAAATGGCATAAACCTTGGACAAGGGGTTTGTGACATCGCCATGATTGATGACATTAAACAAGCAGGGATTGATGCCATTTTGTCGAATAAGAGCACTTACTCTGAATGTGAAGGGGTCTTAGGGCTTCGTCGGTCCATAGCAAACAAAGCAAAGGCGTTTAATCAGCTCTTAGTTGATGCCGACAAAGAAGTGATTGCCACACATGGTGCAACTGGCGCCTTTGTTTGTGCAACGAGAACCTTATTTAATCCTGGTGATGAGGTAATTGTCTTTGAGCCGTTTTATGGCTATCACAAAAACATTTTAGATCTGATGAATGTTAAGGTTGTGGGAGTGCCTATAAACTTGTCGGACTTCTCCATCGATTTGCAGAGAGTTAAAGACGCGATTACCTCTAAAACCCGAGGAATCATTATTTGTACGCCTAACAATCCCACTGGAAAAATATACTCTGAAGAAGAGCTGCGCGCCATTGGCGAGATTGCCTGTCAAAAGGACTTGGTGATTATTACCGATGAAATTTATGAGTACATTACCTACCCCGGTTTCAAGCACTGCTCGATGGCTTCTCTGTCAGAAGAATTAAAAGAGCGCACCATTACCATCTCCGGATTCTCAAAGACGTTTAACATGACTGGTTGGCGTTTGGGTTATGCCTTGGCACCAGCCCACATCATCGAAAAAATGGCTTTAGTGCAAGATTACTATTACGTTTGCCCTGTCACACCATTGCAACATGCAGGCATTAAGGCACTGTCAGTGACCGATGAGTATTACCAGAATTTACGAGCAATGTTTGATGAGAAAAAGGCCTTGACGGTGACGGCTTTAAGAGAAATGGGATTTCGCTTTAACGATCCCGAAGGGGCCTACTACATTCTCGCTGACTGTTCTTTTCTAAAAAAAGACAGCCAAGCAGTGGTTGATGAGTTAATGGCAAAGGCTAATGTGGCGACGGTTTCTGGTCGAGCGTTTTATTTAAACCCAGATGACGGCTCAGGCAGCCTACGTTTTTGTTATGCTCTTGATAGTGACATTCTAAAGAGCGCGTATAAAAACCTAAAGGGCGCTTTTGCTTGAATTCTTTAGGAGCTTTTTATTCCCTATTACATTTATTGGATTGATAAAAGGACACTCGTGCTGGATTTCTTTGTTGAAAGCGAGTTCTATACTGTTCAAGGAAGGGT
Organism: Legionellaceae bacterium; assembly: GCA_030148065.1. Lineage (GTDB taxonomy): Bacteria > Pseudomonadota > Gammaproteobacteria > Legionellales > Legionellaceae > JASBUC01. The sequence goes on along the minus strand of JASBUC010000032.1, from coordinate 4,742 downwards.
GTGCCAAGAATGATGAAGTCAGTTTGAGGCTCGCTTATAAAGGCAAGACGTAAGTAGCCTTTGCCACAGGAGTTTTCAGTGATGTAGCGCTCCGGTGGCAGAGGCAATTGAACGCTTTTCCCCTTAAGATCTTTAAAAGTGAAATACAGTGTTGGAAAGCGTTTTTCATCCACCCGCTTTTTTTTAACACAACTTCTGCCTTTCCAGAAGGTTTTGCTAAGCGCTTGATTTTTTTTGCTGGTATGCTCTTTAAGATAAGAGATTAAAGCCTTGAAGTGGTCCTTTGGCAGAACAATTTTTCCACTGGTGCCGCTGTCAACAATGGTTATGTTTTTTTTATTGATGCTGGTTAAAGCATGTTTTTTGCCAGCGCCTATCTGCAGTAATGGTACTTGATAGAATTTCTTTTGCTCAATGGCTAAGGTTGCAAGAGGTGTGTCATCCTTAATTTCGTTTGGCCCAAAGGTAATAAAGGAGTCGTGACGGTTGTCACACAAAAGTAAACTAAACTCATCGTTTAATCCATAAGCCTGATTGAGCCGTTCAAAAAAGGTTGGTTGCGGGTCTTCTGGCGGCAGGGCAATGGTCCGATAGGCAAGCCCCAGCGTGTTATTAAGTTTTTGGCCTTCTTTAAAGATGGCAAATTTAAAGTTTGGGAGTGTTAGCGTGTCATTTAGGGTCACTGTTGTTTGATAGCTTTGTAATGTCCCTTGCCCTAAGCCATATTTTATCTTAAAGCGCTCTTTTAAACTTTTTAACTCAGGTGTTAATTTGATGGGCGGGTAATGGTTTAAGTAAGAGCACTCTTTGCAAAAGGACTCATCTCCAACCACCACTAGATTACTCGAGCCTGTGTCAATCATCAAAGGAAGCGTTTGGGGGGAGTCTTGGCCAAACCTTACGTCTAAACTGTAGGTTGCATGCTTAAGATTAAAATTAAGTGGCAGGGTATAGGAGGGTGCTGCTTCTGCTGAAGCCCAGATAAAGATCATGGTAAGAACAATAAAAGACTTCACCAGGCAGCTCTAGTCTTATCAAATAAATAACCATAAGAATAGTTGAGCTTTTATTATTTAGCCATTAGAAACGCAGCAACGTCTATTTCCTCATCGTCGTTTTCTGAGCCAATTGTTTCATAGGAGCTGTATTTAGGGCGGAGGGTCACAGCTTCGGTATTTCGCTCGCTTTCTTGATGATTTTTCTCTTGGCAATTCAACGCTAATGGTTGCTCTTCAATGACTGGCGCTTCTGCAGCTTCGGGGTTTATCTTGAGCTTGGAATGTTTGCCCAGCGCCATTGCATTAGAGGGAGGGTGCTTGAAAATCTTTAGTAGAAAATTAGAGCTCGATTTAAAGGAAAGAATTGGTATAGGCTCTATAGGCGTTGAAATAGTTACTTTTGCCCCAGTCTCGCCCTTTTTAGTGTAGTTATCAAAGTGGATAGCCGTTTCTGGTTTGTGTTTAAAATCGTAATAAGGCTTTGGACTGCCGTCATAATCTAGGCAATGACCAAATAAGATTTCAGCACAAATTTGCCGAAGACCCAAACCGCTACCACCAAGATAGTGGTGTTCTGTTTTATGCCTTTTCTCTGATGGTGCGCGCTCAATAAGGCAATCTAAATTTTTTATACCATTCATTTTTATTTGGTAGCTTTGTTCAAACCCGCCCGCATTGTCATAAACTATCAGGGTGATCTTGTTGTTTTTTGTTTCTATCAGCAACTCAAAATACATGTGGAGATAAGCAGTAGATGTGCGTTGTTTACCCGAGTTTTTTTTCACAAAGGCATCGATGCTGTTCTTAATGAGCTCTATCGCTTTAGTTCCTAAGGTTTGAAACAGTAGAGTCTTACGTAGACGACACCAGAGCTCTTTTTGTGGTTCTACATTGCTTTGGGTTTGAATAAGAAACGATTTCTCTAACTCCTCTAGCACTTTTACCCAAATCAACTCTCCAACTGCGAAAGTAAGAGAGTTTCTGAAGTCAATTAGGCGTTGATCGGAGTCTAAGTATTCATCCATCGCTAAGCGCAGGCAAGCGGTGGGTTTTTTTCGAATGACAGGTGTAATCTCAAACTCGTTAGAGAAATCTGGATTTAGTTCGGGTAAGACTCGAGTTTTAAGCGTTCGCCATGCTTTCATAAAGGCTTGACTCCCAATTGGTTAGACATGACTCAATAATAAACAAAATAGAAACAATGTCAACAATAATGATAATAATTATCATTATAATTAACAATACACACACCATGGGTGTCCCCTATGGGCAAAAAAAATGCCTCTAATGAGGCATTTTTTAGGAGGGGGGCTATAGAACCTTGCCTTGAATAGGCTGTTGAGCTTTCTCATATTCAGCCTTGAGATCCTCATTTACATTAAGTTTTCTATTATAGAATGGACCTGAGTAGTATAGAATCCCCATTTCAATAAGAATCCCTTTTGTTCTAGCGCCAGAGTAACCTTTAGTGTTTCCTTTCGCATGATCAATAAGCTCATCTATGGTCATATTTTCTCTAGTACCAGTTTGTCTTCGAGAGCTAAAAATGCTATTTTCCATACGCTGAGTAATTCTGTTCTTCACAGGTGTATTAAAAGCATTAGCTACTGATTGTTGAGCTACAACTTGCTTTCCTCCTCTTTGGAACCTCTTCAGAGCGTTTACTTGATGAGCCGGCTCCGGTTTAGTCCCTGCTTTAGGTGTCGAGTGACGGGAAGCAGTAGCACTTGAGGACGCCGATGTATGGTTGCTACTAGTCAAACTGCCAGTTGCACTGCTCTTTTTAGAGCTGTCCTCATCTGATATGCGTCGTTGCTGCTCTTGTGCTTTTCGTTCTAGTTCTTCTGCCGCGCCTCTTAGAACATCTTCTACAGTTGGTCGTGAATGTTCCATTTGAGGTGTTGCGCTACCAGAAGTATCAGCACTTGAAGATCTCGACGTATGAGTGCTGTTAGTCAAGCTGCTCATTTGAGAGTCGTCGCCACTAACGTGTTCAATTTCAAGGATGTTTTCATAGTCGGTCACTCGACCCCGTGCTACTTCCTCTACCCGATTGTTAGCTTGGACATCCATTGTTGAGTCATAATGTAGGCCACCATCATCATTAATCCCAAAGTGCAATTCACCACCTAGTCCTTCACAGGCAAGTCTTTCTTCTCTAAGTCGTTGCTGTTCTGCTCTTTGCTGAACACAATCATCAAGACATTTTTTAGTCTCTATTATGGTTTGCTCCACGCTGTTCAATGTTTCAACATCAGCTTGACGTAAATTGTTTGATTCAGAAAAAATACCCAAAAGAACTACTTTACTATCTTCTGGCAGAATACTCTCTTGAATTTGCTGTTTTAGCGCCGCTATTTGCTGGGTTAAGCTATCTGCTTGTTCTGCTTTGGCAATCATCGCTGCGTTAAAGGCTTTAAGAGTTGCCTCATAGTCGGCTCGGCCGTTTTGTAGGTACTCACCTTCATAGAGAGTATCTCCCGTACATAAGCCAATATTAAGAAGGTACTTAGTTGCAAATGGCTTTAATAGTTCTTGCTTGTTGGCTAGACCAGAATTTTTAATTCTGGTTTGTAGTTCATTGATCTTCCCTTTTAGTTCATCTTGTATAGCTTTTCTGTTTGTTTTTGCAACATTGGCAGCTGACTGGATGTTTTCTCTTCTCGCGGCTTCAAGTTCAGCCACTCTCTGGGCGTTTTCTTCAGCTTGCATTCTAGCAAGTGCTGCTTGCTCTCGTGCTTGCTCTGCTGCTGTGACTTCAGCTCTACGTTCTTGAGCGACTGTTCGTCCTTTGTGGCCACGCATAGCTCTTTGAAGGAGTTGGACTGCTGTGACTTGTTTCTGTAGACGTCGATTTTCTTTTGCCTCAGCTAGTTGCTGGGCTTGTTCGGCTAAGCTTTGTGCAAGTGTGTTTTCATCATGCACAGGGCTATTAGTGCCTGCTGCTTTTTTCTTCTCTCGTAGTGCCTTTTTTCTTTCGTACTTTATTCTATTACGTTCTTCCTTTGCTTTCTTTTCTTCTGATGGGGAAGATGCTTGGCGAGAGCTTGAACTAGCTTTATTAGTGGAAGACGCATTCTTTTTTGCAGCGATTGTTTCTGCTACGGGGACGATAGGTGCTTCAACCTGTGGCTCAGTTTGAACAGTTGCTAGCGTTGTGGCGGCATCATCCATTACTTGTTCTTCTGCTACAGAGTGTTGCTTAGCAACATCATTTTGCTCGGCAGCCCTTCTAGCGAGATAAGCTTCAAATGCAGGCTTAATTGCCTCTAGTGTTTGCTCTCTTGCCGCTTGAAGCGCTTCGTGTCTTGCTATATCTTCTCTTATTGCCTCTTCATCAAAGGGCTTTCTTTGATTTCTATTTTGTTTATTTTTTGATTTTGCAACTTGCTTAGCTCTTTTTTCTTTTGGGCTAACTTTTGGTTTGGAAGAGTTAGCTCGATCCTGTTGTTCTTTGGATGATTTTTTATCTTTTTTTGCTTTGCGTTGTTGTAATTTTTTTGCAGCTTGCTCTTCTACCTTAACGGCATCAACTAGTGACTCTCTCTCGGTGACCTTAGCTACTTCAACTTTTGGGTCTGTATGAGCTTGTACTTGTCCAGAGGCGGCAGCTTCCACTATTGGTTCAGGCTTTGTGTCAATCTTAGCGGTTTCCTCTTCCTCAGCCTCATCCTCAGAGATACCGTTAGGCCCTAAGGCATCTATGTAATCACCCAACATTGATAATAAGCTTGGGCTTTTAGG
>JASBUC010000026.1 GCA_030148065.1 Legionellaceae bacterium | reverse complement strand
ATACCCGTGATACTTCAAAATGCCCTTTTTTAGGTGTGGTTAATTTCATCTCAGCGTCTTATCAAAAATAAGTCATATCCATAGATCTGGCGCATTTTTGATAAGACGCTGGGGTGGAATTAAGTATCATAAAAATGGGCACTTTGGAGTCTCACGGGTATATACTCAAAATACTTAGTTTAGACTAAGAGCCTCAACGATGAGGCTCTAGGCTTGGGCACAATACTCATCGAGGATGGGTATATTTAGGTAGAAAAACAATGAGTAAGAGTGAGAAGACCAGTGAGCCCACCAAAAATGATAATGCAACGCGATAATCGTGCAAAGAAAAGTAGGGGGTGCCAAGCGCTGTTTTTTTACCTTGCCAGACTAAATCAAGCGCATAGCCGATTAAGGGTTGGAAGAGTGCTGCGCCTATGGTGACGATAAAATTCGTGAGTGAGGTAGAAATACCTGTCGTCAGTGGTGGACTTAAGTCTTTGGCGATGGCAAACACCAAGATCTGCGGGGAACAAAAGGTACCAATTAAGAATAAGAGGCTATAGCCTATAAAGAGCGGCACATGATCAAGGTAGATTAAACAACTAATTGACACAAGGCAGCCAATGTTGCCAATCAATAGTGGGATCTTTCGACTGTTTAGCGTTTCAGACAAGTGTCCGGCCAAAGGTGAGGCCACCGCCATGCCGATAAAGATTAGAGAAATGGCACTAGCGGCTTTTGTGTGCGATAACTCATACGCTCTTGCAAAAAAATCAACTCCCCAGAGGGAGGCAAACACTGAGATGGGCACAAATAAGCAAGCACCGACAATGCCATTTAGCCAAATAGTTTTGTTTTTTGCCAGTGTCAGCATGCGTTTAAAGGTATGGTGCCAGCTGTGGAATTCTTCTGTGTGCAGCGATTTGTGTCTCTCTTGTTGCCGATTTTGAATAAAGGCAAACATTAGGGCGGCTAACAATAAGCCTGCAATCCCTGAGACGAAAGCTGTATGGCGCCAGCCTAAGTCTTTTACCATAAACGAAAGAATGTTATCGGCAAAGATTGCACCGATGGTACCAAGAGTTGTGGTAAGGCCTGCAAATAGGGCAAAGCGATTGGCTGGAAGCCAGATTGCGCCAAGTTTTAAAGCCCCAACAAAAGCAAAGGCCGAACCAATGCCCATCATGGCTCGAGACAGATTTGCCACCATTAAGTTGTCAGTAGAACCAAAAATAAGTGCTCCAAACGCACATAAGAGTGCAGAAATAGACAACACCCAGCGTGGACTGTATTTATCAACAATTATGCCTGCAGGTAATTGCAGAGGGGTGTATGCATAATAATAAAAAGCAGATAAAACACCAATTTGCGCGGCATTGGCATCGAAGGTGTGCATTAATGGGTGCACCATGATGCTTGGCATCACTCGCAGTAGAAAATCATAAGCATAGAATAGGGCGGCTAATAGGCAAATGGTCCAGCCTAGTAAGGTTGATTTTTTCACAGACGTTCCTTGCTCATTTCGTGCTTCATACAGAGTAACGTGTTTTTCTAGGCTTGATAAGCGGCTTCTCTATTCTATACATAATCCCCCCTCAATATTACTGTTAAGGCGGTAAGATATACCTATTTGAAACTAATTTGGTTCGATGTAATACTCATTTGCCTTTTATTACTGCTTAAACAGTAAATAAAGTTGTCTTATTTCATTTCTCTTCTAAAATATGTATTAAAAGCAATTAAATTACCGGCAAGACAGGATTTTTTTATGATCTATGACATTGCGAAGACCATTCGAGCGTATCGTAAAGCAGCAGGGCTAAGTCAAAAAGCCCTTGCCGACTTAGCAGAGATTGGTAAAACCACCGTATTTGATTTAGAAAAAGGCAAAGAGACGGTTCAAATTAAGTCATTACTAAAGATTTTAACGGTCTTGAATATCCAGTTAAAATTAGAGGGCCCTTTTTCAATTGAGGCTGAAAAATGAGAAAAGCCTATGTTTACATGCATGATGTTTTAGCTGGCGTCTTAACAGAGTACTCTGCCGCACATTTTCACTTTGAGTATTTAGACAATTATCAAGGCCCGCCAATTTCACTTACCATGCCCATTACAAAAAAGCGTTTTGAGTATCGTGAGTTTCCTCCCTTTTTTGATGGTTTGTTACCAGAGGGGGAAATTTTAAACGCACTCCTTAAGCGACATAAAATGGATGAAGACGATTATTTCTCGCAATTGTTGCAAACAGGTACTGACTTAATTGGTGCGGTTACATTAAAGGAGCAGTCATGAGCTACTGCCCAATTCTCCTAGAGCCTCTTAAACCAGCTGAAACGTATTCTAAAAAAGCAATGAATCAATTATCACGTCAAATAGATGAGCTAAAACCTCTGCCTTTTGATGCTGAGAGTCTACGGCAAGAATCGCTTATCCGAATGGATAAAATGTCAATTCAAGGCGTACAACAAAAAGTAAGTGCGGTGTTTTCTGTTAAGCAAAAGACCTTTGAACTTGTTTCACAAGGTGGCCGCTATATTATAAAACCACCCAGCCTCTTTTACCCGGAGCTTCCTGAGAACGAAGCCTTAACCATGACGCTTGCAAAGCTTGTAGGACTCAATGTGCCGTTTCATGGCTTAATTTATAATCAAGATGGCAGCTTTAGTTATTTTATTAAACGGTTTGACAGGGAGGGGAAGACTAAAAAGATTGCTTGTGAAGACTTGGCGCAATTAAGCCTGCAAAGTCGCAAAACAAAATATCGAAGCTCTATGGAGAAAGTCGCTGAACTAATCAGCGATCCAGCGCTAATTAGTTTTCCTGCCATTGAAAAGATAACGCTCTTCAAGTTAACCCTGTTTAATTTTTTAATTGGCAATGAAGATGCCCATTTAAAAAATTATTCTGTGGTTCGTCATGCCAGAAAAATAAGTCTGTCGCCAGCGTATGATTTACTAAACAGCACGATTGCCCTTAAAAACCCTAAAGAAGAGTTTGCGCTACCTCTGCATGGCAAGAAAAACAACCTAAACGAAAAAGATTTATTTATCTATTATGCAAAAGAGCGCCTAGGGCTTAATGATGGCACTATAACGATGGTCTGTAATACTTTTAAGAAAGCTCTTAAACTCTGGCCTAAGTACATTCAGAGAAGCTTTTTAAGTATAACCATGAAAGAGCGCTATCTAGCCCTGTTAGAAGAGCGAGTTAGTCGATTAAGCACTTATTTATGAGAGAGACGATGTTAAACACCAACGCCATTTACCTTGCCTCCAAAAGCCCAAGACGGCAAGAACTTTTAAAGCTGCTAGGCGTTTCGTTTGAGCCATTAATTGTTGAAACACCTGAGATAATACAAGCGGGTGAATCGGCCAAAGATTACTCTATACCCAAACCAGCTCATTATGCGAAGTCTGAACTTCGATAAAGTCGCCTCATT
>JASBUC010000010.1 GCA_030148065.1 Legionellaceae bacterium | reverse complement strand
GTTATTTGGCCTGATTCCAAGTTAAGTAAACAAACAGCCGCATGCGCTTCTTTCTTTAGATCTTTCCATTTTCTAGAGCTGGTCTTTGTTAAAAAAATTAGTGCGCCAGAGTCTGTTACATCATATAAGTCCATTGTTCTTATGTGAGGACGTCCATTACTGGTCGTTGTAAGCTGACAAAAAAGTTTTTCTCCTGGAAAACTAAACCAGTCTTGCAGTCGCTCTTTAACTATTTCTATAGCCATCTATTAAATAAGCCGTATTTTCACAAATGATGATGGCATGTAGCTTACTTGCTTTAAATTCATAGTGAAAGGAGTGCTTAATTTTAAAAAGTGTACCCGGAAATTTATAAGAAGAAGTTTTTGAGAGGTAAGTGATTGATTTTAATGGTCGGGACGAGAGGATTTGAACCTCCGACCACTAGCGCCCCATTCTTTGAGGAGTCTCTGAAATCGACTAGACATCTTCTGTCAAAAACAACCAAAAACCCAATAAAAATCGAGGTTTAAACAAATTTCCTTGTGAAAATCGATAACATTGAATATCATTTAAGAATACAAAAAAGTGTACCTAAAAGTGTACTTATTCGAATAGTGGTTAATGAAAAACTTCACAAATACATACATAAAGAGTCTAAAGCCTAAGCCCCACAAGCAGTTTGAAGAGTATGAGGGCCAGGGATTTGGTATAAAGATTTCTCCCAAGGGCACCAAGGCTTGGATCTACCGATATAAGATAGACCAAAAAACAGAAAAAGTAAGCCTTGGCCACTACCCTAGCATGAGCCTTGCTGAAGCCAAACGAAAATTTTTAGAGTTAAAGGAACAAAAGCAACTAGGCATTAACCCTAAAGACATATTAAAGGGCAAAGGTGAAGAAGATGTTGTTACTGTCAAACAATTAGTAAACAAATGGTACGCAAACTACATTCTAAAGCACCGAAAACAGCCGCTACAAATCAGGCAACAAATTGATGGAGATATCATCCCTCTCCTTGGTACACGAAACATAGAAACGCTTGAAGCAAAAGACATAACCAAAGCGCTTGATAAAATTGTTGCTAGAGGCTCAAATGTACATGCAAACAAGGTACTAAGCGCTATTAAGCAAGCTTTCAATTATGCGGTGAGCAGAGGAGAACTAAGGGCAAATCCAGCAACATTTATTCGCGCTAGAGATATAGGCGGCATAGAAAAACCAAGAGAGCGCTTTCTAACACTCCAAGAAATTGAGCAACTTTGGTGCTTTTTAGACAGTGATGGGCATGGCGTATCAATACAAGTAATCAACGCAATTAAAATTTTGCTATTAACAGGAGTTCGTTCAGGTGAGTTGCGATTAGCTAAATGGCAGCAATTTGATTTTGACAACTCTCTGTGGACCATTCCTGCTGAAAACACTAAAACCAATGTCATCATGCGTGTGCACTTAACCAATAGGGTTAAACTGTTATTTAAGGAGCTTTATCATTGTAGCACCGGCGACTATGTTATCAGTGGTGCCGATGGATTGAATCCATTAACGGATAAAGCACTCCCTCGTGCAGTTAATCGAATCCAGGAGCGAGTTGGCATTCCTCACTGGACAGCTCATGATTTACGACGAACCTTTGCAACCCTTCTTGGTGAGCACTTAGAAGTTGATCCTGTAGTAATTGAAAAATGCCTTGGACACAAAATGCCTAAAATAATGGCAACGTACAATAAAAATGAAATGCTCCCTCAACGAAAGGAGGCTTTAGAGCGTTGGGCTGCCTGTATAGAAGCATTAATAACAAAAGAAGAAGAATAATGAACTCAAATAAACACTTACTAGACATCATCAAACAAGGTGAAGGCCTAACGACTGAATTTAAAGAGAGCAGCACTAAGATTAATAAAAGTGTTTATGCTACCGTCTGCTCTTTTCTAAACCGGCATGGTGGTCATATCTTTCTTGGTGTCAGTGATGCAGGTGAAGCTTTAGGTGTTAATCCAAATGAGATTATTAATCTTAAAAAAGAATTTGCTAGTGCAATTAATAACCCACAAAAAATTAACCCACCCTGTTATTTAGCAATTGATGAGCACAAAATTAATGAGAAAGTTATTCTTCATATTTTTGTTCCAGAGAGCTCACAAGTGCATCGCTGCAATGGTCGCATTTTTGATAGGAATGAAGACAGTGATATTGACATAACGGATAACACTCACCTAGTTAGCACCCTTTATCAAAGAAAGTCATCATCATACTCAGAGAATAAAATTTACCCATTTGTTAAAATATCTGACCTTAGAGAAGACTTAATTGCTAGAGCAAGAAAGTTAGCTAGCCTTAGAAAAAACGGGCACCCTTGGAAAGACTTTAACGATGAAGAGTTGGTGAAAAGTGCACAACTTTATCAGGTTGATCAAGAAACGGGGAAAAGTGGCGTCACTCTAGCTGGAATCTTATTACTAGGAAGTGACACTTCGATTTTGACAGCCGTACCTCATCACAAAACAGATTTAATTCTAAGGAAAGTAAATCTTGATAGATATGATGATAGAGACGATGTTCGCACTAATCTGATTGAAAGCTATGAGCGAATCATGGCTTTTATTAAAAAGCATCTACCCGATCCTTTTCATCTGGAAAACCTTATTAGGTTTAGTCTTCGTGATGCGGTCTTTCGTGAAGTCGCCTCAAATATGCTCATCCACCGAGAGTATTTAAACCCATTTCCTGCAAAGTTAATTATCGAGCAATCTGTCGTTAGAACAGAAAACAGCAACAAGGCCCATGGATTTGGACCAATTAATCCTAAAGACTTCTCTCCTTTTCCTAAAAACCCTGTCATTGCTAAGTTCTTCCGAGAAATTGGTTTCGCCGACGAACTAGGCTCAGGTGTTCGAAAAATTACCGAATATGGCAAGAAGTATGGTGGTGACGAACCGAAGCTTATAGAAGGCGATGTGTTTAAAATCCACATTAATTACCCTGACTTTAGCACGGTAACAAAGTCTTCAGCTGGCCAAGCTTTGCCTTCCCGGCCTGAGTCACGGCCTGAGTCACGGCCTGAGTCAGAGTTGGCTAGAGAGTTAAATTCAACTATTGCAGCAAAAGTATTAATGGCTCTTCAAAGTGGTCCATTGGGAAGCAAAGAAATAGCAACACACCTTGGGCATAAAACAATTTCTGGAGAGCTTAAAAAGCAAATAAAACAACTTTTGAGTATGTCATTGATAGTAATGACCCTGCCAGAAAAGCCTCAAAGTAGATTGCAACAATACACTCTTACAGAGAAAGCGTTTAGTTTTATTGATTCAGCAAAAAAGGCATAACTAATGTTGGAGTTAGACTTTATGCCCTTAATACGACCGAATATTTTGAACCACTTTACCTAAAACTTGCACGTCCAATTCACCAGAAACTTTAATATTCGGCCAATTTTCATTTAATGTCAGCAACTCAAATTCAGAAGAGGTAAAAGAAAGTTTTTTATATTGGCAAATAATAGCCCCCGGCTTATCGTCTAATTTAACAACAACGAAATCCCCAGGATTAAGGGAAGAAGGGGGAGCAACCACCAGCACATCATCTTCTCTTATCTCTGGAACCATACTGTCATCCGTAACTTTAAGCGCAAAGAGCTCATCATTCGAATTATCTATGCCTATTAAGGCCGCACTAACTGAAATAAGGCTTAAATTGTCAGGGGGTGTTTGATTATGAGCCATCACAGAATATTTTTTTGCATCACAGGCTTGTTGACTATCTAGAAGAGGGATCAACAGGCTATGGGCTCTTTTCTTATTTAATTCTTGGTCATCGGACAAACACATTAAGTAAGCTGGAGAAACATTTAAAGCAAAGGCTAACTGCTTAATCTCCTCAGGACCAGGTGTCCGAGTACCTCGCTCCCAGTTGGTTAGACGAGACTGTTTTAGGTTGCCAGCAAGCTCGCCAAGGGCTTTTAGTGTCAAGCCTTTAGTTTTTCTAGCACTACTAATTCGTTTGCCAATTTCCTCTTTAATATTTTGTTCACTCAAAATTTAACTCCAAAGGTATTTACACCTTGATTTATCACGTTTCGTAATATAAAGTGAAATTAAACATCACATAACGTGACTATTTTAAATTCCATACTATCAATTTATCACAGTATGAAATTTAAAACGAGGGTTAACAAGGATAGAGAATCGTGAAGAGGATTGTCATTAGTGGTGAAGAGCTAGAAGCACTATGTGGTTTGCCACATATTCAGCAGTTAACTTACTTGAGAGGGATTCGGCCTTATATGGATTTAGGAACCGGGGTAACAGGCATAAAACGTAGGGTAAGCTATCAATCAATTTCAGAGCAACTTTACATCGAGCCGCACCAGGGTATTAAGAGTCAAAGCTTCTCTCGTGATCAGGTGCGCCGTGCCGTAGCAGGGTTAGCAAAAGCAGGCTTAGTTGAAGTGCAGTCTGAAGGTAAGCAACTTATTTTGAAGTGCCTTTTAGTAAAAGGGCATTATTCCGTCCAAAATAAAGCCGCCATAAACCCGCCACAAGAAGCCACCACAACCAAGCGCCAAAGATCCCTTGTAAATACTGAGACTTTTGAAGGTGAAGCATTAAAAGCCACCACAGCAAAAGCACCAAAAGCCGCCACACCTCATAAAGAGAATAATTATATTTATTTATTGCGCGACTTCGAAAAGTTTTGGCTTCTATATCCAGAAAAGAAATCCCGAGAACAAGCACTTGATGTGTTTCAACAAATCAACCCTAACCAAGAGCTTCTAGAAAAAATATTAGCCGCGTTAAACCAACAAATCCAAGCGCAAAGTTTAAAGAGTGCTTCAGGGCAATGGGTGCCAGCGTGGAAATACCCAGCAAACTGGTTAAGCCAAAAATGCTGGGAAGATGAAGTAACAACTGAAGGATTACAGGAGAAAGGGAATGCAAAGTGCCGCAGAAATACTAAACACGAAACCGTTGATCCATTCTGGGAACAAGACTTTGAAGAACCAGAGTGTGGTGAAGAAAGCGCCTTCGAGTCAAGCAATGTCATCAGCTTACAACGCTACCGATAGTGGCAAAAAGCGTATTGAACATTTATTTACTCGCTTTGCCGTGTTTTATGGGCACCTTTGGCGTAGCCAATTTAAGAGCGATGGCTTTTTGAAATTTGCCAAAGAGGAATGGTTAAAAGGATTGCAGAGATTTAATGATGAGGAATTAAGTCTGGCAATTATTGAATGTCGTGATTTTTGTGAAATGCCACCAAGCTTGCCGCAATTAATTGGCATTTGTCGTGACATACGAAAAAGAAAAAATGTTTATAAGCCTGTAGAAGATTATCCAGCTGCCAGCAAGAAGGTAGTGGAAGAAAATATTAAGCAATGCAAAGAGTATTTATTTAAAACTCGGGCTAAGTAGTGGCCCTAAATGAGGAGAGAGATATGTTAGTTCTAACAAGAAAACTAGGCGAATCTGTTGTCATTCATGATGACGTTTACTGTACGATTCTGGGCTACAGTGGTGATGAAGTCCGTCTAGCCTTTGATGCACCTAAATCCATCCCCATTCACCGAGATGAAATTCAACGGCGAATCTTTAGAGAACGTAAAAAAGATAATTGGTTTATTGATAAAGCCGCCAACCAAGAAAGTATTGTCGATAGGCTTATTAATAAATTTAAAAGAAACCCTAGCCTGTTACAAAAAGGGTAAGGGTGAAATATGAATAGCCCACAACACCTTCCTAACACCGTCAAAGAAAGAGCCATTCAAAAACTAAAGCGTGAGTTAGGTGATGATATTTTAAGTCTGCTGTCTGACACCAAAACGCTAGATGTTATGTGTAACCCTGATGGGCAGCTATGGGTTGATAGCGTTGGCAGTGACATGAAGTGTATTGGGCGAGTGAGTGAAGCCAGAGCTCATTCTATTATTAAAACGGTTGCTGCCTTTCATGGCAAAGAGGTGACTCGCTATAAAACCTTACTAGAGACCACCTTGCCACTAAATAGCGAACGCTTCACCGCTCAAATAGAGCCAACCGTTCTAGGTCCCACTTTTAATATTCGCACCAAAGCATCCTGTATTTTTCCTCTAGAGAGTTATGTTGAAAAAGGCATGATGAGCAAAGCACAAATAGAGGGACTTAAAAACCTAATAAAAGCACATAAAAATATTCTAGTCGTTGGTGGTACTGGCTCAGGCAAGACAACGCTAATCAATGCCATCATCGATGCGATGGTAAAGCATTCTCCCAGTGAGCGGCTTCTGATTATTGAAGACACTGGGGAAATACAATGCTTGGCTGAAAATGCCGTTCAGTTTCATGCCTCTATCGATATTGATATGACTAAGCTAATTAAAACCACCTTGAGGATGCGACCCGATAGAATTCTAGTTGGGGAAGTTCGTGGGGCGGAAGCGCTTGATTTAATGGATGCTTGGAACACTGGCCATGAAGGAGGAGCGGCAACTCTTCATGCTAATGATGCCATCTCAGCCCTTACCCGCTTAAAGTCACTTGTTACCAGAAGCCCTTCAGCCCCTAAAGAAATAGAGCCGTTAATCGCTGAAGTTGTTCATGCGGTGGTTCACATAGAAAGATGCCCTCATGGCAGAAGAGTGTCAGAAGTCATTTCCATTGAGGGGTATAAAAACAATCAATACATCATCAAAAAAATAGCTTAAGGAGAGCATGATGAATCAGATGAATTCAAGTTTAAAAGGAAATTTAATCTTTATTTCAGTGTTTATAGCTTGCATGTTTTTAATTAGTGAGCCAGTCATGGCTGCATCATCTGCTGGCGGAGGCCTTCCTTTTGATGGTTGGCTGACAAAAGTCAGTAATTCCATCACGGGTCCCTTTGCCTTTACTGTCTCGATTGTGGGTATGGTGGCAGCAGGTGCCATGCTTATCTTTGGTGGAGATATTAGTAGCTTTATGAAAACCATCATTTTCCTAGTGCTGGTTTTATCATTCATCATCGCTGCCAAAAATACCTTGTCTGCCATTACTGGTAGTGGTGCTGAAATCAGCAAGCCTAAATATGAATTTATTAAGAGCGAGGCTTAAGATGAATTTAAGAACCATACCCATTAGGCGCTCAGGCAATCGAGCCAGTCTTTTTATGGGAGGTGATAGAGAAATGGTGATGTTCTCAGGCCTCCTTTCAGGAATATTAGTTCTTGCAACTCAAGATGTCGTTTCAATCATTGCAGGAATAGTACTTTGGTTTTTTTCCATCAAGATTTTACGACTAATGGCAAAGTCGGACCCATATTTACGTCAGGTTTATTTAAGACATCAGAAATATCAGTCGCATTATTTAGCACGCTCTACTCCTTTTACTGATAATAGGAGGAATTACTAATGGGCATATTTTTTGGTTTTATCATCAGCATATTAGGATTAGCACTGCTTAGCATTCTTTTTATTCAGACTCGACAAGAGTTTAGAAGCGCAAGCATAAGAAAACATCGTTCAACAAAACAAGGCGCAGTCGACTTATTAAATTATGCAGCCGTAGTCGATGATGGCGTTATTGTTGGTAAGAACGGAGCCTTTATCGCCTCTTGGTTATATCAATGCCCAGACGCCTCATCAATGCCAAATAACGCAAGAGAAATGCTCTCCTTTAGGCTAAATCATGCCTTAAAAGAGTTTGGTAATGGCTGGATGATTCATGTCGATGCCATTAGGCGTCCGTCTCCTGGTTACAGTGATAGAGAAAAATCTCATTTTCCTGATGATGTTTCTTTAGGCATTGATGAAGAACGACGTGAACTCTTTGAGCGTATAGGGACCTTATATGAGGGTTACTTTATTATTACCCTAACTTGGCTGCCACCAGAAATTGTGCAAAAAAGATTTACGCAATTAATGTTTGATGATGGCAAGTCTGAAAGCTCTAGTTTGGTTAAGACCAAGCTACTTATTGAAGAGTTTAAAAAAGCTTGCAGAAACTTTGAATCCAACATGAGTCTTTCAATCAAGCTTGAGCGCTTAATGGCTGAAGAGGTTATTAATGATGAAGGGCAACGTGTTACTCAAGATAACCAGCTAAGACACCTTCAATTTTGTGTGACAGGGTTAAATCACCCAGTAAACCTATCAAAGAATCCAATCTACTTAGATGCACTCATCGGTGGCCAAGATTTTATTAGCGGCATTATTCCACAGATGGGCCGAAAGTTTATTCAATGCATTTCTATAGAGGGCTTTCCAATGGAATCCCACCCAGGAATCTTAAAAAGTTTAAGTGAGTTGCCGATTCAATACCGTTGGAGCACTAGGTTTATCTTTATGGACTCCTTTGAGGCAGAAGAACACTATAAAAAATTCAGAAAAAAGTGGAAACAAAAAGTCAGAGGTTTTTTTGATCAAGTCTTCAACACTAGCACAGGTGCCGTCGATCAAGATGCCTTAAGCATGGTGCATGATGCAGAAGCTGCCATTGCTGAAACAAATTCAGGGTTGGTTGCCCAAGGTTATTACACCTCCGTTATCGTCTTAATGGATGAGTGTCGGGATACCTTAGAAAAGGCAGCACTTTATATTGAAAGGAATATTAACTCACTCGGCTTTAGTGCGCGCATAGAAACGTTCAATAACCAAGAAGCCTTTTTAGGAAGCCTGCCAGGTCATGGGGTAGAAAATATAAGGCGCCCCTTAGTAAACACTATGAATCTAGCCGACCTTTTACCAACTTCTAGCATTTGGGCAGGTGATCCCTATGCGCCTAGTCCTTTACTGCCAGAGGGCTCCCCTCCCTTAATGAATTGCGTCACCAGTGGTAATACGCCTTTTCGCTTAAATTTGCATGTTAGAGATTTAGGCCATGGTGTAATGTTTGGTCCAACTAGAGCTGGAAAATCCACCCATTTAAGCTTTATTGCCATGTCTTGGCGACGATATAAAAACGCCAAAATCTTTTCTTTTGATAAAGGGCTCTCTATGTACCCAACCTGCAAGGCAGTTGGCGGTGCACATTACACAATTGTCGATGGTAACAGCAGTCTTTCATTTGCTCCCCTACAGTTCTTAGACACTCGTGAGGACCGAGCCTGGGCGATGGAGTGGATAGATAACATTCTTAAATTAAATAACCTAGATACCTCAGCTCAGCAAAGAAATGAAATAGCGCTTGCCATTGAGAGCATGCATAAGAGTGGCTCAAAAACACTATCTGATTTTGTGATGACCATCCAAGATGAACAAATCAGAGAAGCTTTAAAGCAATACACCATTGATGGCGTTATGGGGCACTTGTTAGATGCTGACGTTGATGAACTTGGTTTATCTAATTTTCTGACCTTTGAAATCGATGGCTTAATGAAGCTAGAAGATAAGTTTGCCCTTCCTGTCTTACTGTATCTTTTTAGACGAATTGAAAAGTCCCTTGATGGTAGCCCTACCTTAATTCTTCTAGATGAAGCCTGGCTAATGCTCGCGCACCCCGTCTTTAAAGGAAAAATCGCTGAATGGTTAGATTCCATGGCAAAACTTAATTGTGCTGTTTTTATGGCGACACAGCATCTCTCTCATGCTGAAAAATCCGGCATATTGGATGTCATTGTTGAATCAACCGCAACCAAAATATTTCTACCTAACCTCAATGCAAAAGATAAACGAACAGCGAGTCTTTATGAGCGCATGGGCCTTAATGAAAGACAAATCGACATTATTGCCAATGCCACGCCAAAGAAAGACTACTTTTTTGTAAGTGAAAAAGGCCAACGACTCTATCAACTAGCGTTAGGTCCTTTGGCACTCGCTTTTGTAGGCTCAACCGATCCAGACTCCATTGCCAGAATGAAAATGCTAGAAAAAAAACATGGGCACAACTGGGTTAATCATTGGTTATCAGAAAAGGGAATTCTCTTCGATAAACAAGGAGAAGCAGCATGAAGAAACTAAAAGACATTATCAAAAAGTTCAAAGTTGAGGAGAAGATTGAGTCTTGCAAGAACCCTTATCTAAACGCTCGACGCGCTTGGAACACCCATAATGCAGGCCTAATGAAGTCACTTCATTTATGGCAGCTAGTAGGCCTTAGTAGCCTGCTTATTTCCATTAGCGCTGTTTTTGGTCTGATTAGCATAGGCAGTCAATCAAAATTTGTACCACTTGTTTTTCAGCAAGATGCAAAAGGCAATACCTTATCAATAACCCGTGGCGATAAAGTCAATGCAGCGACTCTAACTGACTTTAGAACGGTGGCAGCAAGGTTTGTTGAAAACCTTCGCATGGTTAGTGTTGACCAAGACTTACAAACCAAAGCGGTCTACCAAGTCTATGCCCACTTACAGCAAAACGATTTAGCGCTAAAGAAAGTACAAGAATTTTATCAAAATAAGAAAGGGAGCAACCCGTTTGTACGGGCAGAACACGAAGCCGTCAGCATTGATATTAAATCAGTCATACAAGAGAGCAAAAACACCTGGCAAGTGGACTGGGTTGAAACCACCAGGAGTCTAGATGGCCAAATTAAAAAAGAGCACACCTCAATGAAGGCATTAATCACACTTTATCAAAAGTTAGACGATAAAGACATGGACAACGAATCAGTATTGAAAAATCCCCACTTAATCTTTGTGCAAGATTTCAACTGGTCAAAAGACTTTAAAACAGGAGGAAACGAATGAGAAAGCTATTCCCTTTGTTGATGCTAATGCTGCCAGGTTTGCTATTAGCAGAGAGTAATTTAGACATTGCCAATCGCTACTTTTCAGAAGATAGCCCTAAACTTAGCTTTTCAGATAGAGAAGCATTAAAAATAGTTAAAGCGTGGCAAAAAGGAAGCTCCCACAGCAAAGCGTTCAAGGCGCAAGATGGCGCGATAACCTTTGTCTATGGAGAAGGCCAAACTAAAATCGTGTGTTCTGTTTTACAAACCTGTGATATTGCCCTGCAACCAGGGGAACAGTTCTACGACATGCAAGTCGCTGATCCTCGCTTTGCCATTGAACCTAGTGTGACAGGAAGCAGTCAAAACCCACAGATTCATCTTCTAGTAAAACCTCAAGATGTAGGATTAGACTCTTCAATGGTTGTCTCGACCAATAAACGAGCTTATCACTTAAGGCTTACCTCAACTCGTTCTGATTACATGCCCTATGTTTCTTTTGTTTACCCAGAAGATGCTAAGAAAAAATGGCAGCAAGTAAAAAAAGCACAACTGCTTCATAAAGCTGAAAACAAATTCCCGGGCACGCATGAGTATTTAGGAAACCTTAACTTTAACTACCGAGTAACGGGCAATGCTCGCATTAAACCTCTACGCGTTTATAACGATGGGCGAAAAACCATCATTGAAATGCCAGGAGCAATGCAACAAACCAGTGCACCGGCCCTATTGGTTTTAAAAAAAAGGGGACTTTTTAAAAGTCCTGAAAAGGTGATGGTTAATTATCGCATTCATGGCTGCCGCTACATTATCGACAATGTCTTTGATTCCGCCATTTTAATCAATGGCAGTGGCGCTTCTCAAGAAAAAGTAACTATCACAAGGTGCTAATCATGAAAAATCTTGTATTTATACTCTCGGCTTTAGTGCTTTGTAGTTGTGCCAACATGAATTATGGCGTTCTAACAGAAGTAGCCCCATCTACTGAAGTCATACTAGCCCAAGATTGTGTCAAGCAAATTGGAAAGGTCAAACTGCCTGCAAGAACAACCTTAAGGATATCTCAAAAAACCAGCTCTCCTTTTGGCAGGCATCTTCTAGATGAGCTACGACAGCGAGGCTTTGGCATACAAGAAGTGACTAATTACAACATCAAAACTAACTTTTCATATGTGATTGATAAGGTCTCTGGTGGTAATTCAATACGAGTCACCCTATGGCTTGAAGAGAAGATGCTCTCCCGTGCTTATCTAGTTAAGAGTGGGAAATTAATTCCGATTGGTGCTTGGACGGTCAAGGAGTAGACATGAACAAAGATAAACTTTCACCCGAAGAGTCTCCCAACGTCTTAACAACCTCAGGGGTTAAAAGAGTCAATAAAGTACCCTTACTTATAGGGGTTGGGATTGTTCTTATCTTTTCAGTTTTAATAGCTAGTGTTGCAGTTAAAAAGTCTCTTGAACAAAGAACATCAAGTGAGAAGATAGATATTGCAAACGAGCAAGCGAATGCTTTTACGCTTGCCAACGAAGTGATAGAGATAAAAAACAAGATAAAACCCCAGCCACAAGCAATATCTTTACCACCACCTCCGATGCTAACCCAAAAAATTGAGCCCGCTGCAAATTCAGAGGATGCCAGCCAGCTAAATAATAAAGTAAGTGTTGCCGAAATAGAGCGAATAAGGCAAGAGAAAACCCAAGCCTTTGAGATGGCAGTTAAAGCTAGACTTACCGTTGAGGTAGATAGAGAAAAATTAAGCCCCAGGACCTCATCAACAGTCAACAACCATCAATCCTTAGCTATTAGTGCAAATGAAAGCTTTAAAGAGCAATTGCAGTTATTACAGCAAACCCAAAAACTGAGTGAGTCAGCCTCTACTATCGGCGGTCATGAAAGTGAATCCAGGTGGCGACTTAATGCTAAGGTTCAAAGCCCCAGAACGCCTTTTGTAATTCGCACTGGTGCGGTGATCCCTGGTGTTTTAATTAGTGGCATACGCTCAGAACTAAACGGTCAAATTATTGCTCAAGTCTCACAAAATGTTTATGACAGCGCAACAGGTAAATATTTACTCATCCCTCAAGGAACAAAATTATTTGGGCTCTATTCTGATGAAGTTAAGTTTGGCCAAGACTCCTTACTGGTTGCTTGGCAGCGATTAGAATTTCCTGATGGCAGAGTGTTGGATATTGGCTCTATGCCAGGGGCTGACAATGCAGGATATGCCGGATTTAGAGATAAGGTGAATCATCATTATGCCCGCATTTATGGTTCGTCTCTTTTAATGTCAGCAATTATTGCAGGGGTGAGTTATAGCCAGAATAAAACTCAAGGCACCCAAACTGGCACCGTTGCACCATCTTTTAGTGATGTTCTTAGCATGTCTTTAGGTCAACAACTTGGAGAGACCACCTCTCAGTTGATTGCCAAAAATATTAATACTGCGCCCACCATCGACATAAGACCTGGTTATGAATTTAACGTAATGGTAACCAAGGACCTTGTGTTTGGTGGTCCTTACAGAGCATTTTCTTATTAGATAGGAGTGATGATTATGAAACTACAAATGTGCTTTCTTTTATTAATGTCATCTAGTTCATTTGCGCTACCAGTTTTTGATTTTGCCAACTGGATCCAAAATGGAAAGGTGATAGTCAATCAAGTGAATCAAATTAAAAATCAAGTGCAGGAGTATCAATTGCAACTAAATCACTACAATACCTTACTACAAAACACAAAGTCTCTTACCTCTTTCCAATGGGATAATGCTAACCAAGTTATCAATAATCTACTTGAAAGCACAAATACCATTGATTACTACAAGCAAGAAGCTGGCTCTTTAAACACCTACCTAGAGCGTTTCCAAACAACGGAATTTTACAAAAAGTCAGCTTGCTTTACAGGTCATTGCTCAAAAGAAGAGTTAGATAAGATTGATAAAAGCAAGTTGCAGGCCTCAGTTGCTGAGAAAAGAGCAAATGACGCTATGGTTAAAGGCATTGATAAACAACAAGAGCGAATTAAAACAGACTCTGAAAAACTAAGTGTTCTACAAGAAAAGGCTGAAACCGCTGATGGCCAAAAGCAGGCTCTGCAAGCCGCCTCTCAATTAGCCAGTAATCAAGCATACCAACTGCTACAAATTAGAGGATTAATGCTCGCTGGACAAAATGCACAGGCTACTCGCTATGCTGCAGAAGCAAATAAAGAGGCTATCGTTGATGCGGGTGATTCGAGGTTTCGTGAGGGGGAGTATCATCATAGCTCTGGCACTGGATGGTAATTTCAAAGCAGCGAACCCTCATACGAAAAATAAAAAAATAGGAGATTAATAAGAATGAAATTACCCATTCTAAGCATCGTATTACTAGCTTTCTTATTAACGGGCTGCGATAGCCAAGAAACTAAAAACACACAGACGAGACAGCATCTAGCCTCTCTTACTTGCAACAGCAATAAAGCCGGACGAAGCAAAGAAGAGTTGCAGGCAATACAGGATGCTTGCTTTAAAGCAGGCACCTTTCATAAAAGCAGTGGTCAACAATGGTGAACTTATGACTAATCAAAAATTAAAATATGGTTATGCTTTATTACTCCTCTTCATCTCTTTTGCTGCCCATGCTAGCGAGAGTCGTATGGATAGCGCTGACTTATTTGATAGCATCCTTAAGCTTTTTCATAACACAGCGCATACTTGGTCACATACCCTAATTAATTATGCGAGCTGGCTTTTCTGGACGCTTGCTTTAATTAGCATGGTATGGACTTACGGGCTAATGGCGCTACAAAAAGCAGACTTACAAGAATTTTTTAGAGAAACGATTAAGTTTATTGTCACCTTGGGCTTTTTTTATTGGTTACTCCTTAATGGGCCTGCCATTGCATCGAGTATTATTGATTCGTTAAGGCAGCTCGCTGCCAATGCTTCTGGCTTTAACAAACAGGTCTCTCCCTCAACGATTGTCGATGTTGGATTTGATATTGTCTCTAAGGCTATTGATAACTCATCCATTTGGTCGCCTTCAGCAACAACGGTTGGTTTAATAGTCGCAGGTCTTATCTTAATCATTCTAACCATGGTTGGCATGAATCTTTTAATCATCTTAATCAGTGGTTGGGTGATGACTTATGCTGGCATCTTTTTATTAGGGTTTGGTGGTGGGCGATGGACACAAGAAATTGCCATTAATTATTACCGAAGCATCTTAGGCATTGCCTTACAAGCGTTTGCTATGGTGCTGGTTATCGGCATTGGTAAATCATTTATCGACCAATACTACGCGCTAATGTCTAAAGACATCCTGCTAAAAGAAATGTTTATCATGCTAGCCGTTGCCTGTGTTTTATTAACGCTGATAGATAAGATCCCACCACTACTCTCAGGCTTGGTTCAAGGAGGTGGTGGCTTTGGGGGTGGCGGACCATCCGGTGGCATAGGACTTAGTGGTGCTCTAGGAGCAATGGGGATAGCCGGTGCCGGCTTAAGCGCTGGCGTTGGAGTGGCTGCTGGAAGTGGTGCCGGAGGAATGGCCGCTCTAAGTGCTGCGTTTAAAGCCGCAGGCCAAAGCATGGATAGCGCATCATCCCTCTCTTCTCTTACAGGTGTCAGTTCTTCCAGCAAGCTAGGTGGTTTAGCTGCTGCCATGGGGCAAGCTGGGAAGTTTGCCGGTTCATTTGGGGCGCACCTTACTTCAGGCAGTATAGATGTCGCTCGTGAAAAAGCCTCATCAATAAAAAATGCGGTATCAGATAGAGTTTCTGAAACAACCGGTGGAAAAATAGCCTCAAAAATCTCATCAAAGTTAAATGATGTTAATTCCGCTTCAAGTGAAAGCTCTGCTGGAAGTGCTACACCTCAGGCATCAGGAAACGTTGAACCTTTAGCCACAACCTCTGGTGAATTCTCTAGTGGCAGCAATAACACTGCCAATAGTGATGTGGGCTCTATTGATTTTAATCACACAAAGGGGGCTTAAATGCGTAAATCAATCACCAATAATGCAGTCGGCCCACAAATTCGAGCAAGACAGCAGGTAAAGTTCAAAAAAGGCCCACTGTTATTGGTTTTGTTGGCTTTATTAATGAGCCTGCAGGGAGGCACTCAGTTTTTAGCCTATCAATTTAACTATCATGAAAGCCTTGGTGTTTCTGTTGGGCACCTTTATTTTCCATGGAGCTTAGTCATATGGTGGATGAAATGGGGAAGTTACTACCCAGAGGTATTTAGCATAACCCTTAGCATGTTGGTGATGATTAATGCACTTAACCTTATTGGGATACTTGTTTTTAATAAGAAGCGGCAAAAAGAAAATGTTAGTGAATATTTGCATGGCTCAGCAAAGTGGGCTGATGAAAAAGACATAAAAGAAGCAAGCCTTCTTGAACAGGAAGGCGTTTATGTTGGTGCTTATGAAGACAACAAAGGGGTTACCCATTATCTAAGACACAATGGCCCAGAGCACATTTTAACCTACGCCCCAACCCGCTCAGGTAAAGGGGTTGGCCTTGTCATACCAACACTTTTATCCTGGAAACACTCTACTGTTATAACCGATTTAAAAGGTGAGCTTTGGGAGTATACCGCCGGCTGGCGAAAGTTATATGCCAAAAATAAAGTCATTCGCTTTGAACCAGCCAATAACAGTAAAAGTGCTTGTTGGAACCCCCTTGATGAAATAAGAGTGGGCACAGACTCTGAAGTGGGTGATGTTCAAAATCTAGCAACCTTAATCATTGACCCTGATGGCAAGGGTTTAGAAACCCATTGGCAAAAAACATCACAAGCGCTATTGGTTGGTTTAATTCTGCATGCCATATACAAATTAAAAAATAATGGAGAACCCGCAACCTTTCCAAATATTGATTTAATGCTAGTGGATCCAAACCTAAATATCTCAGATTTACTAATTGAAATGACCCAATATAAGCACCTTGCTGGTAAGCCTCACCCTGTCATTAGTGCTTCAGCTAGAGACATGTTAGACAAACACGAAGAAGAAGCAGGCTCTGTACTTTCAACCCTAAAGTCCTACTTATCGCTTTATCGTGATCCAGTTGTGGCAAAAAATGTTTCGCGCTCCGACTTTTCTATAAAAGACCTAATGAGTCACGATACACCACTTAGCCTCTACATTATTACTAAGCCTAATGACAAGGACCGATTAAGGCCCTTGGTTCGAGTGATGCTCAACATGATTGTTAGAATATTAGCTGATGAAATGAGTTTTGAGCGTACAGAAGATTGCAATGGCATCAGTCATGTTAAGACAAAACAAACGTATAACCACCGTCTTCTTTGCATGATTGATGAATTTCCAAGTCTAGGCAAGCTCGATATTTTACAAGAGTCCCTTGCGTATGTTGCAGGCTACGGTATTAAGTTTTATTTAATCTGCCAAGACATCAATCAACTAAAAAGTCGAGAGCGAGGCTATGGTCCAGATGAAACGATTACTTCAAATTGCCACATTCAAAACGCCTACCCTCCCAATAGATTAGAAACAGCTGAGCATTTATCTAAAATGACCGGATTAACCACGGTGATTAAAGAGCACATCACTACAAGCGGAAAAAGAGTTAGCACCTTCTTGTCTCAAATCTCCAAAACAGAACAAGAGACCTCACGCCCCTTACTAACCATCGATGAGTGCTTAAGAATGCCTGGCCCTAAAAAAGACAAGACTGGCTTGATTACTGAAGTAGGAGACATGATTATCTACGTTGCAGGTTTCCCTGCCATATACGGTCGCCAACCTCTCTATTTTAAAGACACCACCTTTTTATCAAGAGCGTCCATTGAGCCACCATCGGCAACAGATGTAATAAAAAAACACTTAAGAGATGGGCAAGAAATTAAACTATGAAAAGCCTTAGCATGTTTTCGTCAGTAATATTTATAACCACTCTACTGCTAGCGTTGCTCTTTTGGGGGTTAGGCTTTCGCATCAATACTAGTGACTCAATTCCTCGAGGGCTCTACCGAATAGTGCCATCAAAAGAAGTTAAAAATAAGTATGTTATCTTTTGTCCAGATTACCGTCCTGCTTTTAGGATGGCAAAAAATAGAGGCTACATTGGCAGTGGTTTTTGTGAAGGTGGCACAGGCCTAATGATGAAAAAGGTCGTCGCAACATCTGGCGATATTATTTCAATTGGTAAGGCAGGTGTGACCGTAAATAATGAGCCTCTTCCTTTCTCAACGCCTAAAAACAAGGATGCTAATAATAGAGAGCTAAAAGCGAAGCACCTAAACCACTATCAACTTAAAGAAGGTGAACTCTTAACCATGACCGACCAAGATGAGTGGTCTTTTGATGGTCGTTACTATGGGCTAATCTATAAGAGTCAAATCAAAGGCAGCATAGTGCGCGAGCTTTAAAAACAAGCAAAGAGAAAAAAGCTTAAGCAAAAATTTTTAAACTTTTACTATTCAATTAGAACAGTGGTATGATGATTTTTCAATTTAACGCCGCTGCTCCAAATGTAACTATTGTATGACTAAAAGAACCCTTATATTTTTTACACTTTTAATTAATCCCATTCTAAGCCAAGCCTCCGTCACTGAGTTTTCTTTTAATAATGCAATACAAACTGCTTATAAGAACAATCCAATTATTGGCTCACAACAAGCGCAAACTCAAATAGCCCAAGGACAGTTAATACAGTCTACATTATTGCCAAACCCGACAGTATCTGCAGAATTCGAAAATATTGGAGGTTCAGGCGCATATAATAATTTTTCCTCAACTGAATCAACATTATTTTTAAAGCAACCTATTGTCTTAGGCGAGCGCCTTAAAGCTCAAGGGAAAGCTTATTATAAATACACAGTTATGCAAAAAGCTCAGCTTGAAGTCACTAAGTCCAATTTATACAGAAAAGTTGGAACTGCTTATGTTAATTTGTTATATGGTCAACGGTGGGTTAATGTTGCTCAAAAATTAGTTGACCTAAATGAAAGTGTTGTTAACAGCATAAAAATAAGAATAAATGCAGGCGCAAGCTCTAAGGTCGATCTTAACTTGGCTCAAATAACATTAGGAGAAGCAAAGATTACCCTAAGTAGAGCAAAAAGAAAGAAAGCAGCTCTACAAAGAAAACTTGAAAATCTAGTCAATAAGAAATTCACGAATACGCTGCTTGTCTCAGACAATCAAGTCCCTCACTTCTTATCATCTTGGCAAACCATTGCCAATCTTGCTAATAACTCTAATATTTTAAAAGCTCAAAGAACACTAGTTGCGGCAAACAAGAGTAAAATTGTTGCCGAGCAAAAAAAAGCATGGCCTAATCTTGATACTGGTATTGGATTTAGGCATTTTGCTGCAACAGATGACACTGCATTAATTGCTTCAGTCTCGATAAAACTACCCATAAATGATTACAACCAAGGTTCAGTCAAGAGTTCTCAATCAGCGTATACTCAGTCACTATTTGACCTACAACAAACAGCATTAGAATTGAACACAAAACTTCGCTCGTATTATTTAGAGGGACTCCAAAATAAAGAAGAATCAGAGATAGTAGCTAACAAACTATTACCAACAGCTAAAGTAGCCGTACAGCAAGCCCAAAAAGGGTATAGTGCTGGACGCTATTCCTATCTAGAACTAGCTAATGCAATGCGTATCCTCTTAAGTGAAGAAAAGCACTATATAGAATCACACACAAAATTAGACAAGGCGGTTATCAACATTAGAGGATTAACACTAAATACTTTTAAGGATCATTATGATAAAGAAAAGCACTAGCCTTATTACTCTTATTATATTTTGGGGATTATCATTTACCTGTAATGCCAGTGCAGAGCATCATGAACATGATTCTGAGACTCATGCTGAACAAAACTTACAACATAGCAAACATAATGAAAAAATTTTTATATCAAAAGATGCAATTGAAAAGGCGGATATTCAATTATTGTCCGCGGGTCCCCAAGAAATCATTTTTACTAAAAAAATAGTTGGAAAAATAGTTCCCAATGCAAATAAAACCATCTATATCTATCCACGCTACAATGGCCTAGTTATGTCTCTGATGAAACAGCTGGGCGAAACTGTGCACAAAAATGATGTGCTTTCGACAATTGAAAGCAATGATTCACTACAGAAGTATCAAATCACAGCCCCTTTCTCAGGCCTAATAGTAAAAAAACTAGCAAACGTAGGTGAGCAGGTTGAAGTAAAAACCCCCATTTATCAGTTGTCGGATTTAAGCTCTGTTTGGTGTGACCTGTACGTATACCGAAAAAACGCAAAAAGAATCAAAATAGGGCAAAAGGTCCTAGTCAAAGATGAAAGTCACTCTGAGGAATCAACAATATCATATGTATCTCCGCTAGGTGTTGAGCATAACCAAACCATGCTAGCTCGGGTCGACTTAGATAATCAGTCAGGAGAATGGTTACCAGGCATGTATGTACAAGTCTTTGTTGATGTTGAAAGTAAACAGGTGGATATTGCAGTAGAGGATGATGCTATTCAAATGGTCGATGGAAAATCTGTCATTTTTGTTCGAACTAAAGAAGGCTTTGAGGTTACCCCTTGTCATCTGGGGATGAAAGGGAAACGATTCATTGAGGTTGAAGAGTGTTTAGAGCGAGGCCAAATCTATGCCTCCAAAAATAGCTACTTAATAAAAGCACATTTAGAAAAGGAAGGCGCCAGCCACGAGCACTAGGATAAAGCATGATAGATTCCATATTACATTTTTCAATTAAGCAACGATGGCTGATTATTATCGCAATCCTTGGAATTATTGTGTTAGGGGCTTTTAATTTTCTTCAATTACCCATAGATGCTGTTCCAGACATAACGAATGTCCAGGTTCAAATAAATACTGAAGCTCAAGGTTATACGCCTCTTGAAGTAGAACAAAGGGTTACTTACCCCATTGAAGTTGCAATGAGCGGTATTCCACACTTAGATTATACACGTTCGATTTCACGTTATGGTTTATCCCAAATAACCGTAGTTTTTAAAGATGGCACAGATATTTATTTTGCCAGGCAACAAATTCTGGAGCGCTTACAAAGCTTAAATGAGAACCTACCCAACAAAATAAGTCCTAAAATGGGTCCTATTTCTTCTGGTTTAGGCGAAATATATATGTATAAACTCGTTGGCTCAGGCAATAAGAACATAAGCCCAATGAGACTTCGCACCATTCAAGACTGGGTAGTCAAACCACAGCTTAGAAACGTGCCTGGGGTGGCTGAAGTAAATGCCATTGGTGGCTACATTAAAACTTACCAAGTTTCCCCTATACTTACTCAGCTCATTAAATTTCAATTAACCCTAAAGGATGTAGAAAATGCTTTACAAGCGAGCAATGATAATGTCGGTGCGGGGTATATTGAGAAAAAAGGACAGCAATTTTTAATTCGTGTACCAGGGCAGCTTAAAGCCACCAAAGCCATTGATAATGTTGTCATTACCACTAGAGATGGTGTTCCCATCAAAATTTCCGATGTTGCGACCGTCATTATCGGACATGAGCAAAGATTTGGTGCTGGTGTCGCCGATGGAAAAGAAGCCATTATTGGTACGGTAGCAATGCTTATGGGAGAAAATAGTCGAGTTGTTTCACAGGCCGTTCATAAAAAAATTCAAGAAATAAAGTCATCTTTACCTCATGGTGTATCAATAGATACCGCATACAACCGTACTAGCTTAGTCAATGCAACGATTAAAACCGTCTCTAAAAATTTGCTTGAAGGCGCTCTTTTAGTCATTGTTGTCCTCTTTTTGTTTTTGGGTAATATCCGAGCAGCCCTTATAACAGCTGCAATTATCCCATTGTCGATGCTAATGACCATCACAGGGATGGTACACAACAAAATAAGTGCCAATCTAATGAGCTTAGGGGCTTTAGATTTTGGTTTGATTGTTGATGGGGCTGTTATCATTGTTGAAAACTGTATTAAAAATTTATCTCACCACGCAAAATCAACCTCAACCGCACTGACATTAGAAAGTAAACTGAAGATTGTGTTAAATAGCACAAAAGAAGTCATAAGACCGAGTATATTTGGCGTCCTTATTATTACCATTGTGTATTTGCCAATTTTGACGTTAAGTGGTGTAGAAGGAAAAATGTTTATACCAATGGCTGAGACAGTAATTTTAGCTTTGGTTTCTTCGATAGTTCTGTGTTTTACATTTGTCCCGGCAGCATGTGCGTTATTTTTATCCAAAAACATCAGTGAAAAAGAAAACATTATTGTCATAATGGCACGAAAGATATACAAGCCTATGTTGTTAGTCTGCTTAAGATTCAGAAACCTTTTAATTTGTTTTGCTATTTGTCTGTTTGGGATGAGCTTATGGGTAGCCACTCATCTTGGCGGTGAATTCATTCCTAGCCTTGATGAGGGGGATATAGCACTTCATGCAATGCGTATACCTGGAACAAGCTTGACTCAGTCAATTCTTATGCAAAAAAGTCTTGAAAAGAAACTAATGAACTTCAGTGAGGTATCGCATATTTTTTCTAAAATTGGTACCGCTGAAGTAGCAACCGATCCCATGCCTCCTAATGTCGCAGATACGTTTGTTATGTTAAAACCTCGTAACGAGTGGAACACACCTCAAAAATCAAAAGAAACTCTAATCAAAGAAATTAAGGAAGAGATCAGCAAAGAAATTGGTAATAACTATGAATTTACGCAGCCGATACAGATGCGCTTTAATGAACTGATCTCAGGTGTTAGAGCGGATGTTGCTGTTAAGCTTTTTGGTGATGATATGGGTGTCTTGGCAAAAAATGCACAATCGATATTGTCCGTTATAAAGAAAATACCTGGGGCTGCAGATGCTCGAATTGAACAAACCTCAGGACTACCAACTATTACCGTCAAAGTAAATCGAGAATTATTGGCTTTGTATGGCATCAAAATGGCTTCTGTACAAGACGCTATCAAAACAGCAATTAATGGTGAAAATGTTGGCGATATTTTTGAAGGAGATCAGCGGTTTTCTTTAGTTGTTAGGTTACAAGAAAAACAAAGAAAAGATCCTCACTTATTAAGCTCCATCTTTATTGAATTGCCTGCTAAGAGAGATGCCATAAAACATTTTGTTCCCTTAAGTGAAGTCGCTGAGTTTCAAGTAAGTACGGGCCCCAATCAAATTAGTCGTGAAAATGGTAAAAGACGAATAGTTATAACTTCAAATGTCAGAGGCCGTGACTTAAATAGCTTTGTTTTAGAATTAAAGAAGAAAATGAGCAATGACATTAAACTCCCAAGTGGGTATTGGGTTACTTATGGTGGACAGTTTGAGCAAATGGAATCAGCTACAAACACACTTAGGATAGTTGTTCCAATCACCTTAGTTTTAATTTTACTGTTACTGTATATGGCTCTACAAAGTAAAACAGATGCCCTCATTGTATTTAGCGGGATCCCTTTTGCGCTGACTGGTGGCGTGTTTTCTTTATGGCTAAGGGGAATTCCTTTGTCTATTTCTGCAGGCATTGGATTTATTGCACTATCAGGTGTTGCCGTCTTAAATGGACTCGTACTTGTGACCTTTATTAAGAGGAAACTTTTATCTTCGAACTGGGTCAACTATGCAGTAGTTAATGGCGCATTGAGTCGATTAAGACCTGTTTTAATGACTGCGCTTGTTGCAGCACTTGGGTTTGTGCCTATGGCTATTGCAACCGGCACAGGAGCAGAGGTACAGAGACCACTGGCAACAGTAGTTATTGGTGGCATTATTTCTTCGACAATTTTGACTTTGCTGGTACTACCAGGTGTGTATGCTTTGATTTATCGATTTATGGGTAAACAGCATGCACATACATGAGAAAGAAGATGAGCAAAAGAGGATTGGAGTTGTTTTTCTCATTAACTTTACTTTCACCATTATTGAATTTATTGGAGGATATTTAACAAATAGTACCGCTATTATGGCTGATGCTATTCATGATTTAGGGGATAGCTTATCCATTGGTGTATCGTGGTTTTTAGCTCGATATAGCAACAAAGACCCCTCTGCAGAATATAGCTATGGATATCGTCGATTTTCACTGTTAGCTGCTTTAATCAATGCGATTATCTTAATTATTGGTTCTATATTTATTCTTTTTGAAGCTATTCCTCGGCTCTCCAATCCTCAAATGCCTTTGGTGCAAGGGATGTTTTTTTTAGCACTGGTTGGTGTTTTAGTAAATGGGTGCGCTGCTTATAAATTGAGCTCTGGTAAGACTCTAAATGAAAGAGTATTGAATTGGCACTTGCTGGAAGATGTGCTGGGATGGGTATCGGTATTAGTATTGTCTATCGTTTTATACTTCTTTAGTTGGCCAATATTAGATCCTATCCTATCCATCGCATTTACAGTTTTTATTGTTTTTAACGTGCTAAAAAATTTATTTAAAACCCTTAGAATTTTTCTACAGGCGGTTCCCGATCTCAATGAGATTAATTATCTTAAAACAAGATTACTGAAGCTCACTCACGTAATTGATATTCATAAGGTTCACATCTGGTCACTTGATGGAGAGCATCATGTCTTTACCGCGCACCTAGTTTTAGACGAGTATATAAGCCATGAAGAGCACGCAACTTTAAAAAAGAATATCTCCGAAACTTTAAATGGTAAGCAGTTTTTATATACAACAATTGAATTTGAGTTTTCAGCTGAAAAATGTCGAGATGGCTCAAGTAAATCACAAACAAGGTAGTTTATGACAGATTGCGGGTGCCATCATCAGGCTAAAACAAACGCTCAAAAAAAGATTTTACAAATTGCCCTAGCATTAAACTTATTGATGTTTATAGTTGGACTAACTGCGGGGGTTTTAGCTGATTCAACGGCATTAATAGCCGATGCTTTTGATATGCTAGCTGATTCATTAGCTTATCTTTTAGGGCTTATCGCTGTAGGCAAATCAGGCCAATTTAAGGCAAGAATAGCTACAATGAGTGGTGTTTTGTTGCTTTTATTAGGGTTAGGACTACTAATAGAAGCATCGCGGCGAGCATGGTTTGGCAGTGACCCAGAAAGCAGTGCTATGGTGGCAGTTGCCTGCTTATCACTTATTGTAAATATAATTGTTTTAAGATTACTGAGCTCTTTTCGAAATGGTGAGGTGCACCTAAGGGCTACATGGATATTCACTAGGGCTGATGTAGTAGCCAATCTTGGAGTAATCTTATCAGGCATTTTAGTCTGGGCTTTAAACTCCAACTACCCAGATCTATTAGCAGGATTTTTGATAGGCCTCTATGTGGTAAAAGAAGCAACAGAAATTCTGAAAGAAGTAGAGAAACGTAGTGTTTAACAAACATAGCATCAACTGGTTTTATAAACTAAAGAGTTTTTTCATTATTCCTTTGTTGTATTTTGATCACTGGGTCACTGTTAAGTCATTATATCCATCTGGAGCTGAGATAAAATCTGTTATTATTTCACTGGCTTTCCATATAAAATGACCAGAACCATTAAAATGATTAACAGTAGGTAAAGTAATGCTTTAAAAAAGTTTTGAAAAGAAATAGGTTTTCTGAATAACAGTAATGTACTAATTAATAGTTGACAAGCATAGTACAAAGCAAAAGCTTTTGATGCTAACGTAATAATTGAATAAATATTAGTGAACCACGTTAGAATTACGGCAACCATGGAAATTATTAAATAACTCATGTTTGTTGAAATTTTGTTATGGAACCCTTCAGCCAATAGCCCACCACTTCCAATTGTGTCCGCAACTGCTGCACTAAATTGGCTCATAACAGCTGCAACGATTAGAAAAAAAGGCAAAACAGGCGCTATCATTCGACACACATCAATAACTGTTGTTTCGCCCAAAGAATGAATATGATTAAAAGCCGTCAAGGTTGAAATAATAAAAATTATATAAATTATTCCTGAAATAATTTGTGCTTTTTTCATTGTTTCTATGCGAAGCTCTTGACTGTATGCATGCCCTAGATATCTTGAGGTTTCAAACCCTTGAATAATGATTAAAACACCCAGTAATTTTTGAATGGTAATAGATAATGTCTCATGAGGATAAACCAATAGCTCCCATTGCCCATTAAAAAGACTGTGAAAATTGAAATATAGGTGGCTAACAATCAAAGCAATGATAATAGATAGCTTAATGTTAACGGAGTAAGTCTCGAAATACTCTAGTTTTGACAACCCTTTAAGTTTTCCAGTTATGCCAATAAACAGTAACAAAGCCGTGGTTACACTGTTTTCTAAAATAATTGAAGTAACTCCTGCCCCCCTAAGAGCAAAAGCTGCTAACAACTTAAGATAAAACGCAACTGAAATGACGTATGCTAGCCCTAAAATTGGTTTGGCCGCCTTTTCAATGACTTGTATTAAATGGCTATCTTTTTCTTGAGAATGAAGTATAGGCTCAGCATATTGAATGTTAAATCGAAGGCTGCTGCCTAAAGCATAGGCAGTGAGCACTATTCCTCCCATTGCAAAAGGCGCCAACTTTCCTGTTGTTAAAATAAGTAGCGGCGCAGATACTAAAAAACCACTGCCAATAATTGAGGCAAGAGGCGTAACCGTTGCATGCCATGTTTGTGAATTACGTACTCTTTTACTAAAGAAGAAAGTAGACGCTAATATTATTGTCACAATAACAAAAAGATTATTAAGCATGTTGTATTTATTCCTCACTCAATGATTAAGCTGCCTTGATACATCCCCATTTGGCAACTAAAAGAATAAGTTCCTGGCTTTAGGTTATTTAGAGTGATGCTGGTTGGTCTGTTTACTGGGAGTTCTTTATTAATATCTAAGTTTTTAAAAATCACCACTTTGGCACAAGGAGATTTATCTTCTCTAATAAACTCCAAGATAATAGATTTGTTTCTTTTTGCTTTTATTACAGATGGAGTATAAACACCATCACGAATAATAATTTTTTGCTTCCTTTCGACTGCAATGACTGGTGCTGGTTTTTTCAAAATAAACCACCAAAAGATTACGCCTATCAAAGATAAACCAATTAAATTAATAAATAAGGTTATCATCCGATCAATTCCTTAGGTTTGAAAAATCGCAATCGATTCGCATTGCTTATCACTGTTACAGAAGATATGGCCATAGCGGCACCTGCTAACATTGGGTTTAGAAAAATTCCCCAAAATGGGTATAAGACTCCAGCTGCAATAGGGATCCCTAGTGCGTTGTATAAAAAGGCACCCAAAAGATTTTGTTTAATGTTAAGGATCGTCGCTTGAGAGACGTCAATTGCATCTGCCACACCATGTAGAGAGTTACGAATCAAAGTAACATCTGAGCTTTCTATCGCAACATCTGTACCAGAACCAATCGCAAAGCCAACATCAGCTTGAGCTAAAGCTGGTGCATCGTTTATTCCATCACCAACCATTCCAACTAGATGACCTTGACTTTGTAGCTCTTTAACCTTACTAGACTTTTCTTCAGGCAATACATCAGCCATGATTTCATCAACAGCAACCATTTTGGCAACTTGTTTGGCTGTAGTAAGATTATCCCCTGTTAACATAATGACTTTGTTGCCTCGTGATTTAAGCCTTTGGATGGCTGCCTTTGAGTCCTCCTTAATCAAATCAGCAACACTAATGAGCCCTTCAACTTTATTGTTTACTGCAACATACATCGGAGTTTGCCCAAGTGTTGCAAGTTCCAGAGCCTTTATTTCAGCATTGTGAAGAGCAATGCCTTCTTGTTTCATTAATTTTTCATTACCAATTAAAACACTTAAGTCGTTCACCATGGCTGTAATTCCATGCCCTGTGATGGCTTTGAATTTTTTTACAGGCAATGGTTTTAGATCTCTTTTAAGAGCCGCATTGACAATAGCTTCAGCCAAAGGATGCTCAGAGCCCTGCTCTAGACTTGCAGATAACTTCAATATCTGCTCTTTATTAAGTGAACCAACAGAAATAACTTCCGCTAACTCAGGTTTGCCGTAAGTAATTGTTCCAGTTTTATCAAGAATAACAGCAGAGAGCTTTGAGGCTTGCTGTAAGGATTTACCATTGCGAATTAGAGAGCCATACTCAGCAGCCTTGCCCATCCCCACTATTACAGAAATGGGGGCTGCAAGTCCTAAAGCACAAGGACAGGCAATAATAAGCACCGTCATTGCCGTCACTAATACATGCCCTAAAACAGGAGGAGGGCCAAAGTTAAACCACAATAGGGCTGTGAATATTGAAATAATCATCACCATTGGCACAAAAATAGAAGAAACCAAATCAGCTAAACGAGCAATGGGAGGTTTTGTATTTTGCGCTTGTTGCACAAGATGAATGATTTGAGCAAGGGTTGTTTCTTCTCCTACCCTTGTTGCTCTATACAAAAATGAACCATTGGTGTTCATTGTGCCACCAGTAACGACATCACCAACATTTTTAGCTTTTGGGATTGGCTCACCCGTCAACATAGACTCATCAATATTGCTAGAACCTTCTGTAATGATTCCATCAACTGGAATTTTTTCCCCAGGCCTAACTCTTAGAACATTACCAACAATAACTTGAGACAGTGGAATATCTGCTTCTTTTTCTGCATCGACAATTCTAGCTGTTTTTGCTTGAAGCCCGACCAAACGTTCAATCGCCTGAGATGTCTTCCCACGAGCTTTTAGCTCAAGCGCTGCCCCCAGGTTTACTAGGGCAATAATAATTAAAGAAGCTTCAAAATAAACATGTCTTGATTGCTCTGGAACCACTTCAGGAAACAACGTCACAAACATAGAAAAAAACCACGCCGCTCCTGTGCCTAAACTAATTAGTGTGTCCATCGTTGCGTGGTTTGCTAAAAATGCTCGATAAGCGTTACGATACAGGTGGCCGCCGGCATAACTCATGGCAATTAAAGAGACAAGGCCAAGGCATGCCCAAACAATTTTACCTATTGCTGAACTCAAAGCTGGTAGGAAACCGAACATACTACCAACCATAAAAATAGAGCCAATAAAGCCAGGTACAAGTGCTTTTAGTAATAGCTCATTATACGCAGTTTTTTCTTCTTTTCGTTTTGGCTCGTCACTTTGATTTATGGGGTTACTACGATAACCAAGCCTTTTAAGCTCTTTTTGAACATCAGAGAGTGATGCACATCCTCTAATTTCAACTGTTCTTTGTGAAAAGTTAACCGTTGCTTTTTCAACATTTTCCAAACGATTTAAATTTGTTTCAATAACAGAAACACAACTCACACAGCTTAGATTATCTAAAGAAAGTGTGATAAGTTCATTCATCGATTTTCCTTATCTTTTTGTGATAACTCCACATTCTGTCTACCGAAAAATAAGTAAACGTTGCCGACCATGCAATTAAAGTTAGCCCATTAATGACTTCAAAACTGGTAATAATTCTTAAGCAACCTCTAGGATAAACGTCGCCAACACCTAATGATGAATAAGTGGTTGCTGAATAATAGAGATAAGAACCAATAGTTGTAGTATCTACTCCCTCTAAAGGTGGAAAATGAGAAAATTGGGTAAGGAGCCAATACGCCACCCCATAAATGCTGATGCTAATGCCATGAGCTACGAAAAGACCAGAGATCATACTGATTAAAATAATTCTTGGTCTGCCAACCCAGTAGACAATCAATTTCATGATAAGTCTCAAGATTTCATAAAAAACAAGAGTTGTGAAAATTAAAATGAATAAACTTAAGATTATTGAAATAAAAATATCTATCATAATTTAGTCATCATCTTGAAAATTAAAGTTATCTTCTAAAAACAGCTCATTACATGCCGCAACAACGTTAGTGTCATATAAGGTTCCTGAGCTCTCTTTTATATGTTTAAGTGCCGCACTTACCCCTTTTGCTGCACGATAGGGTCTATGTGAACTTATGGACTCAACAACATCTGAAACACTGACAATTCGAACAGATAAGGGCAATTTTTCTTCATTTAGCCCATGAGGATATCCCGAGCCATCCAGTCTTTCATGATGGCATAGTATTATTTCTTTTATGGGCCAAGGAAACTCGATGTCATGCACAATTTGTTCGCCATCAACCGGATGTCGTTTAATAAGGCTGTATTGCTCGCTAGATAACTTCCCTGGAAAAGCAAGAAGCTCTGCTGGTACTTTGACTTTTCCTATATCATGAATAAGTGCGCCTAGATAAATACCCAGCGCTTCATGTTCACTAAGCTTCATTTTATGCGCAATGGCAAGAGATAGTTTAGCAACTCTTTTCTGGTGATGAGCTGTATATGGATCTCTAATCTCACTCATGTATGAAATAACATTAAGGGTTTTAATTAAACACCGCTCCAGGCATGAGGGCAGCTTATCAACGTTAATACTCCCATCTTTTTCTACTAATTTATGGCTCATGCTTGAGCCTCAGTCTTAACTTTCCAGAGATAAAAGATGGCTGGGATAACAAATAAAGTTAAAAGCGTTGCGCTTACCATTCCTCCAACCATTGGAGCAGCAATTCTTTTCATCACTTCAGAGCCAGTTCCAGCCCCTAGCATAATAGGAAGTAGACCAATGACCGTTGACATGACCGTCATAATAATGGGTCGAACCCGAAGTAAGGCACCATTAATGACCGCTTCTCTTATATGATTTTTATTTAAATGTTCATGTTGTATTTTTAAATCTCGAAGTGCTTGATTTAAATAAACTAACATCACAACGCCAATTTCAACGGCAATTCCTGCAAGGCCTATCATGCCAACAGCAACCGCGATGGAAAGATTGTAATCGAGAAAATATAAAAACCAAATGCTGCCAATTAAGGCTAAAGGCAACGTACCCATGACAAGAAACATTTCACTTAGCCGTTTAAAGTGAATATAGAGTAATAGCATAATAATAAATAATGTCAGAGGCCCAACGTACATTAGCCTTGCCTTAGCTCGTTCCATGTATTCATACTGTCCAGACCAGGTTAGGCTGTAGCCTGGAGGTAATGACAGCTTATTATGAATTATTTGTTGTGCACGGCTGACATAGTCACCTATATCACTGGTATTTAAATCAACGAGCACCCAACCGGTCAGTTGAGCATTTTCACTTTTGATTGCGGGTGGACCATTTTCTGTTTTCACAGAGGCTATATCACTTAAAGCAATTTGTGCACCTTGCTTTGTAATAATAGGCAACCTTTTTAGCTTTTCATCAGAGTCTCGCCAAACTTGAGGGTAACGAAGATTAATAGGGTAGCGTTCTCTTCCTTCAATTGACTCAGATATGTTCATTCCTCCTACGGCTAAACTTACAATTTGTTGAACATTCTGGATGTTTAATCCAAAGCGAGCGGCTTTTAGCCTATCTACATCAATGGTTACATATCGTCCACCAACTACTCTATCTGCATACACCGAGGCGGTCCCTTGAATAGTTTTTAAAACTTCTTCTATTTGTTTGCCTACTGATTGAATAGTGCTTAATTTGGGACCTGATATTTTAATTCCAACGGGAGTTTTTATCCCTGTTGCCAACATATCAATTCGTCCTTTAATTGGCATGACCCAAGCATTGGTTAACCCTGGAAGCTTAACTACTTCATTCATTTCTTGCTTTAATTTTTCCCGAGTCATCCCAGATCGCCAATCTTCTTTAGGCTTAAATTGGATAATGGTCTCAATCATATTAAGAGGAGCAGGATCAGTTGCCGTTTGTGCCCGTCCTATTTTTCCGAAAACATTCTTAACCTCCGGAATTTTTCGAATTAACTTATCAGTTTCTTGTAAGACTTGCCGAGCTTTCCCAATAGAAATGCCTGGTAAGGTTGAAGGCATGTACATCCAGTCCCCCTCATCTAATTCGGGCATAAATTCACTCCCTAGCTTTTGCCATGGGTAAATGGTTAGAATCAAGATGAACATCAGAGCCACTAAAATGGCTTTCGGAGATTTAAGGGTTAAGTTAATTAGTGGTCTATAAAGTGCTATGGATATTCTATTTAAAGGGTTCTTTTTTTCACCTCGAATTTTACCGCGAATAAAGTAGCCCATTAAAACAGGAACTAAGGTAATAGAAACCAAAGCAGAGGCTGCCATTGCATAAGTTTTGGTAAAAGCCAGTGGCGAAAAAAGCCTTCCTTCTTGGGCTTGAAGCGTAAAAACTGGAACAAAGCTAAGAGTAATAATAAGAAGAGAAAAGAACAAGGCCGGCCCCACTTCCATGGCAGACTTTGTAATAACCTCCCAGCGGTTAGAGTCTGAAACCTTTTCTTTTTCAAGGTGCTTATGAGCATTTTCAATCATCACAATTGCAGCATCCACCATTACCCCAATGGCTATGGCAATGCCTCCTAATGACATGATGTTGGCATTAATGCCCTGGAATCTCATCACAATAAAAGCAAGCAAGATGCTAAAAGGAAGCGTAAGAACAATGATTAAAGAAGAACGAAAGTGATAGAGAAATAGGAAACACACTAAAATAACGGCGATAATTTCTTCCGTTAGCTTGGATTTTAAGGTTTCAACGGCTCTTTGAATTAGCGATGAGCGATCGTAAGTTGTAACGATTTCAACGCCTTTAGGCAACCCTCTTTGAAGGACTTTTATCTTTTCTTTTACAGCCTGAATGACTTCTCGGGCATTTTCTCCCATTCTCATGACAACAACGCCGCCAACAACCTCTCCCTGACCATTTAGCTCTGCTATCCCTCGCCTTAATTGAGGCCCAAGTCTAATATCAGCAAGGTTTTCCAAGACAACAGGAACACCATTTTTACTCATGCCCAAAGGAATGTGACTGAATTTACTCACATCATCTAAGTAACCTTTAGCTCGAATCATATATTCTGCTTCACCCATTTCAATCACAGAGCCACCAACTTCCTGATTAGCGCTTGTAATCGCTTGTTTAACTTGATTAAGGGTTAAGTTATAGGAGCGCAGCTTGTTTGGATCGACAATTACTTGGTATTGCTTAACCATCCCTCCAACGGTTGCAACTTCTGAAACCCCGGGAACTGTTTGCAATTCGTATTTTAAGAACCAATTTTGTAGGCTTGTGAGTTCTGCTAAATTGTGTTTCCCACTTTTATCCGTCAAGGCATACTCAAAAACCCAACCAACACCTGTAGCATCTGGGCCTAATTGGGGCTTTGCTTGTGGAGGGAGTGCACCCGTCACTTGGTTGAGGTATTCAAGAACCCTAGATCTAGCCCAATATAAATCAGTTCCATCTTTAAATAAGACATAAATGAACGAGTCTCCAAAGAATGAATAACCTCTAACTGTTGTTGCGCCCGGGACAGCAAGCATGGCGGTTGCTAAAGGATAAGTAACCTGTTGCTCTACAACTTGTGGTGCTTGTCCAGGATATGAGGTTTTTATAATCACCTGAACATCAGATAAGTCAGGTATGGCATCAACAGGAGTATGCTTTAATGTTATAAGGCCAATAACAAACAAAAGAACGCTTAAAATAATCACTAAAAAGCGGTTCCGAATAGACCAGCCTATTATTTTCTCTATCATGAATATTACTCCTAGTTGCCAGTCACTGAACTTTTTATCTTTGTAACTTCATATTGATTATCACTCGCCCTTTTCATTAAGAAATAGATCTCATCGCCAACTTTATATGGGGTTAAATCAACGTCTTGTTTAACATGCACCTCCATAACCATTTTAGGCATTTTAAGTGATGGAATTGCTTCATGCCCTAAGGTGATAACAATTCGATGCTCTCTATGATTTATCGATAGAATTTTTCCTTTCTGGAATAGATCCTTATGTGTTTTTTTATGCGTCACATTGTGCTTATGTAACATCGGTGTTTTAGTGCTTTTGGGGGATAAACGATTAAAACTTGCATTTAAATTAGATTCTGAATCAATTAAGAATTGAC
The DNA here is from genome assembly GCA_030148065.1 of Legionellaceae bacterium. Taxonomy (GTDB): domain Bacteria; phylum Pseudomonadota; class Gammaproteobacteria; order Legionellales; family Legionellaceae; genus JASBUC01. Next base: position 34,366 of record JASBUC010000010.1, on the reverse strand, counting down.
CTGATGTTACGACTAAGTCCCCTTCATTTAAGCCAGAAAGAACTGAAACTTTCTTTCCTGACTCATTTCCTAATGTAACCTTTTGCGATTTAAAACGTCCGTTACCAAGAGATAAGATGACGTATCTCTCCGCACCTTTGGGGATAATAGAAGACCGTGGAACCGTTAAACTTGCTTGATTGTTTGGAATATAAATACTAATGGCTGCATACATATTAGGTTTTAGTAGTAAATCTGGGTTCGGAAACTTAAGCCGTGCTGAGATGGTATGCGTTAATTTATCTAACGTTGGATACACATATACAACCTCTCCTTGCCATTGTACTCCTGGGATTGCAGGAAATGTCGCCACTGCTATTTGACCTTTTTTAACCCAATTGGCTTCTTTTTCATAAATTGAAACATGCACCCAAACAAAATTTAAATCTTCAATCAGTAATAGAGGTATATTGGGTTTTACAAACATCCCTTCTCTTATGTTTAATTTAGAAACAACCCCACTTGCTTTTGCAAAGATGTGACTGTTTTGCTCTGCCTTTCGTGTTTTCTTAAGCAGCCCAATTTGTTCTTTAGTTAAACCAAGTGTTATTAATTTCTTTTCCCCTGACTCTATCAAAGAAGATTTTTGATGCTCTAAAGCTAATATGTACTCTTGTTCTGCTTGAATAAGAGTTGGTGAATACAAGTCAAAAAGGATTTGGCCTTTCTTTACCGTTTCACCTACCGCATTAATACGAAGGTTCCTTACCCACCCATCTGTGTAAGTATTAACGCTAATTATTTTATCCTCATCTGCTTGAACATGCCCAATGGTCTCAATATGACGCTCTAAACGCTCTCCTATAACTTCTTCAGTTACAACACCTAAATTATTAATAACCGCTGATGAAATTTTAATGCTACTGTCATTTTCGCTACTTTCCTCTACATCGCTATTTTCATATACTGGAACCAAGTCCATTCCCATTGGCGACTTTCCAGGCTTATCTCTTTTATAATTGGGGTTCATGGGAGCAACCCAGTATAAAACTTTCCGTTTTTTCCCTGGTTTTTCACTCTTATCTCTTGGCATTAGATGTGGTGACACCATTACTCCTGCGACAAACGTTATAATAATAACTAAAACAAATAAGATGGTTTTTCTCATGCTAAATTCCCTTTATGTATAATAAATTTATCTCAGCAAATGAACGAGCTAGGTTTGCCTTTAATGCATTTATCTCTGTGTTGTATTGTTTAATATAAGCTCTTGCTAGAGTTGGAAAGTCAGTTTGAGCATTTTCATAAGCAGACAATGTAGATTGAGCATACTGTTTTGCTTCTGGAATGAAGGCCGTCTCAAATAAATGCATGCTTTCGCTTTTCTGCTCATATGCAGTTAAGCTATTGTTTAGCTGCTCCTTTAATACTCTATAGTGGGTTGCCTTTGTTGCTTCTTTCTCTAACAGCTCCTGCTGACTAACATCCAACAGCTTTTTTTGTCTGTTTTCAGGGAAAACAGGCATGCTTACTCCGACTCTGAGCTGGATAAAGTCAGAGCGCTTAGAACCATTTGAGTTAGACCCTTGACGAAATCCATACCCGCCACCTAGCGTAAGGCCTGGCTTAAACTGCTCTTTAGAATGTTGAATTGATGCTTTTTGCGAAGAGATTTTTGCACTGTCTGATTGCAATAAGGGGTGTTGTAATAGCTCACTTAATAAAGAACGCCTATTACCATAGGCATCCCAATTCGGAACACGCTTAGGAGAGGCATTTAATGCCTCTTTATCACCTATCCAGCGTGCTAACTCATTTTTTGCAATATTAATGTTTTCCTTGATGTTAATTAGCTTATTTTGAGCGGAGGTGTGCTCTAATTGCGCTCTAATAACATCTTTTTGTTGGGCTTTGTTGTTTGCCAACATGGCCTTTGTTACTTGGACTAAATGAAAAAATTCTCTTTCTTCGCGCTCAATAATCTTTTGCGCTTGCATCCAGAAGGAAAGTTTCACCCACGCCATTCGAACCCCTTTCTTAACTTTTAGCACCATTTCCTTTTGGCCAAACTGTGCGGCTTCTGAGAGTTGATTAAACATTTGGTATTGATATTTGAGACTTTTTCCTTTGGGTAATTTTTGCTCTATAACGATTTGTTCTTGAGTCATGGGCTCTTGCTTAAAATCAAAAGTATCAGCAGGAATATTAGAAAATCCAAGCATAATCTTAGGATCGTCTAACTGTCCTTTTGCAATTGCTTTTTTCTGTAGAGCATTTTGTTTTGCTTGAATCGCAGTTAATTCTGGCGCTTTTGCAACAGCCAACCTTTCTGCTTGCTCCAATGATAAGACACTAGAAAAAGCAGGGGGTGGACAAATTAGACTGATAAAGAAAGTAACAAAGCATCCTTGATTCGAAAATCGCATCCTATTCCTAAGGTATCACTAACCATTCAATGCATCATTTTATCTTTACTTTTTTATACATACCAGCTTCATAATGCCCTGGTATGTTACAAGAAAAGACAACCGTTTCATTTCCTATGAACTTCCAGGTTATTGTTTTAGTTTGCCCGGGCTCAATAGTGATAGTGTTTCCATCATTATGAACCATATTAGGCATCTTTCTCATCATTTTTTGATGAGCCACTTGCTCTGCTTGATTCCCAATCGAAAATTCATGAGGAACTTTTCCTTTATTGGTCACTTTGAACGAAATTATCTCTCCTTCTTGTATCTCTACCTCAGGTGAAAAATAGAATCGCATCTCATCAGTTGTAGTAACTGATACTTTTTTTGTTTTGTCCGTTGGTAGTACTGGGTACCCAACACCTTTATTTTTAGCTCCGGAATGATGAGAGAAATGACTTCCACTTGCCAAAGATGCATTCATCAAGCACAGAAAAAAAGCTGTTATGCAAATATTAAGTATCTTATTTAGCATGGTCTCTACCTCCTTTTTATTGTCAAATTTTAATCATAAATCCTTTTAATAAAAAATCATAAGATTCATTAATTGTGAAACAGTATCCCTGCTCTAAGAGTAAAATAAAGAGGCATACTATGACTTATGAATTACATAAGTTGAGCAAATAATTTTTTCTCTTAATCAAGCTTGTTTTTCTTTAGCTTTCTTCCAAGCCTTAATCCAAAAACACTCCGTCGCACTTTGTTATTAGGCTTGGCTCCTTTGTGCTCCAGCTCATCATGTGCATTATCTTGCAATAGCACTTCACATCTTCCGGTGAGCTTAGCCACATGGCGTTCGGGCAACTCTCGCACGCTGTCTTGACCTTGGGCCGGCGCACTGATTCTAAATCGATTAGGGTGGGGCTTTGAAGAACTTGCGCTACCTCTTGGGACTCGGACACCTCTTCTTTCACCAGCTCTGTCTCCATGAGTTCCATTGCTTCCTCCAGCTCTTCTGCTGTCTCTATTGATAAATTGTCCATCGTCAATTTTCTCCTTGTCGCTGGTAAGAGTAAGTCGATATTTTTCTAAATCCTTTTCTGAGAACGTGATGTCTATGTCATTTTTTACAGCAATACGAGCAACAGCCTTTTTAAAGGTTTCAGAGCCTGTTATTTTCAAACAATTGCCATACTGCTCTTTTGCTATGATTAGGGCTTGCTTTAACTCTTCTGGTGATAAACCCTTGGGAACTTTTATATTTTTGCCATCATCTCTAACGGTCTTATTACCGAGCTCATAAAGTAATGTCCCTTCTTTTGTAACAGAGTTAAGGTTATCAGTGTGAATGTTTTGAGGATTTTTTTTATTTAAGTCGGTTTCTGATCTCAGCCTTAAAATACTTAACGCTTGCTCATTGCCATCTAAAGCCTGTTGTTGCAACCAATCTAGCCAACTGAGATTAGGGTTTCTTTTAATAATATCCTCTCTTTCAATGGCACATTGCTTAGTAATCTTTTGAGCCTCTTTTTTATATTGACGACTAATTAAGGCGTGCATTATTTTTTTACTCTGCCTACTGCCACTCATCAATTTAATGGCTTGCCTTTTCAGTTTGCTTTTCTGCTTGGCTTTATCAAAAAGCTGCTTTTTCTTAAGGGATAGCCTTTTTAGTTCTTGAGAGATCATGTGACTATTTTTTGCTCTCTCACTTTCATATCGTTCATAAAGTTCCACCGAGCCTCCTTGGCAGGTAGGGCTTCGTTTATAACTAAACTTAAGCTTTTCTACTGTTAGCTGGTTTTCATTAAAAGGACCGAGTCGCTGCTCTAACTTACTTTTTGATAAATCTCTAGAAACACTGCTTGCTTTAACCCTAACGCCCTTTTGAGAACAAAAAATAAAGCCATTACCTTGCCTTTTAATAATAAGACCATGCTCTGCTAGTACGAGGTGAACGTCATCCCAGGTCTTTGAGTGATTTAGCACTGCAAGGCAATGCCTCTTTATCCAACTATTTAAGCTTTCTATGCCACTGTGGTGCTCCATGTTTTTCGCAAGATTTTCAGACAAGTGATATTTTGGGGTGTGGTTGGTTCGTATAAGATTAAATTCAACCTCTAATTTTTCTGCAACCTCAGCAAATTTCTTATAGGCTCTATAAGGCTCAACCATATTAAAGGTTTTTGGGTGAACCTTATTGATAGCAACGTGGATATGAAGGTTATCTGTATCATGGTGAGCAATGCTGATTCGCTGATGACCTAAAAGACCAATGGAATCGACTACCCGCTCTTCAATTTTTTCAAGCATTTCATCGTTTGGCTCTTCACCTGGCGCAAAAGAAATGACTAAGTGATAAGTTTTATCGCCTTTTGCCCTGGTGTTTTTGGCTTGTGTGGCACGCACTTCTTCTATAGCCCAAGAGACTTCATTGCTAATACAATTACTTATTTGCTTACGACCAACACGCTCACTTTTCCCCTGGGGTGCAGTTAAGTAATGAATTAATTTCTTGAAGCTACTTGCTTGCCCTGTTTTTCGAGGCACATGATGAATAATCATAGCTTTTTTACTTGCTCAAGCATTGCCTGTTGTGTGCCTGAAATCCGCCTAAGTAAAAGACGAATGGTTTCATGAGAAAAATGTGATACACGCTCATCATCGCTAAGCCATAACTTCAACAGCCCACCAAGACGACCTAGATCAGCATTGACCTTAGATAGAATTAATATGGAGTCTTTATCAGCTATTGATTGAATGGTATAGCCTAAGCCAAGCCGTCGTAGATATTCAGCTGTTGAAATACCAGCAGTGGCTGCATTTGATTTAATTAGGGATTCTTCTTCAGGAAGGACGGGAACTCTAAGATGTAACCCATGTTTTCGGGTCGGGGATTTATTTATCTTGTCCATAAGGGTAGCCACCTCACAAAGGTTATGCATTCCCTTGGTTAACGCAGTCCACTCAATGCTTTATAGTGCGTTACAAAATCATTCGACTTCAGTTATGTACTACAATGTACACGCCCTTGTCTCACTCATTTGTGTCTTCTCTAAAGCAAAGATCAAACTGCTTTCTAAATACAAGATAACGTTGAGCACCGTAGGTGCGAATAAGCCCGTGAAGTTTGGTGACCCTTTAGGGTTAGCTAACTTCACCTATCTTGCCTGCTAATTCAACGCCCTTTATTAGCATCGTAGCAGGTTCTTTTTTGTCCCACCAAGGGTTTTTACGACAAAATATACAAATTTAATCCAAATAAAAAGCAGTAAGAAAATTAAATAAGCTATTTTGAGAATGCAGGCCAATAAAGGGAAGTAAAAAGGAACTAAAACGGAAGTTAAAGAACCTTTTTAGGGGCGTTCTATGGAACCTTTTGTTGCTATTCTTCATTATGTCAAATAACATAATTAATAAAGCTAACTATAATTTTTTTATGATGGAAAAAGCGTTAACCGATAGGATTGCACAACGCCAACTAAAAAAACAAAGCTCTGGCAATTCTAAAAACAATGCAGCTTTTCTAACTCATAAAAAAGAGATAGCGAGGGCCTTGTCAGATAACTGGTCAATGAAAGTTATCTGGGAAACGCTTATTGATGAAAAGAAAATTTCTTTTTCATACAAAACTTTTCGCGTTTATGTTTCTAAACATATTCAAAGCGAAAAGAGCAGTACCGAGGAGAACACCAAGGAAGATAAGACCGTTGAAAGTAAAGCCGAAAACCAAATTAAAGGCTTCACTTATAACCCTAAAGCTAACTTGGAGGAATTCTTCTAATGCCTAAAATACACATTACACTACAAGGGAAAGGTGGTGTCGGTAAGTCATTTATTTCAGCTACCACTGCCCAATACAAGTATCATCATGCTCAATCGCCATTATGCTTTGATACCGATCCCATAAACGCCACATTTCATGGCTTTAAAGCACTTAAAGTTGAAAAACTAGAAATTATGGAGGGTGATGAGATTAACCCTAGGCATTTTGATGCATTGGTTGAAAAACTATCTTCAACAACTGAAGATGTTGTTATCGACAATGGCGCTAGTTCATTTGTGCCACTCTCTCATTACCTTTTAAGTAATCAAGTTCCTGAATTACTAAAGCAATTGGGGCATGAGTTAATCATTCATACAGTCATTACAGGGGGCCAAGCGCTAGTAGACACAATCAATGGCTTTTCACAGCTAGTGAAACAATTCCCTGAAGACATTAAATTTGTTGTTTGGCTTAATCCTTATTGGGGCAAAATTACTCATGCCGGCAAAAGCTTTGAGCAATCTCAAATTTATCAAAAAAATCAAGATAGCGTACTAGCCTTAATTACCATTCCAGAACTAAAAGAGGAAACGTTTGGCAAAGATTTATCAGACATGCTCCAGAAAAAGGTAACTTTTCAAGAGGCCATTGAATCCCCTAACAATAACATCATGACCAGGCAGAGACTAAAACTCATTCGTGATCAATTGTATGCACAACTAGACAACGCAATGGTAATCTAATGTCTACTGCCATTGATGAAACCATTAAAGAGATTGCCGTGAAACACGGCGTCTCTCTTGGCCGCGATGACCCCATCCTCATCTTACAAACGATGAACGAGCACCTACTTTGCCAACATAAAGAGGAGCAAAAAGCCTTATTGTCATCATTTAAAGATGAGATAGAGAAAATCTCACAAACTTGGCAAGATGACACTAAAGAAAAAGCTGAGAAGATTTTAAATGCAGCACTTAATGCCAGCCAAGGCGCAATGGAGACTGTGCTTAAAAAAACATCTATAGAGCACTCTGATCTAATAAAACAAGAAATCCACTTAGCATTAAGAGAGGTAAAGACGCTAAACGCTGAAACCAAGAAAGTCAGTAGGGTCAACCTTATTTATTGCTCTCTTATGCTTGCCGCCACATTTTTCATGGCACTTTTCTCTTATTTGCTCAAATGAGATAAAAAGGGCTTGATGAAATTATCGATAAACAGACATATATTATTGCAAAGCAATAATTTCATGATATTATGACCCCATATTGAACTTATGGAGACATAAAATGAAAAATATTGATTTAGTATGTGGCCGACTGGCTTTACTTTTCAGGCTTACAAGCTTCGTACTACCTATTACTATTTTTTATCTGGTGTATTTTAATTTGGACATGGCCTTTGCTATTGGCTATTTCCAAGATGTGATTAGTTTGAGTGATGTTAAAAGCCTAAGCTACTTTTCTTTTTTAGATAAAAGCATTTTCTACCTAATTGAACTTCTTGATACAATTTGTGTCATTTTAATCTTTTCTAAGCTATCAAAGCTTTTTTCTAGCTATAAAGAGAAAAAATACTTTAACGTAAATACGATACAATTAATTAAAACTATTGCTGGTTTAATGCTATTGGCAGAGCTTATACACCCTATTTACCAAGTGTTAATAACGTATGCATTAACTTTTTATAATGAGTCAGGGCATCATTTAATTTCCATTGGGGTCGGTGGAAGTTCTTTTACGTCTATTATCACTGGAATAATTTTATATATCGCAGCCTATATCATGGAAGAAGCAAGGCGCTTACAGCAGCTGCAGGAACTAACAGTTTAAGGTTAACTAAATGACAATATCTGTAAAGCTTGATGAAGTGATGGTTAGAAAGAAGTGCCGTTCAAAAGACTTAGCAAAGGCTATTGGCATCACCGAAGCAAACTTATCAATTCTTAAAAGTGGTAGAGCAAAGGCTATTCGTTTTTCTACACTTGAAGCCATTTGTAAACACTTAAATTGTACTCCTGGCGATATTCTTTACTTTACTGAACAATCAAGCAAGTCAGAATGAGAACAGGGCGGCTATTTGAGTTACTAGCGTTATTGAGGTCATATCGTTACCCTGTTTCAGCCCAAACATTGGCAGAGAAACTAAATGTTAGCACTCGTACATTATATCGGGATATTGTGACTTTAAAAGAACAAGGAGCAGACATTGAGGGAGAGCCTGGACTAGGCTTTCAATTAAAGCCTGGTTTTTTACTGCCTCCTATGATGTTTGATAATGATGAGCTAGAAGCCTTAGTGTTAGGCATGCGTTGGGTTAATCGAAAGGGGGATACGTCTCTGCAAAACGGAGCAAAAGGCGTGTTAAATAAAGTCCGCGCCGTTTTACCTAATAGTCGGCAAAGAGAACTAGATTTTTCAAGTTTAATGGTTGGTCCAAATAAAGTTAATTGTACAGATGATGAAAGTATGAAATTACTACGAACTACTGTCAGAACTAAAAAAATGATTGAAATTTCTTACAAAGATCTAAAAGACAATGAGTCAAATCGTATTATTTGGCCAATTGGCATAGCCTTTTTTGACGGAATAAGAGTTCTTATTGCTTGGTGTGAAATGCGCAACGACTTTCGCCACTTTAGAACAGATAGAATTAAAAAAATCATTGAACTCAATAAAAAATATCCCAAATCAAAGCCTGAGCTTCTGCGTCAATGGCGAAAAATTCATAACATTCCAGAGCAATAAAAGACTACTGACAATTTCTGTCACAAGTTAAAGGTATCATTTCCTTGTTTTAAACACAGGAGATAACATGAATAACTTTCTATCAAACATGACCATTTTTTATGTTGATAATCCAAAAAAAAGCAAGGCATTCTATCACAAACTCTTTAATAGTGAGCCCGTTCTAGAATCAGATACGTTTGTTTTATTTGAGTTGTCAAAAGGGAATAAGTTTGGCCTTTGGTCAAAGCATACTGTAACACCTGATGCTAATGAGGTTAGTGAGTGTGTAGAGTTTGCTATTGAGCTTTCATCTAGGGATGAAGTTGATGCTATATTTAATGAGTTAAGAGATGATGAAGTAACCATTTGCCAATCTGCTAGGACACTAGATTTTGGCTATGCCTTGACCGCGCTAGATCCAGATGGTCATAGACTTCGTTTTTATCATTTGGAAATGAACACATGAGACAAGAGTTAGTAGAGAGAGGTGAAATAAAAATCATTGGCTTACGAATCAAAACTAACAATCAACTTGAGTTTAACCCTGAAACATCTAGCATTTCAAAACTGGTTGATAAATATTGGTCTAAAAATTTAGCTGAAAAAATTAAGCACCGGGTTGACTCTAATAAGACTTATTCCATTTATACAGAATATGAGAGCGATGAAGCGGGTGAATATAGTTACTTTTTAGGTGAAGAAGTGAGTGATTTTAGCAACCAAGACTTAAGCTTATTTACACCACTTACGATACCACAACAACGTTATCTTTGTTTCACTACTGAAAAAGGAGCTTTGCCTAACATTATTATTGATGGCTGGAAAGCAATATGGCAGATGGATGAAGTGACGCTGAAGGGGAAAAGAAATTATATTGCTGATTTTGAAATCTTTGATGAGCGTTGTATGAATCCACTAGACGCCGAAGTAGAAATATTTGTTGGCATTAACTAAATCATGTATGGCATAGTACTCTTCCTTTACTATGCCACTCATAACATATGAAAGATAACTACTATATTTTGACTGGGGCTATGGGTAGCGGAAAGTCAACCGTCATTAATGAACTAAAAGACAAAGCTTTAACTTGCATTAAAGAGCCTGCTAGAGAAATTTTAGCTGAGCAAAGACTTATTGATGGGCAAGGCGTACCGGATAAAGATCCCAACCTTTTTTGCCAACTTTTACTATCTCGTTCTATTTATCAATATAAAGAGATGACAGCAAATGTTGGTAAAATATTATTTGACAGAGGAATTCCAGACTGTGTGGCTTATGCTAATTATTTTGACTTGAATAATGGTCCATTCATCAATGCAGCTAACACCTACCGATATAATCCAAAGGTTTTCTTTTTACCTGCTTGGCAAGAAATCTATGTCAATGATGAAGAACGAAAAATGAGCTTTGATGAATCTAGAGAGTTTGGCGAAAAACTAAAAAATTTATACCAATCACTCAACTATCAAATAATAGAAGTCCCGAAGTGCTCTCCTATTGATAGAGCAAGCTTTATTATGGAACATATTAATAGTGTTTAGGGTAATGTCCAATGAATGATGCAATAATCACCACGAAAAGAATTACTATTATTCGCCCATCTATAAAAATGAGGGATGAATTTTTAAGGAAGGTTATAGAGTCGGACAGGTGCCACTACCCCTGGGTTAGTCCTCCTAAGAGCGAGGTGGATTTTAGAACTTATTTGGACAGAGCTAACCTTGATGACATGGAGTGTTTCTTCGTTAAAGAAAATGAGAATGATAGTTTAATTGGCGTATTTAATTTAAGTAATATTATCAGAGGTTTTTTCCAGAGTGCATACATTGGTTTCTATCGTTTTAAGGGCCATGAGAAACAAGGCTTCATGCAAGAAGCGCTAATGGCAATTGTTAATTATGCTTTTTATCAGTTAGGAATTCATCGAATAGAAGCAAATGTTCAACCAGAGAATATTAAGTCAGAAAACCTTGTTAAAGCGTCTGGGTTTGTTAAAGAAGGCTACTCAAAAAATTATTTGAAAGTAAATGGAGAGTGGCGTGACCATAATCGTTTCGCCATCACCAAGGAGGAACTACAAAGTTTCTATATGGAAAAAGCTAACCAAAAGAATCAACCTTGGGAAGCGGACTTTTCTCTCACAATAGATGAAGTTAAGGATAATATTGAAAAGTTTATAAAAACCCCTATCGATTCTGTTAAGCTTTATTCAGAGGGGTGGGATAATTATGTTTACCTGGTTAATGATAGTATTCTATGTCGATTGCCTAGAAGGTATATTGCAATTCCTCTAATAGAAAAAGAGAATAAAATCTTATCTCTACTGCAAGGAAAAACTAATCTCACAATTCCCGACCCCTGTTACTGTGGGTTTGGATCTAGTCGTTATCCATACCCAATACAGGGCTATCAAAAAATTCAAGGAGAGCCTGCTGAGGATCTTGCGTTAACAGAAGAAGAAAGAGACTTAAATATAGAAGCGTTTGCTTTCTTTTTAAAAGGACTTCATGGAATTTCAATATCAACCCTTTTAGATAATGATATAGGTCAACAAGTGTTTAATCGCACTAACGCCAAACATATGACAACGCAATTTAAAGAGAGAGTTAGTAAATTAACTGATGAAAATATAATTTCATTTAATCAAGCAAAAATTCATCAGTTGGTAGAAAATGCGTTAGTAACAAAATTTAGTTCAGCAGATAGATGTTTAGTCCATGGTGACCTTTACTGCCGTCATTTTTTATTTAAAAACTCAACACTATGTGGTGTCATTGATTGGGGAGATTCTGGCATTAATCATTATGTGGTTGACTTAAGCGCTCTTTATAGTTTTTTTCCAAAAACAGCACATAAAAAGTTCTATAGAATTTATGGTGAGGTTCCTGAAGAGGTTAAAGACTATGCTAAGTTCTTAGGTGCTTATAGTGCAGTGGCTTGCCTTGATTATGCGGTCAATCATGGCAATAAAGCCTTAGAAAAAGAGTCACGATTTTCACTAATGATGCAGCGATTGATTTAATTTATACTTCCATAAGGACGTTAAGATGGTTATCTATGAAGTTAATCTTTTGATTAATAGTGATGTTTTTTCAGAGTACAAACAATGGCTTGATGATCACATTTTAGAGATGCTTCAATTCCCTGGTTTTATAAAAGCAACAATACTAAAGCCAATATTGGCTGATAGTGAAGCGCATGATCAGAAGGCTATTACAATTCATTATGAACTTGAAGATGCTAAAGCCTTAGAAACCTATTTAACAGAATATGCACCAAAGATGCGAGGAGATGGCATCAGTCGATTTAAAGGAAAGTTCAGTGCAACCAGGCGCACCTTTGAAATAGATGCAACTGTGGAATTAAAGGGGCTCAAGGAGAGAGAACAGTGATTGAACTAACAGAACATACAGAAGAATGGTCTAAAAATTTTAATGAATTGAAGCAAAACTTGCTATCTTCTGGCTCCGGTGTTTTTAGTGATGTAGAGCATATTGGCTCAACAGCCATCCCTGGCGTCAAAGCAAAAGACATTGTTGACATTCAATGTGCCATACAATCGTTTAGTGACATTCAACGAGTTAGAGAAGTATTAGATCCACTAGGTTTTAACTGGATTAAAGAAATCAAGCAAGATCACGTACCGTTTCATGAGTTTGATTATTTTTCACACGACTGGGAAAAAAGATTTTTTAAAGGTAAATATCAAGGCCAAGATTTTAATATTCATATTCGACTAGAGGATAGCTTAAATTGGAAGTTTGCATTGGATTTTAGAGATTTTTTATCTTCTAATGAAAAGGCTCGGATTTCTTTTATGCAGTTTAAAGAGCGTTTAGCCAAAGCAAAGGTAAGCGATAAAGAATACTGCATCATCAAAGACAGCGTTATTGATTTGTTATCACTTCAATTTCCGAGTTGAATGTGATTAAGATAGCGCTTGTCATGCGTTAACTAAGCCCATTGTTGAGGAACTCATAAAACTTGCATGTCACTCCATAAGCTTCGTCCTCTTTATAAGGACGCATTCCACATTTTTCCATAACTTTAAAAGATGCCTGGTGATTCATCGGCGCTAGGGCAATTATTCTTGGGCTTTTTATATTTTCTTTGCCCCATTTAAGTAGTGCTGATAAAACTTCTGTGGCATAACCTTGGCCCCAAAACTTTTTATCTATTAGATAGCCTACTTCAACCTCTTCCTCAATAGGGCCAAAACCACAGCGACCAACAAACTCACCACTGCCTTTTTTGAAAATGGTAAAGCATGGCAGGTTCAGGGTATCAGAATAGTTTTGGAAGGTTTTTAATCTTTCTTTAGTTTGCTTTTTGCTTAAGGTTCCAGAAGGGAAAAAAGCCATCACCTCTTGGTTGGCATGAAGAGATGCAATTGAATCAAAATCAGCTTCTTGAATGGGGCGCATGACTAATCGCTCAGTTTCAATTTTTAGTGTAGGTTGGCTTTGATGATTATTTAATTTTTCGATAATTACTTGCACTGCTTCATCTATGGTTAAGACTGAAGTATCGATGGTTAAATTTTTTGTCGTCCATTTCTCATACTCCCGATTTAAAACATCTTTCCAATTTGGGAGCTGGTGGTTGGCAATTGTTGGCTTTCTGCTTTCAACTCGTTCTTGGTGTTCTTTTTTGTCAGTGCAGATGATTTCAATCTCAAAGTAGGGTTGATTTAAAGAGGTAGCAACCGCTTGGTAATCGGTCCTTGTGATACTAATGGAATTAACGGAATCAGCGACAACTGTTAGGCCTATTTCAAGGTTATCTTTTGCAACGGCGTAAGCCGACATATAGCCTTCAGCAAATACTTCATCTAGGCCATTTGGATTGATGCTTTGTGCGTTTCTTATGGCTTGTTCAATACTATCAATTCTTAAATAAACAGCTTTAAGCTTTTGACATAGCTTTTTCGCGATAGTGCTTTTCCCAACACCTGGTAGACCACCTAAGATAATTAACATATTTTAAACCCGCTTAATTAATCACAAAAACTTATTTGTTCAATATGAGAGCAGATCTCAAAAGATTGATTTTTAATTTTGTGCATTATAGCAATTAAGATATTGCTAATAACACCATTATAAATTTAGTCTAATTTAGGCGAAAACAAAGAAAGTCATGGATGACTTTTTGTCGTTCCTTAAAGTGGTTACCAGATTTTAACTACCTACTTAACCTGCAAGTATAACGCCTGCTGGCTAGTTTATAATCTTATTGAACAAAAGTCTTATGAAGATAAAGGAATGACCTAAAAACATCTATTAAATTGAATAAACCTATTGAAATAAATTTATCATAGTTATAAAGTCCAATGGCTGCATTGAATTTTATACAGGATGTTTTCAAGTGGATTCACTAGCTTTTTTCCAATCTGTTTTAGATGTTTTTGAAAAGCAAAACGAAATAACCTCTTCAGAAGTCTATCGATATTTTTTAAGCCAATTAGAAGCAATTGCCTTAGGTAGCGAAGTTGGGGAATTGGTTAAACTAACAAGGATGTCTGTTCTATTTGAAGGTTTTTATCATCATTTAGAAAGCACTACTCTTAAGCAAGCTTTAGTTCCAGTTAAAGCTAATCGTTGGCACAATCATTTTGGAACTCCTACAGTGGATTTCCTTTTATCATTTAAAGAACGCATTGATAGGACAAAACTTTTTTTTGATAGTTTCATGGAAGCTGACTCTCAAGAAGCGCCATGGCTTCTAAATAGGGAAGTAGATTTAGTTGAAGACACCAACAATGCTGTACTTATCAACCCTCAAAGTATTTCACAAGTAGAAACACCACCAGCTCGAGAAATAACAGGGATTTTTACAAAAACACATAACCCTTTTGGCGGATTTACTACAACAGCCTGTGATCCTGTTTCACAACGCTTTATTGAACATTCAGCAAGTGTAGCGAAAGATGGTGGTAAAGTTCTTGAAATAGGAGCAGCTTTTGGAGCAGCAACGCTAGAAGCGATTGCTAAGGGTGCTACCGTATTTTGTAATGACATAGAGCCAAAGAATCTAGCCGTTGTAAATAACCGCTATATGACGATGGAAGGCAATAACTCTGAACCTTTAACGAGGGCAGATAATAAGCTGGTATTGGTTCCTGGTGAGTTCCCTTCAGAATTAGTTGGCTTACCTGAAAATTATTTTGATGCAATTTTGATTTCTCGTGTCCTACACTTTTTTACTGGTATGAAAATTGAAGAGTCTTTGGCATTGATGTCAAAACTTTTGACGCCTGGTGGAAAAATATATATTGTTTGCGAAACCCCATTTTTGAAAAACTGGCAGAAATTTATACCAGAGTACAATAGTCGAGTTGCAGATAAAATTGAATGGCCAGGAGAAATCACAGAACCCGCTGAATATGAAAGTAGTGGTAGGGCTTCATCATTACCTGCGTTTGTTCACTGGATCACAAAGGAGATTTTAGAGCGTTGCTTGCGCAGAACGGGCTTCGATGTTGAAAAGGTAACTTATATAAACCGTTCAGGTCAATTCCCTGATGATTTATTGTTGCCTGAATATGGTCAAGAAAGTGTGGGAGCAATAGGGATCAAGTAAAGGAGTAAGGACAATGTTGCAAAAGTTAAGTTGGGCTCATTGGTTCACTGTAATGTTCAAGGAGTTTTTAGCAGAAACAGCCAATAAGCCACGCTATGAAATAGTTGATATTTATGAATGTAAAAAAACGGGCTTTAAAAAAGCAGTCATAAAATTGTCTGAGCGCCATACTATCGAAAGAAACATAAGTGACATAATTGTTGATTCAGACTTGATTGAAGGCTTAGACAAAAAAACAATACGCACCCTCACTTATATGGCTACAGTAGAGCACCTGAAACCTGATTATGCTATCGTTGTTCAGCAAATGACTAATGAAGTAGATGATTATTTGCTTGAGCTAAGAGCTAAAAACGGGTATGAAACAATAAAAAAATCTCCCTCTGAACTATCTAAAGATCAATCACTAATTTCTCGCTTAACCCCCGCTGATGCAAATAGGGTCGGTTATCTTGCAGGGATCCGTGAAACAGTGAAAGAGTACCAAATGGTTCACAATAAGAATTAAAAGGTGATGTTTTGCACAGCGCAGTATTAGATACTTTAGATAGAAAAAAACAGTATAAATATCCACTGTTTCTTCTTGGTTTATATTTGACTTTTTTGCTATCAACCGTTTGCTTAGCAAGCAGAATAACGCAGATTGGTCCAATGCTTGAACCTGGTGGGATTTTTGTTTTTCCAATTACTTTTTGTATTTGTGACATTGTTGGCGAAGTTTATGGCTATGCTTACCCAAGGCTATTCATATGGATTGGGGTAATTGCTGAATTTTTGTTTTCTTTAATCGTTATAACGGTTTCGCACTTACCAGCACCTCAATTTTTCACTCATGTTGAAGCATACCAAACAGTCTTTGATCCTACCTTAAGGTATGTGTGGGCAGGGTTAATGGGGCTATTAGTTGGTGAGTTTGTCAATGTATACTTGCTAGCAAAATGGAAGATTTCTTTAAAAGGGAAATTTTTTATTTTTAGAAGCTTATTTTCAACGGCATTTGGCCAGGCGTCTCTAACAATTATTGTTGATACATTAAATTACTACGGAAGTCTAACAAACTATCACCTAGGAAAAATGATGCTTTGTGGTTATTTCTGGAAAATGAGTTGCGCTTTAATTATTGTTTTTCCTTCATGGCTGCTGGTGAAATACTTGAAAAAGACAGAAGATGTTGATCATTACGATATTAATACTAATTTCAACCCGTTTGTTCTTAGTTTGGATGAAAATAAGCAAGAAAAGGCTCACAGAGTTTCATCAATTAATACTGGATCCTCACTTCTGTAAGTGTCCCTAATATTTTATCTTTGGCCTGATTTAGCTTTATGAGCCGAACATTTCCATCATCAAGCTCCTGTCTTAAGTAGCTTTCATTCTCGTCAATAAAAAAGCGATTAAATAGAATATCATCACTCTGACTTTCACAAACAATAACAAAGTCTCTATCTTTGGGTTGTTTCTCATGGTCAAAAATTAACAAGGAATCTTTTGGAAAAAAAGGCTCCATGTTTGAGTCTGTCATAACAATAGCGAATGAGTTTGGGCTAACATTTTTATCAAGCAGCACTTCTTTAGCGTTTGCCCTTTTTTCATTTCCCAGTTGAGGCCACTGTTTTAATACATGCCAGTCAATAACAGGAACTGTTTTTAAGTGTAGGTCTTCTTTAATGGTCTCAGGGATAACAGAAGGTAATTCGGCTTCACCTATTAGTTGCTGTACGGATATTGAAAAATAATCCGATAGGGCTTCTAAAGCCTTTTTCCTCGGATTTTTGGTTGAGCCTGAAAGGATATGATGAATGGTAGGCTGAGGTAATTTAACGGCTCGAGCGAGTTCACTGGTAGATAGGTTCCCATTAATTCGCATTAATTGTCTTAGGTTCGTACTTAAACTTGAGTTATCCATCATGCCCACCATTTGAATAAAAATATTCAAAATATAATTGACCATGCAGTAAACATGGATTAAATTAATATAAATTGAATAACGTTATTCAAAATATTTACTGTAAAAGATGCTTTTATGAATAATTTTGCTCACTATATCATGGGTTTATCAGAAGGACAAAAAATAAAGCATTACTTAGACACACTATAAAGCGACATAACTTATTGATTGTTAGTCATTTTGGCAAAAGGAAGAAGGAGGACACAATGAAGTATCCAATAAAGGTTCAAATTTACCAAGGGATGGTGCAGTACATCTTAGAGTCAACCCACTACACACTAAAGAACATAGCACAATTGTCGCACTCATCACTCGATAACATTAGAAAAATTTATTGCTGTGATGCAGCGCCTTGTGACTTTAAATCTGAAATCGAATTACTAAAGCTTTATCAAATCGTACTTGAAATAAACACAGAAAGGGAACGTTACTCCTTAGTCGGGTAGTGATAATAATACTATGAATAGAAGGATACTATTATGTTTCAGCAGACAATGTTAACAAACGCGGCAACAAAGGAGATAAATATGAATGAGGACGTAGAACAAGGAATTTCTCAAAAAGTTTTATTTATTCCTGATCTAGAAAAAATGATAGGCCGAAATAGAGTAACACTCCGTCGTTGGTGGCTTACAGGAAAGTTTCCTCGTCCAGTCAAGCTTAATGGCACAACATTAGCTTGGCACTGTGATGAAATTAATAATTGGATTGAGCAAACAGTTATGAACGGAGAAAGAGAAGCGTCATAAACATTTTTGATTATTTCTTTAGCAGGCTTATAGGCCTGCTTTTTTTTGCCTGCAATTTCTCAGAATTGAGAATAAAAAACAAAAAAGTGTACCTATAAGTGTACTTAAAACAATTTGGGAAGCCGCGATTGAGGCGTAAGTTGTTGATTTTAATGGTCGGGACGAGAGGATTTGAACCTCCGACCACTAGCGCCCCATGCTAGTACGCTACCAGGCTGCGCCACGCCCCGAGAGGTGAGAGATAATATAGCGAATTATGGCAATAGGCAAGTACTGGTTGGATCTTAGGCGCAAGTTGCTTTAAAGTGAACTTTATAAATAATCTAGGGTAAAGCTCGTGAAAAAAGTCTTAATTTTAGTCATTTCATCCTTTTTATTGGTTTCTTGCTTTAAAAAAGAGGAGGCGGCCCCGCCTGCGAAGCAGGTGAAAGAAGTTCGTCATGTAAAAGACTTTACTCATATTGAAGTGCGTGGCAGTGCCAGTGTGGTTCTGAAAAATGCTTCTAAGTATCAGGTCGTGGTAGAAGGCGTAAGTACTTATGTTGCCAAAACAGACACAATCAATGATGCAGGCACGCTGAAAATTTATGCCCATGACCCAGTGACGGTCACTGTGTCCATGCCAGTCCTTAGAAGTTTGGCCGCCTTAGGTCAGAAAACAGTCAGTGCTAAGAATCTAAAAACCAGTCAATTGGATTTAGTCGTCGATGGCAAAGGGAAAGTTGCGCTCAATGGCAGAATTGGGCTTCGAAACGTGCATTTAACCGGCTTTGTTACGGTTGATGTCAATGGGGTCTCTAGTCGAGACATGAGTGTGGTGATGAAAGACTTCCCAATTGTAAACATGAGTGGGGTTGCGAATCTTAAGTCAATGCGAGTTGGTGGCGAGGGCAGTTTCAATTTTAGTCAAGTGAATAGCCCATTGCTGGACATCAAGGTTCGAGACAAAGCAAAAATTGAGCTCGCAGGTAAGGTGCGGACCATGCATCTTGACGTTTATGATGATGCCGACTTTGATGGCGAGTCCCTCATGGTACAAAAGGCGATGGTGAAAACCTATGATCAATCGGTAGCAAGAATCAATGTCATGCGCTCGCAAAATACCTTAGCCAATAATGGCAGTAGTATTTATTTCTACAACGAGCCGCGCTTTATGTCCAATCACATGGCTGAAAATGGCGCGGTTCTTCATTTAAACAAAGGCATGCGGCCCAGACATGAGTAGTTGTTAAGAGGAAGGTTGACTTTGGCTGCGAGGTCCGAGAAGATCCCTCAGTTTAAAGACCTAATCGAAGAATGAGTACCCAATGAGTCAATTAGAAGAGCAAGTTCGGCTAGCCTTTGGCGCCAGCATTGAAACAAAGATGGCGTCGGCCGATTTGTTAGCAGGCCCCATCGCAGAAGCCGCTCAGAAAATGGTGCAGTGTCTCTTAGCTGGCGGCAAAATTTTAAGCTGTGGCAATGGTGGATCGGCAGGTGATGCCCAGCACTTTTCAGCCGAGCTTTTAAACCGCTATGAAACCGAGCGCCCCTCTTTACCTGCCGTCGCCTTAACCACCGACAGCTCAACCATTACCTCAATCGCCAATGATTACCAGTACAATCAAGTTTTTGCTAAGCAAATCCAAGGTCTGGGACAAGAGACGGATGTCTTGCTTGCCATTTCAACCAGTGGTAATTCAGACAGCATCATTCAAGCGGTGGAATCAGCTCATGAAAAAGGCATGGACACCATCGCCTTAACAGGTCGAGATGGTGGGGTATTAGCCAATCATTTAGGGCCTGAGGACATTGAGCTTCGAGTGCCAAGTGAGAGCACTGCCCGCATTCAAGAAGTGCATCTAGTGGTGATTCATTGCTTGTGCGAATTAATTGATCGCTGTTTATTTAGTCCCCACGATTAAAAAAACAGAGTGCGTCGTCAAAATTCAGTTGTCATGGTGTTAAATAAGGAAGTGGTATGATTGGAAAGTTTAAAAAAACAATAATGTTAGCCATTGTGAGTACGTTGCTTTGCTCCTGTGCCGGCGTGGTGTTACTAGGGGCTGCGGCAACTGGCCTGGTGGTCTATGATAAGCGCTCCTTACAAGAAATGGACGTTGACTACACTATTAACAACGACGTCCGTGTTGCTCTACAACAAGAAGAGCGGCTAAGCAGTTCTCATTGGGTCGTCGACAGCTTCAATCAAATCGTGTTCTTGGGTGGACAAACACCGACGGGCGCCAATCGAATGTTGGCTGAGTCGATTGCCAGAAAAATCAAAGGCGTTAAACGCGTCTACAATGAGATGACCGTTGGGGCTAATAGCTCAATGAAACAGCGAGCCAAAGACTCTTGGTTGCTGAGTGAAATTAATGCTCGTATGTTGGCACGAAAAGGCCTTAAGTCTGGTTCAATCAAAGTCATTGTTGAAAATGGCGTGGTGTATTTAATGGGGGCGGTAAGTCACGATCAAGCCAATCTTGCAGTAGACATTGCAAGACACATCGAAGGAGTGCGGCGTGTGGTTAAGATTTTCCAATATACGGACTAAAGCAGTCATTTTGTTTTTTTGCAGCCAGTTAGCTGGCTGCGTGGGCCCCATTTTAACTGGGGCTGAAATGTATTATGAGCGTTTTGAACTCAAGCAGACGCTCGCGGACAACCAATTGGTCTCAAAAGGCAATAAGATTTTGCAGCGAAATCGGGCGGCACTTGCCAATAGCCATGTGGTGTTAACCGCCTTTAATCGTGACTTAATCATCCTGGGGCAAGTGCCTAACTCAACTCTTAAAGCCTTTGTGGTTCGTTTAATGACCCCATTAGAGGGTAAGCGACGACTCTTTGATGAGCTGACCATAGAAAGACCAACCAGTGCCATGCAACGTCTGCAAGACGGTTGGCTGACTGCAAAAATTCGCAGCAAAATGCTGGTTAATAATGAGGTTTCTCAAAAAGAATTTAAAGTGGTGACAGAAAACGCTGTGGTCTATGTCATTGGTGATGTCATGCCCCAACAGGCCAAAATAGTGGTCTCACTTGCAAGACAAACCCGTGGCGTTAAGAAAGTGGTGCGAGTTTTTCGTTACTACCAATACCTTGCTGCCTGAAAATAGTTTAAAATCGCTCTTTTTAAATGATGTGTTGAGAATAGAGTGAGTAAATCGTGGAGCCATTGGGTTGGGCTTATTGTTTGTTTCATCGGCCTTTGTGGTTTAGTCGGTACTTTGCAGGCCAAAACTTATGGTTATGTAGAAAATGTGTCCATCGAAAACCAGTTTGTGTTGCCAGCTAAATTAGATACCGGCGCAAAGAGTGTTTCGATTGATGTGCAAGACGTTAAAATTTTTCGAGATAAGCAAGGAAAGAGTCAAGTCTCCTTTGTCATTGAAAATCAGGGCAAAGAAGTGCGTTTTGTGCGACCGCTCATTCGTTATGCCCAAATCAAATCACGAGTTGGAGAAGGAAGCAAAGCCTATATGAAGCGGCCAGTGGTTATGCTTCGCTTTGGCTTTGATGGGCAAAGTAAAAAGCTTTTGGTTAACTTAACCAATCGAGATCAATTTAATTACCCTGTTTTGTTTGGTCGTAATGCGCTAAAGGCCTTTAACATCCGAGTCGACCCATCAAAGCGCTACACCGTGGGTCAATAATAACGTAGGAGTCCGGCGCCAATGCCCTCTCAAAAGCTTCATTTATACCTTCTGATTACCATTCTCTTGGTCCTTGGTTTGTCGATGTTTTCTTATCGTCACTTTGGCTTGGATGTGCCCTTAAAGGCACAGGCAGAAGTTAGTAGTTGGACCGTTGAAGCAAATTTGAAGTTTCAGGCTCGACCTGGCAAACCAATTAAAGCAAAGTTTGTCATTCCTTATCTGCCACCGTCTTTTACCACCTTGGATGAGTATTATGTCTCCTATGATTACGGCCTAACTACCAATGTGGTGGACGATAATCGACAGACTATTTGGTCGATTCGGAGAGCCAATGGTTTGCAGTCACTCTACTACCGAGCCATTTTTCGACCAGCAAAACATGAAAGCTATGATTTAGAGCCGCCTAAAGCATTTCTGCCTCTAGAGTTAAGTGATGCTGAAAAAGCCGCCACAGAAGCCTTGGTGGTGGAAGCAAGAAAGTCGTCAGCAGATGTGGAGACCTTCGCACAAGCGGTATTAACGCGCCTCGCTCATGGAAGTGGCAGTAGCAAAGTTTTACTAAAGGGAAATTTTTCAGCCGAGAATAAGGTGCGCGAGGCCATTAAAATTCTAAGCTTTGCCAACATTCACGCAGAATCGGCAAAACTATTGCAATTGAAAAAGCAAAATCATGCAGGCCTAAGTCCTTGGTTAATGGTCTTCAATGAAAAGAAATGGCTGTTTATTAATCCTGTAACCGGCATGAGTGGTTTGCCTAAAGACATGCTGCTTTGGCAATATGGCGACGAGCCAACTTTTTCGGTTGCTGGTGGCAGCAAGCCTCAGTTTACCTTAACCGTGTCGCCAACGCCGGTGAGTGCGTTAAGTGTGGCAAAGATTCGAGGAACGCAAACGGCCTCCACCATGATGAAATTTTCACTCTTACAGCTGCCTTTGAATCTACAAGAAAACTATAAAATTTTGCTAACCGTACCCATAGGAGCCTTTATCATTCTGCTTCTTAGAAACTTTGTAGGACTGGTGACCTTTGGCACCTTTATGCCTGTATTGATTGCGCTCGCCTTTCGTGAGACGCACATTCTTTGGGGGGTAAGCCTCTTTAGTTTAATTGTCTCAGTTGGCTTGATGATTCGCTTTTACTTAGATGAATTGCGCTTAATGATTGTGCCGAGACTTGGGGTTATTTTAACCGTGGTGATCATGTTAATGTTAGCCATCAGCGTTGTAAGCACCCAGATGGATGTGCAAAGTGGCTTGTCGGTGGCGCTCTTTCCGATGGTCATTCTAACCATGGTTATTGAACGCATGTGTATTAGTTGGGATGAGCGGGGAGCTTTTGAGGCGATAAAAGCAGGAGTTGGCTCCTTGATTGCGGCAGTGCTGTGTTATCTGGTGATGAATAACCCTGAAGTACAGTACCTGTTATTTGCTTATCCTGAACTGCTGCTGATATTAATCGCGGTGATTTTACTCTTTGGTCAATATCGAGGGTATCGGTTGTTTGAGCTTTTGCGCTTTAAGGCCTTGGCAAAACTATGATTGGTCTACTGAGGGCGTTGAAAGACAAAGGGGTGTTAAGCTTAAATGCTCGCAATGCCGACTACATTTTGCCGAATAATAAAAGAGCGCTTTATCCCATTGTCGATAATAAATTGAAAACCAAGCAGCTGGCGCTCTCAGCAGGGCTTAGTGTGCCCGAGCTTTATGGGGTGATTGAACAAGAGCAACAAACGGCTCATTTGGAATCATTGTTAGAGTCTCATCAATCCTTTGTGATAAAGCCTGCAATGGGTGCTGGGGGCGATGGCATTTTGGTGATAAAAGAGCGACTAAAAGACCGGTTTCGAAAGGTCAATGACAGGCTTCTGACCTTAGATGATCTCCGCTATCACTTATCAGCCATCTTAGCAGGTGCTTACAGCCTCGGTGGGCACCCGGATGTTGCTTTAATAGAATATAAAGTTAATCCGTCGCCCATTTTTGAGAAAGTGAGTTACCAAGGAGTGCCAGATCTTCGTTTAATCATCTATAAGGGCTATCCTGCCATGGCGATGGCACGGCTGCCAACCCATCAATCAGAAGGCAAAGCAAACCTGCACCAAGGAGCCATCGGGGTGGGCATCGACATCCGAACAGGCATCACTGAAGGGGGGGTGCAAGGCAATCATTTTATCTCGCAACACCCTGATACGCTAAACGATCTGGCCGGCATTCAAATACCCGAGTGGGAGAAAATACTCAACATTGCCGCAGGCAGCTTTGAATTAACAGGTCTTGGTTATTTAGGGGTTGATTTAGTGCTTGATAACGAGCAAGGCCCATTAATGCTAGAACTTAATGCTAGGCCTGGTCTTAACATCCAAATTGCCAACCGAAAAGGATTGTTGTCCCGCTATCAGAAAATAGACGCGCACCTTAAAACACAGAATGCGCTCGAGCCGCTGGCTGAACGTCTGGCGTTCAAAGTTTAAGTGGTTCAAAGAATCTTGTAAAATAATCGCGCAAAAAGAACCAAGTTTGCTCACTCTCTAATGTGAAAACTAAATTTTAATCATATTTTTCAAAAAACAAACAACTTGTTAATTCTCACTTAAGGATTAGACGGTTTAATCAGCTAACCTTCGCAACCAGAGAAAAAAGCATGAAGCAACGCACCAAACAACCCCATAGACCCGAAGTTTCTAAAAAAGCGACGAATGCCCCAGTTATTCAACCGACTCCCCCTCAAAAAAGCAAGCATTTTGGCGCACCTAGTACATTCCCTACACAAACCATTGGACATGGCAACTTTCACAGAGGCCAGAGTCATAGCAAAGTAACTCATGCACCAGTGCAGGAAGCTCATAGGACTCCTCCTGCTACACAGACTCTCATTGTTGAAAAAAACAATCGCGTAAGACCTCACGAGAGGCCTCCAGTTCATACTGGACCCAAGGTCATAGTTGTTAAAGATCACCCTTATTATCGGGGTGAAATTCGTCGTCTAGAGCGCCTACTCGATATTGAGAGGGCTCTGTTAAGACAAAAACAAGATAGGTACACAAAGTTAAAAAACAAGGTGATTCAGGCGCGTGAAGAATGCTATGCCCTAGAAAAAGATTGCGCACGTTTAAGAAATGAAGATGAACGATTGGTAAGAGCGCCCAGCCGACAAGTCTCGGTAGGCTATCCTACTGAGGGGCTCATTTCAGAGCTGTTAAACTATCAGATAATTTGTCTTGAGCATAACTATCACGATCGATATTTAAGTTCATTAGAGGCTAAGATCGTCTCAACCACAGAGGCCTTGAAAAAAGCAGACAGAGCCAATGAACAGTTAGCCAATGAGCTACAAAGCTTAGAAGCTAGCAAAGTGAGTCTAAGTGCTCAGGTTGCCTCGCTTGAAGAAAAAGCAGAAGAGGCAAGACTCATAAGCTTTAGATCGCACCAGCAGCTCATTGAACGAGTTGAGAACGAGGGTGATAAAGTGCTCTTAGAACTTGCCATGCTGCCAGCTTTGAAAGCACCATTATCACGGTT
Source organism: Legionellaceae bacterium (assembly GCA_030148065.1). Lineage (GTDB taxonomy): Bacteria > Pseudomonadota > Gammaproteobacteria > Legionellales > Legionellaceae > JASBUC01. The sequence continues at coordinate 9,051 of JASBUC010000010.1, read as the reverse complement.
TGTAACCTTAGACAAAGGATTGCCTTGTTTGATAGGTGGTAAAAACTTACTAGCGGCGGCCATTCTTGCAGACAATGTTGAATTGTTTAAAAAAGCCATTGAAAAGAATTACCCATACAGTGTCCCAGAAGCAGGCAGCCATAATCCGTTTTCTGTCATATTGTGTCACTTACCTAGCTCATTTAAGTTCTTAGAATGCATTAGTAATCAATTGACTTCGGCAGAAGTTCGAGACGTGCTAAGACGCTCGAGATTAAATGAACTTAGTCTAAATGATGGCTTGGTTATTGCTACCTGGCTTCTTGATCGAGGGATAAGCTTTTCTAAAGAAGAACAGCAAGTCTTGCTCTCCTTTGTTGCACGAAATGCAGAAGATCCGACAATATTACCGCTTGCAAAGAACGTCTTTGGCAGATTTGATGGCATTTATGATGTAACTCCAGCGGCACGGCAAGCACTGATTAAAGGAATTTTAAAGAATACCGCCTTAGAAAGTGAACTCGCAAGTACACTCATTAACCTCTATGCCAGACCTAGTTTGAGTCCAAGTAAACTATTGAGTGATTTACGAACAGGCACTAACGAGGAGCAAGCAGATAGAATTTTTGATTTATGCATGGAATCGAATGAAATTAGAAGCATAAATAAGTTCTCTGAGTTAGATCCTTCCTTCATTGACTATGCCTTTAAAACCTTCATGGTGGGCAAAACGACACTGCTTAGTAAGCTCTTTAAGAGTAACCAGACTGAGCTTGCACCAATAATGAGGTCATACCTTGTTGATGATTTAGAGCGCGCGAAAATAATTCACAATCACTGCCCAGACTTTTATACCTTTAAAGAGTACAAAGAGGCTTTTTGTGGCTTGAGTGAAAAAGAGATTTATGAAGCACGCATGACACTTGAGAGTTGCTTTTCTCAAGATGTGCTCTTAGGTGCTACCCTTAATGACAAACTATTACTTGCTTATTTCCAAGCTCGAATCGATGTGCTACTTGAGAAGGACTTTGAAGGCTATGCGGGTCTCAATGCTGTGATAAACTTTGGCAATGAGCTTCGCGAGCACTCACATGGACTCTCGAGAGATGCTAAACAAGTATTGATAAAGCACATTAAGAATGAAGTCCTAGAAAAGTTAAATGATTTGAATCAGAGAGGGGTTTCACTGCAAAAAACTTATGATGAGAATGCTTGTAAGGCTTTGATGAGTTCTAGCCGAGTTAAAAAACGATGTTGCGGTATTCCAATTCCTGCAACCTTGTTCTTTACACCCTCAAGCTCGGCCTATAACAAAATCTCTCGAAATAAAGATGCAGGTGCCGACATTCAAGAACAAAAAAAGCAAGAGCACAAAGAGTTTAAAAATCTTAGACTTAATTAATCTTTCGTTAATATAGGTGGGGGGTGAGTATAAGTTTAAATTGAAAGGTTGGTTAATCTTTAGTATGTTTCGCAATTAAAAGACAATGGAGTTCTTTAAATGCGATCACCGGAATACCGAACAATCGATCAGCTAGCCATCTTGAAAGAAGCATTGCACGCAGAGATAGCACTGCCTAAACAACTGAAAGATGGCTTTCAACAATACTTAGACTCAAACCCACCACTTGCAAAACAATCAATTCTCGAACTTGATTTAAAAAAACCTGTTAGCATTTTTAGAAATCTAAAGGTAGATCAGTTACTGTTTGTTCACCAGATTTCTGAAATTTGTGAAAAAAGTTTCATTGAGTCACTGAAACGGATAATTGCAAGCCTAAAAGAAAAATCAGCTCAAGGCGAATCCATTACTTTGCAGGTTGTCGATGAATTAATAAAGTCAAACCTTGTAAAGCAAGAAGATCTTGATGAATCATCAAGTGTTGACTCATCAGATGGTAACCTTCAGGAAGACTCTGATAGTGAGGAGGGATTTGAGCCTGAGATTAAAGTCTATGGTTTTCTGTTAGGACTGATTGAATTTTCAGCCTTTTGTCGTGATGCATGTCAGCACTATCAAATAGAAACGGAGGCAGATAATTCCCCTGTCATTTTTTCTTTTCCAAAACAGACTGAAGAAGAAGAGTCAATTAACTTGACTGAAGCTATATTAGACGAAGCAGAGTATGTTTTTGAAATATTAAATCGACCTCTAAATTCTTTTCAAGTTGTTCCCCTAAATCGGTGGTCTCTGCCGTTTATGAGGCACTACCAAATTCCTGAAGAGGTCAAAAGAAAAGTAGAAGAAGAAAGCAAGGACTTGTCTAAAAAAATAGGCGCTCAAGTTATTAAAGCGATGCAGGCTATAGAGGGGCTGATTTCAGAACATGGGTATGATGAAAACATCAAGCCATCAGAAGATCCTTTTGTGTTAGCCTCGCAGTCAGAATCGTTAGTCGCTGATTTAAATAGTGAAATTGAACTACTCAGAAGGCAGTTGGATATTTTGAGTATTGGCGCCACTAAACAAGAAGATTTTTCTCAATTGGAAAATGATTATGAGGAACTTTATGCTAACATTGAGAAAATCGTCCTATCCATCCAGGAACTAGAACTCTTATTTAATGAGCAAACGAAGGTAGCATCAAAGCTCTATGGCGCATCGAAAGAGCTTTTAGACGCCCACAGAGAAATGCCTTTAACAAGCTTACTAACGAGCAAAGAACAGGCAAGGGTTGAGGTAATTAAAAAAATCATAATCAATCTGAAAGATGAGAATTATCAGGCTCGACTTGGAGCTATGTTTTTTAATGGCAATGATGAGGTTGGTGAGCTCATTGATGATCTGAGAAAAGAGTCAGCCTCTGTTGCCAAGAAGCTAAAAGAAAGAAATGTTAAATCGAAATTTGTTTTACTAAAAAACTCTTTCCATACTCTTTGTCAGCAGTATTTGCAAATCAATCAGCGCATTACTAGCAATAAAGCAACTAAAGTTCAGCAGAATCAAGATGAGTCAACCAGAAACGAAGGCAAGAAAAAGCCCATTAGCAAGTCAGCAGCGTTTAAACAAGGGGCTCAGCAAGGCGCCAATGAAGCGCTTAATTTTTCATATCTTTGTTTGAAATACGGCGTTTCTCCCTTGGCCTTATCAATTACGTTAATTTGTAGCAAAGACGAGGGGCGATATAATCTAGCACCGGCGTTTCGATTTATGGGCTGGTTAAGCTTGCCTGGAGCTTTGTTCTTAACAGTACCTACGCTTTTAGTGGGTGGGGTTGCCTCACTCGGCGCCCTAGTTAGCACCCCATTTTGGGCAAGCTACCGAGGCTTTCAAACAATGTCTTCTCATCAGCAAGCCTCGACTAAACCCTCTGCTGCACTCGAAGAAAGTATACTCGTTCGTCCCCAGAAGTCCTTATAGGCGTAATAGGCACTTATCCCTAAATCCCGTTTCTTCACCTGGAAAGCCAAAGGGATTGGCGAGAATGTGTGTATTGCCAATGTAGTAGTCACAAAAGGAATGAGTGTGTCCATGGATCCAAACGTTTGGTGAGAGTCGTTTTATGTCATTGTTTAAATCACTGGCATAAAGAAAGTGGTTATTTCGACCCTTGAAAATGGGATTGATTGAATGAAAACTTGGCGCATGATGCGTCACCACCATGGTGCGTTTTACCATTCCTTGATATTTGCATAAAACCTTAAAGAGCCACTCTTTTTGCTCTTGATGCAGACAGTTCATCACTAGATAACGCTCTTTTGCCGTTAGTTTTTGCAGAGAGTTTGAAAACAAAGGGTCGTGCTTGACATGACATGTTCGCTCAAGTTGATGCTTCGAGAGAGTTAAATCAGACCAAAGAGTGGCGCCGATCACTAAAATTTCCTCTCGAAGGAAGTAATTCTTATGCAGCAAAAAAAGATTATCGACGTGCAAACTTTTAATAAGCTCAGACATTTGCTGAGGCACATCATTGAGCGCAGCGAAATTGTATTCATGATTGCCAAGTGATAAGAGAACGTATTTAAAATGCTTAGAAAAAAAAGATAGGGTATCTTTAAGTAAGCCTCCTTGTTGAATTGAGCAGAGATCGCCTGCAATAACTAACACCCTTTTTTTATCTTCTGCACTCACCCAGTGTTTAAAGGGGAGGGATGGGTGTCGATCAACGTGTAGATCAGAGAGGATCCGAAACTCCATAACAACTCAGCAACAAAACCAATTTCAATCTATATCGGCTTCAATGGCTAAATCTGTAGTAACAATAATTAAAGTGATCTAAATTTGCGCACAAGTCCAGTCTTTACTAGACTATAAAGATAGAGTATGAAGGAAAAGGTCTATGCCTGGCAGCAAGCCGTTTGATGACATCATCCGCTATTATTTAATGTTGATTGCGCCCAATTCGGTGAGTGACGGCCCCTATGAAGGAGGCTCTCCATCTAAGGCAATTGATTATTTTGAATCACTAGTAGAGCGTGTGTACAGAGATGATAATAAATTAGAACATACCCCCGTGCTTAAAGAGAAAGCTCTGCTTTTTTTTAAGGACGTGCAAAAAGCACAAGAACTGATTGGTAACTATCCAAGACGAGGAATAAAACCATTCATTGCATGGATAAAAACACGCTTGAGTGAAACGGGTGTGCTCTACTTGCCATTAGGATGGAATGGAAGGCCTGGTCATTTCTTGATGGCTAAGTTAAGAGTGTTAGATGATGAGGTAAAAATAAGTTTAATAAACTTAGGCGCAGGTGTTGGTTTTCATCAGTTGGTTGCCAAAGGAGAAAGTCAGAATTACCTAGATTACCAATCACCAGAGTTTAGTCTTAACTTAGACAATGAATTTTCAGTCTATGTGCTTGAAAAATTTGTAGCAATTAGAAATGACGACTCAACCTTAACCATAACCAACTATTTAAACCCCTATGATGAAGAAGACTATTACGTCCCTCTTAGGATGTTAGAAGATGAAAGTGAAGACGATGTAATACCATTAGTCAGTAAAGTTCCACGAATAGAAAAGGGGGCAATCCCCCAACTGACTGGGACTTGCACTATGACGGCTCAGGAGAAATCCTTGTTTGACTATTTACTAATAGAAAACAATTTTTCAGAACCAGAAATAATAAAGTATTTTTTTGAATTAAAACTATCCGCCTACTCTGAAAGGGTTTTTCATTACCAACAAGATGAGAAAATGGGTGGTGTCATAGACTACAGCAAACACTTTCTAATGCTAGAGTTAAATGACTTAATAGGCATGAATGCAATCAGCTTAGAGGAAGCCAGGAGGGCCTATGATGAATTAGATGGATTTAAGAGAGAGGCAAAGACTAAAAGACTGTCAGAGAAGAAAAGCACACTACCGGGCATAAAATATATAATAGATGGAGGGGCTCCAGACTATATTAACTTCCCCAAAAAAAATCCCCAGCCTATACATTGGATAAGTCTAGCCTTTAGCTTAAATCAGAAAGAGATTATTAAAGGGTTGCAGCAAGCCATTGATCGTTTTATTAAACCAGCCTCTAGAAGCGAACGAATAATAGATATAAGAGAGATAAGAAAAGCCCTAAATAAAGTCTCTGATATGGAAGACAAAGAAACGTTTTGGCGGGCAATGGATGAAAAGAGCTCTTTAGAAATAATACTTCTACTTGATAAACTTAGTAACTTTTATGATGAAGCAACCTGGGGACAGGCAGGACAAGAAAAAATATCAGACTACCTGTTTCATTTGCAGCTATTTGAAATAGCCGCATTGCTCTGTCAAAATACTCGCTATTTTGCTTTTGAGGATTTATACAGTTTAGGAATTACAGATGATATTAGTGGTTACGCCATTTACTCCGCAAGTGACTACTACCGAATAAAATCACTTAAATATAACTTTCAAATGATGTCACGGGGTAAGACCATTGTCTTTGGAAATGAGTTAGGAGAGACTGCAAACTATTTAAACCGTGTTCTTTCGTCTGAGGATAAGAAAAGTTTCACAAAACAATTAAAGGGCAAGAATTGTGATTTAAGTAATGATTATCAAAAGCTATTTGAAGAAGCCCTACAAGGGTTTTGCAATTCAGAGAGGGGGAAGGAATCCCTGCAAGTTTCTTCTAGTCTAGGGCCTCAAATTTCCGCTGTCATAAGTCTCTCCAAAAAAATCAGTAATTATGGGGGGGTTAAACGTAGAGATATAAGTTTTAGCGATACCTATAATGATTTACTCTTAGGGGTTGGTTATAAGCAATTGCAAAATATTAAGCACAAAATTATTTATAAGAAAAGTACAATACTTAATACAGAAACTGTAGTATTAGGAAATGATCGCTCTGAGAATATGGCCTTCTTACCTGAATCACATAACTCTTTAAGAAAAGAAGAGTTTAGCGCCATAGAAAATGGCAGAGTTGGCTATCTTGAGAGACGAAATGAAGAAGAGGGTCAGAGAAAAGAGCTAACAAAAGTCTGGCAGTCACAAGATTTAGAGGTTATTAGTACAAACCAATTTCTAAAGTTCAATCGAGCGCTTGTTTATGCAACAAACAGGCTCCAGTATTTGACAGAGGAACCTCTGCAAGAGGCCATAGAAGAATTACTATTTGATTTCGCTGCTCTAGACTCAGCCTTAAGGGAGACGCCACATGAAACATTTGCAATCATCAATACATTTTTAGAAAAGGCATATGAGTACTACAAACCACATCCAGAAAAAACAAATCAAGAAAACCTTGCATACTTTTGGATCTATAAAGTACAACATGGAATTAAATCCTATATCGAAGAGGCGAGTCTCACCTATAACTTACCTATTTATAGGCTACATTGGCCAGATCATTTCAGTCTGCTGGCTAAAGAAGATACTAGCTTATACCATGAAGACATTGCGCCACTGATTAGTAAAGCAATGCTTCTTTACTATCAAGAAGAAGTCCCTATTCATCGTTTTGAAGACTATCTAGTCGCATTCTTTAGGGCTCATTTAGAGCCAGAAGAGAGTTTGAAATTACCAGCCTCCACTCATTGCAAAGAGAGCATAGTGTCCTCGATAAAGGGATTTACAAAAGTAAAAGACATTCTCATCAATAATGCACTTAAAAAGGTCTTTAATCTAAACGTGGATTGTAGCTGGACACACCAAAGGGAAAAGATGATTGCCAAGGGGATAGATTTGGCCATAGATTTGCAAAGAGGGTGGTTAATGAAAGATGGGGTAGAAATTCAGAAACAGAGAATAAGTAGAGAGGATTTAGAATTTTTATCAAGTAAAGGGATACACTTAGAAAAGAGTGAATTTTCAACGCTTACCACAAGTCCTCTTAATTTAGAGTCAGTAGATGGTCTCTATCAACTCGAAATAGAATCCTGGGCTGGATATGGAATCTACAGAGTTAGAAAGCTAATTGAAATCAATGGTATATACCCTGCGCTTGAAGTTGTGTTGCCTGACCTTAGAGAAAAGAAGATTTCTCCGGTTCCCTTTGCAGGAGAAATGATTTGGCAAGGGGGGTATTTTCCCTGGTATCACCATGCTCTCATTGAGCATCCGATAATTCTAGAATCCGTAAAGGGGGAAAGTGATTTACTCTGTATTAAACCTAACCGCTATCAACTGGGAAGCATAGAGGGCGGCACCTTTGTTGGTCGTGACCATTATTACATTGAAAATCATGAATCCGATAATAGTCTTGATTATAAAGATTGGCAGGACTATTTAATCAATGCCTTTGGCGACATAAACTTTGTTCTAGAAGTAAAGGATAAAGAGCTAGTCAGAGTGAAGTTGTTTGAACTTGACTTATCCTTTGTGGTTGCAAGTGATCAATTGCTCTCAGAACAATACAGTGGCTACTTTCTTGATACAAGATTAAGCTTAGAGTTTTCAAATCGTCAACACCCTTATTTAGTAATAGTGAATTCTGATGAAAAGCGAAAAGTCATTCTTCCACAGAAGACATTTATTAATCAAAAAGAGCCCTATTTTATTGACCATCCTAGATTTGTAACCACAGAGGTGGCTAAGAAAAAAGGTCTTGAAAGAAAGTTTATTTTTAACTTTGGTAATGAGCAACTAGTCAGCCAAAATCCTACTGCAAACCTTTATCTTTCCTTGGTATTCTTGAAATTTGGGGACCTAAAGCAGGCAACACATTATTTAGAAAGAAGTCACCACTTAAGTCATGTGACTGAAAATGAACTACTGATTTTAAAATCATTTGTAGAAGGTAGAGATAACTCGGAACTTAATTTAGGGTTCCAAATGAAAGTATTGGCACGATTTAATGAGCAAGATAGCAAATTTTTAGCAAATGATAGTCATCTTCTAGGTGGTTTTATAGAACAAGATGAAAAATTAAAGAAATTAATAGAGAAAAAAATATTACTCTATTACCGACTGATTGATAAAAGGTTTGATGGTGGCAATCAGTTGCCATCATACTTGCAATTATCAGATTATGAATCTCATTTGCTCATTAATCTTTTTAAATCCATGACTAAAACAAATGAATTCCCCAGTCAAAAAATTATCCCTCAGGATTTGGTATTAGAAAGAATAAAGGCATTTCGAGAACCTCCCCGTAGATCAGGTCACATCACTAAGCTAGAAATTCAGAGCACAATCTGTGTTTCTAATGATGAATTCTATGATGGCAGCATTATTGCTAGCAAAAGGCCGACCATTCTAGGACGAAAAACCTTCAAGGATGATGAAAGGTCGATTGCTTATAAACACACAAATTCTTATAGAATGAACTTTGAGTTTTGGCTCTTTGGACATAATACAAGAGGCATCAAAGCCTATAAACGTTTAGAAAAACATCCAATTTTACCGTATGTGGACACCTATTTTTTTGTGCTGGCTAAAGAGCTGCTCTCAGAAGATGAAACCATTGTAAGAAAGGCAAGAATGGATGTGTTTTCATTGATAAAAAATAATTACTATTTGTCAGATTGCTATCGATTACATGAGCATTTAAGAGTTTTATCGACGCTTGCTAAAAACCCGCAGCCTTATAAATCGCTTCTCCCTATCAGCAGCAAAAATGACATTTTTTTAATGTTCCGAATGCTCATAGAAAATGAGGAGCTAAGCAGTGCTGGGTATTCTTTCATTCAGCCAGTGTTCATACACG
>JASBUC010000008.1 GCA_030148065.1 Legionellaceae bacterium | reverse complement strand
ACCCCGCTCAAGGGAGGATTTTGAGTTCATTTTGGATTTAAATTGTAAGGGAAAAGCGCAGTGGATTGAGACAAAACTGATGATTCAAAATCATCGCAGTTTGTCGAGTGTCCATGAGCACTTTCCCGAGCAATTTTAATTCAAAAGGGACCAAAAGGATCCCGAACTAGATATGAGTCGATTACTCAGAGTATAGCAGCCAAAAAAACTGGAAAGGGGTTCTTATATCATTGGCAATGCGTGATATAATACAGTCATATTTTACTCAATTTGTTTTGTTTGATGAAAGAACTTATAAAATCCCGATTGGAAGCCGCCGTTTTAGCGCTATCTGCCAAAGAGAATTGGCCAGAAGCGTTTCAAGCAAAGATCATGGTTGAATACGCAAGAGATAAGTCACACGGTGATTTTGCAAGCAACTTTGCCTTGGTCAATGCCAAAGCCCTAAACATGAACCCCAGACAATTAGCAGAAGTATTGGTTGAGGAACTAAAAGAAGATAAAACCTTCTCTGAGGTGAGCATTGCAGGCCCAGGCTTTATCAATTTCAAATTAGACCGCGGGCAAAAAACCGCGGTTATTCAGGAAGTTTTACAAAAAGGAGCACAGTTTGGGGACTTAACTCTTGGTCAAGGAAAAAAAGTCTTGGTTGAATACGTTTCTGCCAATCCAACTGGACCGCTACACGTTGGTCATGGCAGGGGAGCAGCATATGGCTCTAGTCTTGCCAATGTCTTAAAAAAAGCAGGCTTTGACGTCACGCAAGAATATTATGTCAATGACGCAGGCAGACAAATGAAGATTTTAGCCGCCTCGGTGTGGCTTCGTTACTTGAGCATTGAGGAGCCATCTCTTCCTTTTCCTGACAATGGCTATAAAGGTGCATACGTCGAGGACATCGCCAAAGCATTGAAGGCTGAACATCAAGAGGCTTTCATGCATTCTAAAGCTGATGTTCTTGAGGGCTTGCCAAAGGATGAGTGTTACGGCGGTGATAAAGAGCGCTACATTGATGCGGTGATTGAAAAAGCTGAGAGTCTATTGGGGACTGAAGGTTTTCAAGTCATCTTCAACGCAGCATTAACATCGGTGCTAGAAGACATTAAAGACGATTTAAGTGCTTTTGGTACCAACATTGACAGTTGGTTTAGCGAACAAAGCCTCTTTGACAGCGGTGCTTTAGATAAAGGCATTGAGGCGTTGGCTGAAAAAGAAAAGACCTATCAAAAAGAGGGGGCGCTTTGGTTTAAGTCCACCGATTATGGGGATGATAAAGACCGCGTGTTAAAACGAGCAAATGGTCAGAGTACTTATTTTGCTTCCGACGTTGCTTACCATTGGAATAAGTTTGATCGAGGCTTTGATCGTTTAATTGATGTGTTTGGGGCCGATCATCATGGCTACATTGCGAGGGTGAGAGCCGCAGCAAATGCCTTGGGACAGGCAGAGCAAGATTTAATGGTTAAGCTTGTGCAATTTGCCATTCTCTATCGAGGGGATGTTCGAGTGCCTATGTCGACGCGTTCGGGTGAGTTTGTCACCATTCGAGAGTTGCGAGAAGAAGTGGGGGTTGATGCAGCGCGCTTTTTCTATGTAATGCGAAAGTCTGATCAGCACATGGACTTTGATTTAGAGCTTGCTAAAAAGCAAAGCAATGACAATCCTGTTTACTACATTCAGTATGCACATGCCAGAATTTGCAGTGTGTTTGCACAACTAGATGAAAAAGGGTTTGAATTCTCGCAGGAAGAAGGCCTAGCACAATTGCAATTATTAACCGATTCCCACGAGCTTTCCTTGTGTGAGCAGCTTTCGAAATATCCCGCGGTGATTCAACTCTGCGCAGAGCAAGCCGAGCCTCATCATCTTGCTTACTATCTAAAAGACTTGGCAACGAGCTTTCATAGTTTTTATAATTCTTGCCAACTGTTAATTGACGATCAATTGCTGCGTTCAGCTCGTTTGTGTTTAATCAAAGCGGCACAACAGATCTTACAAAATGGCCTATTCTTATTAGGAGTGTCTGCGCCACGGAGAATGTAAATGGCAAAGGATTATGCAAAAAGAACAAAAAAAAACGACTCAACAGCTAGGAGTGGCGAACGCCGTCATCAAAAGAGTAAAAAAAAGGAACCCGCTTTAGCCTTTAACATGCTCTCTTTGTTAAAAGCAGGCTTTTTTTTGAGTCTCGTGGTGATGAGCACACTTTACTTGTCGAAGGAGTTTGGTGAGAACCTTCACCACTGGGTATACCCTGGCCACTCAAAAGAAGACTTACAAGCCCAGGCTGAGAAACAACAGGCAAAGTTTGAATTTTACTCCTTGCTAAAAGAAGGCGTAAGCCAGCCTGTGAAAATGAAAGAAGTGTCTCCCTCTGAGCCAATAAAAAAAGCAGAGCCCATCGAGGAGAAAAGCCATTATCTTTTGCAAGTTGCCTCATTCAGACAATCCTCAGATGCTGATAGGCTCAAAGCAGAATTAACACTGAAAGGATATGATGTGGTGATCTCACCTTTTGTCAATGAGAATCGTACTTGGTACCGAGTCAAAATTGGCCCTTTCAAAACCTTAAGCTCTGTCAAAGAAGCCAGAACCACGCTGAGCCCCTTGGGCTTAAATGGCATGATTCAGCGGGTAGGTTAGAAGAGCGAGCTGGCAAAGGCAAATTGATCCATTGAGCTTTGGTTTCGGTTATCTGTATAGATTTCTGCGTCCCCTTCATTATTTGTTTTCTGGCAGAGATAAATAAGATTGGTGACTTTCTGGTAGCTCATCGGGTGTTTAACACAGTTTTTAAAAACAGAGCTTAAGGTGTTGTCTAAGTGCTTTGCGTGCGCATTGGTTAGAAAGGGGGGGGCGATGATGTTAAAGAGCGCATAGCCATGCGCTTTTAGATGGCTTTTTATTTGCAGAAAATACTCTTGACTGGTTAGAGAGGCAGGAATGCTCTCTCGGTTGTAGGTATCGAGCACGATGGCATCGAATTCCTTTGTTGTTTGGTTAAAGTAGGCGCGCACGTCGCTGTCAATAAACGCTCCTTTAATTGGGTGTTTTAGAAACTTGTCTTCAGCCAACTGTTTTATTTGCCCGTCAATGTCTAGGTAGGTAAAGTGGTTGTGATAGCTCTTTTCATCTGAGAGGCTAAAGCCGCCAGCACCGACCACTAAAATGGATTTATTGCTTAACTTTAATTCTTTAAATAAGACTTTTTTCATGTACTCAATGTAGTCAGCGGCCTTTTTTTGCGGATTAATTGCAGAAAAAACAATGTTATTAGCAATCAAGGTCCTATGCCCTGTTTCTGAAAACTCTTCGACTTTATAGTTGGCATAACTATTGGTGAGATCAAAAATCTTTTTCTCTATGCCTAGATTTAAATTATACAAGGCAACCAAGCCGATGCTGGTTATGAATAGTTGCTTATAAATTGGGCGTTTCTGAACAAAGGGTAAAATGCAGGCAAGCGCCAAAAGCACTAGCACATTAAAAAACAAGGTTGCTGCCACACCAACAGTATTGAAGAAGACTAAGCTTGTTAACACCGCCCCTAAAAATGAGCCAATCGTGCTGATAAAGAGTGTTTGACTGCTCACTTGGCGGGCGCGCCTTGCATGTTTGAAAAAGCTTGCGGCAATGGGAATGGTTTGGCCTAGCAAAGCGGTAATCGGCGCTATGATGAGCACTAAATAGAGGCTTAAGCTCAAGAGTAATGGTAAATGCAGTACTTTTTGGCAGAAAGAGAAAAAAATCACACAGAAGGCATAAGAGAGGCCAACGCCTGCAATCAGCGCACTGGCATTAAAGTTTTTCTGTAAGCATTGTAAGGGCTCAAGGTTTTTACGCCCACCAAGATGATAGCCAAAGGCTAGAAAGAGTAAGAAAACGCCAATAATCAGACTGGTAATCACCACACTGCTGCCAACAAAAGGAAGCAGCTGTCGAATGGATAAGACTTCGAGTGAAATGGTCACAAATCCTTCACTGAGCAAAATGACAAACATGGTCAGTAAGAGAGGATCAGTCTTTGTACGGGCTTTCATTATTCTCGCGCAGTCTAGTGGCGGAGAGAGAGGGATTCGAACCCTCGATACGTTTCCGTATACACACTTTCCAGGCGTGCGCCTTCGACCACTCGGCCATCTCTCCAGAGGGCGGTATACTACATTATTTGTGCAGTTTTGGGAAGAGGGCTGGTTCGGAATAACCGTTTAAGTCTTCTGGCAGTAGGAGTATGCTTGAAAAATTCCTTAATAGATCTAAAATTATACATATTGTTTATTAAATTGGAGTTTTCTGTGACCCTTCAAACAGGAATTCATGTCTCGGAGAATGAATGGCAGCTTGCGACTCATTGCGCTTATTCAGAGTGGGAGGCAAAAGGACCAAAAGACAGCGCTGAAATTTTTCTACCTCAGGAAGGAACACTGAAGACTGAAAACTCTGGAGAAATCGCCATTGGCGTAGCCAACTTACAACACAGCTTTATTCAAATAGGTGGAGAGCTTTATGCGATTGGTAATAAAGAGGAAGGCGCATTTTTAGGACAAGGTACTTCTGGGGAGGTCTTTAGAGCGCGAAATTTTAAAGGCGAAGAAGTGGCTGTTAAAATCTCTAAGCAAGGTGATGCGATTAGTAACTCTGAAATTGCTATACTAAAGGAGGTTGGATACTTACGTGGTCGAGTGGCCGTTGGAGAAAAGACTTATCTAGTCATGGCGCTTTTAAATGGTCAGGAGCTCATGAATGCCCATAAACAATTAAAGGTAAAGCATCCTTGGCAGAGTGCACTCCTGCAAGTTGGGCTAACAGAGGAGGCTCAAAAATTCTTTTGGCGAGCCATCAATGCGGCTGGTGGTAATGTACTAGATGCGCTTGAAGATGAAGATTTTAGGCCGATGGTGGTTAGAAACTTTTCCAAAGCAGCACCGAGCTCAGACGATCCTTACCAATGGGCCGAGCAGCGCTTAATAGAGATAGAGCAGCAATATAGAGTGTTGAGTGAAGAAAAAATCTATAACAAACAGCAATGTTTGGAGTTTGCAATCTCTGCTGCCGAAGAACTTAAGAAATTTTTTGACAAAGGTTACCTGCACTGTGACATCAAAGGCCAAAATTTCATAGGTGAGCTCGTTGATGGTAAAGCAAAAGCGCACTTGATTGACTTTGGCTCCGCTCTAGAGATCTCATCACCCGATCAGATTGTTCGAAAAGCAGTCTGTGTGGGCTCACCTGTTTACATGGCGCCAGAGGTTCTAAGTGGCATGCCTGCCATGGCTTTTCGTGAATTTGGGCTCAATCAGTTTGACTACAGAGCCGCACCCGTTGAAGGGGCTCACTTAAGCCAAAAGTCAGAGGTTTATTCCTTTGCAATGATGTGTCAACGAGACTTTGGTTTGGAGAGTAAGGCAGGCTTTGGTCTATTGGCACAAGCTCTAGAAATGGAACCTAATGACAGACCGAGTATGGACGCTCTTATGTTTGCATTAGGTTGTGAGAAGTTGGTTCGTTATGGCAATAGCGATGAAGACATTAAGGCACTGGTTGAGAGCTTGCAGGCCGGTAAGTACCCAGAGAGTTTTGATAAGGAGCATCAAGCAAGTTTCCTTGAAAACTTAGTAAATGAGACAGTTCATAAGATGAAAGCATGCTTTCAAGAAGACTATCTTGAGAGGTGTCAAGTAGACAAAGGGCGCGAACCAACTGATTTAACACAACTAAGCTTTAGAGAGATTATTGAGCAAGCCGAGTCACCACACCTTTTTCGCAGTCGAAAAAGAGAGGTGTTAAAAGCGCATGGCTGGCTCGATGAGAGTTTTAAGCGAACCGGCTTGGCAAAAACCTTGCTAGAGTTAGAAGAACGTCAGGGTAACCCCTTGTCGAATGAGCAGCAACAAAATTACGGAGTGTAAACAATGAATCAACGATTTAAACAAGCCGCTTTGGGTGATAGATGTCTGCTAGAAGATTTAAGTACGGATGAGCTACGCTTAGTTGAACCAGGAAATGGCTACACTCTTTTGATTTACGCAACACTCAATGAGCATTATCACACCGTCAAGTTATTGCTGGAAAAAGGCATAGAGGTCAATACTCGAGAAACCTTAAGTGGCATGGATGCCTTAATGCATGCCATTGAAATTGACAATACTAAAATTGCTCTTTTACTGATTGAACAACCCACAATTAATTTTGATCTAAGAAACCATAAAGGTGAGAACGCCTTAATGCTTGCTGTTCAAAAAGGAAACGCCCAATTAGTCAAGGCTTTAATTGAAAAATCTGATCTAATGGCTTTTAGAAACGATGGTAAAACGGCGTTTCATCTCTCGAGTGATCCTCTAATTGGTGACGTACTCTTTGAGTACTTACCCGCGCAATTAAAGTATCAAGCGCTTAATTAAAGCAGCTTCAAGATTGATGGGGAGTGAGTGATGACCATACACGTCTCAGAAGAAGAATGGAAAGTTGCTGTTAATTTTGCCTATGAACAAGGACGGCATAGCAAGAGTGAAAGCAACCCCGCTCTTTTTATTGCTGCAGCAGGCACACTGGAAACATCGAGTCATGGTGCGGTTTCGATTGGGGCGCCAATGCTAACACACAGCTTTATCCAGCTAAGAGGCGAACTCTATGCCATTGGCAACGAAGAAGAGGGGGCACTTCTTGGCGAAGGTGCGGCAGGGAAAGTATTTCAAGCCATTAATTATCAAGGTCAACAAGTCGCTGTAAAAATCCCCAAAGAGCAAGAGAGCATTGAACAAATTGAAGAAGAAGTACTGACTGAGATGGGTTATCTGCACGGAATGGTCGAGCATGAGAATACCCAAATTCTGATTATGGCCTTATTACAGGGGCATGATTTATTTAAACTTCATAAAAAGTCCAGTCTTGCAAATCCTTGGCAGCAGGCAGCAAAAAATGCAGGCTTTACAGAGTCCGAACAACAAGCGTTCAATCAAGGGGTTGTTGCCACTGGTGGCAAGGCAAAAAGAGCACTGGCAACCCCAGAGCTTCGAGACATTATAAGAGAAAAGATTATGAGCTCGCTCGCGGAGCAACCTGATAAAGAACGTCTTGCTGAAAACTGCTTAGTGTTGATTGAAAATGAGTATCAAAAGCTTAATCCAGCGCCGCTTTATGATGAAGCACAACGTCTTGCGTTTGTGCTAGAGGCGGCAAAGGCATTAAAAGCTTTCTTTGACAAAGGGTACTTGCATCGAGACATTAAAGGCTCCAATTTTATTGGTCAAGTCGAAGAAGGCAAGGTTACAGTAAATTTAGTTGATTTTGGCACGGTGTTAAGATTGGAATCAGCGGAAGCCGTAGTGAAAGAACGACTGGATGTGGGCACGCTCGATTATGAAGCACCTGAAGTGTTAAGTGGCATGCACATGTTGCAGCGTAAATACTATCAACAGCAGCTAGGAATCGATTTTAGTCAATATAAGATAGCCAAAGGAAAGAAGGCAAATTTTAGTCAAAAGTCTGATATTTATTCGTTTGCCAGAATGTGTGAATTAGATTTTGGTTTTGATCTTTCAAGTCTTGGTTTTGGGCTTTTAGAAAAGGCTGAGAGTATGGCGCCTGAAGACAGACCAAATCTTGAGAGCATCATCTTTTCACTTGAATGTCAGCATACCATCTGTTTTGGTGCCGACAACGAGAAGCAAGCATTATTGGAGTCTCTACAGAGAAATCAATTTCCTGAGAATTTTGATCACAGAAATCAAAGCGACTTTTTACAAAAGCTAGTTCAAAGTGCCTACCAAACACTAGAGCATTCCTTCAAAGAAGCTTATAAAGCAAGCTCTGCACAAACGAGTAAAGCCGTAAAAAATACTTTTAATCACGCCGATCTAACAAGCATTACCCAGCAAGTAGAAGGTACTCGCACTTCCAATGATGTAACATGTGCTAGAGCAGTCTTACAAGAAAAAGGCTGGCTCGATCAAAGCCATAAAAGAGCAGGGCCTTTGAAAGTTCTACTTGAGTTACAAGAAGAACTCTCCAGCCAAAACCCCATCATCAAAGGCGAGACCTTTAGACTATAATTGTCCTATGCGCTTCAGGGTAAGAGGTAGGGTGGGTATAAGTGGCGCACCGGAGAGGCCTTTGCGCCACTTATAACTAGCAATGGAAGGACATTGCTAGCGGGTTTCCTCTGTTTGCTACTTGAGGTTGGGCTTTTACTCAGTTTCCTTATTGAGTGTCATCCCATGACTAATAAATAGGGGAGTTATTAGCCAGTGTTCTCGAAAGAACAATGAAATCATATATGGAATTATTTGGCTGATCAACAATAATATAAGATTATTTGAAACAATAATTAGAATCTGATAGTTTGTTAACACTGTGTGTGTCAAAGGTGCAATCATGATCAAATTTAACATCATCGGAGCAGGCCGATTGGGTAAAACCATGGCCCGGTTGATTTCTGAACTCCCTTATTATGAGTTAAAGACGATTTGTAATCGCACCCTTGAAAGTGGTCACCGGGCTTGTGATGACATTGGGGCTGGGGAGGCCATCGAGCGAGTTGAAGGGTTACCAAAAGTCGATTTATGTCTTATTACAACCAATGATCAAGCCATTCCCAACATTGTGTCTCAATTAAGCAAGAGTGATGATTTGAGTGATTGTGTGGTGGTTCATTTTAGTGGCGTGTTAAGTTCTGATGTCTTGCGTCCATTAAGAAGAAAAGGTGCAAGCATTGCCAGTTGTCATCCCATGCGCAGTTTTTCAAATGCATCAATTAGCAATGAACAGTTTCGCGGCACACAATGTGCCATAGAAGGAGATGAGGAAGCCAAACGAGTGGTTTCAGCCTTTTTAGAGGAGCTGGGAGCTGAGAGTTTTCTGATTGATAAAGCACATAAAGCGTCTTATCACGCAGCAGGCGTGTTTGCATCCAATGGTTTAATTGCGCTGGCCGATGCCGCTGAAAAAAGCTTGCAGAAGGCAGGCGTCTATGAGTCTCTGCGGCAAAAGGCCATTGTTTCCTCATTGATGGCGGGCACTCTTACTAATTATCAGCAGTCAGAGAGCACAAAGGAGGCGCTAACAGGCCCCGTTGCAAGAGGCGATTTAAAGACCATCGAGCAGCATCTAGAGGCTTTTTTGGATGACCGCGAAGGACTCTCTGAGCTTTATAAAACCTTGTCTTCATTTTTATTAGAGAATGTTGCAAGCCTACCGAGAGAAAAGCAGCAGGATTTGGCAATGCTCTTACAACAGGCTGGAAGCAAAGGGTCAAATCAAGGGCAAAGAGCAGAAACGGCGTCTTTAGCTCCCTTGGGGCTTAACGCCACCTCTTAGCCCCATCCGATAACCCAAATTATAGGCATTCAAGCCATCGAGCTTGGCCAAAAAAGCAGGATCTTTGGCAATTAAGACTTCTGCTAAACGTTGAACCTTGCCTTTATCGTCCTCAATCAAGATGGTGCCGTTTCGGTCGACTTCTAATACTTTGCATTGCCGATGACGGCGCCGAATCTTTTCATCTAAGCGAGTGATTACCACTGCGTCTTCTGCATTAATGCTGCGCAGCAGATGATTGGTGGAGAGGATTTCATAAGGAGAGTAGGTCGGGAAAGAGTTTTTGCCAATTAGTTGCATGACACACAACTCATGTTTGCGAGTCGGGCAGTAAATCATCCGGCAAAACTTTAGAGTGATTTTTTGCTGGTCGTTGTGGGCAAGCAGGGTTAAAAACTTTTTGGTGTTGGTTAAAAGCGTCCTAGCTGACATCGGTACTTCATTCCTTAAAGTGAGGTTCGTTTTCGGCGAGGGCATTGCAGTAAAAAACGCGTCCTTCCTCAAAATAGATGAAAGGATTATAGTTAACTCCGTAATCGTACGCATCCATTTTTTCGATGTTTCGAATCACTGGCGTGATAAGCGAGACAATGGGGGCTACTGCTAAGGCAAAGAGTACTTTGTAATACCAAACCGATAAAATGATGGTCCAAATGTCATGGAGTGATTTAAGACCGGCATAAAGGCTTAGGTAGGCCACACAGCAAAGTAAAAACTCACTCAGACAACTGGATAAAATGGTGCGGGCCCAAAAGCGCTTTCCATGCATTTTGATTTTTAATTTAGACATTAAAAACGCGTTGGCAAACATGCCAGTGGTCACTGATAAACAACTGGTAATATTGGTTCTTATAATGTACTTAAAGGCCTCGTCATAATGACCGTTACTAAGATTGCCAACAGGGCTCTCAAACCTAAGCACAAAGGTGATAATTAAGCCAAAAAGAAACTGGCAGGCAATTGAATTCCAAATAAGCTTCCTAGAAATTTCATAGCCATACACATCAGCAATAATATCACCTAGAGAAAAAACAACCGGCAGAATGAGGCCGCTTAAGGGTACTGTCTCACCCCATAGAATGGTCATTCGAAAAGCAGTAATGTCACAGATGATAAAAATGGTGATAAAGAGCATTAATAGAAAGGGGAGCAGTTTAGTTTCTCTCATGACTCTCCCCCTAATGCACCTTAGCGAAAGTCCTCAATGGACTTGATCACCACACCCAAAATTTCGAAGTGCTCATGGGCTCTCATTTCGCCAAACTCAGGGTTCAGTGGTTTAAAGTAGCTGACATCAAGCTCGGAGAAATATTGTCGAAAGCATGGTTTTTGCGATTTTTCCAACAAGCAAAGTACGAAATCACCTTCTTTGGGGGTGACTGAGCTGTCAATGATAACGGTGGTGTTATTTTGGAAAATTGGAGCCATCGAGTTATTGTTGATTTCTATGGCAAAGGCACACTCTGGGTTTAGACCAGATCCACTAATGAAGCGCTCGACCTTTGCTTTTGTATTCCAAGCGGCATCAAGCTGACGCACAGGGATGTGGCAGAGTCGGCCACTGGCCATTTTTTTCTGATAATCCGTCGATTGCAAGTCCTCATAGAGTAGAGAGTGTAAATCCAGGCGAAAAAAATCTAACAGGGGCTCTAGAGTGGAAACAGTAGGGTTGGCGCCTTCTCGCTTAATTCTTGATAAGGTGGGTGCTGGCACCCCGGTGGCAGCAGCCAAATTTTTCAGATCAATTTGATATTCTTTTAATAGAAACGCGATGTTATCTACTAAAAAAGAATGTCGTTTGGCGAGCTTACTGGTCATAGATCGTTTTGCCTTTTCATAGAGGATTCAAAAGATAGCAAAGCTTAGAGTCACCTGCAAGTAAGCGCTTAAGAGCGCGTGATGGTAACCTTGACGTTTTCTGCGCGCTTTAAGGCAGATGGCTTGGAAACACTAACTTTAACCTTGTTTATGACCGCATAACTTAGACAAATTCGCGCTGTTTTCTCAGCAACCGTTTCAATTAAATTGCAAGGCTCTTGTTCTAGCAGCTCTTTTATCTCTCTGCTGAGTTGATCATAATCGATGGTATCAGCTAGATTGTCCGTTTCGGCAGATGGCCTTGCATCAAAATAAAAGAGCAAGTCCAAAAAAAGATCTTGCCTTATGGTTTTTTCATGTGGGTAGACGCCAATAATGGCATTGATTTTTAAGCCTGAAATAAGAAGTTCATCCATCATCGAGCCTTGTTATTGAATAAAAAAGTAGGGGTAATATTTAAAGAGAAAGTTAACGGCAACCCCTGAAATAAGTCCAAATAAGTGTCCCTCCCAGGACACCCCTCTTTGTTGAGGAAAAATGCCGAGAAAGATCCCTGCAAAGTAATAGACACAAATGATGCCAAGCACCAGCCCCAAAATGGACTCATGCAGATAGACATTGATCACTAAATACCCCCAATAACCTGTAATCACGCCGCTTGCACCAATGTGATTGGCATGGCGGGCAAACAGCCAAGTTAGAAAGCCGCTTAGTAATATGATGTAGAAACTGACATTTAAAAAAACATCCAAGCCTTCTATCAGCACAAAGTCCGATAGAACCACCAAGGGAATGCAATTAAAAAAGAGATGGTTAAAATTTGCATGCAGAAAAGGGGCAAAAATAATGCCGAGTAAGCCACGCTTGCTTCTAGGCACAATTCCTAAGGAGAAAAGCCCTCCCTGGGTAAGTGCGTTCAAGAAGAAAAAGCCGAACATAATGGCAATAATCCACATTAAAACCGAGGCATTTTGTTGTGTGGCGTGAATGATTTGATTAAAACTGGCTGTGAGCTCATTGATGATGTTCATGATTTTAAGCCTTAATCTATTTTAGTGATTCGGCAATCCAGACTGCCATCTTTTAATTTTAGGGTAATTTCATCATTCACTGCAACGTCTTGGGTTTTGTGGATCACTTGTTTGTCTTTATTAAGGGCTAGTGCATAACCGCGCTCTAAGGTATTGAGTGGACTCAAGACATTCAATGTTTTCATTAGCTCATGCAATCGTGCCATTCTTTGTTGTCTTGAGTGCGTCTCTTGCACGCTTAAGGCTTTTCTCAATTGCTCCAGACGATGTCTTTGCTTCTCAAGCTTTGCTTTTGGGTTTTGCTGGCTTAGCCTTGATGATAATTTAATCAGTTGATGTTGCTTATTTTGTAGTGCTTTTTGAGCGTGATGCAACAATTGTTGATTAAGTGATTCTAGTTTCAAGAGTTTTTGATTGAGTAAACTCTTTGGTAGGGTGAGTTTAGCTCTTAAGTTGTGAAGGTCATTCTGCTTTAGTACTAAAAGGTGGCGCAGCTGTCGGGTGAGGTGCTGTCGTTCTGTGGTAATGGCATTGAATAATTCACCGGCTGACAAGGCTGCTTTCACCGCAGCGGCAGTCGGTGTTTCGGCTCGAAAATCGGCCACAAAATCACAGATGGTTGTATCGGTTTCGTGCCCAACGCCTGAAATGATGGGCAGCTCGCTGGCAAAGACGGCTCTTGCGGTTTTCTCTTCATTAAAGGGCCATAAGTCTTCTAGGCTGCCACCTCCTCGTGCAAGAATTAATACCTCACACTCTTGTCGTTGATTGGCTTTTGCTATCATTGCTGAGATTTGCTCTTTGGCGTGCTCACCCTGGACTTGGCAGGGGTAGACAATCACTTGGCAATAGGGGGCTCTTCGTTTGAGCGTCGATAAAATGTCTTGCAGGGCTGCTCCTGTGCTTGAGCTAATCACACCGATGGTTTTTGGGATAGTGGGTAGGGCTTTTTTATGAGTGTCTTCAAACAACCCTTCATTGCTGAGAGCTTGCTTTAAAAGCTCAAATTGGCGCTTTAGATCACCCTCGAGGCTTTGCTCGATTTTTTCAACAATCAGCTGATAGTCTCCACGTCCTTCAAAGAGGCTGACTCTGGCATGCACGGTTACTTTTAAGCCGTCTTCAGGCTGAATGGGTGAGTTTGTTCGGTAGCCTTTGAAAAAGGCACAACGGATTTGAGCGCTTTGATCTTTTAAGGAGAAGTAGCTGTGTCCCGAGCGTGGTGTGGCAAGATTTGAAATTTCACCTTCGACCTTTATCATGCCAAAGTGCCCCTCCAGTAAGAGGCGAGCGCGTAAATTTAGCTCCGAGACGCTAAAGGTTTTACTCGTTTTTTTAGTCAAATCTAAGATGGGCATCAGTTTAAATAGCTAAATAAATAAGCCTACCATACTTGTGGTCTTTATCGTTACTGTTTAACCTTAACGTTTATTGGGTCACTGGAGGTGGGCACAGTTAATGAGTGATGAAAATTTGGTTAAAGTGACCAATCTCTCATTTTATCGTGGTGAAAAAAAGATTTTTTCCAATCTTAATCTAAACGTTCAAAAAGGGAAAATTACGGCCATCATGGGCCCGAGTGGTACAGGTAAGACCACTCTCTTAAAGCTCATAGGTGGTGAGCTTGAGCCTCAGGCTGGCACGGTCTTCATTGATGAGAAAAATGTTCATAAGCTTCGACGAAAAGCCTTGCATCAATTGAGAAAAAAGGTAGGAATTCTATTTCAAAGCGGTGCGCTTTTCACCAACTTAAGCGTCTTTGAAAATGTGGCGTTTCCCATCCGAGAACATACGAAACTCTCTGATTCATTGATTCGAGACATCGTGCTGATGAAGCTTGAAGCCGTGGGCTTAAGAGGGGCTAGAGACTTAATGCCGGAAGCCTTATCAGGCGGCATGGCAAGACGGGTTGCCATGGCACGAGCCTTAGCCTTTGATCCGATGTTAATGATGTATGATGAGCCCTTTACGGGACAAGACCCCATTTCTATGGGAGTATTAGTCAAACTTATTAAAACACTCAATCAAACCTTGAAGACAACGTCCATTGTGGTTTCTCACGATGTGGAGGAAACCCTTTCAATCGCCGATTATGTCTATCTCATTAATCAGGGGCAAGTCATTGCTGAGGGAACGCCTTTGGCCTTAAAAAACTCAAAGGATGCCGCGGTGAGTCAGTTCATTCATGGTCGAGGGGATGGCGTGGTGCCATTTCATTACCCCGCTCCTCGGTTAGAAGAGGATTTAATGCATGGTTAAAATGATTTCAAACTTAGGGGGAGCGGCCGTCTCCAAAGTAGCAGACATTGGTTTTTCAGGCTTGTTTCTCCTTAGAACCTTGCTTAGACTGCCAAGGCCTCTAAAAACATTGCCCTTGTTGCTTGAGCAATTATTTGTGGTAGGGGTGCTCTCGGTCATTATTATCGCTGTCTCTGGATTGTTCATAGGCATGGTGGTGGCGCTACAAGGCCACAATACCTTGGCAAAATTTGGCGCAGAGACCGAGCTTGGTCAATTGCTTGCGCTGAGTATCACCAGGGAGCTCTCGCCGGTTATTAGTGCCTTATTGTTTGCCGGACGAGCAGGCTCTGCCCTAACGGCCGAAATTGGCCTAATGAAAGCAACAGAGCAACTCTCCAGTATGGAAATGATGGGCGTAGACCCTCTTTGGCGGGTTATTTCTCCTAGGTTTTGGGCTGGCATTATTTCACTTCCTTTACTGACGGTTATTTTTTCAGCTGTGGCCGTTTGGGGGGGGTATCTAGTTGGGGTTGTCTGGCTTGGTATTGACTCAGGTACCTTCTGGAGCAATATGAGTTCTGCGGTTGATTTTCGCATTGATGTGGTTAGCGGTGTTATTAAGAGCGTGGTGTTTGCTCTAGCCATTACTTGGGTGGCGGTCTTTGAAGGCTTTTCTTTGGTGCCGACCTCAGATGGTATTAGTCGTGCGACAACCAAAACGGTGGTTTATAGTTCATTATTAATTTTGGGGTTAGACTTTGTTTTGACCGCAGTCATGCTTGGAGGGTGGTAATGCGAGGACGAATAGGCATACATTTTTTTGTTGGTTTGTTTGTATTGTCTGGATTTGTGGCGTTGTTAATTTTGGCTTTCAAAGTGAGTGGCTTAAACCCTCATCAGGGACAAGGCTATCGAGTTTATGCAAACTTTAGTAACATAGGCGGGCTAAAAGCGAGAGCCCCGGTCACCATAGCAGGCGTTAAAGTGGGCTTTGTTGATAGTATTGTGCTCGATGAGTCTTCTTTTAATGCAAAAGTAACCCTGGTTTTGGATAAGCAAACACATATTCCAAGAGACGATGCCAGTGCAAGCATTTTGACAGAAGGTTTATTAGGGTCTAATTATGTAAGTATTACGCCTGGTTTTGAGGCAGATTCTCCAGAAGAGAGAACTGAATATCTAAAAGACGGCGATTCAATTGATAAAACAAACGAAGCCATGGTTCTAGAGAACTTAATTGGCCAGCTCGTCTTTAACATGAATAAGAAATAAGGGGTTTATCCGATGATTCGAAGTTTAAAAATCGGTTTTGCAGCAGGGATTTTTTTGGTGTGTTTAAACGCTTTTGCGGACTCTCCGGTAAGCATGCTAGAAGGTGTGGCCAACCAAGTTGTTAGTGAATTACAGAAAAATAAG
Source organism: Legionellaceae bacterium (assembly GCA_030148065.1). Lineage (GTDB taxonomy): Bacteria > Pseudomonadota > Gammaproteobacteria > Legionellales > Legionellaceae > JASBUC01. The sequence continues at coordinate 9,943 of JASBUC010000008.1, read as the reverse complement.
TCACAACTAAAAGACAACCCAAACATCAGCTATTCAATTATTAAAAAATATTTGATTCCGAAAGTGGACGTCTATGGCATGTCGCGCTCTGTCTTAGGACGCGATGCTTGGAAGAAAGCGACTCTGGCTCAGAAAAAGAATTTTGCTCGTGGTTTTGTCAAACTTGTCATTCGAACTTATGCCAGTGCCTTGAGCGATTACAGCGATGAGAAAGTAACGTTTTACCCACTACGAGGAGGGTATGAAGGCAAGCGCTTTTTACGAGTTAACAGTGCCATTACCAGAAGCTCAGGCAAGCCGATTCCGCTAAGCTACAGTTTAGTGCATAAGAAAGCTGGTTGGCGGGTCTATGACATGACGGTTGAAGGCGTGAGCTTGTTGCAGAGTTTTAAAAGCCAGTTTAGAGCGGAGCTTGCCCGCGGCGACATCGATGACTTAATTGAAAAGCTAAAGCGATGAGTCAGAAAAAAGATCAAGGGGCAACCCTTACAGCGACCCTAGAAGGAGAGATTCTAAGCCTAAGTGGGGCTCTTATTTTCGACACGGTGCAACAGGAGGCAGAGTCTTTGCACAGGCGTCTACATGAGTGGGCAAAACATGCCTCAAATGACTGCTTATCATTGTGCTTGAGTCAGGTCTCTAGGGTTGATAGTGCAGGACTTGCTTTGGTCATTGAGCTTAAGAAACGTTTGAGTAAACACGGTCATTTAATGAGAATTGTTAGAGCCTCAACGCCGCTTTTATCGATGATGTCTTTTTATGGGGTTCAGAAATTTTTATCAGTTGAAGTATTAGAAGAGGAAAACCATGCTGTCGAATGAAAGCATTGCAGAGAGTTTAAAGAGTGCGTTTAAAGAGTCAGATGTTGAAGTGTCGGGTGATGGCTATCATTACCAAGTAAGCATTGTCAGTGACGAGTTTGTTGGTTTGAATAAAGTTAAGCGCCAACAAGCGGTTTACAAAGTGTTAAACCAAGCGATAACCAGTGGTGCTTTGCATGCAATTAGCATTTCTGCCCTAACCGTTTCAGAACAGAAAGAGAGACAAGATGGATAAATTCATCATTCATGGTGGTAAGCCTTTAGAAGGCGACATTGTTATCTCAGGCGCAAAAAACGCAGCCTTACCCATTATTGCGGCAAGCTTGCTCTTTGAAGAACCAGTGACCATCAGCAATGTGCCTGAGTTAAAAGATGTCAAAACCATGGTCGCCTTGCTCAAAACGATGGGCGTTAACTCCTCCTATCTGACCCCTAATGAGTTACGAATTGATGCCTCAACATTAACCAGCAGTAAAGCACCGTATGAACTGGTTAAAACAATGAGAGCCTCCATTGTGGTGTTAGGTCCTTTGCTTGCTCGTACGGGGCATGCGCAAGTGTCACTACCGGGAGGCTGCGCAATTGGGACAAGACCGGTTGATTTACACATCAAAGCACTGGAAGCAATGGGCGCCATCATCAGCGTTGAAAATGGCTACATTCATGCAAGAGTGGCAAAGGGTGAGCGTCTACAGGGATGCCGCTTTAGATTTGACAAAGTCAGCGTCACTGGTACTGAAAATATAATGATGGCGGCGGTATTTGCAAAAGGGACCACCATTTTAGAGAATGCCGCCTGTGAGCCAGAAGTGGTGGATTTAGCCAACTTTTTAAGAAAAGCAGGCGCGGACATTCAAGGGGATGGTACCCGAGAAATTACCATTCACGGTGGTGGACCTTTAGGAGGCGTTAGCCATAAAGTATTACCAGACCGGATTGAAGCAGGTACTTATTTAATTGCAGGGGCGCTCACCAAAGGCCATGTTAGAACCAAAAAGGTCGCGCCAGAGAACCTCTCATCGTTACTCACAGTCCTTGAGAAAACCGGTGCTGAGATACAGGTTGGCAAAGATTGGGTTGACTTAAACATGCATGGTTTGCGGCCGAAAGCAGTTAATGTTAGTACAGCACCCTATCCTGATTTTCCAACCGACATGCAGGCTCAGATGATGGCCATGAACACCGTGGCAATTGGTGAGTCGGAAATTGTTGAGAACGTGTTTGAAAATCGTTTTATGCACGTACAAGAATTAAGACGCTTAGGCGGTCACATCCGACTCGAGGGCAATACAGCCTTTTGCTCTGGGGTGGATAAGCTCTTTGGAGCTCCTGTTATGGCGACAGACTTAAGAGCTTCGGCGGGTTTAATCTTAGCTGGTCTTGCCGCCAATGGTGAGACCGCGGTTGAGCGGATTTATCACGTCGACCGTGGTTATGAGGCAATAGAGAAAAAGCTTAGCGCCATTGGGGCAGACATAAAACGAGTTAAAAAAAGTGATTGAGCAGTCTGTTCTTAATCAATATTTAAATGAATTTCTATCGGTGCCTAACTTTCGAGACTATTGTCCGAATGGCCTACAAGTTGAAGGCAAGCGGCAAATCCATCGGATTATGACGGGTGTTAGTGCAAGTCTTCGGCTCATCGAGCAGGCAATAGAGTGGCAGGCCGATGCCTTGATTGTGCACCATGGTTACTTCTGGAAAGGGGAAGCACCTTGCATTATTGGCCTAAAAAAGCGACGAATTGAGGCACTCATTAAGCATGATATCAATCTCTATGGCTTTCATTTGCCCCTAGATTGTCATCCTGAGCTTGGTAATAATGCTCAAATTGGCGCGCTTTTAGAGTTAGAGGAGGTGAGAGGACATCCTGTGGATGGCACTGAAAACCTTCTCTGGAGTGGGCGATTGCAAGCACCAGTTAAGGCTGCGGCTTTAACCAAGCGATTGAATGAAAAATTATCCCAATCACCCATTCATCTTGCCAGTGACAGTGATGGCCTTATCTCGAAGCTTGCCTGGTGTACCGGTGCTGCCCACCGTTATCTAGAACCTGCAAAAACGCTGGGGGCGGATGCTTTTTTAACTGGTGAAGTCAGTGAGCAGACCTTTCATCTTGCCAACGAAGAAGACATCCATTGCTTTGCTTGTGGTCATCATGCCACCGAACGGTATGGGGTGAAGGCCTTAGGTGAACATTTGAGCCAACAATTTGGTCTTAGCCATCGTTTTGTCGACATTCCCAATCCAATTTAGACTTTATTGTTTTTTTTAGGCACTCAGGTCTTTTCTTTTTTTTTTGCTAGGTGTATTATTGCCGTCCTTGTCGAGGTCTGGTGAGGAAATGGTTTCGGGGTGTAGCGCAGTCTGGTAGCGCGCCTGCTTTGGGAGCAGGATGTCGGGGGTTCGAATCCCTCCACCCCGACCACTTAGCGCCTGTAGCTCATCTGGATAGAGCATCGGCCTTCTAAGCCGAGGGTAGCAGGTTCGAATCCTGCCAGGCGTGCCATTAACTCGATAGGAAACTATAACAATCCTTAGGATTGGTTGTGGTGGGCGTAGCTCAGTTGGTAGAGCCCCGGGTTGTGATCCCGGTTGTCGTGGGTTCAAATCCCATCGTTCACCCCATTTTTTATAAAGATTTTTTTGGCATGGACTTTACAAGTTCATTTTAAAGTCAGATAATCTCCAGCTAGATGCGAAAGTGGCGGAATTGGTAGACGCGCTGGATTTAGGTTCCAGTGGGGCAACCCGTGAGAGTTCGAGTCTCTCCTTTCGTACCATTCTTCTTTTTATCATTCAAGAGGTGTAACCATGCAGGTTTCCGTGGAAACAACCAAGGGCCTTGAGCGTAAGCTTACAATTAATATTCCATCCGAGAAAGTTGAGCAAGCCGTCAACGTCAAAGTAGAAGAACTTGCTAAGAAAGTAAAACTGGATGGCTTTCGTCCAGGAAAAGTCCCTGTAAGAGTGGTGAAGCAACGATTCAGTGCTGGTGTAAGAGAAGAAGTTGCACGTGAGATGATTTCAAGCTCCTTGCAAGAAGCCCTACAAGAAAAAGAATTAATGCCGGCAGCAATGCCGTCGGTTGAGCCAGGTGAAATTACCAAAGGGGTGGATTTTACCTTTACTGCCATCTTCGATGTATTTCCAGAGATCGAGATTAAAGAATTAGATGGCATTGAAATTGAGCAAGTAAAGGCCAATGTAAAAGAGAGTGATCTCGAGGCCATGATCGAGAAGCTGCGCGAACAACGCAAAGTCTATAAAGAAACAGCTAAAGCCAGCGCCAATGGTGACAAAGTCAAAATTGATTTTGAAGGCTTTGTGAACGATGAAGCATTTGAAGGTGGAAAAGCCGAAGGTTATGAGCTAGAACTGGGCTCTAAATCAATGATTCCAGGTTTCGAAGACGGCTTGGTTGGGGTTAAAAGTGGTGATGAGTTAAGCATCAACGTCACATTCCCTGAGCAATACAACCATGAAAAGCTTGCCGGTCAACCAGCTGTTTTCAAGATTAAAGTTCACAGCGTTCTGGCCAGTGAATTACCTGAAGTAGATGAAGAGTTTGTCAAAGCGTTTGAAGTTGAAAGTGGCAAACTAGACGATCTTAAAGAGAAAGTTCAGAAAAATATGGAGCGAGAGCTAACTAGCCAAGTTAGAACTCAGAACAAGCAAAACGTGTTTGATGCTTTTATTGAAGCCAATAAGATCGATCTACCTGTTTCATTAATTGATCAAGAAATTGAAACCATGACCAAAGAAATGATTCATCGTGTCTTTGGTGATAAACAACCAAGCAAAGACATGCCATCACTACCACGTGAAATGTTTGAAGCTCAAGCAACCCGACGGGTTCACTTAGGTCTACTGGTCTCTGAGTACATTAAAAGCCATGAAATGAAGGCAACCGACGAGCGTGTTGAAGCGTTACTTGAAGAAATGGCCGGTGCTTATGATAAGCCAGAAGAGCTAAAACAATGGTATCGTTCGAATAAGAAACAAATGAATGAGTTAGAAGGTGTGGTGCTTGAAGACATGGTTGTCGAGAAGTTACTGAGCCATGCGGTGAGTAAAGAGCTTGAGAAAGACTATGACTCAGTGATGAACCCACCTCAACCAGAAGTTGAAGAAGAGAAAACGGATAAGAATAACGAAGAAGAAGCTTAAAGGAGTAAGCCAATAATGATGCAATCTAGTCAAGAGCGGTCACAAATAATTAGAAATGCCAGTGGTTTGGTGCCGATGGTCATTGAGCAAACTTCTCGTGGAGAGCGCTCTTATGACATCTACTCCCGCCTGTTAAAGGAACGGATTGTGTTCCTTCTGGGAGAAGTTGAAGATCACATGGCAAACCTCATTGTTGCTCAATTGCTCTTTTTAGAATCAGAAAACTCTGAGAAAGACATCTTTTTATACATTAATTCTCCTGGTGGTGCGGTGACTGCTGGGCTTGCTATCTATGACACCATGCAGTTTATCAAACCAAAGGTTAGCACCTTGTGTATGGGACAAGCAGCAAGCATGGGCGCGCTGTTGTTAACAGCTGGCGCAACTGGTAAACGTTATTGTCTGCCAAACTCACGAGTGATGATTCACCAGCCACTAGGTGGTTATCAAGGTCAGGCAACTGACATTGAAATTCATGCTAAAGAAACGCTAAAAGTTCGTCAGCGATTGAACCAAATTTTAGCGAGTCATACAGGAAAACCAGAAGATCAAATTATGGTTGATACCGATCGAGACAACTTCATGAGTGCAGAAGAAGCAGTCAAATACGGTTTGGTTGACGCAGTCTTAAATGATCGGGACGTGGTTGAAGAAAGCAAATAGATCCCCATATATACCCAAGGTAATTGGAAATGTCTGTTTTTAGAATACTCCCTTTCAGGGAAAAATGGTCGCACCTAAACAGCATTCATTTCCAATTACCTTGGGTATAGCCTGGTATTAAGGAAGGAGACTGTTAGTTTTTCGTAAAATGATGAATTAAAGTGAATTTTGCATTTGCATTCTCTTTCAGGTTGTTATTTTATTGTAGGTAGTAGAGAGATTTTCTCAACAAGGGGAATTGCATGAGCGATAAAAACAAATCCGATAATGAAAAAGTTTTGTATTGTTCTTTCTGTGGAAAGAGCCAACATGAAGTCAAAAAATTAATCGCTGGCCCATCTGTTTACGTTTGCGATGAGTGCGTGGATTTGTGCAACGACATCATTCGTGAAGAAGTACAAGAAAGCGTTGAGGAAACTGAAACCTCCTTACCTGTACCTAAAGAAATTTTTGCCTTCTTAGAAGAGTACGTCATTGGTCAATCCGCCGCTAAGCGAGTCTTGGCGGTTGCTGTTTACAATCACTACAAGCGTCTACGTTCCAAAATTAAAGACAGTGAGGTTGAGCTTGGCAAGAGTAACATCTTGTTAATCGGCCCAACCGGTAGCGGTAAGACACTTTTGGCAGAAACCCTTGCTCGCGTCTTGAACGTTCCTTTTACCATTGCGGATGCTACGACGTTAACCGAAGCAGGTTACGTGGGCGAAGACGTTGAAAACATCATTCAAAAACTGCTACAAAAATGCGATTACGATGTAGAGAAGGCTCAAAACGGCATCGTCTACATCGATGAGATTGATAAAATTTCCAGAAAATCTGATAACCCATCCATCACTCGAGACGTATCGGGTGAAGGCGTGCAGCAAGCCTTGCTTAAATTAATCGAGGGGACGGTTGCCTCAGTGCCACCACAAGGTGGTCGTAAACACCCACAACAAGAGTTTCTACAAGTTGATACCTCAAAGATTTTATTTATCTGTGGCGGTGCCTTTGCAGGCCTTGATAAAATTATTAACGAGCGCTCATCGAAAGCAAGCATTGGTTTTTCTGCCTCGGTTAAAAGCGAGAATGATGCCAAGAACTTATCGGAAGCTTTGGTCGACTTACAAGCAGAAGATTTGGTTAAATATGGTTTGATTCCAGAGTTCGTTGGTCGTCTACCGGTGGTTGCCACACTAGAAGAACTCGATGTGACAGCGTTAATGGAAATTTTAACCGCGCCAAAGAATGCGCTTACCAAGCAGTACCAATTACTGTTTGATATGGAAGGGGTGGAGTTAGAGTTTAAAGAAGAAGCGTTAAAACTAATTGCTCAGCTTGCTCTGGAGCGAAAAACAGGTGCGCGTGGGCTTCGTTCCATTATCGAAAATGTATTGCTGGAAATTATGTATGAGCTACCTTCTGAAAAAGATGTGGCTAAAGTCTTAATTGATGAGTCGGTGGTAAAAGAAGAGTCTAAGCCTTTATTGATTTATCAAACAAAAGAAACAAAACAAACGAAACAAAGCAAAAGTGACAAAGAGCCTGTAAAAAAAGTCGTTGAAAAGTAACCCAGAGTATAGCGAAAGGATCTGTCTATATGACTGATATACAAGTGTTAGAATTACCTGTCCTACCATTGCGTGATGTGGTTGTTTATCCGCACATGGTTATTCCTTTATTTGTTGGCCGACCCAAATCGATTAAAGCACTGGAAGCGGCGATGGTCGGCAACAAACAAATCTTTTTAGTTGCACAAAAAAGCTCAGCAGAAGACGAGCCAAAGCCTGAAGATATTTTTGAGATAGGCGCAATTTCCACCATTTTGCAATTACTAAAATTGCCAGACGGTACAGTAAAGGTGTTAGTCGAGGGTGAAAAGCGGGCTAAGGCCAGCAAAATCATGGAGCAAGAAGAATTTTTAGCGGCAGAGCTCACCGTATTAGACGACAGCGAACAAGAGTGTGACAGCCAAGAACTTGACATCTTAACGCGCTCTCTAATGTCACAGTTTGAGCAGTACATAAAACTCAATAAAAAAATTCCACCAGAGATATTAAATTCACTTTCTAGCATCGAAGCCCCAGGGCGGATTGCAGACAGCATTTCTGCTCACCTCTCTTTAAAAGTGGATGACAAGCAAGCGCTGCTTGAGACACTAAAGGTTAGTGATCGCTTAGAAAAACTCATGTCTTTTCTTGAGTCGGAGATTGACTTACTACACGTTGAAAAACGAGTACGTGGTCGAGTCAAACGACAAATGGAAAAGTCACAGCGTGAGTATTATTTGAATGAGCAGATGAAAGCCATTCAAAAGGAGTTAGGTGAACTAGGCGATGAACCCAATGAATTAGAGCAGCTGGCTGAAGACATTGAAAAAGCGGGTATGTCGAAAGAGGCAAAAGAGAAAGCCCTTTCTGAATTACACAAGCTTAAAATGATGTCACCAATGTCGGCTGAAGCCACGGTCATTCGAAATTATCTGGATTGGATTTTAGGTGTTCCTTGGAAGAAGCGCTCGCGAATTCGCTATGATTTAAAATTGGCTGAAGAATTACTCGATAAAGATCACTATGGTCTTGAAAAAGTCAAAGAGCGCATCGTGGAATACTTAGCAGTGCAACAGCGGGTTAAACGCATGAAAGGACCTATTTTGTGTCTGGTTGGGCCACCCGGGGTGGGTAAAACCTCGCTAGGGCAGTCCATAGCCAACGCAACTGGTCGAACCTTTATTCGAATTGCCTTAGGTGGTGTTCGTGATGAAGCCGAGATTAGAGGGCACCGTCGTACTTACATTGGCTCCATGCCTGGAAAAATTATTCAAAAACTTTCCAAAGCCGGGGTTAAAAACCCACTGATTATGTTAGATGAAGTTGATAAGATGGCGATGGATTTTCGAGGAGATCCTGCTTCTGCCTTATTAGAGGTACTTGATCCCGAGCAGAATCATACTTTTGGTGATCATTACCTAGAAGTCGATTATGACTTAAGTGACGTGATGTTTATCTCTACGGCAAACTCGATGGAAATCCCAGCGCCACTCTTAGATAGGATGGAAGTCATTCGCTTAGCAGGCTACACCGAAGATGAGAAACTGCACATCAGTGAAAAATATCTTCTACCTAAGCAATTAAAGTTAAATGGATTAAAAGAAGAAGAGCTGCATTTGAGTGAAGGCGCCATTCGAGAGACCATACGTCATTATACGCGAGAAGCGGGCGTGCGAAATCTAGAGCGAAACTACGCAAAAATTTCACGAAAAGTGGTCAAAGAACTATTAACCAAGAAATCGAAAAAAACGGTTTCGATTACCCAGAGAAACCTTGAAAAATATCTGGGGGTTAAACAGTACCAATATGGGCTTGCCAATGATGAAGACCGAGTCGGTCAAGTAACTGGTCTTGCTTGGACCAGTGTTGGTGGTGAGCTTCTAACCATTGAAGCCACCATGATGCCAGGAAAAGGCAAAGCGATTTACACCGGCCAATTGGGTGAGGTCATGCAAGAGTCAATTCATGCAGCAATGACCGTGGTGCGCACAAGAGCGCCTCAATTAGAGTCGCATGAAGACTTCTATGAGAAAAATGACTTTCATGTACACGTTCCTGAGGGTGCGACGCCGAAAGATGGGCCTAGTGCTGGTATAGGCATGTGTACGGCACTCTTTTCAGTACTCTTAGGCATGCCGGTTCGAAAAGACGTGGCAATGACCGGCGAGATTACTTTAAGAGGGCATGTTCTTGCCATTGGTGGGCTAAAGGAAAAACTATTAGCAGCGCAACGGGGACAAATTAAGAAGGTTCTCATTCCTAAAGAGAATGTCAAAGACTTACAAGACATTCCAGAGAAGGTGCTAAAAGAGTTAAAGATTTGTCCGGTTGAAACCATTGATGAAGTATTAGTGCAAGCATTTCGCAATGGTAAAGAATTAAAAAAGATTTTGAGCCTGGAAAAATCAAAAAAATCATCAATTCGAAAAAAAATTCAGAATAATGATTTACATGCGCATTAGTTTTGCGTATATTACGCACCGTTCTTGAGACAAAAGAACAAACCGAGAAATCGGGTGCTTAGCTCAGCTGGGAGAGCATCGCCCTTACAAGGCGAGGGTCGCAGGTTCGATCCCTGCAGCACCCACCATCACTTTGGAGTGGTAGTTCAGTTGGTTAGAATACCGGCCTGTCACGCCGGGGGTCGCGGGTTCGAATCCCGTCCACTCCGCCACGATAAAAACGCGCCTAGGGCGCGTTTTTTTTTCAAAATTCTTGATAGTCTTGAACCTTTATGTAAGGATAGGTTTCGAGAAATAG
>JASBUC010000006.1 GCA_030148065.1 Legionellaceae bacterium | reverse complement strand
TGCGATTTCAAATACGAAGTGCAACTCCCTTGTTAACAGCTAACCTAGCAAACTCTTCAGCCGGCGTTTTGTAATTTAAACACTTTCTTGGTCGGTTGTTAATCTTATTTACTACAACTTGGATTTCTTTATCACTGATCTCATCGAATTTTGTTTTCTTTGGGAAATATTGTCTCAATAAACCATTGGTGTTTTCGTTCAAGCCTCTCTCCCATGAGTGATAAGGTTTTGCAAAATACACATCACAGTTTAAGTGCTTACTTAGAACCTCATGCTTAGAAAATTCTTTACCATTATCAAAAGTGATGGTTTTTACAAGATTAGCCAATTTTGACATAGCATGATTTATACATCTTGTAACAGAAGATGTAGTTTTGTCTTGCGATTTGGCCACTATAGCATAACGAGTTTTTCGCTCCACCACTGTAACAAGAACAGCACCGCCCTTATGAGAGCCAATGACTGTATCTCCCTCCCAGTCACCAACTCTATTGCGTTTATCAACTACAGCTGGGCGTTCATCAATATCTTTTCGGTTAGGTATACATCCTCTTCCAGCACTTTTCTTGCCATAGCGCTTTTTACGTTGACGCTTACATCTCAGGTGGGAATAGAGATTACCGCCTGAAACTTTGTCTTCTAAAATCCGTCGATAGATTGTTTCGTGGCTGATGCCAGCTTTGCTCTGACTTTTAAGCCAACCAGTGATTTGCTCCGGACTCCATTGTTCGGTTACAAGTTTGCTCTTGGCGAATTGCCACGCTTCATCTGAAACCTTTACTACGTTTGATGCCCCTCTGTGGTGCAGCCTTTTTGTAGCTAAATCATGCGCCTGCCTGGGACGCCAGCCACGCTTTCCTTTGTTACGCTTTAGCTCCCTTGAAAGCGTTGAAGGGCTACGCCCTAGATTGGCAGCTATATCTTTTTGTAAATATCCTTGGCGTCGCATTTCATCTATGTGATATCGTTCATCTTCGGTCAAATGTGTATAAGTCATTGGCAATTCCGATTCCACTCAGAGGCGCCAATTTATACCATTTGGCCCTCTAAATTAATCCTAATTGCACTTCGTCGTTGAATTCGCCGTTTGAGGTAAACCCACCCAACGGATTTAGGCCGATACAACCAGTAATGTGTGCACCCAATGGATTTGTGTGAGCGCTTTGTTTAAACAACTCAACAAAATAATTAACATCAATCGAACCAGATCGGAAAACATGACCACTAGCAAAAGAATTCATCCATATGAAATATTCAAAGGCGAAGATGTTTTTTTCATCATTAACCCCTTGAGGGAGGACTTTCGGAATCATTCGCTTATAAAGTTCTATTTGATAATTAGCTCTGGCCTCTTCTCTACTTTCTAAAAGATTTAAGGCATGGATGCGGATTGCATGTCTTTCATCATTCTCACTTAACTCGTGAAATAGAGCATTAACATCAGGCTCATCTAGTAATTTACTTAAAGCATCCAGTGCACTTTGTCGAATCATCCAGTAGGTGGTACAAGACTCTTCTCTTGGTTTAGCTATTTTGATGATTAATTCTTTAGCCATGGCTTTCAGCTCAGGGATTTCTAGTGCTTTTTTTAAGGAGAGTAGTGCTGCAGCTCGATAATCCAGACTGTCTGAATCAATAAATACAGGAAGCTTTGCTAAAACTCTTTCATCTGTTAAATTATCTTCACTAGTTAAGTAACTAATCACTTCTTTCGCCCTAAATGTCCAGTACTTCTCATGGTCTAGCAAAAAACCTATCTCATCATCGCTACTTTTGGCTTCATCTAAGATAGAGCGATGAAAACAGCGCTTGTGTTTTTTTAATGGGTTGAGATTGAAAGTTAGATGATTGTTTGAGTCTTCTACAAACTTCATCTCAACGAAAAATAAATTGATGCTAGCAAACTGATAGAAGGGAGGAGTCCGCGTATCAATAGGATTACTCGGTGACACGGTTACCCTAAGACTATCATCAGGATTTAAACTACAACTTAGAATCCAATCGCTATCATCGGCGTGTTGGACAAGCTTTGGAAATTCATCTTTTATCGCGGCTAGCGCGTCTTTAAGATAAACAAGCTCATAATCGGTTAAGTTTGATGATTCAAAAATATTTTCAGGTATTATTACTTCAATGTGCATATTAGTTCTCACTTAGTTACAGCATAAAAATTTAAAGACAGGCAAGGGTTTTTATTTGATGTTAATTACATTATCCTGCATGAAGTTTCTTGAGACGGATTGTTCCCGTCATTTAAGTTAGTTTCACTAGGATGTTTTGAGGAGATAACAGGTTCCCAAATGGGGTGGTTTTGTTTGGTAACCGATTTGGCAAAGGATGTTGTTGGCGAAATAAAATCTTCTAAAAGTTTTTGAAGATATTCTTCAGTAATTTTAGTTGCATCAGCGCCATGCTTTAGTAACAACTCAATGATCTTAGAATGACCTTTCTTATAACGATGTTCGCATAAGGCAACTCTTAATGGGGTAGAATCTCGTACGCCTAATGACAAATGTGTAGGTTGGTTAATACTCGCCCCTTTTTGTAATAAAAACGTCGTCATTTCAACATGCCCGTATTCAGCCGCAAGGCCTAAGGGTGTTTTGTGTTCATCATGAGGGGCACCACACCTTAATGGTTCGTTATAGTTAAAAGCATTTGGAGATACTTCATACTGTGTTATTAAAAGTTCCGCAACTTCTATGGCATTAAACTGCGCAGCAAGGCGTAACCCTATTTCCCCCATTTCTTTATTAACAAGATTTTCTGCATAAAGCTCTTGTATGTGAGAAGGTTGCTTGTAGATGGCTGCATGGGCCAACCATTCTCTGATATCGATATTATTAAATATTGAGTTTAAGACATTTGCCGTATCTTTGGCGCCTAGTTCTTTTAATGTTCGGGCACAGCTGATAAATCTATTCGCAATGGCTATCTCAAAAGCGTTTCTACCTGGTACCGTTCTCCAAGCATCGCGTTGCTCTAAATTAGCGCCTTCGGCTACTAACAGGCGCACCACGCTAGTATGTCCATTATAGGCTGCTAGATGAAGAGCGGTTACGTTGCGTCCCCAACCACCATGACGGCCATCTCCAGGCACCGGCTTCATACCGTATGAGTTTAAAATTTCAGACATATCATTAGGATCATCGCCTTCATTTAAATACGCTTGCACTTTATCAACATCGCCAGCAGCGGCAGCCTGATGTAATCTCGCCATAGTTTGTTTCCTCAACAAAAAGATGAGGAATATTTTACCTTGGTGAATCAATAATGAACAATACGGTAAAAATACAGTATTGCTTTGTTTGGCTTAATAAATACCATATTGTGTTTGTGTAACTCGCAGATGATATTTATGTCTAAGCAATATGAATTATATAGGGCCTGTAAAAGTGGTGACCTAACAAAGGCAAGAGCGTTAATTGAGAGTGGACAAGCTTCTTCAAATGAAATGATTCATTCAGGATTAGATAACGGCCCAGTACTAAAGTTTGCAGCAGAAAGTGGGAATTTAGAGTTAGTTCAATACTTATACGAAGTTTGCGAGGTAAACGTTGAAGCCAAAGGAGAATTTCCTGGCACTCAAGATACGGCTTTAAGCAGAGCTGCTCGAAAAGGCCATCTTGATATTGCTATTTACTTGATGGACAAGGGGGCAGATCCCAATAGTAATATTTCATACGGAACGATATTGGTTAATGCCATACAGTCAAAAAATTTACTATTGGTACAGGAACTGTTTAATCGAGGCGCTAGAATTGGCTACAAGGAAATACACTACGCGTTGGAGGAAGGCTGTTATGAAATGACCTTGTTCTTACTTGACAATAGGATGCTTGTTCTAAAGCAAGGTTATATTGATCCTTTTGTGCAAGATGCGGCAAAAGGAGGTTGTGTTAAGACGCTTAAGCACCTTGAAGAAAATTGTAAATTAGACTTATTTGAAACAGGTTCAAGCCTTAACAAAAATAAGGGACATGGCTACGGAATTATTAAAGCCGCTTTAGAAGGAGGAAACCTTGAAATGGTCAAATACCTGGTTGAAGCGCGAGGTATTGACATTGCTAGCATGGTTCTTTCTGAAAGTTCAGGCAAGTATGCTTATAAGTACAATGCCTATGACACCCTGCTTGGAAAAGCAATAAGGAGTAAAAATCTAGAATTAATCATTTATCTTATTGAAACCTTAGGCCTGGTTCCCCCGACTGACGCACTAAAACACTTAAAAAAAGAAACAGCAGAGTTCTGTGGAATTGAAATTAACGCGTATTTAGAGAGTTACTTAGTTGAGTCATTAGAAGAAAAAAGTCTACTGCTACAACTAGCAAAAGATGGTTTATCAGGATTAAGGCTTTCTCAAATATTAATGCTCTATAATTTAGGACTTCCTAGAAAAGGCAGTTGCTCTAATTGTAACGATGAAATTTCCTCCTACGTTAATCAGAAAAAGATAACGGCACGGCAAGTCCCAAGACTTTTGCAACAAGAATCTCAAGAAGAATTTGGCATTAATCTATTGTGCTATTTTGCTAACTGTTGGCTTGATTATGATTTTAGAGAGCACATGATCATTATCATGCAAGCAGGTATTTCAGTTAACGCAGTAAATCGTAGGGGACAAACACCTCTACACCTTTCTATTGCTGCAAGAGGGTATAGTACGACAACTCAATGGTTGCTTGAAAATGGTGCCAATCCTGATCTCCCAAACCACAATGGGGTAACGGCAATTAATATGATGGGTCGGATGTTGGGTTTTGATAAAAATGGAATTATTGTTGCCTTAGAAAAATCAATAGATTATACCAATAGTTTAAAGCAAACTGTTCAGGACTGGCATGACTGTTCTTTGCCGTACATTCTTAAACATTCGAAAGGTGAAGTAGGAGGTGCTAAATTAGAAGAGTTACTAGTACATGCAATTAAAACAGAACAAAAATTAGAAGAATTATTGCGTTATGTTTCCACCTCCATTTATCAAGAAATGAAGTCTTTGCTAACCAACACTGATTTTATCTCACAATTTAAAGATAAAGAGAAATTGATTGCTCGAACCATTCATAAAGTTGAAGAACAGCGAGATCTAAATCTTGAAACGAGAAACACAGAGCGAATAGTTGTTGACGCTGCTGCAGATGGTTTATTCCTTTGGTCTAAAGCATTTATTAATAGTAAGTCTTCATTAGAAGACGATGATATAGACTGCTCCTATAAATATTCAAACACACATAATGGATAATATGGATTTCAGCGTATGAATCTTTTTTCGTAACTACTCTCCCTGTTAACTAAAAAAATATTTAATATCTACTTGACAGGTTTTCTGAGGATTAAATTTCGTCTCCCACAACAACCCCTAAGATTTCGTCTGTAGAGCCCACGTTTAATCACTACAGCGTTATCATGATC
>JASBUC010000074.1 GCA_030148065.1 Legionellaceae bacterium | reverse complement strand
AAGGGACCCAAAGGATCCAGAACTAACTGTGAGTCGATTACTCAGAGTATACCCGTGATACTTCAAAATGCCCTTTTTTAGGTGTGGTTAATTTCATCTCAGCGTCTTATCAAAAATAAGTCATATCCATAGATCTGGCGCATTTTTGATAAGACGCTGGGGTGGAATTAATTATCATAAAAATGGGCACTTTGGAGTCTCACGGGTATATATTAGATACTTTCCGTCAATGGCTCTATTAACACTTCATTGACTGCCACATGATGTGGGGTCGATAGTAGATAGTCAAAGGTTTGCGTGAGATCATCGGTTTTGAGGAATTGACCATGATCGTTGGTTGCGAATTCTTTGATGGCCTCTGCTTCTGTTGATTTCTGATGCAAGGTGGTTGCGATGTTTCCTGGCTGAACGTTGGTTATCTTAACATTGTGTGAGATTAATTCTTGGCGCATGGCGTTTGCGGTAAATTCCACAAAGGCTTTTGAGCCAGAGTAGACGGCTAGCCCTGGAAAAGCTCTTTTGGCTGCATCTGAGCTTAAGTTTATCCAATAGGGCTTCTCTGATTTTAGTAGGTGTGGCAGGGCATGATGTATCAGGTTTATTAATCCTAAGCAGTTTGTCTCAACCATTTCTCGCATTTGTGCTAGTGATGGCTTTTCTATGTTCATATAGAACATGGCACCTGCATTGTTAATTACCAGATCTAGACCAGAAAACCGCTCAACGCCTTCTGAGATCCAGTTGCCAACCTGCGGCTCCGAGCTGACATTGCCTACATAAAGATGTAGGTTCGGAGATTTAATAGCGGCAAGTTCATCACTAATGTGTCGAACCATGGCGCTGACTTTGGCCCCCTTACTAAGTGCGGTCTTTAATAAGGCAAGCCCTAGACCTCGGCCTGCACCTGTTATAAAAATTCGTCTATTCCACATGAGATGCAGCCTTTGTTTGAGTAATTAGATCAAGATAAGAATTAAGAGCCTCACGAATCTCAGTCTTTGAGAGAAGCAAACTGTCTTCTGTTAAACTGGCGGGCCAAACTCTCTCTAAGTAGTATTGCCTAGTGGCAAACATCTGCTCTTTAACAAATAGGGCGGCTATTTGTTCGTTGTTTTCTTCTAATAAGGCTTGAAAGTCTTTTGTTTTTATAATCGCAGAGTCCTTAAAGCCCATTAACTGTTGTAACTCATCACTCTTTAAAAGGTTAAAACCAGAGATGGCATAAATTGTCTTGCTCTCTCCTGAGTCAGTAATGTTACGAATCTTCGAGACCACCTTATCAATGGGGGTAAATTCAAAGCTAAAGTCTTCAGGTAGTTTTTTTAATTTGTAAATTACGCGCATTAATGTGGCATTGGCATCGTGCTTGTTCACTTTGGCTTTCTTTGAATGAGGAGCTAGGTTTCCTAAACGAAAGATGGTAAAGGGGAGATTAGTTTTTATCGCTGCTTGTTGAATTAACGACTCGGCAACCCACTTTGCTTGTCCGTAGCCTGAATCGAGTGCTTTGGCTTTATCAGATCCTATAAAATTCTCTGAGAAGCTTTGATGCTGGTTTGTATAGACCGCATCGGATGAAATGTAGAGTAAGTGTTTGAGATGGTGATGGCAAGCGAATTTGAGTATTTCATTTGTGCCATCAACAATGGAGGGCTTTAGCTTGTCATACCCAAAGAGTAAATTCACTTCCGCTGCCGCATGAAAAATGGCGTCTATTTTTTCACTTAATTGCTGCCAAGCATCCAGACTTAAACCAAGGTTTGGTTTGCAAAGAGAGCCAACAATAATGGTAACAGAGTTGCCAAGAAGTGCTGGATCTAAGCCATATTTTATAAATGAATTCTTAAGCTTTAACGAAGCCTCATGCTGATCAAGGCCTCGAACTAAACAGTAGTAGTGAGCCTCTGGATGAGACTCTAAAGCATCAGCCAACCAGTGAGCACCTAGAAAGCCAGTAGCGCCAGTAACTAAAAAAGTATTAGCCGCTTTTAGTGTTGCACCAAGCGCAATGGGAGCAGAGTTACTTAAACATAACTCAGGAATGTCTAAAAAGGTATTAGCGGATTCACTGATGGACTCACAACCTTTTAGTAACTCAAGCTGCTCGCTCATCTTCGAACACTTTTCAAGTGTCTCAAGGCTAAAAGGGACGTCAAATGTTTTATGAAATAAATGTGAAAACTCAATGGCCTGTAGAGAACTGCCTCCAAGTTCAAAAAAATCAAAATCGCCAGTAAGTTCATCTAATGGCAGTGCCAAGGTTTTATGCCATAGCTCAGCGAGTGCTTCTTCGCTCTCTGAGTCAAAGAATCGTTTTTTTAAGTTTTTACGCTCAAGCTTTGATGAATAGGCGTTGATGTTTAGTTCATCTAACACAAAATAATGCTTGGGGATGGCATAATGAGGTAGAAAATTACTAAGGTAGGCAACAAGCTTACTGGCAGAGCCATTAACAGGGTTTATTTCAAACTTGCTAATAAAGTCTGCTTTCATATTGGGTAACAGAAAGACTTCAATGGCCTGGGCTCCATTTGCATCACTTGCAACTTTGGCAACACATTGTTCGATTTCCAAAGTGTCTTTTAAAACTTCTTCAATTTGTAAGAGTGAAACATTATAACCTCTCAATTTCACCACGCTGTCATGTCGACCAAGGACATACAGTTGGTTGTCTTTATCGCGGTAGGCAACATCACCAGTTCTAAAGTATTTTTCAAGTTTGCCATGGTTCACAAGGTATAGAAATGACTGCTCATTTAAATCAGGACGATTAAGGTACTCTTCACAGAGACTCTCACCACCGATGTAGAGTTCACCCTTACTCATGATTGCACACTCATTCTTGTTGTCATCGAGTACTTTAATTTTTACATGAGGCAGAGGCCTTCCAATGCTTGCAAACTCGCTATTGATTAAGGTCTCTTTGCATAGGCGCTCTGCTGAAACATCAAAGGTTTCAGAAATACTGTAGAGATTATAAAAGGCTATGGTTTCTAGGGTTTCAGTTAGCTTTAAAGAGAGTGCTTTGCTAACGACCTCGCCATTTAGCCACACCCTTTTTAAACGTGACTCTTTGAGTTTGGTTAAACCGTCACACTTTACAATCATTTCAGCAAAGGAGGGCGTCCAAAGGGTTTCAGTAATTCTCTGTTGAATAAGATACTCGATGTACCATTCAATTTGTACTAAATCCCGATCTTCAATAATGTGTAGACTAGCGCCAGTAAAAAGAGGTCGAAAGGCTTCCCAGTAAAAATAGATGGTGCAGGCAACGCTCTCATCTTCTACGGTTTTAGAGAGTTGATGTCGACTGTTAATCGAGCAAATCATCGCATTGGTTGAAATCTTTATACCTTTAGGTTTTCCCGTACTACCTGATGAGTAGACTAGCCAGTGCATTTGCTCTTGAGGTCTTTTTGCAATGTCAGGGCTGATGGAAGGACTGTTTAGAGTCGATAATTGGATAACTGTTTGCTTATCAAAGGCCGCCGTTCTATCCGTTAATACAAAGTGACAGGAAGCATCCTCTAGAGTGAAATCAAGCATGGCTTGCGGGAAGGCTAAGTCTAGGGTTAGGACGTCTGCACCAATTGCGCTTAAGGCAATAAAGCTTAAAAGAGCTTTAATACTTTTTTCAGAATAGATTGCCACAACATCCTGGCTACTAATGTTGTAGTGATCTAGGTTTGCAATAATAGTGTCAATTTCATTTAGAGCTTTCTGGTAGGTAATGGAGCCTGTTTTATCCGTTAAGCAATGATTGTTTGGGGTCAATTGCGCTTGCTTTTTAAAACAGTAGTACAGAGATAAATCCATGAAATGCCTTTGTGATCATCAGCGATAGGGAAATATTGGCCTACCTCAAATAGGAAGTAGGCCAAACGCAATTAGCTACGTTGCTGCATTAATTTGTTGGTTCTTTTTACAAATTCAGCAGGGTTTTCTAGTTCACCGCCTTCAGCCAAAATGGCTTGCTCAAACAACTGCACGGTCCACTCAGAAAACAACTCATCATCAGTTTCACTGTGCAATTGTGAAACCAACGGGTGGTTGGCATTGATTTCGAATATAGGCTTACTGGCCGGGGCATCTTGGCCAGCTGCTTGCATAATACGTTGCATTTCAAGACCCATGTCTTGTGCATCGGCTACCACGCACGCTGGAGAGTCGGTTAAACGCTTGCTAAGGCGAACTTCTTTTGCCTTGTCTTTTAGAACCTCTGACATTTGCTTTAAGACGGACTCAAACTTCTTTTGGTCCTTTTTAGTCTCTTTCGGCTCTTCATCGGACACATCAATGTCGCCCTTGGCAATTGACTGTAATTGCTTACCTTTATAGTCTGACAGGTGGGAGACCAACCATTCATCGACGCGATCGCTTAGCAGTAATACCTCGATGCCTTTCTTTCTAAAGTACTCAAGGTGAGGGCTGTTTTTAGCCGCGATGAAACTAGAGGCAGTAACATAGTAAATTTTGTCTTGCTTATCATCCATTCTCTCTAGGTAGTCATCGAGTGAAATAGTTTGAGCTTCTTCATCAGTATGAGTGGTGCTAAAGCGTAGAAGGGATGCTATTTTTTCTTTGTTAGCAAAGTCTTCAATTGGGCCTTCTTTCAATACTGGGCCAAAGTTATCCCAGAATTTTTGGTAGGTTTCTTTGTCATTCTTACCAAGTTTTTCAAGAGTGCTTAAAATTCTCTTAACACTGGCTGATTTTATGTTAGAGATAAGTTTATTGTCTTGCAGTATTTCACGAGAGACGTTTAGAGGAAGATCAGATGAATCAATAATTCCTTTAACAAATCGTAAGTAACGTGGTAGGAACTGATCGGCTTCATCCATGATAAAAACACGTTTTACATAGAGTTTTAGGCCGTGTTTATTCTCATGGTTGTACAAATCAAAGGGGGCTCTTGCTGGAATGTAGAATAAGCTTATATAGTCTTGATTGCCTTCAACATGGTTGTGCACCCACATTAGTGGATCTTCAAAATCGTGAGAGATGTGCTTATAGAGCTCTTTATAATCGTCGTCTTTAATCTCACTTTTTGCCATGGTCCAAACGGCCGTTGCTTTGTTAACGGTTTCAAACTCAGCAGGTTTGTCTTCTTTTTTGTCTTTTTTGTCCTCTTCTTCAAAGTCAACTTTTTGCATTTGAATCGGCCAGCAGATGTGATCAGAGTATTTGCTGATGATGTTTTTTAATTGCCAGTCGTTAAGAAACTCTTCACAGTCGCCTTTTAAGTGCAAAATAATGTCGGTGCCGCGACCAGTTTTCTTTACAGAGTCAAGTTCGTAATTGGCTTCTCCTTTCGAGACCCACTTAACGCCTTCGCTAGGATCTTGCCCCGCTTTTCTTGAAAGGACGGTAACTCTGTCAGCTACGATGAAAGCAGAGTAGAAGCCCACACCAAATTGACCAATTAGGTGTGAGTCTTTAGCTTCATCACCAGTTAGGTTGCTTAAAAATTCTTTGGTGCCTGATTTGGCAATGGTACCAAGATTCGTAATGATCTCATCTTTGTTCATGCCAATGCCATTATCACTAACCGTAATGGTTTTGGCTTCTTTGTCATAGGAAATAGTAATTTTAAGATCAGAGTCTTTTTCATAAAGATCAGCATTAGATAAGGCTAAAAAACGAAGCTTATCCAAGGCATCGGAACTGTTAGACACCAACTCTCGTAAAAAGATTTCTTTATTAGAGTATAGAGAATGGATGACTAAATGCAGTAAATGGTTTACTTCGGTTTGAAATTCAATGGTTTCACTTGTCTTATCTGACATGTTTAACTCCTAGCTGATGTCAATGAAATTTAGAAATTAGATTGGGGCACTTTTGAAATTTTCAAGTGTTCAACGAGAGATTTCAAAATTAGGGGCTTTGAGGTCTGTTGGCTGGAATCAAGATCCGTATCATGAAAAAGGTAATGCTGCTACTTCGAATGATGCCTTTATCATTCTGATCGACAATTTCAGCCGCTAGTTGGTGTTCACCTCGGTCGACATTATAAAGCTTAAAGGTTGTTTTTTGCTGAGGGCCAGCTATTTTTTGACCATCCAAATAGAGTATGATTCGATCCGTTGCTCGCAACTTGGGAATGGTGCTTACCTTTACAGTCACATTGCCCTGGTTATCACGCACACTGCCATCATTTTGTGGACTGCTGATTTCAAGCTCTTGATATGGAAAATCAGCGTCTTCATTTGAGGCTTTTTCACTCTTTGTTTCTGCTTCAATCGGCTTTTCTTGTGCCTTTGCTTTATAGACCTCTATTTTAGGTAATTCGACTTGCGTCGCCCCGACATGGGGCGAGTCTGAGTAGTGGGTAACGCCATGATCATCAACCCATTTGTAAATCTCTGCAGAGGCTGTGTGAGTGAAGATTAGAGAAAAAAATAACACTAAAACTTTAATAGCATTCATCACGTTCCTCATTAGCCACTGTAGTACATGTCAAATTCAGCTGGGTGAGTGGTCATTCTTAGGCGCTCTATTTCAGTCCACTTTAAATTAATGTAGCTCTCAATTAAGGAGTGACTAAAGACATCACCAGCAAGAAGAAACTCATGATCAGCTCTTAAGCATTCACAGGCTTCTTCAAGAGAGACGGCAACGCTAGGCACATCTTTAAGCTCTTCAGGTGGCAAATCATACAAATCTTTGTCAATAGCATCACCTGGGTGAATCTTGTTTTTAATGCCATCAAGGCCTGCCATCATCATTGCACTAAAGGCTAGGTAGGGGTTGGCCAGTGGATCAGGAAATCGAACTTCAATCCGCCTTGCTTTTTCACTGGAAACATGAGGAATGCGTATGGCAGCTGAGCGGTTTCTAGCAGAGTAAGCCAATAGAACCGGTGCTTCAAAGCCTGGAACTAGGCGTTTGTAACTGTTCGTCGCAGGATTAGTAAAGGCATTTAAGGCTTTGGCGTGCTTGATGATGCCGCCTATGTAGTACAAGGCATAATCAGATAAGCCCGCATAGCCATTGCCTGTAAAAAGGTTTTCACCCTCTTTGAACAGAGATTGATGCAGATGCATGCCATTGCCATTGTCACCAACTAGGGGTTTTGGCATGAAGGTTGCCGTTTTACCATGAGCATGAGCGACATTGTGAACCACATATTTAAGAGTCATGAGCTCATCGGCTTTACGAGTTAGGGTGTTAAACTTTGTGGCGACTTCATTTTGGTTACTGGTTGCCACTTCATGGTGATGAGCCTCGACTTCCATGCCCATTTTTTCTAGGGTTAAGCAGATTTCTGCTCGTAAATCTTGTGAGGAGTCAACCGGTGGCACTGGGAAATAGCCACCTTTTACATTGGGTCGGTGACCAATGTTCCCTTCTTCGAAGGCTGTCCCTGAATTCCAGTGCGCTTCTTTGGAGTTTACTTCGTAGAAAGCGCCTCTCATGTTGTCTTCCCAGCGGACGTCATCGAAGATGAAAAATTCGGGCTCTGGGCCAAAGTAGCAAGTATCAGCAATGCCGGTTGACTTTAGATAATTTTCAGCTCTTTTGGCCACAGAGCGAGGATCTCTTTCATACCCCATCATCGTACTTGGGCAAACAATGTCACAATGGATGTTCATTGTAGGTGCTTTGTAGAAAGGATCGATGACCGCAGTGTCTAAATCAGGTAGCATGGCCAAATCAGATTGATGAATTTTTTGCCATCCTTTAATCGAGGAGCCATCAATCATTTTGCCATTTTCGCAAAAGTCTTCATCCAGTTGGCTCACGGGAACTGTGATGTGTTGTTCTTTACCTAAGGTGTCAGTGAAGCGTAAGTCGATAAATTTGATGTTATCTTTTTCTATTTTATTGCGGATCTCTGCAAAGTGGGCCATTTAGAAAATCTCCGAGAGTGAAAGACTAATTTTATATGGATCCTCTAGCTAGGGTCAATCATTGCCGTGCTTAAGTACCAATTTAAAATCTCTGAGCCCCAGAAAAAGGACACAAAGCCACCCAGGCATAAATAAGGGCCAAATGGAATGGGGGTGTCATGTGACTCTCCTTTGCACTTTAAGTACAGCACGCCAATAATGGCCCCCAAAAAAGAGGAAATGACCAAGGTTAGCGCTAGAGTTTGCCAGCCAGTCCATGCACCAATTAAAGCAAAAAGTTTAAAATCCCCTTGGCCCATGCCAACTTTTTTAGTAAGTAGATAAAAAATCTTTACCACCAACCAAAGGCTCATGTAACCCGCAATGGCGCCTATAATAGCCTCTGTAGGTGAGCAAAAAGTATGAAAAATGCTCGCAAATAACCCCATCCAAAGCAAGGGGTAGGTTAAATTATCAGGTAAATATTGCGTTTTTAAATCAATAAACGTTAAACAAATTAAACCCCAGATCAGCAAACATGAAAAAACAAAGGCAAGACTCGCTTGCCAATAAATAAAACACCACAGGGTGAGTAGGGCGGTTAGTACTTCAATTAGTGGGTAAACAAACGAAATTTTTTGCTGGCAATAAGCACATCGCCCTTTTTGTAGTAGATAACTAAAAAGCGGGATATTTCTAAGCAAAGGAATTGTTTGTTGGCAGGATGGGCAGTGAGATCTCGGTAGAAATAAATTAAATGATTTTACGGGCGTTTTTTCCGCTGCAAGTTTTAAAAAAGTCTGGCACTCAGAGGTCCATTCATTATTGAGCATAATGGGTAAGCGATAAATGACCACATTTAAAAAACTACCCACACACAACCCAAACAGCATGCATAGCGCACACACTAAATAAAAATTTAACTCCGTGAATTCGATTAGGCTCATTCTAAACCACCGCTCCAAGTTTGAAGATGGGCATGTACATTGCTACCACCAGGCCCCCAACCATGACACCAAGTACGGCCATGATCAAGGGCTCTAGTAAGCTACTAAGCGCATCCACAGCGGCATCCACCTCTTCTTCGTAGAAGTCAGCAACTTTTAAAAGCATGCTCTCAAGCGAACCAGACTCTTCGCCAATGGCTATCATTTGGATAACCATGTTTGGAAAAAGGTTGGTTTTTTTCATCGCAAATTGCATTTGCTGACCGGTTGAAACTTCTTCTTTTATTTGTCGAGTAGCATCGGCGTATAAGATATTGCCCGTAGCGCCTGAGACAGATTTTAAAGCGTCCACCAACGGCATGCCGGCAGCAAAGGTAATGGACAGTGTTCTTGAAAAGCGGGCAATGGCGGCTTTCTGTAGTATTTGACCGATAATAGGAAATTTAAGACTAAACTTATCAAGCTGATAGGCAAACGCGGTAGAATTTTTTTTCAAATAAATAAATCCCCAGCCAAGCCCAACGAGGATGCCAAAGATTAGATACCAATAAGCTTGAAAAAATTCTGACATGTCGATGACCACTCTGGTGAGGCCAGGTAGATCGGCACCAAAGCCTTTAAATAATTCTTCAAACTGTGGCACCACAAAAATAAGCAGGGCCGCACTGACTAAAAAGGCAATGATCAACACAGCAATTGGGTAAAAAAGGGCTTTTTTAATTTTCTTCTTTATCGACTCTACTTTTTCTTTATAACTTGCAAGGTTATCGAGCATGATTTCAAGGGCACCTGATTGCTCACCAGCATCAATTAAGTTGCAATAGAGATCATTAAAGTAATCAGGGTGTTTTTTGAGGCTTTCTGCTAGGGTTAGTCCAGATTCCACACTGGTCTTAATCTCAAGGATCAGATTAGTCATTTTCTCATTTACTTGACCTTTTGCCACAATGTCAAAGGATTGGATTAAAGGGATCCCTGACTCCATCATGGTTGACATTTGGCGGGTAAACACCGCAATGTCTTGAGGTTGAATTTTTTTACTTCGTTTGCTAAAGAGAGGTTTGGTTTTTTTGGCAACCTTTTTGACCATAATCCCTTGTTTTCTAAGATCCGCTTTTAAAATTGCGGTGCTTCTAGCATCCTGCACCCCAGAGACTTTTTCTCCACGTTTATTTACCCCACTCCAGGCGTAGGCGGTGAGTGCGTCCTTTTTATCTGCCATAAAATTCCTTTATGAAATCGTGACTCGATTGACTTCTTCTAAACTAGTTATGCCATCGAGTACCTTAGCAAGGCCTGAGTCTCGAATGGTTAACATGCCTTCTGATTTCGCTTGCTTTTCTAGATCGAGTGAGTTGCCACCCTGCATGATGATTCTGCCAATTTCCTTACTCATGTACATCACTTCAAATAAACCAACCCGACCTTTATACCCCCCAGAGCAATGATTGCAACCAACGGCTTTCTTCAGTTTGCATTGTTTTACGTCCTCTTCAGAGAGGCCCTCGGCATAGAGCACTTCAGCAGGAATGCTCTTGTCTTCCTCTTTGCAGTTTTCACAAAGACGTCTAGCCAGGCGTTGAGCAATAATTAAACTGACAGAACTGGCAATGTTAAAGGCCGGAACTCCCATGTTTAGCATGCGGGTAAGCGTCTCTGCAGAGCTGTTGGTGTGCAGTGTTGAGAGGACAAAGTGTCCGGTTTGAGCCGCCTTCACGCCAATCTCAGCCGTTTCGAGATCTCGTATCTCACCAATCATGATGACGTCTGGATCTTGCCGTAGAAACGATCTTAGAGCACTGGGGAAGGTGAGTCCTGATTTTGGGTTGATGTTTACTTGATTAACACCGGTTAGTTTAATTTCCACCGGATCTTCAACCGTTGAAATGTTTTTCTCAGGTCGGTTTAATTGGTTTAACGCTGTGTAGAGTGTCACCGTTTTACCACTGCCTGTGGGACCTGTTACCAACAGCATTCCTTGCGGCTGCTCTACGACTTTAACAAAAAGCTCTTTTTGTTTTTTGCTAAAGCCTAATGCTTCAATGCCAAGTTTGGTGGCTGAAGGATCTAAAATCCTCATCACTACCTTTTCACCACCAACAGTTGGACAAGTACTGACTCGAAAATCGATTGATTTGGTGCGTGAAATCTTCATTTTAAAGCGCCCATCTTGTGGGATTCGGCGCTCAGAAATATCTAAATTGGACATCACCTTTATACGAGCGGTAATACGGCTTGCAAGATTCAGAGGAGGGCTCGCTATTTCTGTTAGCATGCCATCAATTCTAAATCGAACACGATAAGTTTTTTCATAAGGTTCAAAATGAAGATCAGAGGCCCCTCGCTTTATCGCATCGATTAAAATTTTATGCACAAAACGAACGACGGGGGCATCATCTGCACCACCGGTATCTTGTTCTTCGGCTTCTTCTTCCTCGGTTGAGCTAATTTCTAAAGAGTCTAGATCAGAGCTGTCTTCAAGAAAGTCCCCCAAGCTATCAGATTCAGGCTCATTAAAAACGGCATCGATGGTTTGTACTAATTTATCACTCTCCACGATGACTGGATGGGTGATTAAGCCTGTGTGAAATTGGATTTCTTTTAAACTGCTTTGTTTGCTTGGATCATCTATGGCTACAAACAAATGTTCACCACGTTTAAATAGGGGTAGAGCTTGATGTTGACGCACCAGTTTTTCATTCACTAAAGAAACAGGGATGCTGTCTTTGTCCATGTAATGTATGTCAAGGATTGGCACGCCGAAATCTTTGGCTATTTGGGCAATTTGTGAGGGCTTTAAGATTTTTTGTTCGACTAGGTAGGCAACTAAGCTTTTATTTTGTTGTTTGGCTTCTTTTTGATATTGAAGACCCTCGCTTTCACTGAGTATTTTTTCAAAGACTAGAACTCTAGCTAATCCATGTAATTTGTTAATTCCTTTTCTCATATAGCAAGGTCTAACTAGATATTTCGTGAAAGATACCTAGAATATAGCGAATCTATCTCTAAAATGCGACTTTATTGATGCGAATGATTACTATCGATACGACAAAACAAACCCTTTTTTTAGAAGAACAGGGCAAGATCATTAAACGTTTTAACATTTCTACCGCTTTAAATGGGCTAGGTGAGCAGGAAAACAGTGGCTGTACCCCTAGAGGCTGGCATGAAATTAAACAAAAAATAGGTACGGGCGCACCACTTAATACGGTGTTTGTTAGTCGAGAGCCCACAGGTGAGATTTATAACGCAGCCTTAAAAGCCAGATCCCCAGACAGGGACTGGATCTTAACAAGAATCCTATGGCTTTCAGGGTTAGAAGAGGGCCGCAATTTAGGCAATGGAGTCGATACGTTTAGTCGCTACATTTACATTCACGGCACGCCTTATGAAGAAGAATTAGGCAAAGCCGTCTCAAAAGGGTGCGTAAGAATGGCTAATAATGAGCTTATCGAGTTTTTTGATTTAGTTGAAATTGGAACAAAAGTCTATATTTT
Source organism: Legionellaceae bacterium (assembly GCA_030148065.1). GTDB lineage: Bacteria > Pseudomonadota > Gammaproteobacteria > Legionellales > Legionellaceae > JASBUC01. The sequence continues at coordinate 9,512 of JASBUC010000074.1, read as the reverse complement.
TTAATGGGATAGTACGGTATTGATAAACAAAATTAGTGTTTTTCACTCTTTTTTTGTATAATTTGCCCATGTTTTCTTTGGGTTTGTAAGTTTATGCCGTCCTCTCCACTGTTTCGAGTCTCCTTCATCTGCAAAGACTCTGTTTATGAAATTTATGCAAGACAAATCTGTGAAAGTGAGATGTTTGGCTTTCTAGAGGTTGAAGAGTTTGTCTTTGGTGAAACAACTGCTTTAGTGGTTGATCCCTCAGAAGAAAAGCTCAAAACCGAATTTAGCGATGTTAAGCGGACCTACATTCCCATGCATTCAGTGCTGCGAATCGACGAGGTCAACAAAGAAGGGGTTGGTAAAATAACCGAAGGCGGCCAAAATAACGTCAGCTATCTCAACAACCGTTTTCCCACTCGAAGAAAAGACGAGACTCAGTAAGTATTCTGAGTGTATATGTGAATCCGAAGTCGGACTCAATGTTTCCTCTAAGCCCCTACTTCCCGCGCTTAATGCGCGGGATCTAGTCTATTTGGCTTTTTGGATGCCGCGCATAAAGCGCGGCACGTTGGCATAGGTGGTTTTAGTAACTCATTTATTTTGACTTCGGATTCACATATATACCCACATGGAATTAGCAATGTTTGTAAAACATTAGACATTGCTTAACTCAATAGGGCACAATGCGTCGCTACTTAGGCAAGTAGTGCCTGTTCTTAAATTTGAATTACCCAAGGTTTATTAGTTATGTCACTCCCTAGCGAAATAAAAAAAGTTTATAAAACCGCAAATTGTCTCTACACCCTTAATGAAGTTGAAGCAGCCCTCGATCGAATGGCAATTAAGATTCGAGAGTATTATGAAGATAAAAACCCAGTGTTACTGTGCGTGATGATTGGTGGCTTGATCCCAATGGGCAGTTTACTGTTAAGACTGGATTTTCCCCTGGAAGTTAATTACGTTCACGCTACTCGATATCAAGGTGAAACCAGAGGTGGCGAACTTTATTGGAAGGTTAGACCCTCTTGTGATTTAAAAGATCGACACGTGCTGATTGTCGATGATATTTTAGATGGCGGCATTACTCTTGCAAAAATTGTTGAGAGCATTGAAGCAGACGCCAAAGAAGTTAAAACCGCTGTGTTGGTTGATAAGCACCATAAGCGAGTTGAGAACGGTTTAGCGAATGCGGATTACGTTGGCTTAACTGTTGATGATCACTACATCTTTGGTTATGGCATGGATTACAAGGAATACTTAAGAAACGCACCTGGTATCTATCAAGTGGCGCCAGAATTTGAATAATCACTAAAGTGGGATGAGCGATATGAAAATGGATTTTAAAAAGTGTGGAATGTCTTTTTTGATGTGTTGCTTTAGTATCGCTGCAAACGCTTGGTGGGAAGCAGGGCATATGACCGTGGCAAACATTGCATATGCCCACCTCTCCCCAAGCGCCAAGGAAAAAATTGACAAACTTTTGCCCTTGATGGCCGCTGAAAATACGGTTAAATACAAATACGATTTTAATCCAGCACACCCTAATTACACCTTCATGGCACTCTCGAAGTGGGCCGATGATTTAAAAGCCTATCCGAACTACCTAAGCACCATGACCACATGGCACTACATTGAGTCCCCCTATGTCATCGATGACACCAAAGTGCCTGAGTTAATTCCAAGAGACAATGTTGTGACTGCACTCGATCAATTAAAGCGCTCTCTTAACTCTGAGAAGGCCAACGATTACGTTAAAGTGCGAAATTTAAGCTTAATCATTCACTTTGTTGGGGACATACACCAGCCACTGCATACCATAGAGCTCTACTCAGTCGATTTTCCCAAAAGTGACCGAGGTGGAAATCTTTATGATGTGAAATACACTGAAGCAAATGGCTATGAAATTAGAAATTTACACAAGCTGTGGGACAGTGGTATAAACCTTTTCCCAAGCTATGGATACAGCTACAATGTCAGTGATAAAGCCTCAATCGATAAAATTAGTCAAAAGGTCATGGAGGCAGTGCCGTTATCTGAGGTCGCGAAAGAAGCCTATGATTTAGATGTGACTCACTGGAAAACTGAAAGCTACCAGCTTGGCGTGCAAGCGCATGAGGTCCCTTTAGGGAGTGTGCCCAGTGCTAATTACATAGAAAAGAACACCGATGCGGTTGAGAGACAATTAGCGCTAGCAGGTTACCGCTTAGCAAACTTACTCAATAAAATTTTTAAATAAGATGATAGAACACGATCAATTATTAAGTCCTGAAGCAAACATCGATGAGAACAAGGTTGATCGAGCCGTACGGCCAAAGTTATTAGCCGATTACCAAGGCCAAGAGGCGGTTTGTGCGCAAATGTCGGTGTTTATAAAAGCCGCTCTTAAGCGACAAGAGCCGCTCGATCACGTGTTAATTTTTGGGCCACCAGGTCTTGGTAAGACCACTCTTGCCAACATTGTGGCCAATGAAATGTCGGTTAAAATTAAGCAAACCTCTGGCCCGGTGTTAGAAAAAGCCGCCGATCTTGCTGCCATTTTAACCAATCTTGAAGAAAATGATGTGTTGTTTATTGATGAAATTCATCGCTTGAGTCCCCAAATTGAGGAAATACTCTACCCAGCAATGGAAGATTATGAGTTGGACATTGTCATTGGGGAAGGGCCTGCAGCACGCTCAATTAAGCTTGAATTACCCCCATTTACCTTAATTGGTGCCACCACTCGTGCAGGCCTTTTGACCTCCCCCTTAAGAGATCGTTTTGGCATTGTGCAAAGGTTGCAATTTTATAAAGCAGAGACGCTTGCCTTAATCATCGAGAGAACGGCTAAGATCTTAGGGGTGGAAATAGAAAAAGATGCTTGTCTAAACATTGCAAAGCGCTCAAGAGGTACGCCAAGAATTGCTAATCGTTTATTGCGCCGTGTTCGAGATTTTGCCGAAGTACAAGGCGATGGAATCATAAGCTGCAAACTTGCTGAAGGTGCTTTGGACGTTTTAGAAGTCGACTTACTTGGCTTTGATTACATGGACCGAAAATATCTCACCTTAATCATCGAACAATTCGAAGGAGGGCCTGTTGGACTAGATAGTTTGGCAGCAGCCTTAAGTGAAGAGCGGGGAACGATTGAGGATGTAATCGAGCCTTATTTAATTCAACAAGGCTTTTTAAACAGAACCTCAAGAGGGCGCACCATCAGTCACAAGGTTTACGATCATTTTGGCCTTTCCCGTCCTAATGATGAGCGCGAATAAAGTTTAGTGATTGAGCGGCTAGCCCTTTTTTGATATCGTTTCTTAACATGTTTAGAACTGGCTAGAGGATCTTATGGGCCCAAACCCCACTATACTTTCTTACTTCACTCATGCTGACTTGGTCGTGAAGATGGTGATGGCAATCTTACTACTGGGCTCGGTTTTTTCCTGGTTGTTTATCTTTCAACGATATTTTTATTTAAAGTCCGCTGAACTTTTCTGCAATAAATTTGAATCGACCTTTTGGGCAAGTGAAAACTTAAGTCAACTTTTTTCATCCCTTGAGATGAAAAAAACAACACTCTCAGGGTTGTCTAATATTTTCTATCACGGTTTTAAATCCTTCATCGCTCAAAAAAAAGACAACAACCCACACGGGCTTGAGAACATTACTAGAGCGATGAGAGTAGCCCTCCTAAAAGAACATCAAAAGCTTGAGAGACACTTACCTTTTTTAGCAACGGTTGCATCGGTTAGTCCCTACATCGGTTTGTTTGGTACGGTTTGGGGAATTATGAATGCTTTTAGTGCTCTAGGCCAAGTACAACAAGCGACCATTGCCATGGTCGCGCCCGGTATTTCAGAAGCCTTAGTGGCAACCGCCATGGGCTTGTTTGCTGCCATTCCAGCCGTTCTTGCTTATAACCGATATACCAATGATGTTGAAAAGCTCAGCAATCAATACCAAATGTTTCAAGAGGAACTAACCGCTATTTTAGATAGGCAATTAGTACAATGATCCGTAAAAAAAAGCCTTTGGCTGAAATTAACATTGTTCCCTACATCGATGTTATGTTGGTGCTCTTGGTTATTTTTATGATTACCACGCCTATGTTGACCCAAGGAGTGAAGGTTGCCTTGCCAAGCGTTGGTGGTAAGAAAATTATTACCGACAGTGACAACCTGCCTTTTATACTCTCCGTTGATAAAAAAGGGACTTACTTTCTTCAACATGGTGAGGAGCAAACACGTTTTAACGATCTAAAACAAATCATGGTTCGCATGAGTGCCCACTTTCAATTGGCAAGAGATGAGCACAAGCCATTACAAGTATTGGTAAAAGCCGATAAAGAGGTGCCTTATGAGAAAGTGGTGGACTTAATGAGTGTCTTGCAAAAAAGTGGGGCTGAACAAGTTGGACTACTGACGGCACCAATAGAGACTGACACTGACGGAGCGCTTGCATGAGAGGAAGCTACAGCAAGTCATTTCTTTACTCACTCCTCCTACACGGGGCTATTTTTCTTGCTTTAATTTTTGAGTTAGTGTTCTATAAGCCATCGCAAGAAACTGCAGAAATTGCCAAAGCGCCAAAGCCTGAAACCATTAAAGCCGTGTCCGTTAATCAGCAAGAGCTCACTCGAGAAATGAATGAAATAGTAAACGCTCGCCGCTTACAGCAGAAAAAACGTGCCGCCGAAGAAGAGCGCTATCAACAAACACTAAAAGAGTTAAAAGAATCAACCCAAGATAGGCAGGCGGCTCTCAGAAAGCTTAAAAATGAACAAGCATCCTTAGAGCGCTCTAAAAAACGAGCAATTGCCAAAAAGCAGCGTGAATTGCAATCTGCTGCTAAGCAACAGCAAGAGATGGCAGAAAAATTAAAAGTGACTCAGAAACGTCTCGCTGCCGAGAAATCAAGACTCAACAAACTAAAGAAGGCGCTTAAAAAGAAAAAAGAAGAAGACGCTCGTGAGAAAGCACTTGCTCTTAAAAAGGCAGAAGAGCAACGACAAGCAGCACTTGCGGAAAAACAAAGAGACGCGCTTATTCAAAGTGAAGTGAGTAAATATAAGTCCTTAATCCTGGCGGCTATTTCACAAAACTGGATTGTGCCAAGCAGGGCAAACTTAAATTTATCTTGTCGCTTTCAAGTCAGTCTTGCAAGCAACGGCGAAGTACAGAGTGTTAACTTAATTAAAAGCAGTGGCGATCCTTCCCTTGATCGCTCTGCCAGACTTGCCATCTACCAAGGCTCGCCCTTGCCGGTGCCAAGTGATCCTGAGATTTTTAAACTCTTTAAGGTATTAAATTTAACTGTAACCCCTAAAGATCTGCAAAAAATGGCCTAGGAGCTTGTTGTGAAGAGATTGTTTTGCCTGCTATTGTTCGTGCTAAATTGTTTAAATGCTCATGCCATAGACTTAGAGCTGACCAAAGGCTTGATAAAAAAAATCCCCATTGCTTTATTGGCAAAAGACTCAACGAATGACAGTGAACAGCTGCTTAAAAAGACGATTAGAAGTGATCTAAGTTTTACTGAAAAATTTACTTGGATTAAAACAGCACCCATTACTGAGAGTCAGACAATTAATTACCCGGCCTTACAAGAGTCAGGGGCAAACTATGCAATCAACACCACAGCAAGTGATCTAAATGATGGGCGGCTTTATGTCTCTTTTTCACTGCTAACCCCACTTAGTAAAAGTCACAAGCTGTTGCAGAAGGACTATCGCATAGACAAAAAAGACTTAGAGAGTTTAAGTCACCACATTAGTGATCTCATTTTTCACTATTTAACTGGGGAGCGCGGCATATTTTCCACAAAGCTTGCCTACGTCTCCATTGACAGCACTCGAAAGCCGCGACAGTACACTTTAAGGATCTCTGATTATAATGGCAAAAATTCAGAAACCTTAATTAGCTCTTCAGAGCCACTGATGTCACCCAGTTGGGCGCCAAATGGTAAAGAGCTTGCCTATGTCTCATTCGAGAATAAAAAGGCAGAGATTTATATAATAAATATTATCACTGGTGAGCGAGAGCTTCTAACCAGCTTTCCTGGCATTAATGGTGCCCCCAGCTGGTCACCAGACAGTCAAGAGCTAGCGCTGGTTTTATCCAAAGATGGCAGTCCTAAGATTTATTTAATTAATCGAAATGGTCAAAATTTAAGACGATTGACCGACGGTGGTTCGATTGATACCGAACCCACCTTTAGCCGCGATGGACAATCGTTGTATTTTACCTCCAGCCGAGGTGGTGCACCTCAGATTTATCAAATTGATTTAAGCACTAAGAGCATTTCACGCTTAACCTTTGATGGAAACTATAATGCCCACCCTAAAATAAGCAGTAATGGGCAAGAATTGATTATGATGCACCGAAGAGGCAGCCGTTTTTCCATTGCTAAACAGTCGATGAAAAACAAAGAGCTCACCCCTTTGACCTTCAAGGGCCAAAATGAGTCTCCGAGTATATCACCTAATGATCGTTTCATTATTTATGCAAGCAAAAACAAAGAAGGGGAGCAAAGCCTTAGAATTGTCTCCATTGATACCTTGACTCAAAAGACCATTCATCCAGCTGGACACTTAATTCAAGAGCCAAGCTGGTCACCCTACCTTACTGGCTAAAACAAGATTCTGCTTCTAAAGTTATATTAAGGCAAACTTGAGGATCCGGCGATGGTCTCAGATCCGCAGAAATTAACGGAAGACAGCTCTCTTGCTGCTTTCTATTTCTCGAAAGTTGGCTATCAACTGTCAAAAATTTTTAAATCCATCGACAAAGATGCCTCTAAAACTTTATTAAGTGAAGCAAACATTGCTCAAATGGCGGGCTTTGGTTTCTTAGGACTGGATGGTCTTATCTCTTGTGCCAAATACTGCCAGCTGGCTCAAAAAAAAGACTTAAAGCCTTATGAAGCTAATATAAAAAGGACCTTACTTGCCGATATTAGTGTTAAGTTGGGTTCTGCCAGTGCGGGGCTTGCGTCCCTTGTTGGCAGCAGTGCAGTAAGTTCTGCTCTAAAATCAACAGAGAGTGTGGCAGGCATAAGCGTTGATTTACTAGGTGGGATCTTCATGGTCTCCTATGGCGTGTTAATTGGCAGTAATTTAACCCGTGCCTACTATGTTAATGAAGCCTTACAAGAAACAAAGTTTGAGAGTCGAATTGAGGCTTTGTCCCCTCAAGAGAAAGAAACTTACCAAGCTCTAGCGCAAGAAGAAAAAACTTCTTTGAAGCAGGCCTACTTTGCTAGCAACAATAGATTGACTAGCAAACCCAAAGAAGATGATTTGAGCCCAACACAAAAAACGTTATTAAGCGCCATCGAGTCGGCGCCCTTGTCTGATGAGGCAAATAAGAAAATTGAGAAATTACGCGTTAAACGAAACAGTTATTTACAAACGGCTCTCATCTATGGTTTTTGTCTCTCGGTTAGCATCGCCATGGTGGCATTTCCTCCTTCTACCTTGGTGATGGCATCGGTTGCACTTGCAGGTGTTAGCCTCAAAATCGGCTTTGATCTTTTTAAAAAGCATCAAAAAACTGTAAAGGCGCAAACGCTAGAGGCGCAAAATACTTTACATGCCGACGGGGCAACGCATAGTCAAAATCAAGAAATGGCCGCTGAGCCATCAGAAGCGAGCCTTGCTAGTGCTGATGAGGTACAGCAAAGTAAGGCAAATACTCTTAACAAGTCCTCAGAGACCTTTTCAGATAAAATGAGCATGAGTGATAAAATGGCTCTCTGGAATGAGAGGTTAAATTCGCTTAGTCAAAACCAAGGAAAGCCAACTTCGCCGGAACAAGATAAGCATCGAGCCAATCTTTCTAGTTTTGAAAACCAAGAGTCCCTTCAAAATAAAAGAGATACATTTTTTAAGTCCAAAGATGATCTTGCCTTGCTAAGAGCAAGAGTGAACCAAGAAAGTGAGCTTAAGCAAGACGCCACTCAAGAGAACTCCTCCACAATCGGCTTATTCTGAGCTTGCAAGACTCGTTAAGAGTCTTCGGTGTAAGTCTCAGGGATGAAGAAGCTTGCGAGCAAGATGGCAAAAAACATTAAAACGACAATGAGTAAAAAGCTGTTTTGGTAGTCACTCAGTACTGGTGCTTGAGTGCCGGCATAGAGTTTTACCAAGGCCCCAATTAAGGGTGCGTTTGCACCAGCAAACACGCTAATCATGGCATTGTTAAAACCGAGAGCGGCTGCCACAAATCGTTTGCTGCTGTATTCGGTCATCATGGTATAACTAATGCTTTGCCCGCTGGCGCCTATGCCTAATAAAAAAAAGGCAAGGCTTGTTAAGAGAAGGTTGGCTGGTAGATAAATAATGAGAAGCATCGCTATCAAGGCAATGAGACTTGCTGCAATCATTATAGGCCTTCGTTTGTTAAACAAATCAGAAAGAAAGCCCAAAAAAGGGCAGCCGATGGCAAAGCCAAGCCAAGTGTCGGTAATAAAATAAGAGCTCTCAACGGTTGCAAAACCTTTTAGGGTTAAAAAGAGTTTTCCACTGTTTTCGGAAAGGTACTCGATGGCAAAATAGACCATGCCGGAGTATAGGGCAATGCTCCAGACTCGCCAATCGGATAAAAAGCTTAAGAAAGAGCCTTTAGATACATTGACCCTTATGGTGGGTTCGCTTTGATGATCTGAGCCGTCACGGTTTTTAACTATAAAAACGATTAACAGACAGAGTAGGCACCCTAGTAGTCCAAGATCGAGAAAGGTTGCACGCCAATTTAGCCGATGGCTGTAGGCAATACTATCAAGCGGACCTGCTGCCAGTACTGGCCCAAGCGCACCGATAAATTGTGACAGACCAATTAAAAATGCGCGATTTTTTTTGGGAAACCATTCATAAACCACCACCAATAGACCAATAAAACTAAACGAGGCTCCAAAGGCCATGAAGGCTCTAAAAAACACACTAGCAGCAATGTTATGGGAGCTTGCAAAACCTAAGACGCCACAGGCACTTAAAAAAGAAGCCATACTTAAGTTTCTTTTTAAACCGTAGCGATCAATCAGAAAGCCTGCCGGGATTTGCATCAAGCCATAGACAAAGACGTAGACACTAGTACTTAATAGGGCAAAGCCAATGATCTCTAACTTTAGATCTTCTCGCAGTGCTTGCTCAAAAGTACCAGTTGCGGTTCTAATTAAAAACTCATAGGCGAAAAAAATAGCGCAGATGAGCCAGATAAGGACACCGTTGAAAAGCCGGCTCTGTCTGTTATTAGTATAAGGCTTATTTAAATGGCGCTCAGAAGTCATAGAGTAGGGCACAAAGCCTAGCTGAGTTATTTATAGATAAGCGCTACAGAGTAAACTATTTACACAGTAAATTAAACCTTTTGAAAAAATCACTGCCACGGAGTAGAGGAGTTAGCACATATACCCGTGATACTTCAAAATGCCCTTTTTTAGGTGTGGTTAATTTCATCTCAGCGTCTTATCAAAAATAAGTCATATCCATAGATCTGGCGCATTTTTGATAAGACGCTGGGGTGGAATTAAGTATCATAAAAATGGGC
>JASBUC010000056.1 GCA_030148065.1 Legionellaceae bacterium | reverse complement strand
ATTCTTAACCATGGATTCCGCGGACAAGCCGCGGAACGTAGGTTAGGGGATGTTAGTCTCAACTATTTACAATTTACCATTTACCATTTACTTTTCTCGTTTCTCGTTTCTCGTATCTCGCATCTCACTTCTAAAATAAAGTCAGATATTTTTAGCGAGAAAACTTTTTAATTTCGTCAGTATTCAAGAAGTCTTATTTTTCTGGTTCTAGTTTTCGCTTATGCACAGGCAGAAAATGCCCAGACCTAAAAAAGGGCATTTTCAAGTATTTTGAGTATAGGTTCTAAAAAAAAGTGAACTTTTAGGAATTCCTAAAAGTTCACAAGTGGAGGGTGGGTTAGTTCGTAAGTAGAATATCAGTTTCAGTATTACCGATTATGTTATCAATCACTCTAACAATGTCATCAGTACCTTTTGCTTTAGGGCACTCTTGTAACAGAGCAGTGTCTCTGTTCTCTTCTAGGCAAAGCTTGGAAAGGCCTGAATCAGTAACTTTCAACTGACCGTCTTCACGCACTAGGTATCCAGAGTCCTGTAATACTCTTGCTGTTCTCTCGCCAGTGTAACCTTTGTTCCGGTTTTCACCCAAAGCATGGCGTACAGTCTTAGCAAAAGTATCAAGTTCAACTTTGCCACTGTTTGCAGCAGAGGACTTAAAGAAGCGGAAAAGTCCCATGTCCTTGTTATGAGCTGATTTTAGCTCTTCATCTCCAAACGTTGCTTCTCGTATAGTCTCAACAGCTTTGCTTGCAGTCTTAAATTTAGCTAGCCCTAGCAACCAGTTTGCTCGGCCGTTTCCTGTTGTATTAGAAGGTCTATCCTCTTCGAGGGTACGCCCACTAGATTCTCTATTCATATCTGAATCAGTAGGATGAAACTGGTTTGGTCGTTTGTTACCGGTATTTTCCCCTGAGCCTGATGAAGGTTGTTTTCCATCTCTTTCAACAAAGGGGTTAGCGGCGCTATATGTAACTGTATTATCTTGACCAGATTCCTCTTCACCAGAGTCACTAGAAGAGTTACTAGAACTTGATGATAATCTGTTTCCGGGTTTTTTTCGCGCATCTAAACCAGTAAGCCAACTTTGGTCGATAGGTTCCCCTCCAAATGGATTTGGTCTGTTACCATAATTCAATTTAATATCTCCATCTAGAAACGATTTTTGTTCATCTACTGTCACAGCTTGGTTCTCTTCATTTCCTTTAGCCTCTGCCCTGATTGCCTCAGGTGCATCTTGAACCTCTTGAGCTTGTTCCGCTGCTTCTTCGAGTTGTTCTGCTGCACTTCTGTCTTCTAGTTGTTGGGTGTAATCATTCTCAATATTAGCTAGTTCATAGTTAGCAGCAGTAAGGTCCTTGATGTTCAGGTTTTCTAATCTATCAACCAACTCAGAAGCTCCCTCCAAACCAGACATATTAATCAGGTCTGTAAGTGTGCATATGGATGAAAGAAGTCTTTTCTGTTCCATGTGATTGTTTTGTTTCATTACCTCCACTCTTTTCACAGCATTCTTTTGTCGCACCATGGACTGGATTTGTATTGCTGCTAATGGCCTTAATAGATGGTTAGTAGCTTCGTCATTTTCTAACTTCGCTGCTAAATCCATTCTACTATTATTGCCACGAACTATTGATTGAAGTTTTGTCAAACCTTTATTAAAAACAGCATGATTATACTCTCTCTCTATGGCCTTACATGCATCCCAAGCTCTATCTAACTCCTTTATAGAAAGTGTTTTTTCACTTCCTGCTGCCCTCACTTCGGCAATAGGGCTTTGTGAAAACCTTTCAAGTAAATCATCCTTGATTGGTAGACCTGATTCTCCAATGGTCAGGATAGCTTTCTCTATGTTTTCATTTAAGTTTTTTTGATCTGCAACTCTTTCTGCACGTTTTGCTCTAGCTAATGACTGAATCTTGACAGCCGCTTTCGCCTCTTTCTCAGCTTGTGCTTTTTCACTTTTTAGCGTATCAGCAGTGCTTCTTGCTAGAAGGCCTCTTGTGGCTGCCTGAATTGTTATAGCAGACTTTTTGCTTTTTTGTAACTGCTTTTCAGCACTGAATTTGCGAAAAATTGATTGAATCTTGACAGCCGCTTTCGCCACTGTCTCAGCTTGTGCTTTTTCACTTCTTAGCGCATTAGCCGTGCTCTTTGCTAAAAAGCCTCTTCTGGCTGCCTGAATTTTTATAGCAGCCGCTTCTGCTTCTGCTTCTGCAATAAGTCGATTGAGCTCAGTGAGTTCCTTCCTAGCTATTTCAAGTTCTTCTACACTGACATCTTGAACTGGCTGATATACTTGCTGCTCACCTAACTCTGCGGGCGGCAAGTCATCATTCACTTTATACTGTCGTAGTGTCTGTTCACTATCAACGAGCTGTTGCTTAATGTCGTTATATTCACTCACTCTTGCTAGTCTTGCTTGCTCAGCTTGCTCAGCCTTGACGGCCTCAAAAGCCACCTTTGTTGCGTCATAAGCACTGTTCAAAGACTCTAATTCATCTCTTGTAAAATTAGTATTAGATATCGCCAAATCAATCATTTTGGGTTGTGCAAATACTCCTAATAAAGTCTGTCTCACAGAACCTGATAAAGTAGACTGGACAATCTCGTCCTTAAGCCCAACAATTTTTTCCTTTAGACTAGCTTGTAGTTCTGCACGTTCTTTTTCAGCTTCAGCTTGTTTTTTTGCTTTAGCTAATTCTGCGTTAGCCTGAGTTAACTGAAGACTTGTCTGGTCAAGCATCTTATTAAGAACATCTTCATTAGCTTTTTTTGGGACCTCATAGTTTTGAGCTGTTGCTGGACCAAGTCCGAACGTTGAAAGCGCTTCATGAGTTGTTTTTAATTCATTCATTGCTTTGCCACATTTTTCAACCAGGTCTGCTAATCTAGCTTCTTCTTTAGCCTTTTTTCGAGCTATTGCTTTAGCTTTGTCTTTGGCTTCTTTTTCATGCAGTGACTTTAAGTCGCTTTCATTTATTGTACGCCTGTTTTTAGGGCTACTTGAAGCTCTTCTTTTCTCGTTACTCACGCTTGTTGCTGCGTTTTGGCTCACAGGCTGTGTAGGTCCAGACGTTTCTTTAGGACTGCTAGAACTAGACGTTTCCTGTGGTTTAGCCATCTTGTTATCAGCATCAAAGTTTCCTGCTGCTAACGTAGATTCAACATCTGTTTTAGTTTTAGTTTTAGTTTTAGTCTTAGCATCAGCTTTTGCTTTTTCTTCAGCCCTTTTATTTTCGAGCACTACCGCAGTAGTATTATTTTCCTGTGCCATTAATTCCTCATCCCAAATATAAGGATTATTTCTTCTGTCATACTTGTCTTTGCTCTTAGCCACAGCCTTGGCCCGTATCGCTTTAGCGTTACGAGGTTTTTTCTTGTCTTCTTTCAAAGCCTTATCTGAACGTTGTTTAGATTTTTCATCTACCTTGCGTTCTGCCTTTGTTGCTTGCACTTCCCTTTGCTTTTGTACCTCCGCTCTTTTATTTTCTTTCGAAATTACCTCTGCGACACCTTCTGTGAACACTAAGTCCTCCTGTTTGTTGTCAGCAGGAACTGTGGTGGTAACACTTGATTCCATAGCTTCTGCTTCTCGCATTTTGAGCCCAACGTTGTCTTCGGTAAACATTTCGCCACGATCAACTCGTTCTGACTCTGCTTCAGTCATAGCTTGATTAGCCCTCTGCTCAGCTATTGTGGCTAGTAATTCAGACCTTGGGCTTTGTCTGTTACCGGTAGGAGGATTAAATTCCGCGTTCTCCTCATCAGTGAAGTCGATATCACCCCAATCTTCAGGTGGCTCACCCTCGGGCTCTAATCTCGCTCTTACTGAAGTCTCTGGAGTTTCCAACGCAGGTTGCGTATTCAAAGAGCCTTCTTGCTCAAGTTCAATTTGTGCTGCTTGCAAGGCTCTCATCGCAACAGTGTTTGATGCTTGATTTATAGTTTCTTCTTCACTTTCTGAAACTGGCTCAAATCGTTCCCTTGGCATCTCAGTGCTTCCAGCAGCAGCAGTGTCTTGCAAAGGCTCAACCACATTTTTCGCATTTTTTCCTCGGACTAATGCTTGAGGAAGCGTGATAGCAGCGGCTTCTGCTCCCTCTCTAGCTTTAAGCGCATTCTGCGCTTCTTCTGATAATGGCTGCATGGTAGGTTTGCTAGGGCCAGTGCCTATGAGTTTTCTAGCGCCATATACCAATGCGGTTATTCCCAGTAAGGCTGCTGACGCCATTGGTATTGATAAGCTTGGTAGAAAATCTATGTCTAGTTGTGGAGCCGCTTCGATTGGAACCATTCCTAGACTGTTATCAACACTTGCTGGATTATCAATAACCGGCGATTCTATTGGAGTAAACCTTTTTCCCGTTGGGGTTGTTACACCGGCTTTAATCTCTTCAACATCGTTCTCAGCTACTTTAACTATTTCATCACTTTCCTCAATGGCAATTTGTTGGCACTGGACCTCTTCTTCGGCCTGTTGAGACTCAGCCCTTGCTTTTTCAAGGGCTTGCTGCCTGGCTTCATACTGTGATTTCGCTTGAGCCTCCATCTCTGATAGACTTCCATTTTTATCTCTTAACTGTTCACTTAAATCATTGAGGTAGCCCACCTGTCCTGCTTTTGCCGCTTTTGCTTCCAGCTCTTCAAGTTGAGATATGTCTTTTTTTGTTTCTGCTATTTCTTTTTCTAAAGTAGCAGAGCCTTGCTGAGCAGCAACGTCGTCTTCAAGCGCAATCACTTTTTCTCTTAGAGACTCTGCTTTAGACTCAAGCATCTCAAGTTCTTCTACAAGACTTTGGTGGTGTGCTTTCACTTGTTCTAATTTCTGTTGGGCAAGCTGATAATCAACGACACCAGAGATAAACGCATCAACGTCTTTTGCCTGTTGTTGCGCTGCTTGCTCTCTTGTTTTTCTTTCCATTAATAGCTCATTCAAAGCAACATTGACCTTATCCACATTTGGCTGTGGTTCATTCATTTCTTTTTTAGCTGTCTCAATATCATTTATTAATTTAGGATCCTCTTTGCCGTGTGCACGAAGGGCATCGCGTGCTTTTTCATACGCCAACATTTTTTGCAGCTTAGTATTTATTAACAGAGCCTTATAAGTGTCACGTTCTGTTTGGTATGAGTCCATGCCTTCAAACATTGCTTTATTTTTCTGGACTTCATCCTTATATTGTTGCTCTTGCTCTAGTTTTCTCTGGCTTTGTTGATGTTGATCTTTTACTGCTTTAGCATCCCTGGCAGGTTGAACTTCTTGCCATTTTCTATCCTGGTTTCTATAGTTATCTAATCTTTGTGATGCCGTTGAGCCTTCATCGTTTAATATTTCCAATTGTTCCCTCAGGAGATCTATCATTTTCTGGTGGGCATCTGCTCGAGCAGGGTCTGTCCCTGCACGACTTACTTCATCAATGTATTGTTCATCCCACTCATCAATTTCCTGTTGAACTTCCTTTATTGTTTCTTCTAGATCCTTTTGAGCTCTTTCTTCAGACTCAGCTTTCATCGTTTTCTTAGCTTGCCTTTCTTGATCCTCTAGAGCTTTTTGTTCTGCTTCTCTAGCTGTCTTTGCTCTACGTTCTTCGGCTGCGACCTCTTCACGCTGCTCTCTAACTTTTGCAGTCTTTTCGTCACTCTCTGCTTGTTGCATGCATTGCTCTTCATTAATTTCTTCTTGCCAGTTTGCTTCAGATTCAAAGAGTTGTTCTAATTTTTCTTTGTCGCTAGGGCCATCCTGCTCTAGTATTTCTTTTTGCTTATTTAAGTGATCAATCGTTGCTTGACTATTGGGTGAACCTTCATGAGCCTTAATTTCTTCTTCAATTTGCACTGCAAAGTTTGACACCATGACCGTCTGCTCATGATTTTCTAATAAGTCATCAAGATTAACTTCCTGAATGTCCGCTTCTAATCGCTTTCTCTCTACAAAAGCTTGAGTTTGCTTTATAACATTGGCCATCCATTGAGGCATGCCCCCATAGTTTCCAGCGCTTGCGTTTTTTAAAATTCGATTTAGATCAACCATCATACTTTCTCCTATGTCGAAATAGCCGTTAATAAATTCAAGCTATTTGTATGTTTATTTGTATTTTATAAAATATACATTAACGATTTATTAACATTTCGATTACTTTTTGCTCTTTTTAATCGCTTTATCTATTAATAGTGTGCAATTAGCTGACTTGATGCTTATTATTTTGCTTTTTTGAGGGCGTATTTTGGGAGTGACAGGGGCTTTTTTTGTGCTATTCTTTGTTTTTTCCTTGAATTTTGGTGCCATGACTAGAGTACTGGGCTTAGCGTTTTCTCTCTTTCTGCTTATAAGTAGTGCCTTTGCCACCCCTTTAAATATGAAGTCGGAGGAGCCTGCAGGCTTTGATGTTGAGATTATTCTCTTTGAACAAGACGCGGTTGCCCTGCCAGAGAGTGCGGAGAGCCCGCCTTTTTTACCGAATGAAAAAAACGTTATTTTGGCTGAGCCATTTAAGGAAACCTTGGAATTTTCTGTGCTCGATCCCAGCCGTTTTCGGCTTAATCGCGAATACAACGCCTTAAAGCGCCAGAAAAAATATCGAGTCTTGCTCCATCTTGCTTGGCATCAAAGCGACTCTCTTAAGCCGATTTATCTAGACAGCCGACGTTTTCAAGATGCATTAATTGAGGCAAAGGCCCCCCCCATCGCCGAGCTTGATGGGATCTCCGGTACCATCGAGATTGTCAAAAAGCGTTTTTTTAAACTCGAGAGTGATTTAACGCTTGATAAACCTTGTAAAAAAGAAGGTGATGAGAACGCTCGCTGCTACTTCCCATTAAGTGAGGAGCGAAATTTGAAAAACGAGGAGATCCACTACTTAGATCACCCGCTTTTTGGCATGCTGATAAAAATTACAGAGACTGACGAACCTAGTCACAAAAAGGTCTAACTGTAAAGCTTTTGAAATAGTTGTGCAAAGTTAGAATTATTTTGTTAGAATATACCCAAATCTGAAGTAGAAACTAAATAGTGCCTCTAAGCCCCTACTTTCCGCGCTTTATGCGCGGGACCTAGTTTATTTGGCTTCCTGGATGCCGCGCATAAAGCGTGGCACGTTGGCGCAGGACGTAGGGGCCTAGAGGAAATCTTCAGATATGACATAGAGTGGATGGCGAGAGCCCTAGTTGCGTTAAATGGAAACGTGACTGGGGCTCTTGTCTGCTTGGTTTGTTCTTTTTGTATGAGGGTGTCATGGAACAAAAAGTACCAAAAAAGGGCTGGATCGTCTGGCTTGTCGCTGCAAGCTTTGTACAGTTTCAATTTATTCTACAGCTGGGCTCTGGCATTTTAATCAGCTCGATTTCGAGTGAACTTGGGCTCTCAGCACTCTACACTGGCCTTTTAAGCAGTTGCTATTACTACATTTATGTAAGCCTGCAAACCCCCTCTGGCATGCTCTGTGATCGCTACAATGTTCGAAACTTATTAACTGCAGGTGCCTTAGTTTGTGCTTTGGGCTGCTTTCTATTTGCTAAAAGCCACTCGCTGGCCCTTGCTTTCTTTGCCAGAATTTTAACAGGCGCGGGGGCTGCTTGTGCCTTTGTTGCGATGATTACCCTTATAAAACAATGGTTTCCTGCTAAAAAATTTGCCGCCATTATAGGGCTCTCAGAAGCGGTTGCCTTAGTTGGTACCATTGTTGCAACCATACTCTTATCACACGTTATCAACTACGTTGGATGGCGAAACGCGTCCCTTTTCTCAAGCTTTATTGGCCTTCTCATTGCCCTTCTTTGCTGGCTCTTTATAGAAGAGCAAGAAGCGGCAAGCCACTCTAAAAAGTCTAAGCAGGTTTCCTTTCGGCAGTCGCTTAAGACGGTTTTACACGACCGGTTAGCCTGGCTTAATGCACTCTACATCGGCATCGGCTTTGCGATGATTACGGTCTATGCGGCCCTCTGGTCGATTCCTTTTTTAGAAACAAAACTTGGCATTGCGCTAAATGAGGCGGCCCTCATTACCAGCTTCATCTACCTAGGTGCGATAATAGGCTGCCCAACCTATGGCGTTGTCTGTGGCCTCATTGGCCGGCAAAAACCGCTGTTGTACTTCTCATGCTTAAGTACCGCACTGGTGTTTACCATCATGATTTACTTACCGACTAATTCATTGGCCGTCTACAGTCTGATGAACCTACTGCTTGGCCTTTGCTGCTCAAGCTACATGCTCGCCTTTTCGATTTCAAACCATCTAGCACCCAAAGGCTTAACCAACACCTACACAGGCTTTACCAACGCCATCAGTGTGGCAACCGCCCCCTGTCTGCAGCCTCTAATTGGTTACCTACTGGATTTGCAAACACCTGCGAATGTACACACCTTTACAGTCGCTCACTATCAACACGCACTGATGATCTTGCCGGTGGCTTTTTTGGTGGGGGGGTTACTTTTGCTCCCACTACCCGACGCCAGAGCAACGGAGGAGCTTGAATCCTGCGTTACGGAAAAAATTTAGCTCGGTTATTTAGTGGTCTAAACGCCCTCACCAAATATACTCAAGATCCTTGAAAATGCGTGATTTTTAGGTGTGGCCATTTTTTTCCTGGGAGCTGTTTAAGGCCGCGTCGTAGACAACTCTACGGCGTGGCTTTAAACAGCTTTTAGGGAAGAAAGGGGTACCCTAAAAACAGGCATTTTCGAGGATCTTGAGTATTTATTCCAAGCCTTGACTTCAAGCTCCTCCGTTGCTCTTAACTTTTATGGGTTCCTCATAATTGCTTTCCTCATCGTTTGAAGCAAAGATCCTCTTGTCGTTGAAGCTCTGATGGCGTTTTTAGACCAACATCAATGAGTGTATTAACTCTTTTTTCCCCTTTAGTTGGTTGTGGCCTAGCATGAATACAGGTCGCTTGATTAAAGAAGGCCACACTTCCTGATGGGGTATAGCCATTCGACCACTCATTGGTATGAGGGTCTTGATATGGAAATATTGTTCCAGCTCCTGCGAAAGAAAACGTTGCTCGTATTTTGGGCCTCATCTCATTTTCATCAAGATAATCCTTATGATTATCATTTAGCTTAGTTGCAAAATGCTCGAAGAAAACATCGCTTTTAGTGATAGCCACCACCTCAGGACAAGAAAATAACTCATATCTAATCTTACGAATTAAAGAGATCACCTCGGCAGGAAGTTCAGAATTTGGAAATGCTTCTTCCAGGAGCGAATTATCTGCTTGGAACGGCTTAATTTCTATTTGAGCACTATCTGGACGAAGATATGGGTTCCCTTTGTTACCACCTTTATCTTGTATAAAGCCATAATACTTTTCGGAATCAGCCTCCTGAAAAGCTAAATTAAGTTTCTCTGCATCTTGTTCAGACATAATGCGAGCAAAACTAGACTGTGCCTTGCCTGTATAAATTTCGTTTATTGCTGAACAGATCTCTGATTTTTTAATCTCACCTGTCTGTACTGACTGATGACTGTTAGTACTTCCTGACTCGTAATGGTTATTGTTTCCAAGACTAGTAAGGGCCGTAAGAATGGTTCCTAAATATTGCAACAAATACATGTATCTCTCCCTAATTTCAAAGTTGAACGACAACAATCATATCCCACGTGCTTCCTCACAGCTTTTCTATTTGATAGTTCTTCTTTATTTTCACTAGTTCTTCACAATTTTATTTAACAACGATGACTCTAAAAAGGGATGATATGCCCATCCTAGTTCATTATGTACCCTCAGAGCATAAACGAAGCTTTGACTTAAACAGAGCTTCGAACTTAGCTTTTCTCTCAATCTCAATGAAATAGTCCATTAATCAATCGAGAAAAACAAAGCTCAAAGCCCTGTTGTTGTCAAAGTTGTTCTGAAAATCAGTAAATAACGATATTTCAGGCTCTATCTGAACAACGAGAAAGTGGCCTAGCTAGTGCTGTAGGACGCAGGCATGTTTATTACCTGTCAAGGAGTAAAGTATTAATCAAGCCGTTTTCTCTATGTTCAGACGGGGCTTTATGAGGTAGGACGAGTATATGATACAATTTAAACAATCGTTCATTTAGGGCAAACAGAAACTTATGAGAACTCTGCCAATTAGGTATTCCACGCTAAGCCCTATTGTTAATGAAGATTGTCTCTACATTGATAAGACGCATCACATTGCACGACTAGCAAACAATGGTCGCTATTATTTCCTGTCTCGACCAAGACGATTTGGAAAATCTCTATTTCTTGATTCCTTAAAACAAGCCTTTCTTGGCAATAAAGCACTCTTTAATGGCCTCTACCTTGAAAAGAATTGGGACTGGAACAAACAGTACCCAGTCATCCACCTTAGTTTTGGCAGTGGCGTAATGCGAACGGTAAATGAGTTAACTGAGCTAATTCATGCCATGCTTAAGCGCCACTTTGAACAGTTTGAAGTTCAATCAAGTTATGAGCAAAGTACCAGTAATCGATTTGCTTACTTGCTGCAAAAAATTTATGAAAAAACTAACACACCCATTGTTGTTTTAGTCGATGAATATGATAAACCCATCCTTGATAACATAGATGATAAAGCACTAGCTCTACAAATGAGAGAGGAGCTAAAAAATCTCTACCGTGTGATTAAAGACAATGACGCCGTTCTAAAGTTTGTATTCTTCACTGGCGTTTCAAAATTTAGCAAAGTAAGCCTCTTTAGTGGACTAAATAATTTAGACAATATTAGTCTTGATCCTCAGTACGCTGATATTTGCGGCTACACCCATCGTGAAATGCTGACCGCCTTCGCTGATTATTTAGAAGACGGCTCTGTTGACTTGGATGAATTAAAAATTTGGTACAATGGTTATAATTTTGCCGGTCTCGAAGAGCAAAAAGTTTATAATCCTTTTGACTTATTACTTTTTTGCAATAAAGGGTATCAATACCGTAGCTACTGGTTTGAAACAGCAACGCCAAGCTTTTTGATAAAACTAATGCAGCAAAATTCCTATTTTATGCCAGAGCTTGAGGGGTTAACAGTTACAGACAGCAGTCTTGCAAGCTTTGATGTTGACAACATCCCTCTTACGACTTTGTTGTTTCAAACAGGCTACTTAACTATAGAGAAAGTGCAAAAAATAGGAACTCAATACGGCTATCAACTGACTTATCCTAATAGAGAGGTTAAAGCGAGCTTAAACGAAAGCCTATTAACCATTGGCGTAAGCTTTGATAAAAAGGATAAATTATTTTTTAGACTGCATACCATACTAAATAATAATGCACTCGATGAGCTAGGTGAGCTATTTAGTTCTCATTTTGCAAGCATACCCAATGATTGGTATCGTAAAAATACCTTAGGTCAGTTTGAGGGTTTTTATGCTAGCGTTGTCTACAGCTACTTTGCAGCCCTTGGCTACCGAGTACAAGGTGAAGATGTAACCAATACTGGTCGAATCGATTTAAGCATTACACTACCAGACAAAATCTTAATCTTGGAGTTCAAACTTACTCAGTATGGCAGTGCGTCTGATGCCATTAGCCAGCTAAAAGAACGAGGTTACTCCAAAAAATTTGAACCGCTTAACCTCCCTATTTACTTGCTTTGCATGAGCTTTAATCCTGAAACTAAAAACATTGACGACTACCTATGGGAAAAACTCTCGTCCTAGTAAACAATACTCGTCCTACCTCATAAAGCCCCGTCTAAACTTTGATAAAACGACTATACCCATCCTTGGTTGTGGGGTATTGTTTAAATTTTTTCAACATCGGACATTGGTACAAATAGTCTCAAAATACTTGATAATGCCCTTTTTTAGGTCTGGCTATTTGCACCCTGTAAAACGTTTAAAAGCAAGTCATAGATGATTCTATGGCGCGTTTTTAAACGTTTTACAGGGTGAAAATGGGTATCATAAAAATGGGCATTATCAAGTATTTTGAGTATAATCTCATTAAAGTATTAGGGTATTCTGCAGATAGAAGTGGTTGAGAGTTTTGATGGCGCTTTCAATAAAATGCTCTTTTGTCGTTACCCCATCTGCCTTTTCATTTCTTTTTGTTTGATAGAGCCCTAGTATCGCTTCAATGATTGGGCGCTTTTCACTCAATGCTTGCAGTAGATCATAAATTAAAGGGTTCAGCTTGGTAAACGTGACCTGGTGCTCGCTGTTTCGCTGCAAGAGCAGATAGGTGTTTTCTCTAAGAGCTGGTTTAAAGCTCACCCCGATTCTATCGACTGGGTAGTGATAAGCTTGTAGTCTGGCAAGAGAACTAAGCTTAAAACACTTATGCTCAAAGTCGCTGACACTAAGTGGCTGCTTATTTACCACTTCATCCTCATCCAAACACTGTAAAACCATTTCAAGCCACTCATAATGCATTAAGTCTGCAAGAAAGGGGTAAGGCAGTTCCTCTGCTTTTTCTTGCCAGAATTGGACAAAGGCTGTTGCCAGCTCATTAAAATAAGGACTTTGGCTGCGACCAAACATAAAAAACTCGAATACTTTGTCTTTAAAAGCGCTCAAGCCGATAATTTGGCGAGCCACCGGAAAGCAGGGAGCAATTAAGGAATAATAATTTTCGCGAAAAAGGGTTTGATAGAGTTTGGCTCCCCTAGAGGATGGTGCCTTTGGGCTTCTTAATTCTGCAACGAACGCATGCTCTGTCTCTCTAAGTGATGGAGTCAAGGCTTAATTCCTCCTGCAAGGATTTAATCTGATGCATTTCGTCTAGCAACTCATTTAAGGGCGGGAGGTTGCTGTCACGTTCTAAGAGCGTTGGTTGAAGTCCCTTGCTCTTATAGACATACGCAAGTAAATCCCAAACAGGCTCGGAGACTTGTGTGCCATGAGTGTCAATGATCATCGACTCTTTGCAGGCATGACCTGCGACGTGCAGATATGAAATGTGTGAAGGGTCAATGCCATCTATAAAAGCCTTGGGACAATAGCCATGATTTTGGCTGTTTACATAGACGTTGTTTACATCGAGTAATAACTTAGCACCAGAATGAGCCAATACTGCCTTGATAAACTCAAGCTCGCTGAACTCTGAATTAAAACAGTGATAATAAGAGGGGTTTTCGAGTATGAGAGGCCTTTCTAGAATTGATTCAACCTGCTTAATACGATCTGCTACGTGCAGCACGGCTTCCTCAGTAAAGGGTAGCGGCATTAAATCAAAGAGGTTGCCATCTGGCAGACTACTAAAGCTTAAATGCTCGCTGTAGACCGAGATTTGATAGCGATCGAAAAATCGCTTGAGGTTCTGCAAAAAAGGTTCATCTAAGGGGGCTACTCCCCCAATTGAGAGAGAGAGGCCATGGGCAATGAAGGGGTAGTGTTCTCGCACCCTCTCAAGGCTTTGCCTGTATCGCCCCCCCTTGTTCATCCAATTCTCAGGCGCAATCTCTAAGAATTGAATCCTTTTTGGTTGGCAGGCAAGCAACTCATCAACCAATTCTTGACGAAGGCCTAACCCGCACTGTTGTTCCTTACTAAACGGCATTCGAAATTATGAACCGCACTTACCAGCGCCACACTTGCCACCGCCGCTTTTATCTTGTCCTGCCTCAGCATCAGAATCGGCTGCTTGATCAGCATCCTCTGCATCAGCATCCTTAGCACCACATGAGCCACTTGCATCTTTTGCTGCATCAGAGTCTTTTGCACCACAAGAGCCACTACCATCTTTTGCCCCACAAGAACCATTAGCGTCCTTTCCTGATTGATCACCAGCCTCAGTTGGCATTGGTTGGTTAGCGTCTGAATTATCGGCTAAATTATAACCAGATTGCAGCCTCTCTGCTTGGAAGGGAGCTGATTGATCGGCCATGGCGGTGCCTGAGATGCTTGCAGCCAGACCTGCGCCAATCAATGCTGCTAGTTTACTTTTCTTCATGAGTTGTTTCTCCATAAACAGTATTAGATGTCGGTATTCCGTTTAAGGCCAGAATGGTTGAGAACCTTTACCAGATTGCCAGCCTTAAGTACCATTGTAAACCATTTTGACGAGAACGTTGGGCCTTGGGCTATGAGCACCTCCTCTTTTGCCACTGTGGTTTTAAGCGCCAATCAACAAAGGACGCAACTGTTCAAACAGAAAGCACAACAAAGCCATCAAGCAATCAAAGACATCTTGGCCGAATTATCGGCGCTAGAGTTTGTGCGAAAAGACAAGCACGTTGCCACTTTTGAGAAAAACCTAACACTTGCAAAGGAGCACTTAAAAAAAACCACTACATGCTTTAATCAAGTAAAAAAAGCCTATAAAGACAACCCGAGCTTAAACCGCCTGCAAAAAAGCGAAGAATTACTCATTCTCTACCAGACTCTCTCAAATGGGCAAACGCATCTATTACACACACTGCAAGCATTAGCAGAAAAAATTAAACCGATTCAAAAACATCAAATTCGATCACTCATCAATCACAACCTCTATCAAAAAAAATACACTGAGTGCTTAGCCACTCTACTCTCCCCTCTCGATGAGCTGCCGTTAGAATCAAAAGAAAAGGCGCTACTAATTTGCCAACAAGCGCGTTTGCAATCACTGGTGCAAGCAGCAACTGAGGATCAAGCCTCTCTTAAAAACGCCCTAGCAAGCTTTCTGCAAACAAGCAGAGCGGATGAGAACTCCTTTCTTGAGAGTGATTTATACTTTGAAACCCAAAACCACCTCTATCAACAGCACACGCTGATCCTTTTAGAATGGATGAAAGAGCAGTCTGTGCTTGTTAAAATTTGGCAAGAGCGACTCTCTCCTCTCTTTTCTTTAAACTCTCAACAAGAAAAAACGCTTGCACGAATTAACGCTTATTATTTTAAGCTGCTTGAAAAAAATGAGGCTTTTTTGCAGATCCCTTTTTATGATTGGCTTGCACACAAACTGCAATCCTTAAATAATGCGCTCTATCAACAAAGTCTGCAGGGAAAAGCGTGCTTTTTAGAGAACTTAAAAAAACAAGACGCGTCTGATAAGGCGATTAAAGAAACCCTCCAACAAAAAAAAGCGCAACATGAGAGCCTAATGGAATTAGAGGCGCAATTTAAGGACTTTGAAAAAGAGCAAGATCTAGAGCTAGAGAGCCTGCAACTACGCTTAACCGCCGCCTTTGATTCGAGAGATGCGCTCTTAGAAAAAAAATTACGACCACTTAAGCTGAATTTTTCCCCCATTGCCTTTCAGTATCATGCAGCCCTCTCTCTTAAGCTTTTAAAGGCAGAAGACTCTTTAAGCCAAACCCTAAACCGATATCAAACATTGATTGCCCAGGCTGAAAAAACTAGTCGACTTTTAAAAGAGAGAAATCTAGCAAACCATCAGCTTATCAATGAGCAATCGAGCTTCAAAGTTCGTCTGACAAAATTACTAACACGCTTAGAGCAGGCCAATGATTTGTTATTAGAAAAGCATGCCATTTACCAAGGACGCTTAATCGATGCGGCAAGACCGCTTAGAGAACACACTGAATACAAAGTAATAGAAGGATTGATAGCAAGGCTCGAGCAAGCGCATGACGGCGCGCCTTTAGGCACTAAGCTAGCTCTAAGAAAAGCCTTAATGGCCTCGATGATAAAACGCTTAAAGCCAATTCTTTCTGACTATCAGGCACTAAAATTTGAGAGTAAGAACGCTTTTCTAAAAAAGGCCTTGTCTGTGATTAAAGACGCCATTTTGGACGCACCAATTGAGCTTTTATCCTCCCATGCTCAATCAGACTTTTTTTTAATGCTTCGGCATCAGCTACTAAGGCCGCTTTGCACTCTTTTGAACATCCTAGCTCAAAAAACCAAGCTAACCCCGCCAGTTAAGAGCACTTTCTTTGCCACCCCCAGTGAAGTAGCAATTAGTGATGCAGCCTCGATGGCTGCATGCGCACTTAAGAATGAGTTTAAGCTTTTTTAAGCTCTTCTTCGCTAATTAATCTTGCTTCTTCTTCTAGCATGACCGGTATGCCATCACGAATGGGAAAGGCAAGCCTATCTTTATAACAACTAAGCTCGAGTTGTTTTTTATCGTAGTCTAAATTCCCTCGGCAAACAGGGCATACTAAAATTGCAAGCAAACTTTTATCCATCACTTTTTCTCACTGTCACTACATTATTTCGTACATACATAGGGAGCGCCTCGCTAATGGCAACGGGCGGTAAATCAAGCGCAAGCCTTGCAACAAACGACGCCCTTGCGCTTAGATCTGCCTCAACGCTAAGCGCTTTCTCTAAAAGCTCACCCTTAAACTGAGACTGATAGAGCGACCAGCCATTACCACAGGCAATAAAGCTCTCAATCTCTGCAGGAGGCTTGAGTAAAGACGGCGAAAGGACTTCGGTCTTGCCAAATTGCTGAAACCCATTTGGGCTATTTTTGAAACAAGCGGTATAAACTTCTTCTTTTCTAGCATCGATTGCCACCAGTACTGGTTTTGTCGTTTTAGCACTTGCGGCAATGGCCTTTAAACTTGGCACTGGGATGATGGGAATGTTTCGCCCCATGGCTAGGCCTTGCGCCACACTCGCACCAATACGAACGCCAGTAAAACTACCAGGGCCTTGCCCAAAGGCAACTTTATCGATGTCTTTGATGCCAAGGCCATGCTCTTCTAACAGCGCTCTAATCATCGATAAAATAACGGTTGCTTGCATCTTGGGGCGCTTTTCAACCCGCTCAAAAAGGGCTTCGTCCTTTATAAGTGCCACACTGCACCATTCGTTTGAGGTCTCTATTGCTAGTAAATTCATCTCAACTAAACTCTCTTATCCTGCCTCTTGCATTATCTCTGACTCTTCTACACATTTCATGGGAAGGTTGCTTTTGGCACCTATTGAATAAAAAAAGCTCGAAAAAGTGCTCACATACTCTCAACAAACTGCGATGATGATATATCATCGTTTCGTCTCAATATGCTGCGCTTTTTTCTCGCTTGTTTTATCCAATAGGTGCCAAAATCAACCTTCCTCCGTAATTCTAGTTTTATGACCAAGAGTCAGTGCATTATCTGCGGCATTTTTTATCGATGAATTCTAACACAGTTTGTGGGCAACGCGTCTTTTTCATTGGAGGCAGGCTCTCTAAAAAGCGTTTACCATAAGCACGTCCTGTTAAGCGGCCATCGCCAATGACCACAAGGCCTGTGTCTGCTTTGTCTCGCAGGAGACGGCCAACCCCTTGTTTTAAGCTGATAATGGCACGAGGGATTTGATAATCATAGAAAGCCTTGCCGCCTGCTTCATTAATGGCGTTAATTTTAGCTGCAACCAAAGGCTCATAAGGGCTTTCAAAGGGAAGTTTGTCAATCACCACCATCGACAAAGAAGGCCCTTTAACGTCTACCCCTTCCCAGAAGCTGCTGGTGGCTAACAAGGCGGTGCGCTCGGCGTCTTCTTTAAAGTCGGCTAAGAGTTCTGTCTTAGAACGAGCGCCTTGAACCAACAGTTTCACACCCTGCCACTGTTCGATGATTTCTTCTGCCAAATGCATGGCCCGATAACTGGTAAATAAAAATAGACTCCGTCCATTTAGCGCCTCAAACAAAGGCTTAACCTGCCGAAGTAAGGCGCTGATAAAGTCCTTCTCTTTCACATCTGGCAGACCGCGTGGTAAGTACAAGAGAGAATTTTCTAAGCTGTTAAAGGGCGATGAAATAATCGCTTCCTGACTTTGCCCTAAACCAAGGCCTGATTTAAAGTGTTCAAGGCTTGCTGACACACTCAAGGTTGCCGAGGTAAAGACGTAGTTGGTCAAGCCGGGCACTAACAGTTTGGGAAAGAGTTCCGCTATTTGAATCGGAGAACAAAAGAGCACAAAACTGTTTCGGTAAACAATGGCCCATAAAGCCTTACCCTTTCTCTCAGGGTTTAAGAAGAGCTCTAAAATGGCGTGACTGGCAGTTAAACGTTCATAACAGTTTTGCAACCCTTGACTGCGCTCTTTGGCAAGGGCGAGCTCATCACACAAGAGCTCACTCGAGCTTAACAGAGCCTCAATGCTTGTCCGCACCATGTGTTCTCTTAACAGCACTTTCCAAAAGTAGCGCCCTTCTGCCGGCAGGGCCCGTTGAAGATCTTCAATCTGTGCTGCAAAGCGCTGCAGTTCATCTTTCAGCCCTTGCATGTCTTTGGCAAGGGTGCTCGCTTCATTCTCAATATCAGAAATTAGCAACTTCAAGCCTCGTGTGCTAAGCCGCTCGCCAAAAAAGTTGGTGGCCACCTCACCCAGCTGATGCGCTTCATCAAACACGACCAACTTAGCATTGGGCAAGATTTCAGAAAAGCCGTCTTCTTTTAACAGGCTATCAGCAAAGAATAAGTGATGGTTTATCACCAGAAGTTCGGCATTGAGTGCCTTTTTACGCGCTTTTTGTAAGAAGCAATCTTTAAAATAATCGCACTCTCCCCCGAGGCAATTCTCAGCCGTGCTGGTGGCATAAGACCACACTAAGGAATCTTCCTTGAGACTGCTTAGCTCGTTGCGATCCCCGCGCTCGAGTGATCCTAAGTTTGATTTGATGTAGTGAAGTTCATCGTGGATCTCTCGACTCGAAAAATGGCCTTCACTGCTGTAGAGGTGTATGCGGTGGTGGCAGAGATAATTGGCGCGGCCTTTTAAGTAGGCTGTTTTCTTCTTTAGAGAAAACGCCTGAAGAAGATGGGGCAAATCACCAAAAAAAAGCTGGTCTTGTAAGTGTTTGGTGCCCGTTGAAATAATGGTGCGCTCACCTGATAAAAGAGCAGGCACTAAATAGGCAAAAGTTTTACCAGTCCCAGTCGCGGCCTCAGCGACCACGTCATCGCCCTCACTAATGGCCTTGGCAATGAGTGTTGCGAGGGTTATTTGTTCTTGTCGTTGATAGAAGCCTGGCAAGGCCTTGGCTAGAACACCCTCCTCACTAAGCGCGTCGGTAACCTCTTTGCTAAAGTCACTCAAACGCCTCTCCAGCTATTTC
Organism: Legionellaceae bacterium; assembly: GCA_030148065.1. Classification (GTDB taxonomy): domain Bacteria; phylum Pseudomonadota; class Gammaproteobacteria; order Legionellales; family Legionellaceae; genus JASBUC01. The sequence goes on along the minus strand of JASBUC010000056.1, from coordinate 1,202 downwards.
CAGTCTTTTTCAAGATGCTCTAGCTTGTCTTCAGCCCCTTCCCACTCTTTGGCATCCTCTGGCGCCTCTTTCATGGTGGTAATGTTTGGCCATTTTTCAGAGAGATCGCGATTTAATTCCAAAAAGACCTGGGAATGTTCATCCAAATCATCTTCAGAGACAATTGCTTCAATCGGGCATTCTGGCTCACATAAAGCACAATCGATGCACTCATCCGGGTTTATCACTAAAAAGTTTGGGCCTTCATAAAAACAATCAACCGGGCAAACTTCCACACAATCGGTGTACTTACATTTGATACAATTTTCAGTTACAACAAACGTCATCTTTTGGATTCATTCTTGAAAAATTAGCAAACTTTAGCACACCCACTCGGAGCTTGTCATGCCCTCTTGTGCTAAGTCGGCATGCCTGTTAGCATCAAGCCGAAAAAACCACTAGGAGTTCAATATGAAAAAAAATTTGCTTGCCCTTTCTTTAGGCCTACTCGCCTCTAGCTCTCTCTATGCAAGTTATGACAGCTGTGCTTACCTAAGCATCGTGATTGCCAATAATGGCAACGAGACCTGCTATTTAACCAACGCAAATTTAAAATATGGCACCCTAGATCAAAATGGCCAAATTCCCACCGAAATCTACCCAGGCACTTACTCAGCGCCTTTTGAAATGCGTCAATCTTTCTTTGGCCCAGAGGTCGCATTAACCTACCAATGTGGCCAAGACAAGCAAATTACGGTTGATTCAATGCAAAACTACTGCTTGTTCTACGGCGGTAAAATCCGCGGTCAAGCCTACAACAGCTACCATATGGGAGCTGAGTACACCCTAAGCGAGGGGTCGTTTTGGGGGAGGCATGGCGAGATTACCTGGTACCTCCATAGTTAAGATCGAGCTTCGTAGGAAGGGACGGCCACTTTTCCTCCCTCCTACGCCAACGTGCCACGCTTTATGCGCGGCATCCAAAAAGTGCTCACGTACCTGGTGTACGCTCCGCTTTTTTCTCATATTGAAAACTCTCTGGCGAACAAAATTGACTCGTCCTCCGGAGTTCTTGTTGGGCACTTTGTAGATGATTGAGCTTCGTAGAGGGGGTCGGCCACTTTTCCTCCCACCTATGCCAACGTGCCACGCTTTATGCGCGGCATCCAAAAAGTGCTCATGTACACCATTCACTATTTACCATTAACTATTTACTATTAACT
>JASBUC010000021.1 GCA_030148065.1 Legionellaceae bacterium | reverse complement strand
GATACGAGAGTCGAGATCCAAGTCAAAGAAAGTAAATAGTAAATGGTGAATGGTGAATGGTGAATGGTGAAACAATGACACTAACATCCCCTAATTGAAACCCCGTGGCTCGACCACGGGGTCCATGGACCATCCCAGCTCTACGTTCCGCGGACATCCCCCAACCCTACGTTCCGCGGCTTGTCCGCGGAATCCATGAATCAGATTAGCCTGGGGCCCTCGGACAAGCCGAGGGACGTAGGGGCGTGGTAGTTAGGAGATGCGAGAGGCGAGCCCGGCTTGGTTGGCTTAGCGGGGGCGCTGTTTCTTTAAGGTGTTTTTAGGCTTTTGCTGGGGGAGCTCGTGTTGGGGGATGAAGTCATCCAAATATTGGCGGGGGATGGTTTTCTTAATTAACCGTTCGATGGCAAAGAGCTGGTTACATTCATCGGCTGAGACGAGGGAGTAGGCGTTTCCTTTCTTGCCGGCGCGCCCGGTTCTTCCTATGCGGTGGACGTAATCTTCAGGGGTTTGTGGCAGCTCAAAATTAACCACTTGTGGCAGGCCTTTAATGTCTAGGCCGCGTGCTGCTAAATCGGTGGCGACTAAAATGTCTATTTCACCCGATTTAAAGTGACTAAGTGCTCTGGTGCGGGCTGCTTGTGATTTATTGCCATGAATGGCCGCAACCCGAAAGCCTTCGGCCTCTAGGTGTCGAACCAAGCGGTTGGCACCATGCTTGGTTTTAGCAAAGACTAAGACTTGCTGCCAGGCTCTGTCTCTAATTAAGGTGACTAGGGCGTGTGGCTTTTTCTTTTTATCAAGTGGGAAGACTTTTTGAGTAATGGCAATAGCCGTGGTTTCTTTGGGCTTAATCGCGATTTCATGGGGCTTGTTTAGAAAGCCTTTGGCTAGTTGTTTGATGTCTGCTGAGAAGGTAGCCGAGAACAACAAACTTTGGCGCTGAGTGGGCAAGAGTTTCAGAATTCGTTTTAGATCGTGAATAAAGCCCATATCCAGCATGCGATCGGCTTCATCCAACACTAAAAATTCCAGCTGTTTGAATTTAACTGCGTTTTGCGAGGCGAGATCGAGCAAACGCCCTGGGGTTGCCACTAATACATCACTACCGCCTCGAAGCGCTTGCATTTGTGGGTTTATTTTAACGCCTCCGAACACGACCTTGGTTTTAAGGGGTAAAAACTGGCCATATTTTTCCATTTCGCTGCCAACTTGGGCAGCAAGCTCTCGGGTTGGGGTGAGCACCAAGGCTCGTACTTGGTTTGCTTTGGCACGCTGACCGTTAAGTTTTTCTAAGATGGGTAAGGCAAAGCTTGCCGTCTTGCCAGTGCCTGTTTGAGCAGCCGCCATTAAATCATGGCCATTTAGAATCTTAGGAATGGCTTTTTCTTGAATGTCTGATGGGGTTTTATAACCTGCCTCAGTCAGTGCTTTTAACAGTTGGGGGGAGAGTTTTAAGTCTGAGAAAGTCATGGGGGGGGGTGGTCTCTGTTTTCGGTTGAGGCAAAATGTTCGTATTTTACCATTAAATCGCAACTAGACTCAAGAGCTGGCGGCCAAAAGCATTCCGTACTATTAACTAATCATAGTTGATAGATGTGACTCTAGTATCGTCTTACGCATGTCTCAGGGATCTCATTTGGCTGCAAAGTTCAGAAAAATCCACGGAGAATAATGATCTTTCTAATAAAGCCAATGGTTAATGACTGACAAAAGAGCAAAAAAAAAACACCCGTCTTTAAATCTTATCGGAGTATTCAATATTCGCACCAAGTCTGCTTAAAAATCAGGAGGCTAACTTTAAACTTGGCCATCTTGCACCTAGACTATTTCTAAAGAATAAAAAATGAGCTCAAACTAATTTCTTAGCTACGAGCATTCAAAGAGAGAACACATCATGCTTGCAAAAGGGACGTTTAGTCGTTTGCCAATTTCTAGTAAAATGTTGATAGCAACAATCATTCCTTTGTGTTTGTTTGCACTTCTTGCAATGACAAGTTTTTATGCCATTCGATCATTAGAGCACAGCGCAAAATTGGTCGAACAGACTCATGGGGTATTGGCCAATGCTGCTATTATTGAAAAACGCCTTCTTGAGCTTGAAGTACTAAGGCTTGGTTCAATACCGAGTGATAAGGTTGATAATGTACGGCGCTATTTAGAAATAAAAGAGAGCTTGTTTGATAAACTTGCTGAAACTGAGCGTTTAGTCTCGGCAAGCCCTGCCCAAGTTGCACGCATACAAGCCATCCGCATCGAACTTAAAGGCTTGCTAATAGATGAGAGCTACTTGCAAAAAAGGACTCGAGTTGAAAATGAAAAAAAAGATAATTCAGTACTCAAAGAAGTTAGAGCATCATTAGGCTCTTTTGCCTCTGTCGAAAAGAATTTGATGAAGGCGAGAAAGCAAGAATCTTTGAAAAACAGTGCTCGTTCTAACACCATTATCGTGATTGGCACCATGTTGGTAATTGCTCTCTCGCTAGCCTTCTCATTATTAGTTATACGTTTAATTAACCGGCAGCTAACTAAGACAACAGAGATAGCTGAACGAGTTGCAGAAGGCTATTATGATATAAAAATTCATCTTAATAATTCGTCTGATCGGCTAGGAAAGTCTTTGCAAAGAATGACTCATGCATTGAAAGAAAATGCAACGGCCTTGAATCTAGAGAAAGAGAAATTAAAAGCACAAGATTGGATAAAGTCTAATCACAGTGACATCATAGCCAAACTTCAGGGATTGAATGATTTGGGCCTTTTTTCAGAGAAACTACTCAATAAACTGATTCCGGCAATTAATGCTCATCTAGGACTTTTCTATTTCAAAGAACAGCATGATGAGAGCGTGACGATTTCGCTATTAAGCTCTTATGCTTTTAACAACCGAAAAAATCTTTCTAATAAATATAGTTTAGGGGAGGGGTTAGTCGGTCAATGTGTGTTAGAGAAAAAGGCAATTTTATTGTTAGAAGCACCGGCTGATTACTTAGAAATAAGCTCAGGCTCTGGTCGAACCTTACCTAAAAACATTTTGGTGACACCGATTATGTTTGAGCATGAGGTGGTGGCAGCTCTAGAAATTGCCTCAGTTTGCAAGATTGATGATAAGAGTAAAGCCCTTATTGAACTACTGACTAAAAGCTTAGGGGTGCTAATTAATAATATTCTTTCACAGAAGATGACCAGGGATCTTTTACGTCAGTCCCAAGACTTAAGTGAGGAATTGCAAGCCCAACAAGAAGAGCTAAGACGCTCTAATGAAGAGTTGGCTGCTAAAACAAAAGTGTTACAAGATTCTGAGAATGAGCTAAAAGCACAAGGTGAGGAATTGCAAACTGCTAATGAAGAACTAGAAGAAAAAGGTGAGTATTTAAAACAGCAAAAAAACCAGATTGAAGAAAAAAATCGTGAGCTTATTAAGGCTAAAGACGAGCTAGAAAAGAAGGCTCGTGAGCTTGAACAGTCAGGCACCTATAAGTCTGAGTTTTTGGCCAACATGTCACACGAGCTTCGTACGCCACTCAACAGTTTGCTTATTTTGTCAAAGGCTCTGGCTGAGAATGAAGAGGGTAATTTGAGCAAAGAGCAAGTGAGTGAATGTGAAATTATTCACAATGGGGGGCAAGAGCTATTGTTGTTGATTAATGACATTCTTGATTTGTCCAAAGTTGAGGCAGGAAAGATGGAATTGTTAATTGATGATGTGTCTATTAAGCGGTTGACTAAAGAACTAATGGATCAATTTAACCCCGTCGCTAAGAAAAACAGCCTTAACTTTAAGATTGAGATTTCTGAGGCTCTTCCTGAAATAATTGCCATTGATGCGCAAAAAGTGTCACAAATCATAAAAAACTTACTCTCGAATGCTTTTAAATTTACCGATCTTGGCTCCGTGCAACTTAAAATATATCCTGCAAATAAAGCAAGTCAGACAGGAATTCAGCTTAAAGAGAATGAATCTTTGATTGTGTTTGCCGTGAGTGACACAGGCATTGGCATTCCAGAAGAGAAGCAGCGACAAATTTTTCAAGCGTTTCAACAGGCTGATGGCTCTACCAGTCGGCAATATGGGGGCACCGGCTTGGGGTTGACTATTTCTAGAAAGTTAGCTGACTTGATGAGGGGTAGGATTGAGTTAAATAGTGAAATGGGCACAGGAACCACCTTTCGCTTACTAATACCCGTTGAAAAATTAGAAGATCGGCCTAACGTGAGCTTGGCTGCTGATGAGGATGGGTTTAATGCTGCTGAATTAGATGAGTCAGAAAAGTCTCTGCAGGATGATGAGTTAGAGTGGATCCCTGATGATAGAGACAGTCTTTTACCAGGGTCGAACGTGTTGTTAATCATTGAAGATGACAGACACTTTGCCAATATTCTAATCAATGAGGGAAGACGACATGGATTTAAATGCGTGGTTACTAACAGAGGTAGCCGAGGATTGTCGCTTGCTCTTAAGTATCAGCCGATCGCAATTATTCTAGATTTGGGTCTACCGGATATGCCAGGTGGGCAAGTCTTAAAAGGGTTAAAAGAGGATTTAGATACTAGACACATTCCAGTCCACATTGTTTCTGCTGCTGAAAAGCATGCCTCAGTGTTAGAAGCTGGCGCCATTGGCTTTCTACAAAAACCTGTTAAAAAACAAGAGTTGGCTAATGTGTTTAACAGCATTGAAAAAATACTTAAGAAGGGGATAAAGCGTCTACTCATTGTAGAAGATGACCCAATGAGTCAGCGAGCAATCCAAGAATTAATTAAAAACGATTACATTGACATTCTAACGGTTGATTCTGGGAAGAAGGCAAGTACCATCATTCAAACGGAAGAGCTTGATTGCATTGTGCTTGATTTAAAGCTTCCTGACATGTCTGGCATTGACCTATTAAAGCAACTCTCACATGAAAAAGTTCCCATTCCACCAGTGATTGTTTATACCGGACGAGCCCTAACTGACAATGAATACGAATTACTTCGAAAATTTACTTCTAGCATTGTGATAAAAGGAGCAGATTCTCCTGAGCGTTTGTTTGATGAAGTCTCACTTTTCTTACACAGTGTGGATTCAAATCTTCCTAAGGAACAAAAAAAAATCATCGAAGAATTGCACACTCCAGAGAAAGCCTTACAAGGTAAAACGGTGCTAATTGTTGACGATGATATGAGAAATTTATTTGCACTTTCTAAAATACTTAAAAAATATGGTTTATGCGTAGAAATTGCCAAAGATGGAAAATTTGCCTTGAGTGTCCTTAATAAGATGAAGGCCATTGATGTAGTAATCATGGACATCATGATGCCAATTATGGATGGTTACACGGCCATTGAAAACATTCGAAAGATGGAGAAATTTAAAGATCTGCCGATTATAGCATTAACAGCGAAGGCCATGCCTGAAGATCGGCAAAAATGCATCGACGTTGGGGCGAGCGATTATCTCACGAAGCCTATAGATGTGTATAAACTTTTATCACTAATGAGGGTGTGGTTGGGCAAGTCTTAGAGGAAGTCAAAAGGGTTGATTTTGGTGGCTAAGGAGCATGTTTTGGATTATCAAGCAGTGGTGATAGGGGTATCAGCCGGAGGACTAGAGTTACTTAGCAAGATTTTGCCAGAACTACCTAAGGACTTCCCGGTCCCGATTTTTTTAGTGCAGCATATGTCAGCCAGTCAGGACACCTTTTTTGCCGATCATTTAAATCGTCTCTGTGGACTTCGTGTTAAGGAAGCAGAGTCCAGAGAAGCGATTCGTACTGGCACGGTGTATATTGCCCCCGGTGGTTATCACTTGTTGGTTGAGCAAGACCATAGTTTGAGCTTAGATACCGGAGCTCGGGTACAGTATGCCAGGCCGTCGGTGGATGTGCTCTTTATGAGTGCAGCTCAAGTGTATCAAGCGCATCTAATTGGCGTGGTGTTAACTGGTGCGAACAGCGATGGCAGTCTAGGACTTAAATGTATAAAGGCCGCTGGAGGGCTTGCGATTGTGCAAGATCCTGACAATGCCTACTCAAGTACCATGCCAAGTGAAGCACTCAGAGCAACAGAGGTTGATTACATCGTGCAACCGAATGAGATTGCGGCACTTCTTTGCCGCTTAGTGAGTAATTCAAACCATAAGGATCACAAGGATGGATGACGGGGATCAGCAAAAAAAAGTGCATGTCAGGGCCAGAAACATTACCTCTGGAAGGTTTCTTTCTGACTCGCAATCACCAAAAATATTAATTGTTGATGATCGAATCGAAAATCTCTATGCCATCGAAAAAATTTTAAAACCACTTTCACTGACGGTTATTAAAGCCACCTCAGGCAATACTGCGGTTGGACTAGCCCTAGAGCATGAGTTCTCAGTGGTGTTACTGGATGTGCAGATGCCAAACATGGATGGTTTTGAAGTTGCTGCCCTTCTTAGAGAGAATGAAAAATCAAAGACAACGCCGATTATATTTATTACCTCAATTAGCAAGGAACAGTCTCATGTGTTTGAGGGCTATGAAACAGGTGCGGTTGATTATCTTTTTAAGCCAATTGATGAGCGAATGCTAAAGAGCAAGGTGAGTGTCTTTGTTGAGCTCTATCTAGAAAAACATAAGCAGGTGAATAAATTAGTCATAGAATTACAGCAAATAAAGCTAAAACTTGAACAGCGAAACAATGATTTAAAAGAGTTAGCACGCAATGATCCGCTAACGAATCTACCAAACCGGTTACAGTTTGAAGAGTTTTCTAAGCATCTTATCTCCGGTGCTTTGCGCTTTAAGAGAAAGTTTGCGCTTTTATTAATTGATTTAGATCATTTTAAAATCATTAACGACACCTTAGGGCATGACATTGGTGATTTGGTGCTGAAAGAATCATCATCACGTTTTTTATCGGCAATTCGGCAAGGGGACTTTGTAGCAAGACTGGGAGGAGATGAATTTGCTATTTTATTAACCGACTTAAAAAACTATCATCAAGCGGGTTTGGTGGCGAAGAAAATTGTGGTGGATGCTTACTACCCATATTACATTAGCTCACATGAATTGCACGTTGGTGCGAGCATTGGTATTGCTTGTTTTCCTTCAGCAGGCAAAACCCTAACTGATTTGATTAAATCTGCTGACATTGCCTTATACAAAGCCAAATCCAAGGGTCGAAATTGTATCCACTACTTTACTGAAAAACTTAATGAAGAACATAAGTACCGTACCACCATTGAAAAAGCCTTGCATTTTGCCATTGATAGGGATGAGTTTTATCTAGTCTATCAACCAATTATTGATAATCGTGTGAAAAAAGTGATTGGCATGGAAGCGCTGATTCGTTGGCGGCATAAGGAGCTTGGACTGATACCACCGTCACGCTTTATTCCGATTTCGGAGGAAATTGGTTTGGCGGCTAAATTGGGTGAATGGGTGCTTGAGAATGCTTGTAGTCAATTTTCAAAGTGGTATGAGTCAGGCCACAAAGATCTTCGCTTTTCAATGAATGTCTCGGTCTGCCAGCTCTTACAAGCACAGCTTCTAAACCACGTTTCCAAACTTCAAAAAAAGGTCAATATTCCTGCTGAAAAAATTGTTTTAGAGCTTACTGAGACGGCTTTGATGTTGCAAGAGAATCGCTCGCTTATGTTATTAGATGATTTAAGTAAGCTTGGGTTTCAAATTTCCATTGATGACTTTGGCACTGGTTACTCATCACTTAGTCGTTTACAAAACATGCCAATTAACATTTTAAAAATTGACCAGACTTTTATTCGAAATCTGGGTAAAAAAAATGATGAGGTCATTGTTAAAGCCATTCTTGACTTAGCCAAGAACCTAAAGTTCAACGTGGTGGCCGAAGGGGTGGAGACGAAAGGGCAAGAAGCGTTTCTAATTCGAAATAATTGCTTTATTGCACAGGGTTTTCTCTACTCTAAACCTAAGGATGTGCAGGCCATGACGTTGATGTTAGAACAACAACGTCATTAGACTGCGGTGATGGACTTTATCCAAGGTTGCAGAGTTGGGTTGTCGGTAATAATGCCATCAACCCCGTATTGAATGGCTTTCTTTATTTCCTTTTTTTCAAGTTTTGGATGACTAGAAAACCCCCAAACGACTACTTTAAGGCCATGTTTATGAGCCGCGCTGACCGATGATTTTGATAGTTGGGTAAACTCAGGTTCCCAGAAAGTGCCGCCTGATTGCTTTATATAGTTAAGAAGTTGCGAGAGCTTGGGAAATCTTTTACGGTTGTGATGAGGGTTGGCAGCCTCTGTCAAGAAAGCGAGTTTTAACTTGGGATCGATTTGATGCAAAGCCTCTAGTACGTTGAAATCAAACGATTGAATTTCTGTTTTCTTAATAAGGTGTTCCTTTTTTAAAATTTTATAGAGCGTCTTAGCATATTGGGTGACGCTAAATTCGCGTTTGTCTTCCAGTGTTTTAATTTCTAGTTGAAAGCCTGTCTCTTTATGTTGGTGTCGTTTTACAAAGGAAATGGCCTCACTCAGGCTTGGGATCCGTTCAGCGTTCAGTGGCTTTTGTTTATGAAATTCTCTTGCGTAGCGGGTGCCTTTTTTTATTTTTCCTACGTTGTATTGCTTGATTTCAGAGGCTCTTAGAGAGGCAATCGGTAAAGATTCTTTAATCCAAGCGGTGGTGGGAGAACGAGTGATGTCTTTGTTGAGCGTATTGTCATGAGTGACCATGTAGACCAAATCTTTTGATAGATTAATGTCCATGTCGACAAAATCAACTTGCAAATTAAGTGCGTTATAAAAAGCGGTTAGGGTATTTTCAGGCCATAAGGCACGGCCACCTCGATGAGCATAGACTTGTACACTGTTGGCCAGTAGGCTCTCGCTAAACAGAAACAATAGGCTAAAGATCAGAGTTTTAAGCATCATTTTCCTGGTATTAGAAGTCATCGCAATCCCTTGCGCTGTCTTGAGTATACCTATCCTAGTAAAATTATGTCTGTTTGCAAAGAGGTGCAGAAATTTGGGGAACTGCTAAGCTTATACACAATAGCCTAAAGAGTGCTGAGCATGATGGATATTATAATTGTCGGGGCAGGGCCAGTTGGCCTCACAGCAGGCGTTGAACTGGTTCGACAGGGTGCTAATGTATTAATCATTGATAAGCGTAATGCCGCCTCTACCTTATCACGTGCTGTTGGGATTAACCCTAAGAGTTTAAAACTCTTAGAGCCCTCAGGAGTGACAGCTCGCTTGTTAGAGAAAGGCATTGTGTTAAAGAATGCTCGCTTTTATCAAGGCAACAAACTCTTGACTGAACTGCCTTTAGGATGCGTAGAACCCGTGCAATATGGTTTTAATTTTATGCTTGGCCTGCCTCAAGATGAAACAGAGCGTATTTTATGCGATCGCTTTCGTGAGCTAGGTGGCAAGCTCTACTATAATGAAGCCTTGGTTCATTTAACACAGGATGACAAAAAGGTGCAGGCCCACTTAGCCAGTGGTGAATTAATCGAAGCCGATTATTTAATTGGCGCTGATGGCATTCATAGTAGCACGCGTTCTTTGCTGAATCTTAAGCTTACTCGTCGTCAACTCGAGGGCTTGTGGTCCATTGCAGATGCAGAAGTAGAGTCGCAGGCCTTAAATGAGGGGCTCTCTCTTTACATGTTGGCTAATGGAGAGGTCGCCATCATTGTACCAATTGGTAAAGACCGCTACCGTTTTGTCTCAAACACCGAAAATGTTTTAGAGTCTTTGCCTTTTAAACCTGAAATTAAAGCGCTTAAGCGGGAGGGGCAGTTCACCATTACCCTATCGCAAGTGGAGCGTTATCAAAAAGGACGCGTTTTTTTAGCAGGGGATGCCGCTCACTCTCATTCACCAGCTGGCGGTCGAGGCATGAATCTAGGGATTGCCGATGCGTGTGAGTTGGCACGGCGACTAATGGATGGCAGCCATCACGACTACAGTGCCTCTCGTCACCTTGAGGGGAAAAAAGTCATCCAGGGCTCAGAGTTTTTAAGAAAGAGCGTGAGTGCTAAAAACCCTGTTAAGCGCGCTCTGTTTTTCAGTGCCTTTAAACTGATTCATCACCTTCCCTTTCTACAGCGTCGTTTGGCGAATAAATTACTCTATGGCTAAACGCCGTCAGGGCATTACCTTGGCCGTATCGTCCTTATTCAATGGCAATTTTAAGTCCTAAGCCAATCAGAACAGCCCCAGTTAGACGACTTATCCAATGTTGAAATTCTGCAAAGCGTCGCTTAATTGGCGCAAAGCTTATGCCAAAGGCAAGAAGACTAAACCAGGTTAGGGCAATGATTGAGATTTCAAAGCCATAGGCAATTTTTATGAAGGCGCTGGTGTGTGGATCAATCAACAGGGTAAAGACCGATAAAATAAACAAAGAGCACTTAGGGTTTAAGAGATTGATGTAAAACCCTTCTTTGAGCGCTTTTCTGGGGGGGGGGGCAATAGGGGTAGTCTTCTTTTCAAGGACTATTTCTTTCTTAGCAGAGCGAATGCCCATGAGTCCTAAATAAATTAAATAAGCGCCTCCTGCAAGTTTGATTAGATTAAACAAAAAAATGGATTGGCTGATGATGAGGCTAAGTCCTAAAACGCAGTAGCTAACATGAAAGAGGATCCCAAGCGCAATGCCTAGCGCGCAGCAAAGGGCGTGACGTCTGCCCTCTAGTAGGGCGTATTTACTCATTACAATAAAGTCGGGCCCAGGTGACATGGCTGATAGTAGGGCGATGGTGCCAATGGAATAAACTTGCAGCATGAAGGTGCTCCTTCTGTAAGACCTTGTTTTAGTCTAATGACTGGTTGGTAATTTGGCAATGATTAAGGCCATCGCTTTAAGCAAGTATCTTTTTTAAATACTTTATATAATCTCCTGCAATGTCAAGACCAGTATGCTCTTCAATTTCTTTTAAGCAGGTTGGACTGGTGACATTAATTTCTGTGATGTAATCGCCAAGAATGTCCACGCCCACAAGGTGCAGGCCCTTTGCTTTTAGAGCCGGGATGAGCGTTTGACACAGTGCTTTGTCACGGTCAGTTATGGGCACAACTTTGCCGGTTGCTCCTTGTGCTAGGTTGCCACGCGTGTCATCATTGCTTGGAATGCGGGCCAAAGCATAGGGATAAATCCTCTCACCAACAATTAATACGCGCTTATCGCCCAACTCTTTTACTTCTGGGATGTAGCGCTGCAACATAATGGCGGTGGAGAAATTATTGGTTAGTGTTTCAAAGACAACGTTGAGGTTGTCATCGTGCTCATTTAAATAAAAAATTGAGCGGCCACCCATGCCGTCTAAGGGCTTGGCAATGGTTGGTTTGTGTTGTTGATGAAAGGCTTTGAGTGTTTCTGGCTCTGTGCTGATTAAGGTGTCGGTAATAGTGTCTGGAAACTGCATTATAAAGGCTTTTTCATTGGCATCTCGAAGCCCTTGTGGCTTGTTGCTAACCAGTACACCTTGACGTTCGGCAAGCTCTAAGAGGTAGGTGGTGTAAATGTATTGTTGATCAAAGGGCGGATCTTTTCGCATTAGAATAATTTGAAAGTCGCTTAAAGCTTTGCTGGATTGACTGATTATTTCATACCAACGATCGTTTTCAGACACAGTACTTATTTCCAGCACGCGAGCCTGCGGTTTCTCTTTTTGAGCGCTGATTAAAGCGGGGGTTGTCGTGTAGAGTTGAAAACCTAACTGTTCAGCGGCACGCATCATTAAAATGCTAGAGTCTTTTTTAGGATTAAGGGTTTCTATTGGGTCAATAACGGTTAAAAGTTTCATCATTTCTCTGCTTTTAGGACTTCGTCAATTTCAATGGCGGCGGCAAGGTTGGCAAGACGTGCAATGACGCCATAGGCATAAAACCGGTTTGGGCATTCAGAAGGCGCGAGTGTTTTATCTGGGTGGTTACAGGCGCGTTCAAAGGCAAGTGGTTCAAAGTGCATGCCAGGGGCATTTAAGTTCTCATCAATGCCTTTGTTTTTGTGCACGCGGTAGAAGCCACCGACCACGTAGTGTCCCATCATATAGATAACAGGCTCACTAATGGCCTTGTCATCTTGCCAGGTTTCAAAGGTGTAGACGCCTTCTTGAATGATGACACTGGTGACCGGTTGGGCGCCTTTGCTTGCTGCCATCTTATTTCGTTTTTTACGATTAAGGGCTAGCAGTTCACGACCACTTTTAACCATCATTACACTCATGCCATAGGTGCCACTGTTGGCTTTAACTACCACAAAAGGTTGCTGACTGACATTGTAAGCATCGTATTTTTTCTGAATCAGAGATAAGAGTGAGTCGACTTTATCAGCGAGTGCTTCTGCGCCATCATTTTTTTTAAAATCGAGATCGTTGGCTACGTCAAACAAGGGTTGTACCAGCCAAGAATCAATGCCTAGCAGCTCGGAGAACTCATTGGTAACCGTCTGGTAGTGTTTAAAATGATTGGACTTCAGGCGGTTTGACCAACCGAGGTTTAAATGCGGGCGTATGGTTTGGCTCAACCCTGTTAAAACCGCTGGTATTCCGGAGGAGAGATCGTTGTTTAACAAAATCATACAAGGCTCAAAGCCATCGACTCGAACGCGTTCACCCTGCCTTTGAATCGGTTCTAAAATAAGCTCATTCCCTGCCGCTGTGGGGATGAACATCGGAGCCTTTAAATCTTCAATCAAAGAGCCAATGCGGGTGTCAAATCCTGCTAAGTTTAAAATGTTTTGCAGAGTAAAGAGGCTTTCTGCATAGAATTCATTACGGGTGTGACTCTCTGGAATAATCATCACCCGTTTGCAGTTTGGGTGTGCTTCAAAGACAAAGCTTTGCATGGCTTGAATGCAAAGTGGCATGAAGTCTGGGTTTAGATTATTAAAGCCTGCCGGATAGAGATTGGTATCAACCGGTGCAATTTTAAAGCCAGCATTTCTTAAATCCACAGAGCTGGTAATGGGGGCTTTAATTTTGCGAAATTTTTCTCTTAGCCAGGTTTCAATCTTGATGTGGTTCTCTAGTATGGTTTTTTCTAGGGTGTGTAGGGGCGCCTTGGTGGCGGTGGTTAGATGAGGAACGCTTATACAGGGCATTAATGTCATAGTGGCTCATTCGTTTTTATGGAGTATCACGGGTATAGTTTCTGATTGTAGCGGAAGTTTGGGGGATAAAGAATGACTATCGGAGCCATATGAGCAATTTATGATGGTTTGGTCTACAATTTGATTTAAACCATAGCAAAACTAAGGATGACTCAATGAGTGATGTAACAACTAAATTATCCGTGTTATTGGCAGATACTTATGCCTTATATCTCAAGACTCAGAATTATCATTGGCACGTCACAGGCCCTCATTTTGGTCCTTTGCACGCACTGTTTGAGGGGCAATACACCGAGCTTGCTGAGGCCATTGATGAGATTGCTGAGCGCATTCGTACCCTTGACGCCATTGCACCTGCAACCTTTAGTGACTTAAATGAGTTAAAAACGCTAAAAGATGGCAATGCCAAGCTTGAAGCGCAAAGCATGGTCACAGAGTTAGAAGAAGACAATCGGGTGTTAGTGGCAGACTTAAACAGATTACTTGAACTTGCTGGGGAAGCGCAGGATGAAGGCACCGCAACGCTGGTCGGTGATCGCATTGCAGTGCATGAGAAAGCGGCTTGGATGTTACGCTCTTCCCTTTAGCTGGACAAAATATGGCTATTCCTAGCTAGATGTAACAGTTATAAGACTTTCTTTTTGACTAGCTGGTGCCTTAGCACCACATAATCGGGTAGTCCTTCTTTCATTTGTGGGGGGAGCTCGCCTTCGATTAAAGGGCTTAAATAGTCAAAGCAGGCTTGGGTGATTTGAAAGCCGTCTTCGCTGATGTATTCTCTCGGCATCATTTTTTCAACGTTGGCAACTTTTTCAAGTGGTGCTTCACCTATTTGCCACTGGTAAGGCGTTTGGTTGCAACGCTCAAGAGTCAGCATCATGCCGCTTTTACCTTGCATGGCGCGCAACACGGCTTGTCGGCCAAGCTCATAGGCTTGCTCTACGTCAACTTTTGAGGCGATGTGGCGAGCAGCCCTTTGTAAATAATCGCAGATGGCGTAGTGGTATTTGTATTGCAATTTGTCTTTGACTAGGCTTGCGATGGTTTGGGCAACTCCGCCTAATTGCGCATGTCCAAAAGCATCGGTAAGGCCAGTATCGCTTAAGAATTTTCCAGCCTTATCACGAACCCCTTCTGAGACCACAATGGCACAGAACCCTTCGCGCTCAACCGTTTCTTTCACCTTAGCTAAGAATTTTTCTGGCTCAAAGGTGATTTCTGGAAAGAGGATTAGGTGAGGGGCGCCGGTGGCTTTGTTGCTGGCAAGGCCTGCGCTGGCTGCAATCCAGCCTGCGTGCCGTCCCATCACTTCCATAATGAAGACTTTGGTTGAGCTCTCTGCCATTGATTGCACATCAAGGCCTGCTTCCATAATGGAGGTTGCTACGTATTTTGCAACAGAGGCAAAGCCAGGAGAATTGTCGGTGAAGGGCAAGTCGTTATCAACGGTTTTAGGCAGACCAATGCAGGTAAGCGGGTAGTTCATTTCTCGACTCATCAACTCTACTTTATGAGAGGTATCTTGTGAGTCACCGCCGCCATTGTAGAAGAAGGTGCCAATGTTATGGGCTTTAAAGACTTTGATTAATTGTTCATATTCGGTTCTGTTTTCTTCCAGGCCTTTTAATTTGTAGCGACAAGATCCAAAGGCGCCAGAGGGTGTGTACTTTAATTTGGCGATGTTTTCTTCGCATTCGGCAAAGGTATCAATCAATTCTTCGTTTAGGGCCCCCAAAATGCCGTTTTTGCCGGCAAGGACGTTGGAAAAGTGTTCTGGGTGTGCTCTTGCTGTTTCAATGACGCCACAAGCAGTGGCATTAATAACCGAGGTGACACCGCCAGATTGAGCGTAAAAAATATTCTTAGGCACGATACGAATTCCTTTTTTACTAAAATTTGCAATCTTACGGCTAGAATGCGTTATCATCAAGGTATTGATCAGGGCAAATGGTTTGATTGAGAGAGGAGTAGTGGTGAAGCTTTATATTATTGGGATCTGTGGAACGTTTATGGCTGGCATTGCAAGAATTGCCAAACAGTTAGGGCACGAGGTCATAGGCAACGATCAAAACGTCTACCCACCTATGAGTACTCAGCTAGAAGCGCTGGGTATTGAAATTGAGCAAGGTTATGAAGTAACTGATGCTTTTTTGCAAGCCGATTTAGTGATTGTTGGGAATGTTGCCAAACGTGGCATGCCGGCGGTTGAATATTTATTAGAAAAGAAGCCGCCATTTATCAGCGCGCCAGCCTGGCTCTACCAAGAGGTATTACGGCATAAGACGGTACTGGCTGTTTGCGGTACGCATGGAAAGAGCACCACCTCGGCGATGACGGCTTGGATTTTAGAAAAAGCAGGATTAAACCCGAGTTTTTTAATTGGTGGTGCCATTAAAGGCTTTGAGTATTCGGCTCGCATAACAGAGAGCGACTATTTCGTGATAGAGGCCGATGAATACGATTCAGCCTTTTTCGATAAGCGCTCAAAATTAATTCATTACTTTCCAACGCATTGTTTAATTAACAACCTAGAGTTTGATCATGCCGACATTTTTGAAGATTTAGCGGCCATTGAAAAACAGTTTCATCATTTATTAAAAGTGTTGCCAAGCAAAGGGCTTTTGGTAGTGCCTGAGAAAGAGCCTGCAATAGAGCGGGTGATGGCCAAAGGCTGTTGGTCACGACGCCACACGTTAGGGAAAGACAGCACACTCTGCCCACTGTCTGATGATTTTTCATCTTTTCACGTTTGTAGGAATGATGAAGAGGCACGAGTTGATTGGTCGCTGATTGGTGAACACAATGCTCAAAATGCGATGGGTGCGATGAGCCTTGCTTATGAGTGTGGGGTGTCTTTAGAGAATTCAGCCAAGGCTTTAGGTGAGTTTCAAGGGGTAAAGCGTCGATTAGAGCTGGTTGGGCAAGAAGCGGGCATTCATTTTTATGATGATTTTGCGCATCATCCCACCGCAGTTAGTAAAACCATCGCAGCGGTTCGAGCCAAAATTGGTCAAGAACCTTTGTGCGTCTTTTTTGAGCTGGGCTCCAACTCTATGAAGAAAGGGGTACATTTAGAACCCTTACTCGAAAGGTTGCAAGAAAGTGACATGGCGTTTCTCTACAGCGCGACAGGTGACGAGAACTTGCGCACTCTGATCGAAAACAGTCATAACCCGCAACCACTGTTGACCTCCGTGCAAGAAATAATAAACAAAATACTTGCAAAGAGAGCCGAAATGAAACATGTTATTTTTATGAGTAATAAAAATCTTTTTGGTTTACTCAAAGATCCCTTAACGGAGAAGGGATTGTTGTCTGGGTAGCAACAAAGCTAGGGCCTGGTGACAATGGAGGGAGAATGCCACTAGACTTAAATTATGAAGTACTCAAGGATAGAATTTTAAACTTGAGAGAGCGCTATGATCAAAAAGTCAATGAGAGTTGGGCGTCATATGTGGTCTCTCATGAAAAGCGTTATGCTCAAATTGGCTTTTTAGAAAAGCATCTAGCCATCTTAGAGAAAATGAAGAGCCAGAAAAACAGCTACGCCACGACTTATCAATGTGAAATTTTGGCTGCAGCGTATGGCGATGTGATTTCAGAAATAAAGGCAAGTTATAGAAAAGGACGGCTCAACAACGATCCTTGGACTTGTACCTTGTACCCGATTTTGGTCGAAGACTTAGTTGGGGTGAGTGGCAGTAATCTTCGTAAAGAAGCAAGACTCTCTGGCTTAGAGCTTGAAAATCAGGCAAATTATCTGCAAGAATTCATTAAAATTTATAGCCCCTTTTATGAAGTGTTGTTTGCTCGGGTGATTCCAGATGTGTTAGTTGATCTAAGGCGTAAGCAAGCGCTTATCGCAAACCCCCAGCAGGAAGAGGACGATAAGGCTACGAGCACTCAGACCGCCTTGCTGGCACTCAGTGCTCGTTAGGGTAAAAAAAAGCCGGGTGATCAGCTTTAATGAAAACTGATTTTGTCATTATCTACTTTGATGATGATGGTCTCACCACTTTTAAAGCGACCTTCCAACAAAGCGGTTGCCAGTGGGTTTTCAATCAAGGTTTGAATGGTTCGCTTAAGAGGTCTGGCGCCGTATTTTAAATCAAACCCACGCTCAGTAATGAAGCTCATCGCGTCGTCTTCGACTTCAAGATTAAGGCTCATTTGATTTAAGCGTGCTCTTAGTGCCTCTAGTTGCAGCTTGGCAATGGCACTGATGTCGTTTTTATTCAGTGGGTGAAAGACCACGCTGTCATCAATGCGGTTGATAAACTCAGGCTTAAAGAATTGTGAGACAGTCTCCATCACTTTGTTTTTTAAGTGCTCATAGTCCTCATTAACCGAGTCGATGATGAGATCTGAGCCTAGGTTTGAGGTCATTACGATCACCGTGTTTCTAAAGTCGACCGTACGGCCTTGCCCATCGGTTAATCGACCATCATCCAACACCTGCAAAAGAATGTTAAACACATCATGATGCGCCTTCTCAACTTCATCAAGCAGAATGACAGAGTAGGGGCGACGTCGCACAGTCTCAGTTAAATAGCCGCCTTCTTCATAACCAACATAGCCAGGAGGGGCGCCAATTAAGCGGGCAACGGAGTGCTTTTCCATAAACTCAGACATGTCTATGCGCACTAAGGCATCAACAGTGTCAAATAAGAAAGAGGCCAGTGTTTTACAGGTTTCTGTTTTACCTACCCCGGTCGGCCCAAGAAATAAAAAAGAGCCAATTGGCTTATCGGGGTTAGACAGGCCTGAGCGTGAGCGGCGAATGGCATTGGAGACGATGGTGATGGCTTCATTTTGGCCAATCACTTTTTGATGTAAGATGTCTTCCATTTTTAGAAGTTTTTCTTTTTCACCTTCTAGCATTTTGCTAACAGGGATCCCGGTCCACTTTGAAACAATCTCAGCAATTTCTTCGCTGGAGACGTGGTTTTTTAGAAGTTCGGTCTCAGTCTTGGTGTTGGCATCTTCTACGAGTTTCTTTTCAAGCTCAGGAATCACGCCATATTGTAACTCAGACATGCGTTGTAAATCAGAGCTGCGGCGGGCAGTTTCTAAGTCGAGTTTCGCTTGTTCTAAAGATTCTTTGATTTGGCTCGCATCCATCACTTGTGCTTTTTCTGCCTTCCAGACTTCTTCTAGATCGGCGTATTCTTTCTCAACTGATTCGATGGTGTGATTTAAGTCTTCGAGTCGTTTAAGAGAGGCGTCATCGCTTTCTTTTTTTAAGGCCTCTTTTTCAATTTTTAATTGGATGAGTCGGCGCTCTAGTTTGTCTAAGGCTTCAGGCTTTGAGTCAATTTCCATGCGAATTTGACTGGCGGCCTCATCGATTAAATCGATGGCCTTATCCGGCAGCTGTCGGTCAGTAATGTAGCGAGTGGAGAGATTAACCGCCGCAACAATGGCAGGATCGGTTATTTCAACCCCATGATGCACTTCATAGCGCTCTTTTAAGCCGCGTAAGATGGCGATGGTGTCTTCAGGAGTGGGCTCACTCACCAACACTTTCTGAAAGCGTCTCTCAAGTGCGGCATCCTTTTCTAGGTATTTTCGGTATTCATCAAGCGTGGTTGCGCCAATGCAGTGCAGCTCTCCTCGTGCAAGAGCAGGCTTTAACATGTTTCCAGCATCCATGGCACCATCAGCCTTGCCGGCACCAACCATGGTGTGAATCTCATCGATAAATAAGATAACTTGTCCTTCTTGTTTGGCCAAATCTTTTAAAACGCCTTTGAGACGTTCTTCGAATTCGCCACGAAACTTAGCACCAGCAATTAGTGCTCCCATGTCCAGTGACAATAAACGTTTACCCTTTAATCCTTCAGGGACTTCGCCGTTGATAATCCTTTGTGCTAACCCTTCGACGATGGCTGTTTTTCCAACGCCAGGCTCTCCGATTAGCACTGGGTTGTTTTTAGTGCGTCTTTGTAAGACTTGAATGCTTCTTCGTATTTCATCGTCTCGGCCAATGACTGGGTCAAGTTTGCCATCCAAGGCTCGTTGGGTGAGATCGATGGTAAATTTATCGAGTGCTTGGCGTTGCTCTTCAGCATTTTCACTCTCAACTCGTTCACCGCCTCGTAAGCTCTCAATCGCGGCCTCTAGATTTTTGCTGGTTGCGCCAGCATTTTTTAGCAATTGGCCAATGTCTGATTTATCCTCTAGGGCTGCCAGCAGAAACAGTTCGCTTGAAATGTAGGCATCTTTTCTATCTTGGGCAAGCTTATCGGTTCGGTTTAAAATCCGCCCTAAATCTTTTGAGAGGTGAAGCTCATCTTGGCCTTGTACTTCAGGCAGTTTTGCAAGGCTTTGATCGAGGTTTTTAGCAAGTTCTGCAAGATTCACAGTCGCTCTTTTTAGCAACGAGCTAATGGTGCTGTGGTCTTGGTTTAACATCGCCTTTAGAACATGGGTTGGTTCAATAAAGGCATGTGATTTTCCAATGGCCAGTGATTGTGCATCAGAAATTGCCATTTGAAATTTAGAGGTAAGTTTGTCCATTCGCATTGTCTAATCCCCAGATTACGCACATAACTGTAATTTGGGGGCAATGATTTACATTTCAAGATGATATTGTAGGGACGTCTCATCTGAATTGGCCGCAGCACTACTTAAATCGGTACTTGTTAGCTTATCTTCAGGGTTGGTTAGTTGTGAATCGACCAGCATTCGATACTTGCTTGCTCCAAAAACTTGCAAAAAATAGCGGTTTCGAACGAGTAATGCATGCTTGTCTCTAAACTCTCGCAAGCGATCTAGCTGCTGTTGTTCGACATAATTCATTATGGTTTCGATTAAGAAGGCCATGCTCTCTCTATTAGCGGTGTGATAGAAATCAAACTTCTTGCCATCTAAACGAGTGGCGTTAACTTTTTGGTAGAACAAGAGGGCGAATCGAGAGCTTTCATAATAGAGACAGCCATTTAAGGCAAGTGTTACTGTATAGAGTAGGGTGCCACAACCTTTTAGAGATGGATCGTTTGCGACTAGAAAGAGAAGTTTTTGGCCACTGTATAAGGAGGCTCCAACAAGCCTGTCATCCACATAGAGTGCAAGATAGTGTGATCCTAAGTGATGGGCAGGATTTGCATGCTCACCAAAGTTAAGCACGAGTAGCTCACTCACCCTGGCCTCATCTAGGTCCCCTTTATTGCCAGCTGTTTTTAACTTTAGGCAAAAGCGATTACAGATTCCTCTGAATAGCGTGTTAAGGGCTTTATGATACTTGGAGCGCTCTGACTCATTATTTAGTTGTCGGTTTGTGATCATCAATTAGAACAAATATAAAACACAAAGTGTACTAAAAAAGGGCGGTTAGGTCAATTTCAAGTACCATCACCTTAAAATAACGGCTTTAGCTCTTTATAGAAGTTTGTTGATAAAAAATTATATATAAAAGTATAAGGCTGTATTAATTAACATTGAGATTACAATTATGGTTGTGTATAGTATTTAAACAAACCCTTTAAAAGACTTTCTATGAAGATAATATTATTGACTCAGCAACCGGGTATACTTGATGAGAACCAACAACCCATAGCTGATTTAAAATCGAGCAATCGCTCCTGTGCATTGTATGTCCGCGAACAAAACCTTCTTGGAAATCAGGTTGTTCAACTCAAGGTTTCAGATTGTGAGATTAAAAATGATTGTTTGTATTATGAGAATAAACCTTTTAACTTAAGTTCATTTGATGGTGTCATCAGACGAACCTGGGATGGGGGGGAGATTTCCCATAAAGGCCTTGAAATATTAAAGTTTATAGAAAATAAAGGCCTTATTTCTGACAACCCAGCAAGTGCCGCTGAGATTATGTTGAATAAGCTTGAAATGCAACAATATATTCAGGCTCATTCATTATCAGTAGCAACAACATACATGTTTACCAGCGAGAATAACCACGAATCGTTAACGAGTGATAAGTTTAATGCATTAAAAACGCTATCTGATGAATCTTTTCCTGTTGCCGTGCTAAAGACCCAGTCTGGGACACATGGGAATGGCATAAGGTTTTTCTATGCTTCTGAAATTGAAGAGGCAAAATCAGCCATTGAGACAATGCTAAATGAGGGTAAAAACTGTATTTTACAATCGTATATTCGCCCAATGCTTAGCAAGCCCACAGTTATGGCTTCAGCTCACTACCGAATTATCATGATGCGTGATGAACATTCAAAATACCATTTCAACGGCGCAATTCATTTTGAACGGGAGGGGACGTTTATTTCAAACTCGCATCATAACATGGGCGAACTAAGCAAAAAGCCTGTTTTAAAAGATGCCATTCCTGAAGCCGTGCTTGAAAGCCTGGCCTTAGTGGCTGAGCGCATTGGTGCTAATCAGTTTGGCGCTGACGTCATTCATGGTGAGGATGGCCAATACTATGTGCTAGAGCTAAATGATTGTATGGGAATTTCAGGGGCTATCTTAGAACAACAACAGGTGGCCCAAAAGTACGCCAAAAGTTTTTCAGATAGACTGAAGGCTCAAACCTATCGAAACACACAAACAAATGAAAATACTAATACTTGTTTTTCATTTTTTAGGAATATAGGCCGCCAAGTCTGCACAATGTCAAATAATTTTATGACAATACGCAACCAACCTTGACTAATCATAGTTGATAAAAGACTCAATAAAGCCAACAGAGCTGAAAAAAGCTTTTGGGTGAGCAGGCAACACGGTATGATCTTGACTGCACACTAAATCCTAACTAGGGGACTAAAGGATGTCATCAGACAGTAATGCTTTTGAGCTACTCGCTTTGGAGATGTTGAAAGAGAAAAAGCGTAAAAGACGGTTTATGTTTTTAAAACTCTTTATAGTAGTGTTTATCATTGCACTGCTTGTGTTTAATTCAGACAAACCGGTTGGGCCTAAAAAAGACCATGCCGCCTTAATCGAAATTACAGGCCCCATCTTTGAGGCGGCGATGGCAAGTTCAGATAACCTTCATAAGAGTCTTTTAAGTGCTTATCATGCTAAAGGTGTCAAAGCACTGATTTTAAGAATTAACAGCCCAGGTGGCTCGCCAGTGGAGGCTGATTTAATTTATCAAGACATCAAACGGTTTCGAGAAAAGTACAAAGACATCCCTGTGTATGCTGTTTGCACCGATGCTTGTGCTTCTGCGGCCTACTACATTGCTGCAGCCAGCGATGAAATTTATGCCAACCCTTCTAGTATGGTTGGCTCTATTGGGGTTTTATACAATGGCTTTGGCTTTGTTGATGCCATGGAGAAACTGGGGGTGCAACGACGCTTAATGACCGCGGGCAAAGACAAGGGCTTTTTAGATCCGTTCTCTAAAGAAAATCCCGAACAAGTTAAAAGCCTGCAAACCATGTTAGACATTGTCCATAAGCAGTTTGAGGAGAGCGTGATTAAAGGTCGAAAAGGACGTCTTAAAAAATCAGATGATCTTTTCTCTGGCCGGGTGTGGACAGGAGTGCAAGCAAAGCCTTTGGGGATAATTGATGAGTTTGGTAGTGTCTGGACGGTATTAAATGATAAGGCTAAACAAAAGCACTTGGTTGATTACACCCACAAAGAAGGCTTTGCTGAAAAATTAATGCGTGAATTCTCAGCAGAAATCAGTCAAAACTTTTTTGAGCAGCTTAAGAGCCTGCGCTTTAGCTAAATACTAGGAGTCACATGTATTGCAGGTCCGGGCTTTATTGACTAGTCTCAAAAGAGCAGCAGTCAAACAAAGGACTGATTTGAAAAAAACACATTATGCCGATTATTTGGCTTTAGAAGACTTATTGAGTCTGCAGGTGCCACTCTCTGCGACTAAGGGCGCCATGGAACATGATGAAATGCTTTTTATCATCGTTCATCAGACTCATGAGCTGTGGTTTAAACAGATTTTATTTGAACTAGGCGCCATTTTAGCCATCTTTTCTCAAAATCCGATTAGTGATCTTGACCTTTTAACTTTAAATCGGCGTCTGCTGCGGATTTTAGTTATTCAAGATCTGTTAATCGAACAATTAAACGTGCTCGATACCATGAGTCCGATGGGCTTTTTAAAATTTCGAGATAATCTTGCTCCTGCTTCAGGCCTGCAGAGCGTACAATTTAAAAAAATAGAGCAGGCTCTGGGGATGGCTCATCTTAAGCCAACTCAAGGAAGCTTAAAGGATTCTGAATATGCGGAGCTTTTAGAGGCCTGGCAATCGCCAACCCTGCAAACGTGCTTAGATAGTTACCTTGCACGCATGCCGTATGCAAAAAGGGATGATTACGACTTTTGGCAAGAATATGAAAAAGCCATTGACGCTCGATGGAAGGCAGAAGCAGCTAAAATAAAGGCGCTGGATATAGGAGCGCTAGAAAGAGGCCGCCTAGAGGCGCAATTAAACCACTCAAGAGTGAACTTTAAGCAACTCTTTACTACAGAAGATGAGCCACCATCTGGTCGACTCTCTGCAAAAGCCTTGCAGTCGGCACTTTTTATTTTCTTATATCGTCACCAGCCGGTGCTGCAGATCCCCTATCAAATCTTAACAAGCGTAATAAAACTCGATGAAAATCTAATGTCTTGGCGAAGCAAGCATCTATTGATGGCACAACGAATGATAGGCGCTCAAATGGGCAGTGGTGGCACAACTGGGGTGGCTTTTTTAGAGTCAAATCTGAAAAAAAGAGCCTTCTCTGAATTAACCTTACTCTCATCGTACATGTTGGCGAGTGATTGCTTACCAAATTTACCAGAGGGCTTAGCACATTTGATGGGGTTTGGTACTAAATAATTAATAGGGAGGGGGGCAATGAATTGGCAGGAAGCGGAATTAGAAGCAAAGGCGATGGATATAGATGACACGCTCTCTAAATTTCGAGACGATTTTTCTTTTCCTGTTCAACACAACGGCTTTGAATGCACTTATCTCTGTGGCAACTCTTTGGGGTTGATGCCTAACTCATCCAAAGAGCGCATTCAAGAAGAGCTGACTGCCTGGCAAGAATTAGCCATCGGCGGACACTTTCGGGACGTTTCGCCTTGGAAGAGCTATCAAGAGAGTGTTTCATCCTCATTAGCGCGCTTGGTAGGCGCAAAAGTACAAGAAGTCGTGGCAATGAATGCTTTAACCGTGAACCTTCACCTCTTACTCGTCTCCTTTTTTAAACCAAGCAAGAAACGCTTTAAGATTTTAATCGAAGAGAGTACCTTTCCCTCTGATCGTTATGCCCTTATGTCTCAGCTTTTGTTTCATGGTCTCGATCCTCAAAATGCACTCATTGAAGTGAGTTCTTGTGGGGATGACTTGGTGATTGGTGATGAGGCCTTGATTGAAGCAATCGAGCGGGCAGGAGAGAGTCTTTCTTTGGTGCTTCTGCCAGGCATACAGTATCTCTCGGGTGAGCGTTTTAATCTCAGGAGAATTAGTAAAGCCGCCCACCGAGTCGGAGCCATGGTCGGGTTTGATTTAGCGCATGCCGTTGGCAATGTGCCCTTATCACTGCATGACGATCAAGTTGATTTTGCGGTGTGGTGTCATTATAAGTATGTGAATGCTGGCCCTGGTGCAGTTGGCGGGGCTTTTATTCATGAAAAACACCTAGCTAATCCTTCTCTTAATCGCTTTAACGGTTGGTGGGGCAATGAACTCTCTACCCGCTTTTTAATGGAGAAGCGCTTTCGTCCATATAAGAGTGCAGATGCTTGGCAGATTAGTAATTCGCCCATTTTTTCTATGGCCTCATTACGAGGGGCCTTAGAGCTCTTTGACAAAACGAGCATTAAAGAGTTAAGAGAAAAAGGTGATCGGATGACGGCCTTTTGTGAAAAACTGTTGCTTAAGTACTTGGCTCATAAGGTTGCAATTGTGAGCCCTAGTGATCTTGCAAAACGAGGCAACCAACTCTCGCTGAATATCCAAGGCAATGGTCAACAAATGGTTGCTGCTCTAAAGGCTAAAAACATCATTGTTGATTTTAGAGAGCCGAACATCATTCGTTTTGCTTGCGCGCCTTTTTATAATCGTTTTCAGGAGGTTGTCTGTTTTGTAAAAGCGCTACATGACGAGGCACTGAGCGCCACCTAGCGTGTCATCATTCTGATCGTGCTCTTCTTCTGCACTAAGCACCGGCATGCCTCGTGCTAGTAGAGCCTTAATGCTATGGTTTGTTTGTTCTTCATTGAGCGCTTGTTGGTAGCTAGCAATAATGTCATCTAGCGTTTGTATCACCTCATCGAGCTCTGCTCGTGTTGTGTGATCGGTTAGTACCATTTTATTGATTAAATCATAGAGTCTTTTTTGTAAAACGGACGAGAGCACCGTCTCTGGTAAATCTCGGAAAATGGGTAGCATCAAGCTTTTTTGGCTTTTTGAAAATTTGTACCATGCGCGATTTTTATTGTCATCAAGGCTTGAATGTTTATCAAAAAACGCCTCAATGGTTTTTACTCTCATTAGTAAGATAAAAATTCTACCAAGAGAAAATACATCCGTTTTTTCAGAGATATTTATGTAATCCTCTTCGAGTAATTCCACCGAAGAGAAGCCAACGGTGCCTTTTGCTAAGTGTTTTGGTTTATCCCCTTTCATAAAAGCATTCCCTAAATCTAGGATAAAACAAGAAAGAGTGTCAGTTATTAGGATGTTTTCTGGTTTTAGATCACAGTGGAGTAGGTTTTGTGAATGAAAATGTTGTTTATAACAGTTTAGGAGGTTTTTCATAATCGTTAAACGTTCTTTAATGCTTAATTGGCACAGGTTTTCATGATCCTTATCTAAGAGTTGGTAGAGTTCATTACCTTCAAGAAAGTTCATTTCCAGGTAGAAAAATTCACCCTGTCTAAACTGTTCTTTGGGGGCTAAGTAGGAAAGGTTCGCACTCAGCAGAGATTCTCGTTCAATGATTGTTTGATATTTTTCTTTTTGTTTTGGTGAGTATTGTTCAAGGCTTTGAATTTTTAATATTCGGTTTGGTGAAGTGGTAGGAAGTGTTTGTAGGTTGTCGAGTGAAATGGCTTTTTCTATTTTAAATACTTTACCAAAAGCCCCTTTTCCAATTTGATTCTTTAAGACTAAATAGCTGTTTGTGGCCTCTTGATAGACGATTGAGTGACTTAGACTTAAGTAGGTACGATTGTGCCTAGGGCCATAAGCATAAGTTTGACCCGCCTCAAAGTGAGCTCTTTTACTGACTGGTTGGCTAAAAAGGAAACCACTTAAACCGTTGCAGGTTTGTAGATCCTCTTGTTGAAACAGGGCAAGCAGTGCCGCTTTGGTTTCCTCTGTTGGCACAAGGACATTATGACGCATAAGCACTCTTATTTATAAACGAACCATCGATTGTAAAACAACCAGATTAAGAGAGGATTATACTATTCACCACCCAAGTTGAAACTCGGGTGGTGAATAGTTACCTGTATTTTTTACTTAGAGTGTTTTCTAAAGAAGCAATGGCCTCTTCTAAGCTTTTTGCAGCTTTAGGGGGCGAGGGAGGGGCGTCTTTGCTGCTGATAGGCTTTGGCAGGGTGTCTATTTTTACTTTGATGGAGGCCAGTTGATAGAGTTTAGCCTCGCTTCTTAACTTTTCCCGTAGGCTCGGTAGTAGGTAGTTTAATTGATAGGCAAAGCCAGAGTTGGTTGTGGTTATAATTAGAACACCCTTTACAAAGGAGCTAGCTTGGCAGTGATCTTGTAATTGTGGCGGCAAAAAGTCTTTCAGAATAGGATTTAATAAGCTCACATCCACTGTTGACTGGTAATAACGAATCAGATCTTTGTTAAGGCAGCTTGCAATCTTTCTTGCCATTGAGGGCGAGTCTAGCTTGTAAATGGATGGTTCATTTTAACAAAGTTCCTCTAGATGCGGGAATTTTTTTAGGAATAAGGTATGATTTAGTAAATTATGCTACCCGGACCTATTTTGTGAGTGATTCTACCAGTAAGTATCGTGCAAGCCTTCATTGGATAACCTTTATGCCCTCTGTGTTCTTTATCATTGTTGCAATTTCGATGTTTGTTGGCATTAGTGAGATCCCAAAATTGGTGCCACTTGCATTGTTGGCGCTCTCCCTTGGAGGCTTCTTCTTACAGTTTTTGAACCTAAAAACGGCTTATTTTGACGTTTTTTCAGACAAAGTCTGCTTTCGACGAGGGATTTTAACCCGTAACATTTCCTCTGTGCCGCTAAGACGCATTGAAAGCGTGGATGTGAAGCAGTCTTTTATCGGTTGCATCCTAAATTATGGCTCGATTATCTTAACTGGCTCTGGCGGCAGCCACTATTACATGCATCAAATTAGTAGCCCCTTAACATGCCGACGAATGATAGAACAAGAACTCTTCACCCAGTGATGTTCATTATACTCAAAATATGGTTTTGCGAATTTATAAGGAGTTTGTTGCGGTGAGTAGATTTTTTAAAGAACCAATGCTTAATTGCTTGCAATGGATGATTGGGGCAACAACTTATGGCCTGGCAAATTATCATTTTGATGAGGAGCTAATGAATTTTTTACAAACTTACTGTTATGTAGGTCCTATTGATAGAGAAATAAACGGCTTAGAAGTAACGTCTTGGCATGTCTGCTTCTACTTGCTCCTTGGTATGGGGGCTGGTTTAATGACAAGCTTTCTCCAAGGGAAATTTGTCGAAGAACTAATTTCTACTACTCCTAGGGCATGTCCCAGTTCTTAGGGATAATTTAATGATAGGCCCCTCGACCTTAAAGTAGGTTTTTAATTTATTCCTTCTCTATTTTTAGTCCTTCACTTCGTGAAGGCACCATCAACCCAGCCGCTATCCACATAAACTAAAAGTCTATTTCGTAGCACCGACTAAAAACATTTTTTTCCACTGAACGAAATACTTTCTTTGCTGTTGAAAACCAATTTGTATTTAAATAGACCAGCACTCATGGGGCGCTACAGAAATATTCTGATTATAATGGGTAAGAGCAGTCGAAAGAAGGGTGAGTTATGCCGATTATTATCTACAAACATCCAGAACACTCCGCAACAAATGCAATAAGAGCATTTAACGCAACTGTGAGAGCTCTAGCTGCAGATGATGAGGTTGTTGAGTTTAACTCCAGAGAGCTACAATTTCGCTTTGCTCAAGATCAATGCTTAGTTCTGGATAAAGAGAAAGTTGTGATTTTTCCAAATAGCCCAGGGATCCCTGATGATTTAAAGAATGAAATAGTGAGTCACTTCGAGGCACAAGGATTTGAGGTATTAGAAACAGAGACTTTTTTTGAAGGTGGGAACATTGTGCGGGTAAACGATACTATCTTCCATGGAAATTACCCTGCTGGAGGTTATCTAAGTACTGGTCATGACCGGGATCAAGTAAAAAAATACAATGAAGTTGTCGCAGAAATGCAGGAAATGGCTAGAGCTCATCCAAAGCTCTCTCATTTAACTTTTGATGAATTGGGCTTAGCAACACAGTTTAATGAAGGTATTGAGTTTGCACAAAGGTTCCCAATTTTTAATGGAAATTTACAATTATATATCCCAGAAGAAGAGTTCGATGAAACCTTACAATCTTCCGCCATGAAAAATTTTACTGCGTGGCGAGAATACTTCTACCATTTAGATTGTTTTATAGCGCTAGCACCCGATAATAAAATTTTTATTTTAAGTAGCAATATTTTATCTTCAGAGTCTATTGCTAAGTTACGAGTAGCTGCTGATAACAATATTCAGCTTGTCGATTTAGGACATGATAATTTTATAGATGAGCCGACAATGTTGAATTTAGCATTTTTTCGAGGAATGCAAGATGAAGTAAGGGTCATTGTTCCTGGCTTGCCTAATGAGGTCACATCCAAAATAAAAGAGCATTACACGTTTGCAATCACCCCTGAAATTTTAAGAGAAGATCTTCGTTTACAAGAAATGATTAGAGAATATAGCAATGGGGATATCGACTTTACACAACTAGATGGTTTAATAGTCAACAAAGGCGGCCCTCACTGTATGTCTTTATCCTATTCACAAAATGGCAATACCCTTGCAAGTCATTTACCCTTTTTTAATTCCAATGATGACTCTAGCTCAACAGTAAATCTTGGGACTTCTAGTGATACCTTTAGACGCCGTCTAGGATGAATATTAAAAATGTAGGATAGCTTTGCTCGCTTAGTCCTGCTTTGTCTAATTTATCGATGACCTTTCTGCTATGTTGTCGAAAGGTCACTGATAAAAACTACAGAGGTGACGGAGTTTGTGCCATTGCCATGTCCTCTAAGTGTCCTTTTGCAGAAGAATATAAACAAACCCACGCGCCATCCACTTGCTCTGGACCTTCTACCGTTGCTAATTTTTCAAGCTTTTTCATTGCTTTTTTTAGGGCAGTACTTTGATTTTTGGCTCTTAGAGACACAAATGAAAAAAACCATGTGTCATCTGTATTATAGTTACTCTTACTCCATGCAAGCCAACCATTATCACTAACTTCTGCTTTCTGAATGTGCTGGATCCCGACACTTTTTATCAATGCTACTGAAGGACAGATAACCGTCTTATCCAAAGCCTTGACACTAGTTGCCGTTAAAAGCATTAAACCTAATGAGCTTAATAGAGTTATCCTTTTTATCATTAATTTTTCCTTATTAAAAAGCTAAAAATATTCTCTGATAGCCAGAGCACAACTAATCCTTATTTAGACAGGCTTATGTAGCCTCTGATTGATAGACCATATGGATTAGCAGTAAATTTTAGAACGTAACGTTATAAGAATTCTAGAAGGAAACTGTTGCGAATTTGAAACAGATGTTTCTTACAAGTTGCTTTAATTATACGATGAACCACATTCATTTAAAGACCAATGTGAGTATGGTTTTTAGCTTATTCCTTCTCTATTTCTAGTCCTTCACTCCGTGAAGGCACCATAATGTTCTGAATTCTTTTATTCTGAATATAATCAACGCATTAATGCTTGTTCTATAATCTAAATATAGGTTATCGATGTAATGGAATATGGGTTATCAATCTCGCCAACATAATCAACGCTTTCAACCAGGAGATATTATTTGCCTTAGAAGCACAACAGAGCCAACATGGGCATGTCAATTATTTGCTCAAGCACAAGCAGCTATCAAAGGTTGTGATAAAGGACACAAAAATACAATCCACATGGCAATTGTAACCAGTATTGATGATAAGGGTAATCCAAATATCGCACATATCGATGAGCCTGTTAATAACGAGAACCTTCCACCGAGTTACCAAAACAGACATGTTCTTGGCATACCTCAAGAGGTTTCATTGCATCCAGCATATTTAAATCAAAATTTGTTGATTATAAGACATAAAACACCTGAGCTTAGAGAAGCAATTGCTACCTCTGCTTCAGAGGCTGTAACCATACAACAATCGTTAGGGACCTCTTGGAAAATAACAGGAGCAATAGAAACATTTTTAAAATCAATGTTTGGCGGCCGAAGAAATAACGAAAAAAATTATGCTAAGAGCCAAATGATTTGCACACAGTTTGTTAGTGATAGTCTAAATAAAGCGAGAAAAAAATTAGGGTTAGATCCAGAAGATGTTTTAGATGTTTCAACAGACTTAGCTATGCCTAAAGTTATTGAGCACACTTTAAAGACTAAACATGCAGATGATTATGATTTTTTTATCCATCCTCCCTTTAGGGATGAGCCTTTTAATCAA
This sequence comes from Legionellaceae bacterium, assembly GCA_030148065.1. Taxonomy (GTDB): domain Bacteria; phylum Pseudomonadota; class Gammaproteobacteria; order Legionellales; family Legionellaceae; genus JASBUC01. The sequence continues at coordinate 46,986 of JASBUC010000021.1, read as the reverse complement.
ATAGTTGAAAATAAAATTGAGCAGTTATATGGAGAAAACTCAGAGATAGCCAAGACAGTTTCAGATATTCATGAAATATTAGAAGATAATAATTTAACAGATAATACCCCCTTCGATACTGGAAGAATCCTCCTGTTCTTTGCCAAAAGATTACTATCAAAAGAGCAATATAAACCACTACAAAGATATCTAAAACAAGAACTAGGTATTTTTGATGAAGACATAGATTTTATGTGCTTGACGAGGACTGAAGAGCAACTAGCAAATTTTGCAATGGCTGATATCCAACATCATTTCAAAGACAATGAGTCAATTCAAAATGCTATTTGTGAATGGAAAAAAAATGTTACTCCTAAGCATGAAGTAAGTGAAGACTTAAGAATAAAAATTAATAACCTTGATGAAAGTATAAAAATGTGTACTCTAAAATTGAAGATAGATAAGCGTAGAGAATCATCTAGAACGGCTTCTAAGATTAAATCTCTGACTGGTTTTTTGGATAACTTTAAAGAACTATCACAAAAAATTACGTCTTTGAGCCCTGAAGATCGAGGAACTTATTTTGAGGAAAAAGAAGCAACGATCAACGCTTTAAAAGAAGAAGTATCAAACATCTCTTCTTATGGCGATACACGAAATTTACTTTTACATGCCCTTCAATCATTAGATGAACTTGGAGAAACAGTTCATGCAGAAAGCAGTATACAACACAGGAATGCATTGACGTAAATAAATTTCTAGTCCTTCACTTCGTGAAGGCACCATCAACTCAGCCACTATCCACCTAAACTAAAAACTATAAATCCAACAGGGTGGCATTAAATTACTCTAATTTTTCCCTTACTAGGGAAATATTAGAGTAATTTAATGACAGGTCCCTCGACCTTAAAGTATGTTTTTAGTTTATTCCCTTTCCTATTTCTAGCCCTTCACTCCGTGAAGGCACCATCAACCCCACCTTCATCCACATAAACTAAAAACTTTAGATTCAACAGGGTGGCATTAGATTACTCTAATTTTTCCCCATACTAGGGAAATATTAGAGTAATTTAATGACAGGTCCCTCGACCTTAAAGTATGTTTTTAGTTTATTCCTTTTCCTCATCTAGGGAGAGTTTGTAAGAACAGTCTTTCTGTGGGCAGATAATCTCACGACCACTGCGCTTTGTTTCCTTCTTACAGGTAATCGGCCAGGCGCATTTAGGGCAGGGAGAATCAATGGGCTCGTACCAAAGCGCGTACTCACATTTAGGGTAATTTTGACAGGAGTAAAAGATTTTTCCTCGGCGGGATTTTCGCTTTAGGATTTCACCTTTTTGGCAACTTGGGCAGTTTACTTCGGTGCTGCTAGGCTTCTCCAAAGGCTCGATGAAATTACACTCTGGGTATTTTGAGCAACCAATGAATTTACCATAGCGGCCTGTGCGAATGAGTAAATCAGCACGACACTTAGGACAGCTTCTGCCTTCTACCACTTCTGGGGCCGATTCAGGCTCTCCATCGGCAGAATCTAGGCTGCGAGTATAGCTGCAGTCTGGGTAATTATCACAGCCAATGAAGCGGCCTCGTTTTCCTAGACGTATGGAGAGTTGATGGTTGCACTCAGGGCATTTTTCATCCAGAGGCTCGCTTGTCACATCCTTTCTTTTAACTTTCTCTTCAATGTCGAGAATTTGTTGGTTAAACGGCTGCCAGAAATTATCAAGCACAGGGATCCAATCGTGCTCACCACGGGCAATGGCATCCAACTCATCTTCAAGACCTGCAGTAAAATTGTAGTCAACGTATTTGGTGAAGTATTCAGTTAAGAAGCGGTTAACAATGCGTCCAATGTCTGTTGGGTAGAAGCGTTTTTTCTGTTGGGTGACGTATTCACGTTGCAACAGAGTGTGAATAATGGTGGCATAAGTCGAAGGCCTACCAATGTCATGCTCTTCTAGAACTTTTACTAGGGTTGCTTCTGAATAACGTGGGGGCGGCTCGGTAAAGTGTTGGGTGGTCTCGACTTCATAGAGCGGCACGACTTGTTGTTCACTAAGGGGTGGCAGACGTTTTTCATCGTCGTCTTCTTTGTCTTTTTTCTGATCGTCTTGGCCTTCTTGATAGACTTCTAAGAAACCTGGTTTGACGATGGTGGAGCCGGTGGCTCTAAAGGTTGCCTCACCTTTTGGGGTGACTAAGTCGGCACTCACGGTATCAATCAAGGCTTGGGCCATTTGACAGGCAATGGTGCGTTTCCAAATTAATTGATAGAGCTTAAATTGATCGCTGGAGAGCGACTCTTTTAACTGGGTGGGTGATCGGCGTACTGAGGTTGGTCGAATGGCCTCGTGCGCCTCTTGAGCGTTTTTAGACTTTGTTTTATAGACTCTAGGGGCCTCAGGCAGATTGTCTTTGCCGTAGTGCTTTTCAATGTGAGCTCGAATTTCTTCAATGGCGTCTTTCGAGAGCGTGACAGAGTCGGTTCTCATATAGGTGATAAGACCAACGGTGTTGCTGCCAACTTCGATTCCTTCATAGAGCTGTTGGGCCACCATCATGGTCTTTCTAGCACTAAAGCCGAGTTTGCGTACCGCTTCTTGCTGTAGGGTCGAGGTAATGAATGGGGCTGCTGGGTTTCGACGTCGTTGCTTTTTCTCTATCTTGGCAACTTTTAGGCTGTTGTTAGCAACGGCTAAGATAGTGTCTTTGCAAGCACTGGCGCTTTTTTCATCACGGAAGGTAAATTGCTCGACTTTTTCGCCTTGGTAGTGAGTTAGTCGAGCCTTAAAGGCTTGGTCGTTGCTTGCACATTTTGCAAAGACTTTCCAGTATTCTTCCGCCTTGAAGGCTTCAATTTCAAGTTCTCGTTCTACGATTAAGCGAAGAGCCGGGCTTTGTACGCGGCCAGCTGAGAGCCCACGGCGAATTTTCTTCCAAAGTAGCGGAGATAAGTTAAAGCCTACTAAGTAATCCAAAGCGCGTCTGGCTTGTTGGGCATTAACCAGATCCATTAAGATCTCACGAGGATTTTCGATGGCCTCTTGAATGGCTGACTTGGTTATTTCATTAAAGAAGATTCGTTTAACCGGTTTGTCTTTTAGTAACTTTCTTGCCTTCATTTCTTCTTGTACGTGCCACGAAATGGCCTCGCCTTCCCGATCGGGGTCGGTTGCAAGATAGAGGCAGTCTGATTTTTTAAGCAATTTGGCGATGGTGTCTAAGTGCCGCTGGTTGCGCTCGATGGATTGATAAATCATCTTGAAGTCTTTGTCGGGCAGCACCGAGCCTTTTTTAGGCAATAGATCTCTTACATGGCCGTAGGAGGCAACCACCTCGTACTCTTTCCCCAGGTATTTTTTGATGGTATTTGCTTTGGCGGGTGATTCAACAACAACTAGATGTTTGTTCATTCAAGATCCTTTGAGGGCGTTCAAGTTTATTGGGCAGTGTGTTCATCGAAGGAAAATAAGACAAAGTCAAGGAACACAAGGTTCTCCAGGCTTGTTTCCCCCATAATGAGGCCCATTACAATCCATTTTAGCTCGTCTATGTTAACAATGCTTGATTGAGAGTCCATTGCTTTGTAAATAAGGGTTTCTCGTTGAGAGGGGGACAGTAGGCTTAAGCCTTCAAGCTGTAGAATGCAACGTTGACACTCGAGGCTTAACTTTTCCCGTTCATCCGGTCCAAAGACGCGAAGGTGAGAGTTACCAGCATCATTAATCAGCTCACGTTTATCCTCTTCTTTTTCCCTCTTTTCAGTTGAAGGGGCAGCCATGTCTTCTAAGGGCTTTTCCTTCGTCGATTTTAAGGAATCGAGTAATAATTGTTTTAGAGTATCAAAGAGACTCTCTTTCATTCTAACAACCTCATATATCCACCAGATACTGCCTTTATATGGCCAGATAACTCAAGTTCAAGTAGGTCCTTTAGTAATTCTTCCAGGCTTAAGCCACTGCATGCAAGCAGTGTTTCGATGCTCGTTTGCTCATAACCGACGAACTCTACAAGGTTTTGTAAATGCTTTTCAAGTCTTTTTTTGCTTTTATTCGTCTGACTTTTGGCAAGATCTGGGCGAGAAAGATTAAATTCTTCTAAAATGTCGGCAACTGTTTCAGTTAGTTTTGCCCCATCTTTGATTAGTTGGTGGCATCCTAGACTCATGGGGCTATGGATGGGGCCTGGAATGGCAAACACTTCTTTGCCTTGTTCAGCAGCAAGTCTTGCCGTGATTAAAGACCCACTCTTTAGAGCCGCTTCTACCACGATGGTGCCTTGAGACAAGCCAGAAACGAGTTCGTTACGCTTGGGAAAATGGTACGCCATTGGCAGAGAGCTTAGTGGAAACTGACTAATTAATAGTCCTTCACTGGCAATTTTCTCTTGTAAGGCGTGATGCCTTGCTGGGTAGCTTTTATCAATGCCTGTGCCCAGCACAGCAATGGTTTTGCCTGGGCCATCTAAGGCTGCCTGGTGGGCTGTGCCATCAATACCATGGGCAAGGCCACTTATGATGGTGATACCAAGACTTGAGAGTTCTTTGCCAAAGTCATTGGCAATTCTGCAGCCATAAGGGGTGGGCTTTCGACTGCCGACCATGGCAAGCGCTGTATTCTTTAGTAAAGTGAGTTCGCCTTTGGCAAAAAGAACCGGGGGGGCATTGGCAAGTTCTCCTAGCAGCAGCGGGTAGTCATTTGAGTCTTTTAGCAACAGATGATGGTTATCTGCTTTCGCCTTCCAGGTGAGTGCAAGCTCTGCTGCCTGCCAGTTAGGCACTTTTTTATCATGCTTTCCATCGCCAAAGGCGTTTGCGAGTTGGGTTAGGGTGTCCATTGTTTCCTCTTAATTAGCTCATGGGTTGCTCACTCGATCACTTTCATTGATGGCGCGAGTCGATTTTAAGACTAGGGCAAAACTTGTTTGACTAAAGACTCTAAAAACCATTGCTTCTCCAATGCGCTCTTTGGGAAGTTTGATGTATTTATCTTGATGAGGGCTAAGCGGATCTACAATCACTCTTGGTTTTTCATAGATGGCGAGCATGTCGCCTGCTCTTAGGTGATCTTTTCGGCCTTTATCAATGACGATGACTTCTTCTTTGGCGACTTGCACGATGGCATCGACTAAGTCAATCACTCGGCCTCTGATTTTTTTAGCGGGCGCTTGAGGCTCAAAATCAAATGGAAATTCTGGGCCGCGGCTGGCAATTAACCTATCTTTTATGTGCACTGCTTGGGTTAAGGAGGTAAAGGCAACCGTCGCAGGTTGGCCCTCTTTAATCACTTGCGCATCGGCAATGTAGGTTGCTTTATAGCCAATAATTTTTTTAGGGTCATTTTTTGCTTTGTAATTGCCGTCAGGTCGGTAGACTTTAAAATCCAATTGAGGTTTTGTAACCGGGGTTGGAAACAAATTTTGTACGTAGCCTTGATTATTGTCACTCCCTAGCAGCCGGCTGTCTGAAAAGGCGACCACGTAAGGGGCGCAGATTAGCTCATTTTCATCCAAAATAAGGCTGTGATCTAGAAAAGGGCCAATGTCTTTTAAGTGGATGGCAGGAATTGGGTCTTGGGCAGGTCTTGGTCTGGCATGTGGGCTTAATTTGTAGGTTCCTCGGCGAGTGCGGGTCAAGCGTGGTTTGCCATCGACATAGACCAGTTTTAAGACGGTGCCCGGGTAGAGCTTTTGTGGTTTTCGTACTTTGGGGTTGGCATCCCATAACAGCGGCCATTCCCAGGGTTTTTGCAGGTATTTTCCTGCAATTTCATAGAGGGTGTCGCCAGGCTGTACCACGTAGTTTTGTGGGTAGTGGGTTTTTAAATCGATTGCCTGAGCTACGGTGCTTAAAAGTAAGCACACCATGAGGCAGACTGTTCGTCTCATCCGTTTTTTCCTTGTCCTCTACCAAGATAGGTGCATTCGTCTTGCACAGTTTCAGTAAATTTAAGATAATCCACACCATCAGATATTAGAGAAGAATCAAGTTTATGGCAATTCGAAAAATAGTTTATTTGCCCGATCCCCGTCTTAGAAAGGTCTCAAGTCCGGTTGAAACCTTTGATGACGGCCTGCAAGAACTGATTGATGACATGTTTGAGACCATGTATGACGTCAAAGGCGTTGGTCTTGCGGCCCCTCAAGTGGGGATAAATCTAAGATTGTCGGTGATTGACGTTGCTGGAGACAAGAAAGACCCAATCGTGATCATTAATCCAGAAATCATTGAAAGTGTTGGCGAGATTGCCTATCAAGAGGGCTGTCTTTCAGTGCCAGGTGCTTATGACACGGTTCGGCGTGCTGAAAAAGTAACCGTCAGAGCACTCGATAGGCATGGCAACGAATTTGAGCGCAGTGCAGAAGGCTTACTTGCTGAATGCTTTCAGCATGAGATTGATCACTTAAATGGTCGTTTGTACATTGATTTATTATCCCCCCTAAAGAGAAAGCTGGCGCGCAAGAAAATGGACAAATATTTACGTTACAAGTCATCTTAAGAGGTTTGCTTAAATGAGAATTGTATTTGCGGGTTCGCCTGAGATTGCTTGTCCTTTGCTGGAGGCTTTGCTTCATTCACCTCATGAGATTGTAGGCGTGTACACTCAACCCGATAAGCAAAAAGGGCGAGGTAAGGTGATGATGCCAACCCCTGTAAAAGCCCTGGCTCTGAAACATCATTTGCCAGTCTGCACACCAGTGAATTTTAAACGTTCAGAGACCATTGATGAGCTAAAGGCTCTAGCCCCTGATGTCATGGTGGTGATGGCCTATGGCTTAATTTTGCCAGACTCTGTTCTTTCTATTCCAACGCATGGCGCTCTTAATGTGCATGTCTCCTTGTTGCCTAAATACCGAGGGGCCTCTCCCATCCAAGCGGCTCTATTAAATGGCGAGCAAGAGACTGGGGTGAGCATTATGCAGATGGATAAAGGGCTGGATACGGGTGATGTGCTATCGGTTAAAACGTGTGACATTCAAGCAACTGATACCTCTTTGTCGCTGCACGATAAATTAGCCGTTCTCTCTCTAGAGCCTTTGCTTGGGGTACTTGATTGTTTGCAAAGAGGGGATGGGTTAAATAAGGTAGTGCAAGATGATGCCAAGGCAAGCTTTGCGCCTAAAATTAATAAGCAAGATGCTTTAATAGATTGGCAGCTTGAGGCAGCCATTCTCGAGCGAAAGGTTCGAGCTTATTACCCATGGCCAGTGGCGTATTTTAAGTTTGAAGAAACGCTTATCAAAGTGTTAGAAGCAAGCTGGCTTGAGGAGGCGAATGGTCACCCAGGCGAAGTGTTACAATACAATCGAGAGGGGTTAATTATTGCCTGTGGTCAGGGTGCTTTGTGCATTCAAAAACTGCAAATGCCTGGCAAAAAGGCGCTTAGTATCGGTGAGTGTTTCAATGGGCGTGCCGATCTATTCAAAGTTGGATTGATTTTAGAGACGAGTTCTGTAAATGGCTAAGGCAAATAAGTTGCTCATCGCCTATAAAGTGTTGGTTTCAGTCATCGAGCAGAAACGACACTTAACCGAGGCCTTGTCTTTGTTGCCCAATGAACTTGAAAACAAAGCCTTTGTTGCGGAGCTTTGTTTTGGGGTTTGTCGTTACTACCATCATCTTTTATGGTTGCAATCGACCATCTTAGAAAAGCCACTAAAAGATAAAGATGAGCGCGAAGTTCGTCTTTGTTTGTGTCTTGGTATGTATCAACTTTTGTGGATGAATGTTCCGGCAGCGGTGGTGGTGAATAATAGCGTTGAGTTAATTAAAGACTTACAAAAGAGCTCGGCCAAAGGTTTAATCAATGCTTGTTTAAGAAAGACGCTTGCTCGTATTGAAAGTGAGGATTGTTGTCCAAGCAGCAAAACGCATTACTCTCATCCTAAATGGTTTTCCAAGCTTATCACTAAGGCTTGGGGGGAGAGAAGTGCGCGAATTTTAGAAGCAAATAACCAAAGAGCGCCGATGGTGCTTCGCGTTAATCAACAAAAAATAACGAAAGCCGAGTATGTAAGCTTGTTAGAGCAAGAGGGCATTTCAATCGCGGCACTTGGGCAGACCAATGAGGCCATCATTCTTTCAAACAATACGTCAGTCAGAAAGCTCCCTAAATTTCAAGAAGGCTTTGTGTCGGTGCAATCAGAGAGTGCGCAGTGGGCGGCTCATCTATTGGATCTTGAGCCAAATTTAAGGGTACTTGATGCGTGCAGTGCACCAGGTATGAAGACCACTCATCTCTTAGAGTGTGAGCCTAGTCTCCAAGTGAGTGCTCTTGAATTAAATAAAGCACGAGCTCTGAAAATAAAAGAGAACCTTGCTCGTTTAGAATTCCAAGCTGAGTTGATTTTAGGTGATGCCACTAATCCTAATGATTGGTGGGACGGTAGGCAATTCGATCGAATCCTCTGTGATGTGCCCTGCACGGCAACGGGGGTGATTCGAAAGCATCCAGACATTAAAGTGCTGCGAACGAAAGATGAGCTTGAATTAGTTGTAAAGACGCAAGCTGAGATTTTAAACGCCTTGTGGCCTCTGTTAAAGAAAGGTGGGATGTTACTCTATGCTACCTGCTCTATTTTGCCGGCAGAAAACGAATTACAACTTCGGCAATTTTTAGAAAACAATAAGGATGCGAAGGTGCTTTCTTTGCCCTCTGAGCTTGGCGAGTGGCAGGGCTCTGGTGCGCAGCGTTTTCCCTATCAGTCAGAAGGTTTTTACTACGCCAAACTCATGAAAGTCTAGTTGAGAAATATTATGTTACACATTGCGCTATATCGGCCTGAAATTCCACCTAATACGGGCAACATCATTCGCCTTGCGGCCAATATGGGTGCCGCTCTACACTTGATTCATCCCTTGGGCTTTGAATTTTGCGACAAACGAGTACGAAGAGCAGGGCTTGATTATCATGAGTTAAGCAATATTACTCATCATGAGAGCACAGAAGCCTTTCTAGAATGTTTTAAAGGGCAGCGAATGTTTGCTTGCACCACCAGGACCACCACACGATATACAGAGCCAGACTATCAAGACGGAGATGTTTTTTTGTTTGGTTCGGAGACCAAAGGCCTGCCTGACTCTTTAAGAGAAGAGAATGCCATTACCATTCCAATGTGCGAAGGATCTAGAAGTCTAAATTTATCGAACTCAGTGGCCATCATACTCTTTGAAGCTTGGCGACAATTAAAGTTTAGCGTCTAGACAAGTCCATGGCTTGCCGTTTCGCCTCATCTGCCATGCGCTTTCTGTTGTGTTTGGAAACAAAGAACCCTTGGCCATAAGCATTGGTTCTTTTTAGCATGGCTTTGCGTTGCTTACTTTTAGCTCGACCATAGACAGGTTTTTTTAGAGGTGGTAAGGATTCAGCTACCTCGTCTTTTACAGCTGTGCGTTGTTTTGGAACTGAGGTCGTCTTAGTGGTCTGAGAGGCTTTGTTTGTCTTATTTTTTTGAGGCTTTTGACTTTTAGAGCCTAGAAAAGCGCTTGATATGGTTACGATCAGCAGTGCTGCTAAAGCCATGTTGGAAGAATGACTCGATAAGAGAGAGCTTTCAAGGGTTAAAGGTGTGGGAACCTCTCTTTGGTTTGGCAGAGGGGTGTGATTTAAAAACCATTGTGCAGGTTCGGAGTAATTGCTCAGAAGGGCTTCTTGTTGATTGCAATAACTATTATGGTCTGCCAAGGCTTTTAGTTCTGAGTAGGCCTTAAATTGACCATTTTCAAGCTCCACCAAGGCTCTCTCAAAGAGTGGCCGTACCTCATTTTTTTCGAAATTAAGCCCATTATCGACTCTTTGAATAATGATGCAATCATCTAACTGCATCTTATGCTCGGCAAGCTCGGCGATTAAGCGCTCAACTTTGTGAAGAGCTGGATCGGAGGGCATGCCATTGCTAATAGCCATGGTCATGATCCAACGATAGACATGAAGAGTTGTTTTAGGACTGCTTGCAAGTGTCTTTATGTAATCAACGATTGGTTCTGCCTCAAAGGCTGTGCCATCAATGTGATTATAAACAGTCTCAAGATCTGATAAAAAGTCAGTGGCATGATTTAATTGAGCCTGGCACGCTTCTAGGTTTTCTAGGTCTAGATCTGCAAAGGAGATGTGCTTAGGTCTGATGTACTCGTGGATTTGAGGGAACATGTTGATCGGTGGACTTATAAAAATGCAGAGTTTATTAGGTAATTCTTAAGAAAAACTTAAGCAAAATAAGATCAAGTAGATCCCAAAAAAAGCAGATGACTCAAAAATAATCTATAATTTTCTATACCATTTCAAAAATTCAGTAGTGGATATGGCTGATAAATTTGTTGAGCAGCGTTTTAATAGTTCAATTAACCCTCTTGCTGATTTAGGCAAGCCGGAAGAGCGTTTCCTTATACAGGTTGCTAATAATCCTAAGTTTCAAGCAGAGGAAGCAAGAGAAGAATTAGAGGATCGTGATAGTTTTAGCGATGTTCAAGTGTCAACCTTAGATGGTCGGCGTGACAGCCGGGCAAAGGTTGGCCCCACGGGTTTAACCAGTAAAACATACCCCCATCTTAAATTTGGTCAAGAAGCAATGCAGGTTGTCGGTGCTCAACCAGAATTTATTGCGGCCAACCAATTGCAGGCTCAGGCCCTAAATTGTGCGGTAATCTTACGGGCTGGCGATCCGCCACAATACAATAAGCGCCGCAGCCCTAAAAGTGGGGTTAACCTTTCAAAAAGCAGTAAACAGGGCTTTTTTAAAGGCGCCTTAGCCAAAGAAACACGTTTTGGTCGTTTTGGGGAGAAAGCCTATAAACAGAAAGACTTGGACAATTTAGTAAAACCCGCAACGGATGTGGATTATCAACATACCATGCAACTAGATATCAATGTGCGTGACATTATCAGGGAGGTTTCAAGCGAGGGTGATCTTGAGGTATTGGGGTTTGACCAAGGCACGGGACTACTAAGACTTGCCTACAAGCCAGGTTGTGGGCCATCAGAGGAACAATTCACAGGACAGTTTGTAATTGACTTATCCAGTGGTGACAACAGTCCTATGTTTTACTCTCGAGCTTGGGATAAGCCAGAAAATGATCCAGACTGGGATCCTGATAATAAAGTCATTCGAAAGCCAGAGGGGCTCTCTGACATTCCAGATAACCTCTATAAGCATGTGTTCAATCATAGCTTTAAAGTCAGTTACAGCGAAGAAAAGCTAGAAAAACCTTCTCGATCCGATCTTAAAAAAGCAGAAGTCTTTGCAAACCGTCCTCGTAATGCCGCAGGCTTTAAAGAGGCCATGGCCCTGGAACAAAAAGACTCTCAGATTCTTGCGATGATTCAACAAACTCATACAGTCGATGAAATAACAGCTTTAATCGAGCAACTAAGAATGTCCCCGACCTTACAAGCGGTGCTCAACACCTTAAAGGAGTGTCTGGGTCAAGAAGAGGCAGAGGAGGTCATTAAGGCTACCTATGATTTGTCAGGAAGCATTGTTGCAGGGGATTGGGATGGCTTGGCACTTGGTCACCCCCCTGATATTAAGGACGCTTATAAGGTTGTTTATAATACATTTGCTCCGGGTGTCGGTGGCTTGGAGAACATAGAGGGTTTGTATCGAGCAAGCTCTGCTTACTTGCAGGAGTTAAAAGACAAGGCGTTAAAAAAGGACGCTGCAGGTGAGGCTTTGAATGCTTTTGATGAGAAAGTGTTAACGATTAACAATTTGTCAGAAATCGTTAGTGACTTTGCTAAAGAGCGCGCAGGTTGCATTACTCCTCATGAATTTTTATTCCAACAAGTGTTAAATGCGGCTTATCGAGATCCAATGGCGAGGCATTATGGCGAGCATTACAATAATGCCTTATTACAAGACACCATGGATCAACTGCTAGAGCTTCAACATGACATCAGTGAAGAGGAGCAAACACGCCTAGTACAGAACTTATTGCTTGCCAACTTTCAACAAGAAGATCAGCACCTACCAAGTGTGCTTAAAGAGGTGTTCATTGAGCATTTAGACAAGCATCTAACCATTGCTAAAAGGAATAATCAGACGAGCTATTCACTGCCGAATATTGCCTTCGACCACAACGTACAAGATCTGTATCAACACGGCTTTGACATGAGAAACCCCTATGGCTGTGATTTAGGAGAGCAGTGGTTAATGGCACTTCCAGACGGCGGTATTATTTATGGCGACCGGCAACAAGATTTAGTGGAGGTGATGCTTACAGGGAATTTCTTAGCTCAAAATCACATTGATCTGAATCCAAAGGTCGATTTAAACATTGGTTGGGATAAGGTAATTGAACGTCAGTTACAATTAAACCAACCGGTGCAAGATGAGACCTTAGAAAACTATTCTAAGTATAAAGAAGCAAAGGGCGAGTCCATACTTTGTGTGCCAGAGAGTAATGGTGAGAGCATAGCAGATAGAATTCGACTTGCTTATCAATTAGAACGCGAGTCTTTGTCTTCGACTGCCAGTGATAACAGGAGTCAGAGCAGTGGAGGAGGTTAGTAGCATGCGGAATGAACCAACACAAATGATAGAATGGTATAAAGAAATTGCTAAGCTCCACCGAGCTGAGCTAAGCACGACCGAAGCACATTCTCATTGGCGCGCAGGCTTCTGGAGCCTTGTTAGCTTAAACGATGATTTACAAACACCTGGCCCCCTGGAGCAAAAAACAGAGGCCCTGGAAAGGCATCTTTCAGGTCTTAAGAGCATTTTGCCAGAACTTGTGTCGCCAGAACACTTAGAGCGGGCCAAAGAGCTAGTTGGCCAAATTTGCAATGCTCTTGATGAGCTTAAACTTGATTTGCTTCGCTCAAAAAATGCCAGTGTTTCTTAGCCTCGTAGATGATGTTGTAGTTGGTGATTATGCGCAAGCATCGTCTTAGGGGGCGTTTTACGCTTGACCAACTCCTCGTTGGGAACAGAGACGTCGTCTTCGTCTTCAATGTAGAGACTCTCAGGTTCATCATTACTTAAGACTCTACCATCAATTTGATATTGACGATTTTGCAAATAGGCGTCTCGCACAAACTGATATTCATCAAACGCTTCTTTTAAAATGGCGTCACTTTTTAGTAGATCAGCGCGTAACTGAATGGTTCGTAGAGCGCCTAAGCCATAAGCGACTGACTCATCCATATAGGGGTAAATCGTAAAGATGCTAGTATCAAACAACCAACCTGCCGTATCACGAAAGGTGCTTGGACCAAAAATTGGCAGCATCATGTAAGGTGAATCGTGGTCCCCCCATTTTGCAAGGGTAATGCCTAAATCGGTAACGTGGGGGGGTAAGCCCATTTTTTGAGCCGGATCGGCAATGCCTGCAACACCTATGGTGCTGTTAAGGAAAAACCGCCAACAGTCTTTATAAACTTGCAGTAATTGTCCTTGTAACAAATCATTGGCAGCCGTTGGTAGCAATTGTAAATTACTAAAGAAGTTTGAGATTCCTTTTTTAACTGGAGGATAGACGGCGTAGTTATAGAAGGTTGCGGGTGGTCGAATGAAGGTTGCGTCAAAGGCTTTGTTGAATTTGTAGATCTCTCGGTTTACAGGCTCATAAGGGTCGATGGGATTGTCCCCTTTTTGGCAGCCAGCGAGCAGGCCTAAACCTAGTATGAAGCAAAGTATTTTTTTACAACATTTAACATCCATTCTTTTGTTTATCCTTTGAGTAAAAACGTAACGGGCCCATCATTGCACAACTGAACGCTCATATCTTTGCCGAACTGACCAAACTGGCTGCTTGGGTAACGACTGAGAGCGGCTTGTTGCAGTTTATCAAAAAGAATTTGACTGTCACTAGGATTTAGTGCCGAGCTAAAACTCGGTCGTAATCCTTTTTGAGTGTTTGCAGCCAGGGTAAATTGTGGCACTAATAAAAGCTCGGCTTGGATGGTTTTAAGCGACAGATTCATTTTACCATTCGAGTCAGAAAAGAGTCGGTAGTTTAAGAGTCGCTCTAAAAGTGCTACAGCGTTGTCTTGCGTATCTTCTGGCTCAAAGCCAATCAGAGCTAAGATCCCTTGTTGGATCTTGGCAACAGTTTGTTGCTCTATCTCTACTGACGCATAGGTCACTCGTTGAATTAGCGCTAACATACATCCGGCGTTGCGTTTAAAATCTGCTGGGTTGCTAAAATGATGGCGTCGATAATACCGGGTTCTTTGACAGAATGTCCAGCATCTCGCACAACAATTAGCTCAGAAGCTGGGAGCTTTTCATGCAAAGCAAAGGCACAAGCAAGTGGGGAGACGATGTCGTAGCGGCCGTGGATGATAAACGTTGGGATGTGTCGAATCATAGAGAGTTTTTGCATCAGCTCATTGTCTGCAATGAAGCAGCGATTTAGAAAGTAGTGAGATTCAATGCAAGCAAGGCGAAGGGCAAAGTGCGGGTCAACAAAATGCTCGATGATGTCTGTGTGCGGCTGCAGAGAAGAGCATTTTGCTTGCCAGAGTGACCACTGTTTGGCCGCTCCCATTTTTGCTAACTCATCTTGCCCGGTTAGGCGTTGGTGGTAGGCTTTGACTAAGTCACTTTGCTCAGCCTGTGGGATAAAGTTTTTAAAATCTTGCCAGTGATCGGGAAAAAATTGGTTAGCACCTTCTTTGTAGAACCAATCAATGTCCCTTTGTCTGGCTAAAAAAACTCGGTGTAGCACCAAACCTAAGACGTATTGCGGGTGTTGGCAGGCATATAACAAGGCTAAAGCGCTGCCCCAAGCCCCCCCAAAGAGTCGCCATTTAGAGAGCTGAAAATACGCCCTAATTGCTTCAATGTCGTCGATTAAGTGGGGGGTGGTATTGTCTTTAAGTTCAGCATGGGGAGTTGAGCGACCACAGCCACGCTGATCGTATAAAATCATGCGATAGCGTTCTGGACAACAAAACTGACGGTGATAGCCCTCAATGCCTGCGCCAGGGCCACTGTGTAGAATGAGGATGGGCTCTCCATCTGGGTTGCCACATTCTTCTATGTGTAAGGTATGAGTGTCATCGACTTTTAGTTGGTGTTCGGCGTAAGGTTTGATGGCTGGAAAGAGAGGGTTCACGGAGTGACCTGTCTATTTTTTTAGGGTGATGAGTCAACGTTAGCTTACATTGCTAATGGAAGGCAAGTGTATGATAGGTGATTATTAGGGGCGGATTAAAAAAGGCTTGAAAAAATGTCTTGTCTTGATGCTAAAAGTGCTATACTTGCAACGTTTTGAATTGATGCTTAAGTGGCCTTGAGTGCCTCTTAGGCTAATACGTGCGTAAAAACTTAAGCAAAAACCCTAGATCCTTTAAAAGATCTCAAATAAAAACAAGAGGTTAGTTTCAATGAAGCCAAGGCCCATTAATCTTGCTTTACATACCTTGTCATTTCCCATAATGGCAATTTCGTCGATTTTGCACCGTATTTCTGGCGTGGTCATTGCCATTTTATTGCCCGAAATACTCTGTTTACTCAATAGTTCAGTAAAATCTGAGAAAGATTTTTATGCACTTAAGCACTCTCTAGCAGGCTTTGGTCTTAAGTTTGTGATTTGGGTGTTTCTGTGTGCTCTTACCTATCATTTCATTGCCGGTGTTCGTCATTTAGTGATGGATTTAGGTTTTGGTGAGTCATTACAAGCCAGCAAACGCAGTGCTGCGATGGTTTTGATCTTATCGCTTATTACATTCATTTTGTACGGAGGTTGGCTATGGTAGGCACAGTCACAAGCTTAACGGGCAATGGTTTACGAGATTGGTTATTGCAGCGCGTTTCTGCTATTTTCATTGGTTTATATGCGCTTTTTCTTTGCGTGATCTTTATGAGAGTAGAGTTCACGTATGACCTATGGCGCTCATTTTTTTATTGTCGTTTCATTCAGGTCGCAAACACCTTAACGATGTTGTTTATTGTGATTCATGCCTGGGTGGGGCTTTGGACGGTGACCACGGATTATCTCAATAAATGTACTTGTTTGCGGTTGCTGGTGCAGGGGCTTATTGCACTTGCCTTATTGGTAACCTTTGTCTGGTCCTTAAGTCTTTTCTGGGGAGTGTAAGATGAGTATTGCTAGAAACAAATTTGATGCGGTCATCATTGGTGCTGGTGGTGCTGGTATGCGCGCGGCCCTAGAACTTGCACGCTCTGGTTTGAAAGTTGCCTTAATCTCTAAAGTCTTTCCTACCCGTTCTCACACGGTGTCAGCGCAAGGGGGTATTACCTCTGCCTTAGCCAATGCGGATGACGATAACTGGCACTGGCACATGTATGACACGGTCAAGGGAGCAGACTACATTGGGGATCAAGATTGCATTGAATACCTTTGCAAAACAGGCCCTGAGGCGGTGTATGAGTTAGAGCACATGGGACTGCCGTTCTCTCGTATGGACAATGGTAAGATCTATCAAAGACCGTTTGGTGGGCAATCTAAAAACTTTGGTGAAGGCGGGCAAGCGACTCGTACTTGCGCGGCAGCAGACCGAACAGGGCATGCGCTACTGCACACCCTCTACCAACAGAACGTGAAAGAAAAAGCGCATGTCTACAGTGAATGGTATGCCGTTGATCTAGTCAAAAATGGCAAAGGTCATGTTTGTGGGGTCAATGCCATTAACATTGAAACCGGTGAGCTGGTCTTTTTTCAATCTAGAATTTGTATTCTTGCTACTGGTGGTGCAGGCCGAATTTATCAATCCACCACCAATGCCCACATCAATACTGGTGATGGTTTTGGCATGGCACTGCGAGCAGGCCTTCCACTACAAGACATGGAAATGTGGCAATTTCACCCAACTGGTATTGCTGGGGCTGGGGTCTTGGTCACAGAGGGCTGCCGAGGTGAGGGTGGATACTTAATTAACAATGATGGTGAGCGTTTTATGGAGCGCTATGCGCCCCATGTGAAAGATTTAGCGTCTCGAGACGTGGTTGCTCGCGCCATGGCATTGGAAATTAGAGAAGGAAAGAACTTTACCACCGATGGTGTTAAGCACGTTAAATTAAAGCTTGATCATTTAGGCGCGGATTTAATTAAATCAAGGCTGCCTGGCATACGTGAATTATCCATTACCTTTGCGGGAGTGGATCCCATCAACGAACCCATTCCTGTTATTCCAACCTGTCACTACAGCATGGGGGGGATCCCAACCAACATACACGCACAAGTCTTAACCTTGGATGCCGATGGCCAAGATCGCGTGGTGGAAGGGCTCTACGCCGTGGGTGAATGTGCCTGTGTTTCTGTGCATGGGGCCAATCGACTAGGGGGTAACTCCTTACTTGATTTAGTCGTCTTTGGACGAGCGGCTGGTAAACACGTTGAGTCGCTTTGGGCCAGTGGTGAGGTGCCAGAAGAGCATTATGTGGCCGACAGTGATGTCGAGGCGGCCCTAAGCCGCTATCAACGTTGGTTTGACTCAAAGTCTGGTGAAAATCCTGAAGACTTAAAGCGTGAAATGCAAGAAGTTATGCAGTCTGATTTTGGCGTGTTTCGCACCGGTGAGGTAATGGCAGAAGGGCTTAAGAAGCTAGAAGCCTTGCAAGCGCGACTTAAAGAGGCTCACTTATCTGATAAGTCCAAAGTCTTTAACACCAGCTTTATCGAAGCACTAGAGTTGGATAACTTGATGGAAACGGCCCATGCAACGGCGCAGTCAGCGTTAACTCGAACCGAGAGTCGTGGGGCACACTCGAGAGAAGATTATCCAGACCGAGACGATGAAAACTGGATTAAGCATACCTTGTATTTTGGAGAGGGTGAGACGCCTATTTCATTCCGGGCGGTGAATACTACGCCTAAGTATGTTAAACCATTCGAACCAAAAGAACGCGTTTATTAAGTCAAAGGGGAAGAAGAATGTCAGAAAAAAAAGTGGTGACGTTTAATATTTATCGCTATAACCCAGAGACTGATGAAAAACCTGCGATGAAGACATATCAGTTAGAGGTTAATGCCGGGGTCGATCACATGCTGTTAACCCTGCTTGAGCGGGTTAAACACGAGCAAGATTCCTCAATTAGTTTTCGCCGATCTTGCCGTGAGGGCGTTTGTGGCTCAGATGGTATGAACATCAATGGTAAAAATGGGCTTGCTTGCACTACCTCACTTGCCTCTTTGGGTAAAGATGAGGTAACCATTCGCCCATTACCAGGTTTTCCTGTGATTCGTGATCTGGTGGTTGATATGAGCCAATTCTACGCCCAGTACGAGCGCATAGAGCCTTATTTACAGAGTGAGGCCGTCACTCCTGCTAAAGAACGTCTGCAATCGCCTGAAGAGCGAGCCAAGCTCGATGGCCTTTATGAGTGCATACTCTGTGCTTGTTGCACCAGTTCTTGCCCCTCTTACTGGTGGAATCCTGAGAAATTTGTCGGACCAGCTGGGCTGTTGCAAGCAAGACGTTTCTTAGCGGATTCTAGAGATAAAGCGACCGAGAAACGCTTAGAGAACTTAAAAGATCCCTTCAGTGTCTTTCGTTGCCGTTCGATCATGAATTGCGCCAGTGTCTGCCCGAAGGGTTTAAACCCGACTAAAGCCATTGGTGAGATCCGAAAGCAAATGCTTGATCAAGAAACATAGGGTTTGCGTGAAACAATCATGGATCGACACCACGATTGGCTGGGTACCCAACAAGGATGTTTGAAGCAAGAAAAAAACAAAACATAGTTTATAATAAAGAAACACATCGTATTAATTTTGGGTGAGGTTATGACAAGCACGAACATGAACGAGCAATGGCTCTTTTCCCACATTTCTGGGGAAAGCATGGCCTACGTTGATGACTTATATGAGCGCTATCTACAGGCGCCTTCTAGCGTTCCGGAGGAATGGCAGAGCTTTTTTGCAGGATTGTCTGAGTCAAATGAGACCACGGAGGTCTCTCATAAGGACTTAAGAACGTATTTTTTACATAAAGCAAAGGCAAGACCAAGCGTGTCAGCGCCCGTGGTGAGTCATGATGGGAAAGACAATGCGGTGCAAAGTCTGATTCATGCTTATCGTTTATACGGGCACCTAAAAGCCTCTCTGGATCCCTTAAATTTGGTGGAACGAAAACCGGTTGAACGGTTGAGTCTTGCCCACCATGGCTTGTCTAACAGTGATTTAAGCCAAACCTTTACGGTCAAGATTGCGAATGAACAGGTTAGCCTGTCTCTACAAGAGATTATTGCTACCTTTGAGAACATTTACTGCGGCAATTTGGGTGTTGAATATTTGCACATTGGCGATCATGATGAGGTCAGTTGGCTGCAATCAAGACTTGAATCAAATCGCGGTGAGTTTTCTTTTAGTGCTGATGAGAAAATGCATTTATTAAAGGATTTAAGTTCTGCTGAGGGCTTGGAGCGTTTTCTCCACACCAAATACGTGGGACAAAAGCGTTTTTCACTCGAAGGCGGCTGCAGCTTAATACCCATGTTGCAAGAAATTGTCCGCGAAGGTGGTGAGCGAAAGGTACGAGAAATCGTCATTGGCATGGCTCACCGGGGTCGTTTGAATGTCTTGGTCAACGTCCTTGGTAAGGCCCCTGAAGAGATTTTTCAGGAGTTTGAAGGGAAGAATGAATCGGAGCTATCAGGCGATGTGAAATATCACATGGGCTTTTCATCTGACATTAAGACCCGTCATGGTGGGGTTCATTTGGCTCTTGGTTTTAACCCCTCTCATTTGGAAATCATTGCACCCGTTGTGCAAGGCTCTGTTCGTTCCAGACAACGACGACGAGATGATTTAGAAGATAAAAAACAAGTGGTGCCAGTGGTCATTCATGGGGATGCCGCCTTTGCAGGGCAAGGGGTGGTCATGGAAACCTTTAACTTTTCACAGGCTCGAGGCTACTCAGTCGGTGGCACCATCCACATCGTCGTCAACAACCAAGTTGGTTTTACCACCAGTAACCCGCTCGATGCACGTTCGACCCTCTATTGTACCGATGTTGCGAAAATGGTGGGAGCACCCATCTTACATGTAAATGGCGACAGCCCAGAAGACGTGTTGTTTGCCACCAAAATAGCCTTTGACTATCGCATGAAGTTTAAGCGCGATGTGGTGATTGATTTAGTGTGTTACCGCCGTCATGGCCACAACGAGGCCGACGAACCGTCGGTCACTCAGCCTAAGATGTATCAAGTGATTAAGGCTCTTAAAAGAACGCGCGAACTCTATGCGGATAAATTAATCGCAGAAGGGTTAATCAGTCAAGAAGAGGCAGATGCCTTGATGAGTGATTATCGTAAATCACTAGAGCGTGGTAAAACCTTGGTTGAGTTTGCAGAAGGAGAGTTTGAGGGCAAGATTCACATAGGTTGGAAAAAATATTTGGCAGCGTCTTGGACCGATCCGGCTGATACCACCGTTGCCTTAGAAAAAATTAGATCGTATGACCAAACATTAAGAGAGCTGCCTGAAGGTTTTGTACTCCACCCCGTGGTTAAGCGTCTCTACCAAGACCGAGAAAAGATGGCCAAAGGTGAGCTTGCCATGAACTGGGGCTTTGCTGAGACCATGGCTTATGCCAGTTTAGTTGATGAGGGCTTTGCGGTACGTTTATCCGGGCAAGACTCTGGACGTGGAACCTTTGCCCACCGGCATGCGGCCATTCATTGTGCTGAGAGTGTGCAAGAATACGTGCCGCTGCAGCACATCAGCGAGCGCCAAAAGCAGTTTATTGTGATTGATTCGGTGTTATCTGAGGAAGGGGTGCTCGGCTTTGAGTATGGTTTTTCGGCCGCAGAACCCAATGCCTTGGTAATTTGGGAAGCACAGTTTGGTGACTTTGCCAATGGTGCGCAAGTGGTGATTGATCAGTTTATCAGCTCTGGTGAGCAAAAGTGGGGGCGTCTTTGTGGTTTGGTGATGTTTTTGCCTCACGGCTTCGAAGGCCAGGGCCCTGAGCATTCCTCTGCAAGACTTGAGCGTTATCTACAGCTTTGTGCGCAGAACAACATGCAAGTTTGTGTGCCGACAACGCCGTCGCAAATCTTCCATTTACTAAGACGACAAATGATTCGAGACTACCGCAAACCGTTAATTGTGATGACGCCTAAGAGTTTGTTGCGTCATAAGCTTGCGGTCTCTCCTTTAGAAGATTTAAGTGAAGGTCAATTTCATAATGTCATTCCTGAAATTGATGAGCTCAACCCTGCTGAGGTTAAGAGAGTCGTACTCTGTAGTGGTAAGGTTTATTATGATTTACTGGCTTGGCGTCGAGAGCAAGAGATCAATGATGTTGCGCTTGTTCGGGTTGAGCAGCTCTACCCATTTCCGAAAGAGCGCTTAAAAGAAATCTTGGGGGAGTATGAGCAAGCCAAAGAAGTAGTTTGGTGCCAAGAAGAGCCTAAAAACCAGGGGGCTTGGTATTGCTCTTCTCATCATATGAGGGCAAGCCTTAATCACTGGCAAGAACTAAGTTATGTGGGGCGTGAATTTTGTGCAGCGCCAGCTGTTGGTAGTGCAAAACTGCATGCGAAGCAGCAAAAAGCCTTGGTTGAACAAGCCTTAATGGTTAGCAAACGATAAAAAATTTAAGAGAGGATCTATGAGTACAGAGATAAAAGTTCCAGTTTTACCCGAGTCTGTTGCCGATGCAACGGTCGTGAACTGGCATAAAAAAGCTGGGGATTCTGTAACACGCGATGAGACCTTAGTTGAGCTAGAAACCGATAAAGTGGTCTTAGAAGTGCCCGCTCCTGAGGACGGCGTACTGGCTGAAATCATACAAGCAGAAGGCGCAACAGTGGTGTCAGATGATGTGTTAGCAACCTTGAGTGCGGCAGGCGCAAGTACCTCTGCACCGGCAAAAAGTGAGCCAGCTAAGACTGCGAGCAAAGTAGAAAGCCCTGAGGTGGCAAGTGCCTCTTCCTCAGCGGATTCCTCAACCCCAGCAAGCCCGTCGGTTCGTCGCACCATGGCTCAAAAAGACCTAAGTGCATCAGACGTCCAAGGCAGTGGCAAACACGGTCAAATTCTTGCAACTGACTTAACCACGACTAGTTCTTCCCCTGTAAGCACTGCAAAGCCTGCAGCACCTCAGGTGTCAATAGACTTAGAAGGCCGAGAGCAAAAGCGGGTGCCGATGACCAGACTTCGTGCCAAAATTGCAGAGCGTTTGGTGCAAGCTCAACACAATGCAGCCATGCTAACTACTTTTAACGAAGTTAATTTAAAAGCGGTCATGGATTTGCGAGCAAAATACAAAGACCGCTTTGAGAAAGAGCATGGCGTGAAGTTAGGCTTTATGTCCTTTTTCTCCAAAGCTGTGACCGAGTCACTTAAAAAGTTTCCAGCGGTCAATGCTTCCATCGATGGCAATGATGTGGTCTATCATGGTTTCTATGATATAGGCATTGCGGTTTCAACCGAGCGGGGCTTGGTTGTGCCAGTGCTTCGAGACGTCAACTTAATGAGCATGGCAGAAATTGAGCAATCGATTAATGACAGTGCTAGCCGTGCTCGAGAAGGTAAGCTTGCCATTGAAGAAATGCAAGGTGGGACGTTTACCATTACCAATGGTGGGGTCTTTGGCTCTTTGCTTTCAACCCCCATTTTAAACCCGCCACAAACAGCCATTCTTGGCATGCATAAAATTGAGCAGCGACCTGTGGTTGAAAATGGTGAAATTGTCATTCGACCCATGATGTATGTTGCCATGTCCTACGATCATCGTTTGATTGATGGTAAAGAGTCCGTTCAATTCTTAGTGAGCGTAAAATCGTTCTTAGAAGATCCAAGTCGATTATTATTGAACTTATAGAGAGACGTATTTTTGAGACCACCGCCTCGAGCGTAACCCTCGAGTCGGTGGTTTATTTTTATTAAATTAACAAAGGTAAAAACTATGAATTTGCATGAATTTCAAGCAAAACAATTGTTTGCTGAGTACAATCTCCCTGTTCCTAAAGGAGAAGTCGCCTACACACCAGATGATGCCGTACGAGTGAGCCAACTTCTGTCGACTAAAACGGTGGTGGCTAAAGCGCAAGTACACGCAGGTGGTCGTGGAAAAGCCGGTGGTGTGAAGCTTACCTCTAGTAAAGAAGAATTAAGCGAGTACGTACAAAGCATACTTGGCACAAATCTTGTCACCTATCAAACCGATGCCAATGGTCAACCGGTTAATTCTGTGTTGGTGGAAGAGACCTGTGACATCGATCGAGAACTCTATTTAAGTGCTTTGATTGATCGGGCGAGTCAACGTCTTATTTTCATGGCATCAACCGAAGGTGGTATGGACATTGAGAAGGTTGCAGAAGAAACCCCAGAGAAAATTTTTCAGGTTGAGATTGATCCACTGGTTGGCGTGATGCCATTTCAGGGTCGGGATGTGGCCTTTAAGCTTGGTTTAGAAGGCAATCAAATCAAGCAGTTTACTATGATGCTTATGAACCTTGGTAAAATGTTTGTTGAACGTGACTTTAGTCTTTTAGAAATTAATCCTTTAGTGGTTACTAAAGGAGGTGATTTATTGTGCATCGATGGTAAGGTCAACATCGATGACAATGCGCTCTACAGACAGCCAGAACTAAAAGGCATGCGCGACCCAAGCCAAGAAAATGAGCGTGAAAACCATGCTCATGAGTGGGAATTAAATTACATTCCGCTTGATGGTAAAATTGGTTGCATGGTCAACGGGGCAGGCCTTGCCATGGCTACCATGGATGTGATTAAACTGCATGGTGGTGAGCCTGCTAACTTCTTAGACGTTGGTGGTGGTGCCACCCAAGAGCGAGTCACTGAAGCATTTAAAATTATTTTATCGGATGAAAACGTCAAAGGCATTTTAGTGAATATTTTTGGCGGCATCGTGCGCTGTGATTTAATTGCAGAAGGTATTATGGCCGCGGTATCTGAGGTTGGCGTTAGCATCCCTGTGGTGGTTCGCTTAGAAGGCAACAACGCAACACTCGGTGCTGAAAAGCTTGGTGAGAGTGATCTAAACATTATTCCAGCAACCAGTTTAACCGACGCTGCGAAGAAAATTGTGGCGGCAGTTGGAGAATAAAAATGAGTGTATTAATTAATAAAGAAACTAAAGTTTTATGTCAGGGTTTTACTGGCAAGCAAGGAACGTATCATTCAGAGCAGGCCATTGCTTATGGCACCAAAATGGTAGGTGGGGTGACACCTGGTAAAGGCGGGCAAGAGCATTTGGGTTTGCCTGTTTTTAACACCGTAGAAGAAGCTGTTATTGAAACTGGTGCCAATGCCTCGGTTATTTATGTGCCAGCACCTTTTTGCAAAGACTCAATTTTAGAAGCTGCGGATGCAGGCATTGAGCTCATCGTTTGCATCACCGAAGGCGTACCAACGCTTGATATGTTGGATGTGAAAGTCTATTTAGAATCTAATTCGATTGCCCGTTTAATTGGTCCAAACTGCCCAGGCATTATTACCCCAGATGAATGTAAGATGGGCATTATGCCTGGCAACATTCACTTGAAAGGGAAAGTTGGGGTGGTATCTCGTTCAGGAACGCTGACCTATGAGGCGGTTAAGCAAACCACTGATAAAGGCTATGGCCAAAGCACCTGCATTGGCATTGGTGGCGATCCAATTCCTGGTATGAGCTTCATCGATGCGCTCGAGCTCTTTGAAGACGATCCAGAGACAGAAGCGATTGTGATGGTTGGTGAAATTGGCGGCAGCGCTGAAGAAGAAGCGGCTGAATTCATTCAAGGCAATGTCACAAAGCCTATGGTTTCTTATATTGCTGGTGTTACGGCTCCTCCTGGTAAGCGTATGGGGCATGCGGGTGCGATTATTGCTGGTGGTAAAGGGACCGCCGATGATAAATTTAGAGCACTTGAAAAAGCCGGCGTTAAAACCGTGCGTTCGCCTGCGGATTTGGGGGAGGCGTTGGCCGAAGTCACTGGCTGGTAGATCTATATACTTAGCTAGGGATGGCCACTTTTCCTCCCTATTGAACGAACCCTGCTCGAAAAAGGTGCTCATGTGCAGCAGCACACTGCGCTTTTTTCTCACAGCGTTCGTCCAACAGGCACCAAAATCGACTCATCCTCCGAGGTTCTAGTTGGCAGGTTTCGTTCTGGTGTTAGAGGGATGGCCGCTTTTGGCGCCTGTTGCAAACTTGGGCCCTAGCTTAGCTTTTCTGGAAGTAGCCAGCGTAGTGGATCGACTGGGCGGCCATTTTTTCGAATTTCAAAGTAGACACCGTTTTCTTGTTGGCCGCCAGTGTGGCCAACGGTTGCAATTTCTTCGCCCATTGAGACCTGCTCACCTTGTCGTTTGAGTAGACTCTGATTGTGGGCATAGAGGGTCATAAAACCCAGGCCATGATCAATAATGGTGATTAAACCAAACCCTCGCAGCCAATCTGAAAAGACCACAACCCCCGGATAAACAGCCACGATGGGTTGGTTCTCAGGCGCTAGAATTTCAACGCCGCTGTGTTTTAGACTGGTGCCAGTGATGGTCTTTCCATAGAGATCACTTAATAAGCCTTTAGTTGGCCACGTGAGTTTGTATTGCATTCTTGAAAAAGGTGCTTGCGGTCGTGGGTAGGCATTTTGTGGTGTTTGCGAAAGGATCTTCTCGAGCGCTCGCTTGCTTTTTTGAGTAAAAGCAATTTGTGAATTTTGGGTGAGGATGGATTGTCTTAATCGATTGGCAAGAGCTGACTGCTTGTTCTGCTCTTTTTTTAATTCTGTTTGCTCAGTAAGTTCTTGCTCTTGCAAGGCTCTAAGCGTTTTTAGTTCTGCTTCTCTGGTTTCTTTTAGTTTTGTTAGTCTCGTTTGGTTTTTTTGCAGAGCAATAATAACATCCAGGCGTGCTTTATTTAAATAACTGTAGTAGCTCGCGAGCCTATCCATCACTTGTGGATTTTCTTCGTTTAAAAACACCTTTATTAGTGGGTAGCGCCCCATTTCATAGGCACTCATTAAATGTTTTTCGAGCAAGGCTGTTTGGGTGCTTGCCTCTTTCTGCAGAAGGTCTTCTTCTTTTTTTAAATTATTAAGCAGCACTTGGCTTTGATCAACTTGCTTGGCATTAATTAACAGCTTCTCCGCAAGCAGCCCAATTTTTTTATCGATATTCTTTAGGATGGCAAGCGTATTATTTTCTTGTTGTTTGGTGCTTTTTTGTTTTGAGAACAGGGCATCAAGCTCTTTTTCAAGTTGCATCAGACGTTGACTTGAGTTCTCGTGAGTGTCTGCCTGTAACGGAGACGAAAAGCAAAGCAGAATAAAAGCAGAGCTCAGTAATGTGCTAAAAGCGCTAGTTCGATGGTTCATGCCTTGCTCGCAGAATGATTGATTGCCCACAGAGTTCTGCAGGCTTATCTAATTCTAATAGGGTTAACACCGTAGGACTAATATCTTGTAAGGAGGCATCATCTTTTGCAAGGGTTGCAGCCTGTCCTAGGTAAATAAAGGGCACCAAATTTTTTGTATGAGCGGTATGGGGCTGGCCGGTAGTCTCATCAAACATGCTCTCAGCATTGCCATGATCGGCGGTAATTAATAAGTCTGTTTGAGTCTCTTTGCAGGCCTTTATGACATCGCCTAAACAATCATCCACTGCTTCAATGGCTTTAACGGTTGCCTCAAAATTTCCTGTGTGTCCAACCATGTCCGCATTGGCAAAGTTACAGAGTAAAAAAGAGTAGCTCTTTTTTGAAATGGCAGAGCATAGAGCCTCACTCACCGCATAAGCGCTCATCTCTGGTTTCAGATCGTAGGTTTTCACCTTTGGGGAGGGGATGAGTTGTCTCGTTTCTAAAGGAAAGGGCTCATCTTGGCCGCCATTAAAGAAGAAGGTAACGTGCGCATATTTTTCAGTTTCTGCAATGCGAAATTGTGCAAGCTGATGAGCGCTTAAAATTTCACCCAGAGTATTTTTTATGTCCTGAGGAGGAAAGAGAATCTCGGCTTTTAATTCGGGATGGTATTCTGTGAAGGTGAGGTAATGAATCGTTGGGGCATGCTTACGATCAAAGCCTTCAAAATGAGTTTCTGTTAGGGCCTGACTTAATTCACGCATGCGATCAGAGCGAAAATTAAAATTAATCACCAGCGAGTCCTGCTCGATGGCCTGATAATCTTTTAAGGCAGTTGGTTTAATAAACTCATCGGTGAGTGCCTCATTATAAGCTTGATTGACAGCATCAACAGCCGAGAGTGTTGTTTTAGAACCATTGCAAAGCGTTTGATAGGCGCGCTCAACTCGTTCCCAACGTTTGTCTCGGTCCATCGCATAGAAACGACCGGCTAAGGAGGCAATCTTACCCATTTGGTGTTTTTTAAGCAGCAACTCTAATTGTGCAATCGAGGCAAGAGCTGATTTTGGCGGTGTGTCACGTCCGTCTAATATAAGGTGAACGAAGACTTGCTTAACCCCTTGTGCGTTTAAGGTTTCTAGAAGAGCAAAAAGATGATCCTGATGAGAATGCACACCACCTTCGGATAAAAGGCCAAGGATATGAATGGCACTTTGTCGTTTTTTTGCAGCCTGGATGGCTTGGCTTAATGGCGGTAAGCGGCCAAGTTCTTGTCGTTGGCAAGCAAGGCTAATCCTAGTTAAATCTTGATTGACAACGCGACCAGCACCAATGTGCATGTGGCCCACTTCGGAGTTTCCCATCTGACCATCTGGCAATCCAACCTGGCGGCCGCTTGCCTTTAGTTGGCTTGTTAGAGCATGTTTTTTTAACCAATTCCAGTTGGGTGTTTGTGCTTTGGCAATGGCATTAAACTGCTCATCACCACTCTCACCCCAGCCATCTAAAATAACCAGGGCAACACGTTTTTTGTCCGTCATTTATTTCCTTATTCTTGAACTTTGGCTGGGCGTGTCAACAATGATTGAACAGCGTCAGCACAATTGACTTCATTCTCTAATACCTTGTCCACCATTTCAATGATAGGAAGTTCAAGTTTGTGTTGTTTTGCTAGTTGAATGACCAGCTTGCAGTTATGGGTGCCTTCAACCACTTGCCCAATTTTTTCAAAGGCCTCTGTGGGCGAAAGTCCTTGGCCAAGATAGAGACCAAAGCGGCGATTTCGAGACTGATCATCAGTGCAAGTAAGAACCAGATCGCCCAGGCCCGCCAAGCCATAAAACGTCTCTTGTTCTGCACCAAGTGCCAGCCCGAGCTTAGCCATTTCTTGCAGGCCTCGGGTAATCAGTGCCGCAACCGCATTTGAGCCAAACTGCAATCCATCCGAAATGCCAGTGGCAATGGCAAGTACGTTTTTAACCGTGGCGGCAATCTGTACACCTATGTAGTCTTCTGACAGGTAAGCTCGAAGCGGTGGCATGTGAAAGAGTGCCTGTAAAGATTTGGCATAGTCTTCTTGATTGCTGGCAATGATGATGGCTGTTGGCAAACCTTTCGCCAGTTCTTTAGCGAAGGATGGGCCTGAAATGATGGCAAAGGGGATAGTGTCTTTAACCGTTTCATGCAGAACCTTATGCAGAAAATTATTGTTTTTAGGCTCCAGTCCTTTGGTGAGCCAAGCAATAGAGGTCGGCCGATGGTATTTGCAGATGTCTTCTAATAGTTTGCTAAAGGCATGACTGGGCACAGCGATGATTGGGGTCGTGCAGTCTTTTAAGGCGGCCTGTAAGGAGGATTCAATGACCAGATTCTTAGGCAGCGTTATGCCAGGCAAATAGCGTGAATTCTCATGCGTTTCTCGCATGTTTTTTGCTTGCGCTTCATCCCGAACGTATAAGGTAACCTGAGGATGGTTCTTTGCTAAATGGATGGCGGCGGCCGTTCCCCAAGACCCACCGCCTAGAATGCTAATTTTCATGACTATTGTGTTTGCCCAGCTTGTTGCTTTTGTTGCATGTAAAGGGCATCGAAATTAACAGGGGCTAACACTAATTGAGGGAAGCTTCCTTTGACGACTGCATCTGTTACTGCTTCTCTTGCGTAGGGGAATAAAATTGTTGGGCAGAAGCTTTTTAGCAAGTGATCCAGTTGCTCGTTTGCCGCGCCTTCAATGGTGAAAATGCCAGCTTGCTTTAGTTCGACGATAAAGGCAACTTTATCTTGGTTTTTAACTGTGACGTGCACGCTTAGTACAACTTCATAAACCTTGTCTTCAATTGCTGAATGCTCTGTGTTTAGGTCCAGCGTCATTTCTGGCTTCCATTCATCTTTGAAGATGCTAGGTGTTGTGGGTGCTTCAAAAGACAGATCTTTTAAAAACACACGTTGAATCATGAATTGAGGTTCTTGAGCCGAAGTTTGTTCAGTCATTATTTGTTCCTTTCTTTGAGTATGAGTGGGCAATTAGCCATTGGCTGCTTGCTTTTGCACAAGTGGAAGGCCTTCTTCCAACCAGGTTTTAAGGCCACCTTTTAATGCGGTGACAGATTCATAGCCTTGTTTTTTTAGTTGTTGCTGTAAAACCACGGATTCTTGGCCTGTTTGACAAACCAACACAATGGGTTTCTGCTGATATTTTTTTTGAGAGAGCAGTTTCTCTTTGTCGATGGAGATGGCATTGGCGATGTGACCTTTTCGATAATCATCCTTAGGTCTTAAGTCTAGAACCAGTGCTTTATCTCGGTTCATCTTTTTTACTAATTCTTGCGTGCCGATTAAGAAGCCGCCGATTGAGCCTTTGGTCTCAATGAGGAAAATTATTGCAATTAGCACAATAAATAAATTAACTAAGAACCAATGATTGAGTGAAAACTCTAAAAGTTGAGCCATTATTAACCTTTTTTAGCCGTAAAATTTGCAAATTATACCTAAAATAGCGACCAGTTACTAATAATAGTGCGGGTATGATGTTAGACTGTCGCTACCGTTATAACCGACAATGTTAGCCCTTGAGAGTCTATCTAACTTGCTTATTGTCCATCGTGTTCGTACTTCTTTCCGGTGCAGCTAACAGCTTACCATCGAGAATTAAGCTCGACCCCGTTTGTTCATTAAAGAGCGCCGAGGCGCTTAAGCATCGAGTAGAGCTCTATTTTCCAGAGGTGCACAGTCAGCTCCAACGAGAGTCTGATTGTAATTACGTTCTATGGCTCGATGGTTTTGCAAGCGATCCACAAGCCTTTGCTGTCAGTACTCAGCTTATTTATCGAGGCATCGAGAACCAAATTGTGGTAACCCCAATCCGAAAGGGGATGCCGATGGATGATTTTATTCCAGAGAGCAGTCATTCTTTGGGATACTACCGGTTTGCCCAAAACCCTAAAGCGGCTAAGACGGCGGTGGTGCAAGGGGTTAAAGAGCTAAGAGCCGCGGTTAAAAACCCAGAATATCAATATTCTCACTCAGTCAACATGCCGCTTTCACCGAGCTCGGTGGTGAAATCGGTTCTGAACTTAAGCCTAAAAGACGTTATTTTCTTATCGCTTCGCTACAATCCTAACATTCAAAATACCGAGCTCTCTAGAATCATCGAACGCTATCAGCTAACCATTGCAGAGCAAGAGTTTGAATTAAATTATGCACTGACTGGCCAATATCGTTGGGCGGCGCAAAAAAGTGATGATCAAGGCGTGTCGCACTTGCACACGACGGTGGTTACCCCGGAGATTTCAACCACCACGGAGCTTGGCGGAAAGTTAAGAGCCAGTATGATTAACCCCATCGCCGATGAGGGAACCTACAACCCTAAAGCGGTTCTCTCCTTTGAACAACCGCTACTGCGAGGTTTTGGCAAGACGCCAACCTTGCAAAATCTACGAGACACCATCGACACAGAAATCACCAGTAAACTTGCTTTAAAGAATGGGGTTATTTCACAAATTACCTCGGTGATACAAGCCTACCGAGCCCTCATTTCTCAAAAAAACTCGCTGGCTACGGCAAAGCGTTCTCTAAAAGATGCTGAAGTGACCTTTGAGGTAAATAAGAAAAAAATTAAAGCAGGTCAAATGGAGCGTACGGCAAACATTCAGCAAGCCTATCAGGTCGAGAGTTTAAAGCTCTCCCTGTCTCAATCAGAGCTCTCTCTGATTAAAGCTAAAAAAGCTTTGTTGGCCGTTGTTGGGCTGTCTCCTAAGATTGTCTTTGATGTGCCAGAAGACGTGGAGCTAGAGCATCTTTACGTTCCCAATCTCAAAGAATCGATCAAGACGGCCCTGTTAAATAATTATGAGTACCAAAATTTATTGATTCAGTATCGAGTACACAAACGAGCCTATGAGGTCGCACTTAATCAACAATTATGGCAACTCGACTTAGCAAGTACGGCAAGTACCGGTGGTGGCACTTTGGGCAATCGGGCAAATTCAGGTCTTAGAAGCTTATTTAATGGCAGTAACTGGGCAACAACAGCAGGCCTTCAACTCTCGGTACCAATTCAAGATGTCTCAAGAAAAAGCCAGTTAATTAATGCCAAGGTCTTATTAGAGCAAGATAAAATTAACATACTTGCTTCAAAACGAGCTCTGATTACCCTGGTGAGCAATCAATTAGAAGAGATAAAATCGAATGTCTCACAGTATCACTTAAGCCTAAAACAGTTGGATTTGGCTGACCGTTCTTATCAGCTGGAATTAAAGAAGCAGCAAGCCGGGATCTCATCATCCATAGACTTAACTAATACTCAGAACCAATTAATTTCTGCTAAAAATAACCTGATTGGCCTAAAGATTGGCTACTTAAATTCGATAACAGATTTAGAACAGATCCTAGGCAGTACCTTAAGCGTCTGGAACATTCAATTGGTCTATTAAAGGGGTAAATGAACAGTATGGCGATGAGCTTCAGTCGGCTAAAAAAAGGTGTTCTTAGTTGCTTAGTTTTTGCAGGTCTTTTGCCGGCCTTCTTAACAGGCTGCGGTCAACAAGAGCGCAAAAAAACACCTAAAGTGCAACAAATGAGAGAGGTGGTTGAGAAAAGCAATGTCAGCAGCAGCCTCTATTTTGGCGGTGTCATTTCACCTTTGTCACAATCTGCGGTCAGCACACCGTCAAACGGTGTTGTAAAGGAAATGCTATTTTCATACGGCCAAGCGGTTGAAGAGGGTGATTTGATGTTTGTGCTGCAATCAGCACAGTTGCAAAAAGACTATGACACCGCTCTTACTAATTATTTGAAAGCAAAAGACACCTTATCCGTTGCCGAGAGCAAGTTTGTGGGGACCTTAGAGCTATGGAAAGCAGGCCTGATTCCAAGAAACACCTTTGAGTCGGAGCAAAGTGCCTTAAGTACGGCAAGAATTAGTCTCTATCAAGCGCAGCAAGTGTTAGAGTTGTTACTCAAACAATCAGAAATTGAAAGAGAGTTAGACGTTCTCAAAAATTTAAAAATTTCGGATACCCAAAAAGTTGAGCGGGCACTCTCGCGTAATCTTAATCGCATTGAACTAAAAGCCAAACGCAGTGGCATTGTCTTGAAACCACCCAGCAGCGGTCAAAGCAGTGAAGATAAAAAAATTCAAGTGGGCTCACAGGTAAAGGACTCCGAAGTTCTGGCCCTAATCGGTGATTTAAGTGGCCTTGCCATTAACATCACCGTCTCAGAGATTGACATTGATAAAATTCATCCGGGGATGAAAGCGGTTGTGCAAAGTGTTGCTTATCCTGAGTTAAACATTGATGCGGTGGTCGAACAGGTGAGCTCTCAAGCCTCTAGTGTCAGTGGTCTCTCAGGTGGGTTGCCAACCTTTCAAGCACGCGTTGTGGTGCCACGCTTGCAAGAAGAGAGTCAGAAAAAAATTAAAGTTGGCATGAGTGCTAAGGTGCAATTAAAAACAGATGCAAAAGAAGCGCTATTAGTTAATGTGAATGCGGTGTATCAAAAAAATGGCCAGAACATGGTAAACGTTGCCAAAAAGGGTGCCATTGAAGAGCGTTCTGTCACCACTGGGCGTGTTGAGCTAGATAAAGTGATTATTTTAGAAGGTTTAGAGGCGGGTGAGACGGTTGTTTGGGATGAGATGGACTCTCTGCAATGAGTCTGATTCGCCTTGAGAAGATTTGTAAAACCTACTATATGAAGGACTTGGCCCAACCGGTGCTCTTTGATGTTAGCTTAAACATTAAAGCCGGTGAGATGATAGCCTTAATGGGAGAGTCTGGCTCGGGAAAATCGACCATGATGAACATCATTGGCATGCTCGATAAAGCTAGCAGTGGGCAATATTTTTTAGATGAGCAAGACGTCTCTACCCTGAAAGAAGATGCCATGGCCACCATTCGCAATAAGACCATTGGATTTGTCTTTCAACAGTTTTTCCTCCTTCCAAAATTAACGGCCTGGCAGAACATTGAGCTGCCTCTGCTCTACCGAGGTGAAACAAAGTCGGTGCGCAAGCAAAAGGTCGATGAAATTCTTGAAAAAGTCGGCATGAGTGATCGTGCTTATCACAGGCCAAGTGAGTTATCTGGTGGCCAGCAGCAGCGAATTGCCATTGCCCGTTCGCTTGTAGGCTCACCAAAATTAATCCTTGCTGATGAACCAACCGGTGCACTCGATACTAAAACGGCTCAAGAAGTAATGTCTCTTTTTAAGAGTTTGCATCAAGAAGGAAACAGCACGTTGTTGATAGTGACTCACTCCCCTAGCGTTGGTGCTCAATGTGAGCGGCAAATTCGCATGCAAGATGGTCGCATTAAGGAGGGGGGGCGGTGATTTTAATCGAGCACTTCTCGCAAGCAATGGCGAATTTGTACTATTCGAAGCTTCGCTCGTTTTTGGCTGTTTTGGGTATTATGGTTGGCACGGCGTCAGTGGTTGCTCTGGTTACCAGTGGTGAGCTTGCAACGCGCAAAGCCCTTGAGCAATTTAAATCATTAGGCACCGATCTATTAGCCATCTCAGTCTATTCAACGAAATCGAGTTCACATCCTTCCCCGGCAAACTCCATTAGTGCCAAAGAATGGCAGCAGTTAAGGCAAGAGGTGCCAAACGTTGAAATTGTTGCCCCATATACCACGGTCTATGAGCCCATTTCCTTTCAGGGTCGTGCCATTAGAGCAACGATTGTGGCAGCAGACGCCAGTTTAAAAGACGTGATTAAAATACAGACTGAGCAGGGAAATTTTGTTTCATACTTAGATACTTATGAAAAATACTGCTACATCGGACAAGACATTGCCAAAAAAATACGAGAGTACACCATAGCCTCACCTGTTGGTCAGCAACTGTTCATTGGAAAGAGTGTCTACACCATCATCGGGGTTGCCAAACACTGGATGGAGAATTCCTTTTTTAACAGTGATGTGAACAAATCCATATTCATTCCCTTACGCGGGGTGAATATGATAAATGCCAATGCAACCATTAATAATGCCATCTTACGTTTAAAGCCAAAGACCAACATTGACTCTGAGAATGATGCCATCAGGCTTTTTATTACACGGCACGCACCGGAGCTCTCTTTTTTCCCTCGCTCAGCCAAGCAGATTATAAAAAGCATGGAGAGCCAAGGGAAAATTTTTACCCTGCTGTTGGGATTGATCGGTGGTATTTCCTTATTAGTTGGGGGCATTGGGGTGATGAATGTCATGTTGGTCTCGGTTATGGAACGAAAGCGAGAAATTGGCATTCGCAAAGCAATTGGTGCCCATAAAAAGGACATTCGCTTATTGTTCTTAATTGAATCGATGGTGCTTGCGCTCTTTGGAGGGCTCTTAGGCGTCCTATTAGGCCTACTTGCTTCCTATATTATCTGCTTATTTACTCATTGGCAGTTTGTCTTTTTTTTACAACCGCCCTTGGTGGGCTTTTTGGTTTCAGCGGTTACTGGCATCTTCTTTGGGGTTTATCCTGCCTTTCGTGCCTCAAATCTTGATCCAATTCAAACACTAAGAGTGGATTAAGCATCTATACCCAAACCAGTTCATTATGCCCTTAAGGTGCATAATGAGCTGGTTTGGGTATATACAGTCTTTTATCTAGCTTCGGGATGTGAAAAAATAACTCAAAGACATTCAAAGCGGTGAGCGTGTGCCAAAACCAGAATTAAAAGAGCTACCCATCTCCTTACTACAGCGAGGAGTCTATCAACCCCGTGATCAGTTTGATCTCGAAGCCCTTAAGGAATTGGCCGAGTCGATTAAAGCACAAGGCTTAATCGAGCCAATTGTTGTGCGTCCAGTCAATGCTGAGCGCTATGAAATTATTGCTGGTGAGCGGCGAATGCGGGCTGCCAAAATGGCGGATCTCGTGGTTGTTCCCTGTCTTATTAACCATTACAGTGATGAGCAAGCGCTGGCCGTTACCTTAATTGAGAACATTCAGCGTCAAGATTTAACCATTATTGAACAGTCTCGAGGGTATCAGCGCTTAATCGATGAGTTTTCCTTTGCCCATGAGGACATTGCTAAGATGGTGGGTAAATCTAGAAGCCACATTACAAACACTCTGAGACTGCTACAATTAGATTCAGCACTGCAAAAAGCATTGGATGAGCGTGCCTTATCGATGGGACATGCTAAAGTCTTGGTAGGCTTAAGCAAAGCAACCCAACGAGACTTAATGCACAAAGTGATAAAACATGAGTGGTCTGCTCGCCGCTTAGAAAAAGAAGTTCAAAAAATAAAAAAAACGGTGCATTCGCCTAAGCCGGATCGAGACGTTTCACGCCTAGAAGCGTTGGTGTCAGAGGCCTGTGGATCGCCGGTTGAGATTGAGCAAGGAGATGACTCTGGTGGTTGGCTAAAGATTAAATTCTATGACAATGACACCTTGGCTGGCGTGCTCGATAAATTAAAAGTTGATTACGGATCATGAGGGGATAATGTTGCAAAAATGGACAAGTGTGCTGGTTGGAGGTGCCCTATCATTGGCGCTGTCGGTAAGTTTTTCGCTGTCAGAGAAGGCGCTGGATTTAGCAATTGCGAAAACCATTCAGAAATCCAATGGAAATGTTAACATCGGCATTTCAGTTCGTGATTTAGCTAGTAACAAAACCATCTATCAAAAAAATGAAGATCGCTTTTTTGTGCCTGCCAGTGTTATGAAGGTATTAACAGCGGCAAGTGATCTCATCTACTTGGGCCCTGATTTTCAGTTTGAGACAGAGCTTTTAACCGATGGGCATCTCATTGAACAAGGGCGACTTGATGGAAATGTTTATTTAAAATTTTCAGGCGATCCAAGCTTTACGACTAAAAAGCTTAACACGCTTATTTCAACGCTTAGTCAATTAGGAATAAAGCGCATTGAAAAAAACCTCTACCTGATCGCCTCCAATGAGAAAGCAGAGCCCTATGGGCCAGGTTGGATGATTGAAGATTTAGACTATGCTTACGCGGCTCCAACGCTTCCCTTTATCTTAGATAAAAATCAACTAACACTCATTATTAATCCAGGCAGTAAGGTTGGGGATAAGACTGAATTACGATTTAAAGATCCAACGCTTACCGATCTCATTCGTTTGAATAACCAAAGTACTACCAAAGAGCAAGGCAGTGGCTGTCGAATTTCCTATCACATGGATAAGGACAATCAGTTAACCGTTGAAGGTTGTATGAGCCTTGGTGGTGTAGCCTCTTTAAAAAATGTGGCCATTAGAAACCCAGAGCTTTATGTTTCAGAGCGATTAAAAATGCTTTTGAACAAACATTCAATTGAGCTTGTTGGCGAAGGCAAAGCCTTAAATGAGGTATCTGAGAAGGGGTTGGTGCAACTAGCGACTCTTCGCTCTGCTAAAATGAGTCAGTTAATTCAACCAATGCTAAAAGAGTCTGATAATCTCTATGCGGATAGCTTGTTTTTAGCGATGGGGGAGAAATTTTATCAAGGAGACATTAGCTACCGACAAGCAGGCCTGGCGGTTAAACGGATCTTGAAAAAATACGCGGGCATTTCTTTAAACAAAGCGGTGATAGTCGATGGCTCAGGAGTCTCTCGCTACAATTTGATTACGCCAAATCAACTGGTCTCTGTTTTATCTTTTTTATATCAACAGTTTCCAATTAGTTATGAATTTTTGGCGGGACTTTCGGTGGCTGGACGAGATGGCACGCTCTATAAGCGTCATCTAAGATCGGAGAGTACCCAGTTAATTCGAGCAAAAACTGGGACCATGCAGGGTGTTGTTAGTCTTGCAGGCTTCTTGCCTAGTAAAAACGGTCACCCACTTGCTTTTGCCATCATGATTAACGGGATCCCTCAAGGCAATGTTGGTATAGCAAAATATCGAGTTTTAGAAGATGAACTTGCGAAGCTTTTGCTGACGATTAATGTTAAATCCCCCATCTTGCAAAAAGCGCATCAAGTAAGTAAGCAAACGCCCTTTCCTTTTGAGCGAGGTTTAAATGCTGAGCAGAAAAAAAGTGAGCGTAACAGACTCGATCGGGTATTTGAGCGAAACGTTCGAAAGGCCTTAAAGAACTACTCTGTTAAAATTGTGAGAGCAGGCAATTATTTAGAAGTTCTTCCAGAGGAGGGTGCAATCAATCAATCGGCTCTAATGACCACAATCAATAAGGCATTGGCCTCAAACCAAGGTTATGGTCTCTATCAAACAGTTGGTAGCGCCAAAAAACTTAACAGTCCCTCCCGATTGATTCTTGAGAGCAATGATGAGGGTAATGGTGGCTTTCGTTATCGTTTGTGGCGAGCGTTATAAACCACAAAGCCAACTTCTGCGAGCTTTAGGCCCGTGCTCAAAAGCAGAGCCTTCATTATTAGAAGGCCTCTTGCTTTCTACCGGCTTCTCAGGTGCTTTATTACCCCCTAAAAAGAGCCAGGAAGCAAGCGTACCAATGGTGTTGCCTGTCTCTTTAGTGGCACGGCCAATGCCTCGACCAACTTCATGAACTTGTGCGCGAATAATAACAAGCAGCGTTTTATATTCTTTCAATGGCTTTTCAAATTCATGAAAAGGCAGCAGCTTGTTAATTTTCTCAGGCGTGTTTTCTTCACTGTATTTTTGCAAAATTGCGCCACGATCGCAGAGCTGTCCTTCCGGTGTTAACACAGGAACCTCAATTATTTTTTGGCTAATGGGGCAGATAAAAACCTCTGGTGGGTTTGACAGCCAGCGGGCGCTTCGAGTTGCTAAAGCGGTAACGGCTTGGGAGAGATAAAGTGCTTTTGTTTTAGAGTTTTTCCGTTTAATTTCTTGAATGCTTTTGATTTCTTCAGCCAGTTCAGGGAAATCGTATAAATCATTTTTATAAAGTAGCCGCTTAGGCTTTGCAACGACAATGTACTTTATTTCTTTACCAAGCTTCTCTTTTTCAGATTTATGAAAGACATGGCCTGTGGGTGAGATGACGGCCTCGATTAAAGGCTTTCGTGAACGAGGGCAGAACATTTCAGCAATGGCAGAACGGTTTGGATTTTTTAGAAAAGCCGTATTTAAACGCTTTAAATAGTTGTCTTTAGCAAGAGTGACGGCTTCTAAGTCGCTCTGTGAAAAAAGATTTGCATAAGTCCAAAAATAAGACGAGAAGGGGTTCCAGGAGTCCATGGTTGATGGGCGCCATAATGCCATGATTCATTCCTTTGTGTTAAACAAAACAGAGTGGCCTAAAAAAAGCCACCGAGTGTGAGTTAGTTTAACGAGAAAACAGCAAGTTAGGCAAGTTCAAAGTAGCGCTTTAGCGCCCAGTCGGTAATGGCAGCTTGTGCTTGCTTCCATTCATGCTCTTTGATTGTTGCATAGTCTTCCACAAAGACTGAGCCTAAATGGGCTTTAGCAACATCGGATTGTCGAAAGACCGCCACTGCCTCTGGCATGTTGGCTGGAAGCTGGTATTCGCTCGGTAGTTGTTGTTGGTAGGCATTGCCTTCAGTAATAAGAGGGCTCGTCTTATTGTCTTGTATGCCTTGTAGTACGGCAATGACAATGGCACTCATGGCTAGGTAGGGGGTGCTGTCAGCCCCAGGGATCCGGTATTCAATGCGCTGACTTGCCTCATTTCCCAGTATTGCCCGAATGGCACAGGTGCGATTATCAAATCCTACGGAGGCTTGGATGGGTGCCCAAAAGCCAGGAACAAGTCTTGCAAAAGAGTTAACAAACGGTGCTGAGAGCAGCAGCAATTCTGGTGCGTAAGCTTGAAGCCCTGCTAAGGCGTTATTCATCAAAGGA
This sequence comes from Legionellaceae bacterium, assembly GCA_030148065.1. GTDB lineage: Bacteria > Pseudomonadota > Gammaproteobacteria > Legionellales > Legionellaceae > JASBUC01. The sequence goes on along the minus strand of JASBUC010000021.1, from coordinate 8,043 downwards.
CTGGGGGTCTCTTCTTGTGTGGGGTGAGTAAAGAGCGCCTTATCAGAGGCGTCTTGTAAGGAGAAATGAACGTGGCCACTTTGACCCTGTTGGTTTTTATCCCATTTGGCCATGAAACAGGCCATTAGTCCGTGTTTTCTAGCAACAAGCTTGGTCACCGTTTTAAAGAGCGTTGCGCGATCGCCTGCTTCTAGGATGGGCGCTTTTTTAAGAGATGCCTCAATGACGCCCGGGCCAATTTCAGTGTGTAGACCCTCTAGTGGCATGTCCATAATTTCACAGGTGTTTAATAAATCTTGATGAAACTCATGCAGCTCAGAGGTTCTTAGCATGGAGTAGCCACATTGGCCTGGGGTGGCAGGTTTTAGATGATGGTAGCCTTTTTCCAGGGCTGAATCTGGCGTTTCTCGAAAAAGAGTGAACTCAAACTCCATGCCTGCTGTAAAGAAAATGTTTTCTTCTTCAGCTTTATGGCAGAGTGTTTTGAGTACCGCGCGCGGACAGAGAGTGTCCTTTTTGTCGCTAAATTCAGCAAGGTATAAAGCTCGGTTGTCTTCAAACGGCAGGTGCCGTTTGCTCTCTGGAATAATTGAAAGTAATTTGTCAGGGTAGCCTGTTTCCCAGCCTGTAAAGGCGAGCTTGTCAACTAATTCATCATTGATGTCAGAGCCGTTAATGACATCGCAAAAGGGCAGCCCTTTTTTTAAGACTTTTTCAAACTTATTGGCTGCTAGATATTTGCTTCGCATGACGCCATTGATGTCAGTAATGGCAACTTTAATAAAAGAATTGTCATCCATGATTTACTCCCTGTTTTATTCATGGTGAAATTATGGCACGATTTTACTGTTTATCATAAAAGGAATTGTACTATGAAACTTATTAACCTTTGGGGCTCTAGTCTTATTTTTATCGCACTGGCGGCATTTATTTCAGGCAAAGCGGTTGCAGCAGACAGTGAGCTTCAAGCCTTCTCCAAGAAAATACAGGCACAGATTGCCAGTCAAAACAAACAAAATGAGCAACAGTTTAAAAAAATTACGGACATGATTAACAGCCAAGTGTCCGCATTAAATAAAACAGTTAATTCTCAAATTGAAAAAATGAACAACACCAACAACCAAGAACGCAATAAATTACAAACCATTCTTGAAGGGCAGATAAAACAAGTTAAAGCAGACATCGATAAGCAACTTGCCTCTTTAAGTACCAGAATTAATGATCTTGGTAAAAAAGTTGGTAGCATGAAAGTTGCCGGCTAATTAAGGCCCCGCCCTCGCGGGGACCCTATCAGGCTATAATTATTTTAAGTGCTGGAAGATAACTTCCACATCAATCGAGTCAAAATGATAGTGGGTTTGGCAAAATTGGCAGCCCACGTCTACCACCTCTTCACTCTTAAGAAGATCTTTGACGTCGTCATAGCCAAGTACTTTCAGGCATTCGCTCATCTTCTCTTTGCTGCATGGGCATTTAAACTGAACAGGAACTGGTGAAAAAAGTCGCACACCTTGCTCATGGTAAAGACGAAAGAGCAGTGTTTGAGAATCAAGACTTAATAATTCGTCATCGCTGACGCTCTCACCAAGAATGCTAGCCGTTTGCCAAAAATCTTCGCGCTCTTTACTGTCACCCTTATCTGGCATTTGCTGAATCAAAAGTCCGGCGGCTTCTCTATTTTTTGAGGCTATCCATAATTTGGTGGGCAATTGCTCACTCTGAGAAAAATAATGTTCTAAAGATAGGCTTAAGTCACCATCAACCATAGGCACAATTGATTGATAGGGTTTTACTTGATTGTCTTGCTCGATGGTCAGTACAAGTTGCCCATCACCTAGCTGCTCTTTAAGCATATCAGAGGTTAGCGCGACGGAACGGTCAAAGTCAGCATACGCACGAAATTCTCGCAGATGATTGCACTTTACCAGCAAGAGAGAGAGGGGGCCTTTGGCGCGAAACTGTAAGGTCATCTGACCCTGGTACTTGATAATGCCATTCATCAACAACAGGCAAGTAATGGCCTCTGCCAATAAGTTCTCAATCGCTTCAGGGTAGTCATGTTTCTGTAAGAGTGTAGCCAAGCTATTGTTTAAATGTATAATTTGGCCTCTAATGTGACCATCTTCGAACATAAACGCACTCAAAAGATCTTGTTCTAGCTGCATTGATTTCTATCATTTCGTTTAAATTTTTCAATTTTATACCCCTGATCCTTGGTAATGCAAGCTTTTGAGCTGCGATAAATGCTCGCATTACCAAGGGGTATATCATGAAAAGAGCGCCGACAGTAAAAATAATTGACGAGGTGCATTGATATGTGAGGAGATTAGGTTTAAGCATTTCATAAGTGTCTTTTCTATGGCGAAAAATCAGCCTGAGCAAAAAGCGTCATTTGCTAGTCAGAGAGCACTGTTTTGTCACCTTATTAGCTTGTGCTTACCAAGCGTGTTGTCAGGTGTGCGTTTCCATTTAAACTCATTAAGTAGTGAGGACATACGTCATTTAAAGCAATCGGCACAAAGAGCCTTAACCGAGGGCGCTTGGTTTAATAAAAAAGGCTTTAGGCATATCAGAAACGAGGTGTTAGATCTGTTTATTCAGAAGAGAGAATTGATGCTCTTTCTTACTGATCTCGAACATTTTCTGAGCTCCTTGCCATTACTTGCCTTGACAGAAAATGTCTCTGAAGCTCAGTTTGAATCAATGATTGAACTTATGATGACGTTTCTAGTGCTTTCTTTGGAGCAAGAGACAGACATCGCCCATGTCTTTGAAACGCTACAGGGGTTAGAGGTGGTTAAAAGTGGTCATAAAAGCATCGAGCACTTTTTAGATGAGTTAGTTCTTAAGATTAAGAGAACGCCATCGGGCATTGTTGAAACCTTGTTTAAGAGCCAATCTAAAACGGTTAAATGGGCTCTAGCAAATTTAATTCATGAGCTTGTCGGTGGTCAGGTGATTAATGACTTATTGTTTCTTTCTTTACGCTCTGGTGTTGAGCGATTAATCAATTATAAACGAGGGTTCGTTGTTGCCCCTCAAGCGACACAAGACGTTATTGAAACGAACGGGGTGCTAACTGATGAGCTGCTCACTTTATTAAGTGAGCTAACAGTCAAAATAGGCCCCATCTTTTTAGAAAAAATTGTAGGGCAACTAAAAAAAAGCTCGCTCCCACAAACGTTTTGTAAAAAACTTGTCTCAATACTAAGAGCGAAGGAGTCTCATCCTCCCTTTGGAATTTGGCTTTTTATCAAGGTGATCTTGCCATTTTTAAGTATTGAAAGACTCATGCATGAGTGTCTATTAGGCCTAGAGAGTGACACGATGAAGCTTTTCTTAAAAGAAATGTTTGCAGGGCAAAGCAACATTTCCATCGAGCAGAACGTCACAATCTTGCTTGCGCTTTTTTTATCCCACCTTACTAATACTATGCAGCGAGTCTCACTCATCTACCTTCTTAAAAACCAGGCATTCTTGGTTTCTTGCCTAAAAAATATAAAGAGCGTGGTGGATAATTTAATCAACGGGGATACAGATCTTTTTCTAAGCCCAAATGGCAAGCGAATGCAGAGACTTCTTATTTCCCAAAAAGATGAAAAACGTGTGCTGCTGAGACTATCAAATGAGTTTTTTAGCGAATGCTTAAGGGCGATTAATGATTTTTACAATTCTGATTTGGCAAATATTTTAGAGCCAAAAAAGCAACTAAGTAAGATTATAGAAACCGTTTTATCGAGCAAGTCTGTAAACTCTAAAAAAACCATAGAGCAGATTGAGAGCCAATTGTTCCTGTTTGAAATGGCGCTAAAATCTCCTTTGATTGCACATGGCTTAAAGCTAAGGCAAGAGACGTTGGCCAAGGGCTACTGTGACTACTTAAATAAAGAAGAGCGTCTTTTAAGAAAAACGTTGCAAGAGACGATTTTACAAATTCACTCATTACAAGCATTTTTAGAAAACACCTCTGCTGAGGAGCGAAAGCGCTTGTTTCGAAAAAATTTATTACTCTTTAGACGGCTAAGACTAGAACTTGCAAAGCAAAATAAAAGGCTTCGACAGTTAGCGACAACTTGGCAAAATCCACGATTGTTATTTCAAGAGTGGTGGTCGGTGTTTTTATATCTTTTACCACTTAGCTTAATAGAGTTTTTTTTTAAAAGCACCTTGGTAGAACGTCGTAGTCAAGCAAAGGAGGATTTAAGGCTAGCAAAAAAAGCCAAGGAAAGATTGGATAAGACACTCTTGCCGATAAAAAATGACCCGAGTCTTGTTCTGAGTCACGGATTTTTCAAGCCTGAAAAAAGAGCGCCAAGTAAAGGCGCACACAAATCATTTTATCAAAAATCACTTAGTTCCTGGCAGGCAATGGCTTTTTCCTTTTAATATGCAACAATGGCACCACTGCCAAATTGCTCTTTGGCCTTTTGACGAACGGCGTTGCTGTGCAGCGCTTTAATCAGGGCTAAGGTTTTAGCACTATCAGTGTCTTTGCTTCGAACCACAATTAGGTTGGCATAGGGTGAATCTTTTCCCTCGATAAGCAAGTGATCGGTTTCAGGGTTTAAGCCTGCTGGAATGGCAAAGGTCGTGTTAATGATGGCCATGCTCACATCATCAAGTGTTCGAGGCAAGCTTGCGGCATCCATGGGCTTTAACTGTAGGTTTAGTTTGTTTTCAGTGACATCATTAACGCTGGCATTAAAGCCGTTTGCAACTTTAATTAAGTTGGCACTCTGTAATAAGAGTAGGGCTCGTGCTTCATTGCTAGGATCGTTTGGAATCGCAACCGTACTCTCTGGTTTTAATTCTTTCAGCGAGTGTATTTTTTTAGAATAGGCAGCCATGGGGTAAATAAAAGTCTTGCCAACGGCTGTTAACTCTAAGCCTTTTGCCTTAATGCTCTCTTGCAAATAAGGAAGGTGCTGGTAGACGTTTGCATCAAGACTTCCTTCATTTAGGGCAAGGTTTGGCATTAAATAATCACTAAATTCTTTAATGACGAGGGTAAAGCCTGCTTGTTTTAATGGGGCACTGGCTGCTTGCACCACGGCTGTCTCAGGCCCAGAAATAGTTCCCACTTTGATAACCTTTGGATCTTGCCCGCCACAGCCAAAAAGACTGACAATTAGACCCACAAAAACAATAATTTTTCTCATCAAACACTACTCCACAATGTCCTACTCGCCGCCATTTTGGCAAGGAAGGTCACTTTAATAAATCAATGGCTTAATCTTTTAAACAGACCATCTCCGATTTTTTGCAGGCTTTGCACCATTAATACCAAAATAATGACAGTATAAATTAATACATCCAATTGAAAGCGCTGATAGCCATAACGAATGGCAAGATCACCGAGCCCCCCGCCGCCAACTGCGCCACTCATCGCACTGTAGGCAATAAGGGCAATGGCCGTTACTGTCAGTGCGTTAATGATGGCTGGAAGCGCATCAGGCAGAAGGATGTGGCGAATGATTTTAAAAGGAGATGCGCCGAGAGATAGGCCCATTTCAATTTGCGCACTCGGTAAGTCAGAAAAAGCATTTTCAATCAATTTGGCAATAAAAGGAATTGCACTTAAGGTCAAAGGCACGATGGCTGCAGTGGTGCCAATGCTGGTGCCAACCAGTGCTCGGGTGACTGGAATGAGCAAGACTAAGAGAATAATAAAAGGGATTGAACGGGCAAAATTAACCAAAAAATTAAGAAGTTTATACGTTTTTTTTGCCTTAGAGAGCGCTTTTAATTGAAACAAGAGCGCGCCCAGAGGTGCACCAATTAAAAATGAGAGTAGGCTTGCTGCGATGACCATGTCGAGGGTCTCGACGCTTGCGGTGACTAATTCATTAAACAATTGATTAGACATATCCTAATACCTCAACAGTTAGTCCAGAGGAGCTCAGTTGTTCGATGGTAGCATCGAGTGAGAGCTCACCAAGCATTAGTTCGATGTTGGCTATGCCATAGGTTTGACCGCCAATGGCATCGAAATTTGCTTGTAGAAGATTAAACTTAATCCCAAGTGTTTGACTTAATTCACTCAAGATTGGGTTTTGTGCAATGTCGCCACTAAAGATGATGCGAACTAGAGGGTTGGTGCCAGGGTGCGGCATGCTTTGTAAATTGTTTTTTAAGTAGCTTGGCAGTTCTGGTGTTAAGTTTTCAATAAATTGGTGCTCTAATTCAGAGCTTGCCAGCAAATTGCTGATTTTATCGCTGGAGATGAGTTGTCCTTGTTCGATGACCGAGAGCGATTGACACAAGCTTTTAATCACTTCCATTTGATGGGTGACTAACACAAGTGTTAGCTTGAAGTCTCGTTGTACGGTTTGTAATAACTCTAAGATCTTTTCACTTTGAGCGGGATCGAGCGCGCTGGTTGCCTCATCACAAAGTAAGACTTTGGGCTCTTGAATTAGAGCTCTGGCAATTGCTACTCGTTGTTTTTGGCCACCGCTAAGCTCAGCGGGATAGTGATTTTTTTTATCCTTGAGTCCAACAACACTTAGCATGTCCGTTACCCGCTCTTTTGCGATGGCCTCATTTTTAATTAAAAAGGGGAGTGCGACGTTGTCAAACACACTTTTATTGTTAATTAAGTTAAAATGTTGAAAAATCATGGCAATGTCTTGCCGCGCCTCTTGTAGCTTTTCTTCAGACAGAGCGCTTAATTCACAACCATTGACCACAACTTGGCCGCTGCTTGGGCGCTCCAACAGATTGATGGTGCGCAAAAGGGTGCTTTTACCCGCACCACTTTGCCCGATGATGCCATGGCACTCGCCTGCAGCAATGGTGAGGTTAATGTCTTTGAGGGCATGAAAGATTTGCCCCTTCTGGGTATAAGTTTTGTTTAACCCTTTTAGCTCTATCATTTTCTTAAATCATTCCTATAAGGTGACGTAGTTGCGAAAACGAAGAGATCATCTATGAGTGTTATAGAACTTCGCTTTAGCTGTATTTCTTGCTACCTATCTTGGGTTAGATTGGTAACCTGCGCCCGCAAGCTGAGCTCAAATCGGCGCGATGTGGGCACCATTTTAGTAGAAAGCGCCTACAGACACAATAGTAACGCTGACCTTCACGCGTCTGTCAGCCTAGAGGGTTAGCAACAAAAGGCCTCAATGACTGAGCAAAATTCTTTTGGCTTTTCTCGATGGAACATGTGGCCACAATCAGCAAGTGTGTCAAAATGAGCACCTTTAATTTTATGGTAAAGCTGCTCTTTTGAAGTCTCTTGCCGAATCAAAACATCATCACTGCCAACTAAGACTAAGGTTGGGGCAGAAATGGTTGGGGTGTGATCTCTTATATCAAAGTGCTCGATGGCCTGAACTTGTCTCTCATAGTCTTCGAGCGATTGAGCGAATGGGTCGTTTATGATTCGGTTTATCTCACTTTGTAGCTTTTCTTTATTTAATAAGAAATTATCGGCATAGAGCCAAGGGATCACTGTTTTGAGGATAAGGCTAAGATCAACCTGGGATTTTAGTAAGTCTACACTTGTTTTAATGTGATAGAGTGCGTGAGGGTCAATTTTAGCAGCCGAGCCGGCAATGATTAATTTATCAACATTCTCTGGGTAATAAACAGCGATGCTCTGAGCAATCATGCCCCCCATGGAGTGACCGACAATGTGCGCCTTTTCAAGCTTTAAATGTTCTAATAATAGTCTGATGTCATTTGCCATTTGTTCGATGGAAAAGGACGCCAACTTTGTTACGGTTTGACCTGCTCCTCGGTTATCAGGGCAAATTAAGCAGAAATTTTTGGATAGTCTGGAGGTCATTTCTGACCAAATGCCAGAACCGGTTGTTAAGCCACCAATGAGCACTAAAGGTGTGCCTTGGCCGCTTATTTGGTAGTGCAGTTCAACTTCATCCGTTGTCAATGTCGGCATGCTGTTCCTACTAAAAGTTATCTGTAATTTTGAGTATATACTCTGAAGAATCGACTCATAATATGAACCCCGCTCAAGGGAGGATTTTGAGTTCATTTTGGATTTAAATTGTAAGGGAAAAGCGCAGTGGATTGAGACAAAAC
>JASBUC010000046.1 GCA_030148065.1 Legionellaceae bacterium | reverse complement strand
GCCTTGGGTACATAACGGCGGTTTCCTAAAAATCCATCTAAACCAGTTCATGCGACGCTATCATAGGAGATTCGGGCAAACAATAGTGTGATTGGTGTCAATTACAGCCAAAAAGATCTAATTGCCAGCATCTTTTTTGGTCATTGCTCAATCTGTCTTGAAGAATCTAAGATACGAGATGCGAGATCCGAGTCAAAGAAAGTAAATTGTGAATGGCTAAGAAACAGCAAATGGTGAATAGTCAATAGTGAATAGTAAATGGCTAACACATCTTAAGTGGGTTCACTCAATCACCATTCACTATTAACAATTTACTATTTACGGTATTTACTCCATTAACCATTAACCATAAACCATAAACCATAAACCATTAACCCTACTGTGTCAGAATAAGTCTGTGGAAAACACTTCTCCACAAGCAAAGCCTCCATAAATGCTGAGCTATTAAAATACAAACAGGTTCTTAACAGTAAAGAAACCATCTCATTCAGTGGAAAAAAATGGTTTTACTCACAATTTCCGTGGATAAAGTTGTGAGGAAACTGGGATAGAGTGTGTATTGTGTAAGCTCTCAGTAGTTGAGCCTTAGATGTGAATCATCACCACACTCGCTAACCTAACCTACACAGGGTTTCAAGAAGTACAACAAGAACTTCCTAGACAACTAGCAACATATGTGAGTTCAGGACTCCAGCTCGTAGGTGAAAAGGTGATTCAAGCAGGTACTTTTACCATCTCTCAAGCAAAGGAGTTATATGAGGCAGAAGCCTTAATCGTCAATTCATTAATAGAGCAGGTAGCTCAGATAGGGAATTCGACATTTGGTCCTTTTGCTGACGACCTTGCTTTCTGTCTAGCAAGTGCTGTGATAGTACTATGCATTTACCAGGATTTAAAAAGGCTAACCGCTAGCTAAAATAACGCATTAGCATTTGGAGAGCTCGACGAGATCGAAGAAACTCAAAACAATGGGCTTGTTAGCAACTCTTGGAGCGGTTTTTTCCAACATGTCGGGGAGAAACTCACTGAGTTCACCCATGAAATGTCTGGCATTGATCAAGACGACATTTGCCAAGAGATACAACGTTAATACTCCCAAAATATTTGAAAGTGCCCAGTTTTTAGATCTGGCCATTTTTTTACTGTGAAGCGTTAGAAAGTAAGTCATAGGTGAGCCAGCGAACGCCTAGTATGTATCACATGCAAACTATGGGCTGTTCTATGGTCCGCTTTCGTGAGCTTTCTGCAACATTGCGCAAAGCTCACCATTTTTCAATAAGTCCATCAACCCTATCAATCAACGGTGTACTTGGCCCCAAGGCATTGGCCTTATGCAAGAAGTACCGAGCTCCAAAAAAAATGGGATATAGTGAGTGGTGAAGACTTAAGAGGTGAGGTGCTAGATCTAAGTCAAAGAAAGTAGATTGTGATTTTGCAAGTTATACCTAAAAATCGTTTACTGTTGGCCATTCAGCCAGTTGATTTTATAAATGGAATTTGCTTGCTAAAAGAATATTTTAGTAAAACCCATAATTCATGCGATTGCAATAAATATGTGTATACTTTGTTGCCGCAACTTGACTTATTTTATTTAGTGTTTTTTTAAAACTTTCTCAATTGCATCTTTGTGACTAAGAAAATCATTAAATGTCAAATTCCACTCTGTGTAATTTTCAGAAATTATCTTATGAATAGCTCGTGAGTGTTCACTTACAGTTGGGTTTACGACATGCACATGACGGAATAAGTGGCTTCGTGTACTTAGTAATGACTTAATGTGAATGTCAGCTGCGGGAAATGAATACCCAATGGAAACAAGGCCTTTACTTTCTTTAATATGCTTTTGAAAGAGATAATGAAGCTTTCGTATTACTGGGTTATTAAATTCTTTTAGTTGTGTTGGGGGAGTAATTAATGTTTGAAGTCTGTTTTGACATTCATGACAAAATAAATCAGGAAATCTCATTATGTTGTTCTCATATTCTTCATCAGAATGTAAGGAACGAAGATTAATGTGCAATATGTTTTTCCAAGGTGAAACATAAATAGATTCACAATTATCACAATATTTCCAGTTTGTGCTCCCATGCATTTTTATAACCGTTATGCGCTGTGGGGGAATATTAACCGGTGCGATTATAACATCATTAGGGTTTATCCAGTTGTATGATAAATCAAACTCATCCGAATACTTATAGTTGGCAAGTTCCAAACCATAATTTAGATAAATATTGAAGGGGTAAAAACAAGTAAAGCAAGAAGAGAGTAAAGTATCATAATTTAAAGTGACTAAAACGGGTTGAATATTGTCTGCAAGTTGAGTACGCACATATTTAAAATATGGGTTTTCCAGAGGCATGCCTTTAGAAAATTCATCCACCTTCACATTAATAATGCTTAAAATTAACCGCTCAAGATAAACCTTTATAACACCCAAATAATGAGCGTTGTATTTCCCTCTCAATGACTTGTTATTAATAATAAAATAGTCTAAAAATCCAAAAATATTTTCAAACGGCGTAGTGTGCCCAACAACATTCATTCCAGAAAAAAACTTTCTGTAAAATGATGTAAACTCTTGGTAGGGTATTGTCTCAATAATTTTTTTATCCGTGCAGTTTATTATTTTTTCTAATATCTCTGACTGTGTTGGTATTCCCATTCCATAGGATGCTCCTGCTCCAAAGATACTAACTAAAGCGTCACTTTTTTCTTTTGACCCATAATATTTTTTTAATATCGGGCTAACTGGTGATGGAATTGAAATTCCAATGTTATCAATTTTAGTGCCAAGCTCAGACAATGTAATTCCATTTTTATTTCGCCAAACGAGCCAACCGTTTATGCTTGGCAAAGACTGGTTAACTGCTTCTTGTTCTCTTAAGCATTTCAGTAAAGACATTGATGGAGTCAACACTTCATTTTTAACTTCGATCCCATTATCCCTAACTATCCCTTCCCCTTTATACCAATGTTCATTTCCTTCAAACTTGAACTCGAAGTGTAGTCTTTCGCCTAAGTTAATAAGCTTTTTCTCAATCAACAGCCTAAAAATAGGACTTATCTTCCCTTTCATTAAAATCCTAAAAAAATGATATGTGTATTTTATCGTCTATTAAGTCATTTACTTTACTATTCACAAGTCTCACTAAGTTTATGTGGCTTTTTCTTCTATGATGAGGCGTTGGGGGTTAGTTAAGCCGAGGGAGGTAGGGGCGTTAGTTAAGACATGGGAGGTAGGGGAGTTAGTTAAGACATGAACCGTAGGGGTTGTTAGTTAAGATATGGGGCGTAGGGGGTGCTTGTTAGGAGGGGTGTCGTGTTAGCCACTCCTCTTCAAGGGCATCAATTTCATCTTGGAGGACCTTTTGCTCATCAAGCAGTTTTTTAAGCGCTTCTTGATTGTCGTAGATGGCATCATCTGCAAGTTGTTCTTCAATCTTTTTTAAGGACTGTTGTCTTTTCTCTAGTTTTCTCTCAATTTTTTTTAGTGTTTGTTTTAATTCTCTGTCTGGTTGGGATTGACTGCTTCCTTTAGTACGAGACTCATCTTTGCTGCTTTCTAAAACGAGCTTTTCATAGTCTTCGATGCTGCCCTCAAAAGGGGTGATGGCTTGGTTATTGATCAGATAAAATTCATCGATGCAGTTTTGAATGAGGTGTTTGTCATGCGTTACTAAAATCAAGGCGCCTGTAAAGGTCTGTAAGGCAAACTCGATGGCTTGGCGCATGCTAATATCAAAGTGGTTGGTTGGCTCATCAAGCAGAAGCAAATTTGGTTTTTGATAGCACAATAAGGCAAGTGCAAGCCGTGCTTTTTCACCGCCTGAAAAGGGTGTGATGTTAGCAAAGACCTCATCGTTGTTAAAGCCATAACCACCCAGGTAGTTTCGTGCTTGTTGCTCATTTAGGTTTTTATCAAGCTGAAATAAATGTTCAACGGCATTTTTATCTAAGTCTAATTTATCCAGTTGGTGCTGGGCAAAATAGCCTATTTTAAGTTTTTTGTGATGAATGATGCGTGAGCCTGTGAGCAATGGCAGATCATTGGCAATGGTTTTTACAAAGGTTGATTTTCCTTGCCCATTGGCGCCGAGCAAGGCAATTTTCTCACCCGGTCGTATTTGAAAGTTCACGTTTTTTAAGATAGGCGCACCATTTTCATAACCAAGCTCAGCATTCTCTAGCTCTAGTAGATTGCCATGGCCTTCGAAATCATTTTCAAAGTTGAAGTAAAAAGGACTGTCCACGTTTGCTTGAGCCACTTGCTCAATTTTTTCAATGGCTTTGAGTCTGCTTTGTGCTTGACGTGCTTTGCTTGCTTTTGCTCTAAAGCGCTCAACAAAGCTCATTAGGTGTTTAATGTGTTGTTGCTGCTTTTCAAATTGTTTATTTTGCTGGCTTATTTCCTCGGCTTTCTTTCTCTCAAAGTTGGAATAGTTGCCTGCATAGAGTTTCAAGCATTGATTTTGATGATTTAGAATGTGGCTGCAGACTGAATCTAGAAAGCTTCTGTCATGCGAGACCAAGATTAAGGTGCCTTTGTAGTCTTTTAAATAGCGCTCTAGCCAGATGCACGCTTCTATGTCTAAATGGTTGGTTGGCTCATCAAGCAGCAAAAGCTCAGCCGGCATCATTAAACATTTGGCTAGGTTTAAGCGCATGCGCCAGCCACCAGAGAAACTGTTAACAGGTTTTTCAATCTCATCTTTTTTAAAGCCAAGTCCTGCTAATATTTTGCTTGCTTTTATGGGAGCAAGATAAGCATTAAAATGTTCAATCTCTTCGTGAAGGGTGCTTAATTCTTTGTCGCTCAGACTATGGGCTTTCTTTTCAAGCGCTAAAAGTTCACTGACTTTTTTATCTCCTTTTAAAACGTAGCTGAGTGCAGGCTCCTCGGTATTTGGTGTTTCTTGCTCCAGATGAGATATGGTCGTTTTCTTAGGAAGTTCGAGGGTGCCTTCATCGAGTTCAAGCCGCTTTAGTAGAACGGATAACAAAGAGGACTTACCACAGCCGTTTCGTCCAATGAGTCCAACATGCTGCCCTTGGTAGATGGTAAAACTTGCTTGATTGATTAGAGTTTTGGGGCCGCGTCTAAGCGTTGCGCTACTAAGAGTTATCATTTATCACTAAGTTAGGGCTGAAAATTTGCGATTTTAGGCTAATTTATCAGCTTTCGCTATTCCCTTGGGTTTTATTTTGGTAAAATTTGCACCCTTTTGTACAGATGGTGTTTTTTGTTGAAACGTTCAGAGTTTAAATTTGACTTACCGAAAGAGCTGATTGCCTTTAAACCGAGTGACAATAGAGCGGAGAGTCGTTTATTAGTCTTTGAGGCCAAAAAGTCATCGTTAACCGACGCAAAATTTGCAGAACTCCTTGATTATTTTAAAGAAGGAGATTGCTTGGTTCGCAATAATACTAAGGTGATGAAAGCAAGACTCTTTGGCAACAAAGAAACTGGCGGTAAATTAGAGTGTTTGGTTGAGCGAGTGTTAGATAAGCAAAACCTGCTAGCCCACCTAAAGGCCAGTAAAGCGCCAACTTTGGACAGTCTGATTTCCTTAAGTGGGGTTATTTTTCGAGTCATGGGGCGTGAACATGGACTCTATCACCTTGCTTTGGAAAGTAAGGGGGATGTCTTTGATGTCTTGGACGCACATGGTGAACTCCCACTGCCGCCTTACATAGAACGAGCACCAGAGGCTGAAGATGAGAAACGCTACCAAACGGTCTATGCCAAAGAATTAGGAGCGGTTGCGGCACCGACGGCCGGGCTTCATTTTGATGAGGCGATGTTTAGCGCACTAAAAGAGAAGGGCGTAGAGGTGCTTGAAGTGACCCTTCATGTTGGTGCTGGCACCTTTAAACCGGTTATGGTTGAGACTATTTCTGATCATCACATGCACCAAGAGTGGCTCTCAGTCAGTCAAGAAGTGGTTGATAAGATTAACGCAACGAAAGCGCGTGGTTCGAGAGTGTTTGCGGTTGGCACCACGGTTGTTCGTAGTTTAGAGTCAGCAGCACGCAATGGGACGCTTGCAGCCTTTGAAGGCTTAAGTGACATTTTCATCACCCCAGGCTTTAAATTTAAGGTAGTTGACGGCTTGATTACTAATTTTCATCTACCTGAATCAACCCTTATTATGCTTGTTTCGGCCTTCATTGGTCATGCTGAGACCATGGCGCTTTATCAACATGCCATCGATGAATCCTATCGTTTTTTTAGCTATGGGGACGCTACTCTCTTATTATCGGAGTCTTGTGGATGAGCGAATGGTTACTAGAAGGCACTCAAGTTGATTTGCTGCATTTAACCAACCAAGAATTACAAGCGTTGGGGGTTAACTGGGCCTCTTATAATCTTTTTGACTTATTTGATAGACCAGGAGAAGCTGTTGTAGCAAGCCTTTCTTTTGCAACACTCTTTCCATGGCATGGCATGAGGCTGGTTGATCTTAGCTTGCCTCTTTCTGCCAAACTCACAGATGACGGCGTTCAGTATCGCTCAAGCATTGATGGCAGAACCATTTTCATAGAGTACGATACATTAAAGCAGTGGGCTAATAGAGAGGCGTTTTCAAAGGTTTATCTCTCTCAAGCCTTACAAGAGCGACTTTCCTTAAGTGGGCTTCGTTTTTTAAATGAATTAGCAGAACTCCAACCAATTAGCTCAATGCTTATTGATGCTAATAAAGGGCTACTCTACAGCTCGGAGGGTACGCTTAACATTGCCGATGATATTCATAAAGAAAGTCTACTGTCTGTTAGTCAAGATTGTCACTGTGTCACATGTCAGCACTACACTAGAAGCTATCTTCACCATCTAAGCCAAGAGGTACCCGCCTTAAGTCAGCGCTTGCAGCAGTATCATAATCTCCACTACAAGGGGTGAGTCACCGCTGAAAGTTAAGGGCAAACTTTATGCCTGTTTTTTCAAGAATGGATGGTATATGATATCTGTCATTTTTGAACGTATGAGGGTGTTATGAGTTTATTCATTTCTGATGCATTGGCTGATTCAGCCATGGCTGGAAGCCAGGGGCAAGGTGGTCTTTCTATGATGATCATGCCTGCAATTTTTATCGCCGTTTTTTACTTATTGCTTTGGCGTCCACAAGCAAAGCGTGCAAAAGAGCACAATGAGATGGTGTCAGGATTACAAAAAGGGGATGAAATCATCACTAGTGGTGGCATGCTCGGTAAAGTAATGGACGTCAGTGATAAGTTTTTAAAAGTGTCACTGTCGGAAGGCTGTGAAGTACGATTGCAAAAAAATTCAGTGACCAGCGTACTGCCTAAAGGCACCATTGATTCACTGTAATAGAAAGGACGCGGTTTGATGCAAAACAAGTATCCCTTATGGAAAAACATCCTCTTGGTGTTAATGGTCGTCTTTGGCTTTATTTATGCATTGCCAAATTTGTATACAGAAGATCCATCAATACAAATCTCTGGGCCAACAGCTGCTGCAAGCTTTGAGCCGAAAGTTGCCGAGGCGCTAAAAAGCGCAGGCCTGGAGCCTAAAACCATAGAAGTGCAAGGGAGAGATCTGTTAGTTCGCTTTAACAGCACCGATCCACAACTAAAAGCACAAGATGTGATTAAAGCGCTCCTGGGGGAGGACTACGTCGTTGCCTTAAACCTTGCGCCGTCTACCCCGAAGTGGCTTGCCGCCATTGGCGCAGAGCCGATGAAACAGGGCCTTGACTTACGTGGAGGGATTCATTTTCTTCTGCAAGTTGATGTTGACAGTGTGCTCAGTCGACGCTTAGATGGCATTAAAAAGGGGATTGGGCTTAGCTTACGAAAAGAGCGTATACGATATAATAACCTGACAAGCCGTGGGGCGGACGTCATCTATTTAAGCCTTCGTGACAATGCGAAGCTCACAGACACCCTAACCCTATTAAACAAGGAGTTTGCTGAGCTAACTTGGAAGAAGGAACTGCGTGATGACAAACCGACACTTGTCGGTACGCTGCCAGAAGCAGAACTCACTCGCATTCGTCAAAGTACTCTAGAGCAAACCATGAGCATTTTGCGAAACCGAGTCAATGAGTTAGGTGTTGGTGAAGCAGTGGTGCAACAGCAGGGTGCTTCACGAGTGGCCGTGGATTTACCGGGCATTCAAGACTCAGCCAGGGCTAAGAAAATTTTAGGTGGTACGGCAACTTTGAGATTTCACTTAGTGGATTCTAATAATGACCCTGGTATGGCCGCAAGCAGTGGCAGTGTGCCGATTGGTACGAAGCTTTACTTCCTACACAGTGAACCGTTGCTGCTTAAACGTCAGGTCGTGTTAAGTGGGGATTCCATTACTAGTGCAATGTCTAGTTTTGACTCACAAAGCTCAACGCCAGCCGTTAGCATTCAGTTAGGCGGTGGCGGTGAGAGCGTCTTTACCCGAGCGACCAAAGAGAACATTGGCAGGCGAATGGCCATTGTCTTTGTTGAAACCAAGACCTATAGCCGACTAAAAGATGGCAAAGTTGAACGTTATACCAAAAAAGAAGAGCGAGTAATCAGTGCTCCTGTGATTCAAAGTGCGTTGGGTAATCATTTTCAAATCACCGGCTTGCAAGATCCACAGGAGGCCGTAAACCTCTCATTACTCTTAAGAGCGGGCGCACTTCCTGCGACTATTTATCCAGTAGAAGAGAGAACCGTTGGCCCAAGCCTTGGTAAAGAAAACATCAAGCGAGGCATGATTTCATTAGAAGTGGGTATGGCTATGATTCTAATTGCCATGCTTGTCTACTACCGTGTCTTTGGCTTGATTGCAAACATCGCTCTGATGCTAAATTTAGTATTACTGGTTGCTATTTTATCACTGATTGATGCCACACTTACTTTGCCCGGCATTGCTGGTATTGTACTGACAGTAGGGATGGCAATTGATGCAAACGTGTTGATTTATGAACGCATTCGAGAAGAGTTGAGGCGAGGAATTAGCCCTCAGGCGGCCATTTATGCGGGTTACGAGCGAGCCTTTTCAACCATTTTAGACGCAAATATTACCACCTTGATTGTGGCAATTGTGCTATTTGCCATTGGAACGGGTGCGATTAAGGGGTTTGCGGTGACCTTAACCATAGGTCTTTTAACCTCCATGATCACTGGTATTGCTTGTACTCGTGCATTGGTGAATATGATTTATGGTGGGAAGCGTATTAAGAAGCTCTCCATTGGCATTAACGTATAGAGGTTTGACAGATGGAATTATTTAATCCCAACTCTAACATTGATTTTATGGGGCTGCGTCGATTAACCGCGGTATTTTCAACCTTAGTTTGTTTAGGTTCACTCATTATTTTATTCATGAATGGTCTGACTTGGGGGTTGGATTTTACTGGTGGGACTCAGCTTGAAGTTCATTACCCGAAGGCCGCCGATCTTAAAGAAATTCGATCCGGCCTCTTGGCTCAGGGCTTTAGCGAGAGCTCGATGCAGGTTGTTAGTTATGGATCTTCAAAAGATGTGTTGGTAAGCCTTGCACCGGATGAGGCACTTTCTCAAACAGAACTTGTCAAAAAAGCAACCAAGGCGCTGCAAGGTGGCAACGTTGTTAGGGTTGAGTTTGTTGGCCCACAGGTCGGAGAAGAGCTAGCAACTAAGGGGATGCTTGCCATCATTGTCTCAATGCTCGCGATCATGGTCTACATTGCCATTCGTTTTGAATATCGTTTTGCCATCAGTTCAGTGATTGCCTTGATTCACGACCCCTTGCTTATTTTAGGGGTGTTTGCCTATTGGCACATAGAATTTGACTTAAAGGCCTTGGCGGCCATCTTAGCGGTGATTGGTTATTCTTTGAATGACACCATCGTTGTTTTTGACCGGGTTCGTGAGAATTTCCGAAACTTGCGTAAGAAAACAGCCATGGAAGTCATGAACATTTCGATTAACCAGACGCTATCTCGTACCATCATGACGTCAGTTTTAACCCTGTTTGTGGTTGTTGCCTTATTTCTTTATGGTGGTGAGACCATCCATGGTTTTGCTTTGGCTCTAATGATAGGCATTATCATTGGAACGTATTCCTCAATTTATGTGGCTGGGTCTTTGGCGGTGACCTTAGGTCTTGATAGAAAGGACTTTATGGTTGCTAAGAAGGTCGTAGACGATACTCCTTAATAAGCAATTTACTTGAAGAATCGACTCATAGTTTACATTGTGAATCGATTCTTTAGCTTTCAGAGTTATTTAAACTAAAAGTTTGTCGATTTTAGCCGCGCAGATAAAATCATTTTGGGTTAAGCCGTCAACGGCGTGTGTGAAGTAGGTTAAGTCACAATAATTGTAGCCAAAACTGATGTCTGGATGATGGTTTTCTTGGTTGGCTATCCAGGCGATGGCATTGATAAAACTCATGGTTTGGTAAAAATCGGCAAATTTAAAACTTTTTTTAAGATGATGGTTTTCGCTTACTTGCCAGTCTTTAACTTGCGCCATAAGATTATTAATTTGTTCCTCATTTAAAGGGGCTTTTATTCCCTCACAGGCTTCACAGGTTTTATCACTTAAGTTTATGATTTCACTCATCATAGCTCCTTCACTATTTGACATAGAGTTGTTATAAAATAATCATTTTGGGCAATGGTACCAGTATTTACCCGAATAAACGATGGCAGACCAAAGGGGGTGAGCATTCTTGCAATAATTCCCTGTTCGATCAGCCGTTGATTTAGAGCTTCTGCGCGCTCTCCTGCATCAAACATGAGAGAGTTGCTCGCACTTTTAATGGGCTTAAGATTAAGCGCTTTTAGCGTGTTATAGAACATCTCTCTTGCCTCTTGGTTGGTTGACTGCACGGTCAAAAGATGCGCTTTGTCGGCAAGGGCGGCAATGGCTGCGACTTGGGCAAACATGTTGACGTTGAAGGGAAGACGAATGGTGTTAATGCTGCTTGTAATCTCTGGGTGTGAGAGACTGTAGCCAATTCGAAGACCTGCAAGTCCATAGGCTTTTGAGAAGGTTCTCAATAAGATTAAGTTTGGGTGCTTTTCTAATAGTGATAGGCCATCGACAAACTCCGGTATGTCATTGGTGTATTCATAGTAGGCTTCATCAAGTACTACTAAAGTGCGCCGAGGGATGGCCTCTAAAAAATTTGTGATGGCTTGATTGTCCAACCAGGCACCACTGGGATTATTAGGGTTTGCTATCCAGATGATGGCGTAGTCCTTATCGAGTGCTTTTGCTTGTAGGGCTGCTAAGTTGGTGTTGTAGTCTAAATCATCCACTTCATCAAATGCCACATCGCAGGCAGTGGCGGCAATTTTATAAGCTGGGAAACTGTTTCTAGTAAAAAGTACGGGTCTAGTCTGACTGGCATATAAGCGGGTTAGTTGGGTGATTAGCTCATCACTGCCGTTTCCTAGGGCAATTTGCTCTTTACTTATCTTATAGTGTTTAGAGAGTGCCTCTTTCAATTCGCACGCATCGGGATCTGGGTAGAAAAAGATCTTGTCTAAATTATCATTAATCGCTTGTTTGACACGAGGGCTCGGGCCAAGGGGGTTCTCATTACTGGATAGTTTACAAATTAGATCGTCGGGTACTTTTATTTGACCTGCAAAATCCTTTGCATTTTTTCCAGGTACATAGGGGCGTAATTTCTTAGGGCCTGAGGTTAATAAGTCTTTAAAAGAAGTCTTCATCATTTTTATTTGATCAAATTTACAATCCAAGGTAGCTTATCTTAACAGGGCGGAAAAATGAGTCCAACGTTCGTTAAGGAAACCAACATGCGCCAGGAAAAAGGAATCACCTTGCTGGAGAGTTTGCTCTCAATCAGTTTTTTTTCAGTACTTATTTTAAGTCTAATGCACCAACTCGTTACCCTAAATCGGCTGGGCTGTGCTCAAAAAGAACGCTATGTTGCCAAAACCTTTTTGCAGGCGATAAGTTTTGAGCCTCTATCAACTCTTCCGAGTGAGTTAGAACAAATTTTTAAAGAAACACTCTCTGACTATCATTTAAAACGTTCAGCTAAAGAAGTAGAACTTAGTTGGCGTACTTGTAAGCCGCATCAACAGAGTACTCGTACACGGTTATCGCTATGAGAAGACCTAACTATTCTCAAGGCTTTAGTTTGACTGAGCTTTTATTGGTGTCGATCATTGGAAGTTTAATAACGCTTTCATCCTTTGAGTTTTTTAGCCTCTTTAGACAGGAAGTCAGTGAGGTCAAAGCGCGCACGGGCTTTGTACTAGAAGTCACTTTACTTGCCGATTTTATGCAAGACTTAATTAGTAAAAGTGATTATTTAGGCTGTATTAACTGGGCAAAAAATGAACATTCTTTGCGTTTTATGCAGGAGACTGTTAGTGATGTTCAAATCATTGATAAAAAAACAAGTGGCATTCCACTTAGTATTCGAAGGCGCATGTTGCCATCCACAAGAGCTTTAATGATTAACTATCAAGAGCAGGCATTCAAAGACACAGCCATTGGGTTATTTAAAGGAAGCACGGTTATTCACTTTAATAAAAAGGTTGATATTCGAGCAAAAGATCGATTGCTGATTAGTGATTGCCAGCGCTATGAGGTCCTTGAAAGTCACCATTTGAAGGATGGTTCAAGTGCGCTCATCCTGAAGAGCCCCTTAAAAAATGACTACCAAACAAACTTCCAGGTAAGCCAACTTAAGACGCTCTATGTCTTTATTGGGAAGACCAGTGATAAAAGAACTGCGCTTTTCATTAATCAGAACAATCGCAGCGAAGAACTCGCTTATTTTGTAAAAGGGATGAGTATTGATTGGTTAAATGATAGTCATACCAGCTTATGGTTAAAGATTAATGTTGAAGATGGCAAGCAGAAAGACGTATTTCCGGTTGTGTTAAGTAGGTTTATAAGGTTTACAAGTGCAAGCGACAAAAGCACATCAAATGACTCAAATGAACGTTAGTCAAAATGGCAGTAGTTTACTTGCTGTTTTAATGATAAACAGTCTAATGCTTTTACTACTGGTGTCCCTTTATCAAGAAGTGCTGATGAATTATAAACTCTTAAATCAGTATCAATTAAAAGTAGTCGTGCAGCATCAACTAAGAACATTTATAAAAGAACAACTTCCCTTACTTGATTTAAGTCCTTGTGAGGGACTTATTAAGAGCTCAAACTCAGCGAACAACGACGGTGAATGTACGCATTTTAAACACCCAGGTTTTGTTATTAGTGAGGTTAAAGAATTAAGCCACGACACATTAAGTCTAAATCCGAAAAGAGAGCGGCTAAGAAAATTGGTTCTAGTAAACAAAGAAGCTCGGGGAGGCTCAAATCATTGGGAGTTCATTGTGAGCCAAGAATATTCTTTTAATGAAAATAATAGTAGGAAAGAAGACAAAAATGCATTTAAAATAATCTCTTTTAGAAAACGCTATTAATATACTCAAGATACCTGGAAATGGCCAGACCTAAAAATTGGGCATTTCCAGGTATCTTGAGTATAATTGAAAAATTACGAAGGGGATGGATGTGATTGACTTTGGGGGCTTTGCAACAAAGCGGGTTATTTCTATCTCGGCACTTGGTCTTAGTCTTGTATTGGTCTTACTGGTATGTCATTTTTTCTTCAAGTCAAAACCAGTAGAACCAATGCCTTTGAATCTTGAGAACAACGCCAAAGAACTCTCTTTTAAATTGCATAATTTATTGCAAGAAGAGTCCTATCTTGGCTGCTTATATTGGCATCAGTCTGAATTATTTGATGATGAAACACAAAGTATTGTAGCCAGTGGGATCTCTGTTTTAGGGCCAAAGGATCCGAGTCTTCCTGGATTTATTCGTAGAAATGCCAGTGATAAGAGCTCCTTATTGAAAGTTAAAACCATCAGCAAGCAGCGTTCTGTCTTAACACAAGCAGCAGATCATGAGGCTGCAATCATTCATGTCAAAAATCCCGCCATTTTTAGGGCTAAGCAGCCAATTATCATCGCTGATTGTTTGCATGCAGAAATAAATAAAGTTCGCTTTGTCGATAGGAAGCATCGCTCTTTAGGCTTGGTCTACCCACTTCATTACTATTACAATAATTACCCTCAAGTTGGTCAGTTGGCAGAACACATACTCTTTGTTCACAAAAAACGCCATCCTAAACCCGGTTTATTTTATGCAAAAGCTCAAAAAGAAGAGGGCATAGATCCTCAGGTTGATGAAATGACCATTAATCCATCAAAGAAGAAAGCAACGGATCTGAATCTCATGCTAGTATTAAAGGATAATTTTAACGAGATAAAACAAGAATTTACAGCAGAGCTGAGTATTTTATAAACTTGAATAGTTCAGTTGAAACTGATAAAATGACCTTTTTGTATTAAAAGAAAACAAATGAGAACAACGCTGATAGTTACCACCTTAATGTTTATTTTTACCACTCATTTGTCTTTTGCAGCTGGTGATGAGATTGGTTCATTAAATCTTAATCCACATAAGAGTCAATTTTTTGAGCGACTCTATCTGCCAGTGCAAACTGAAAACAAACGAATTTTGCAACAGCGGCAAGTGGTTGAAAAAGCCTTCAGTCAATGGAAAGAGCAGCACGCGATCGACCGATCCTTACAAAGAACTCTAGGTAGTATTCTAAAGGACTATGAGTTATCGACGCTTGTATTAAACAAGGAGCAAAATTGGCAGACTTTACTCTCAAGGGTAGACACGGTGCCAGTCTCCTTAGTCCTTGCACAAGCCGCAAATGAAAGCGCTTGGGGGCAGAGTCGATTTGCCCGCGACGGCAATAATTTCTTTGGTCAATGGTGTTTTTCTAAAGGATGTGGCTTGGTTCCTGGCAAACGCCCTAAAGGGGCAAGCTACGAGGTCAGATCTTTTCCTTCTGCGACACTGTCAATCCGTAGTTATTTGCACAATATTAATACTAACCAAGCCTATCAATTGTTAAGAGAGTTAAGAGCCAAAGATCGACATGCTCATCAAAAGGTGACAGGCGTCAATCTGGCTTATGGTTTAGTCAATTACTCAACCAAAAGACACAGCTATGTAAAAGACATTCAAATGATGATAAAAAGCAACCATCTAGACAGGTTAGATCAAAAGTATAGTTCATTGACTTAAATAAATTCTTCGGGGGGCAAGAATGGAATTTGTTAGTAAATACGAGTCTAAGGTACCCGATCAAAATGGTTTGATTGCCTACACTGATGAGGAAAATAAGGTCTGGCAGCAACTCTATGACAGACAGTTATTACTGATTAAAGGCAGAGCTTGTAGCGAATACATAAAAGGGGTTGAGCTTTTAGACTTAAAGCGAGAGAAAATCCCACAGATCCCCGAGGTTAATCAAAAACTAAAAGGCTTAACAGGATTTAATATTGAACCAGTGGCGGCCTTAATATCACCTAAGGATTTTTTTGAGCTGCTAGCCAATAGGCAATTTCCAGTTGCAACCTTCATTCGCAGTCAAGAAGAGCTTAATTATGTCACTGAGCCGGATGTCTTTCATGAGATCTTTGGTCATTGTCCTATGCTGACAGAACCAAATTTTGCAAATTTTGTGCAAGCTTATGGTGAGATGGTGCTTAAAAAAGATGAGACGCTTTGGCCTCTGTTGCAGCGTTTGTTTTGGTTTACGGTTGAGTTTGGCTTGATTCGTCAGAATGGTGCTTTACGAATTTATGGTGGCGGAATTTTATCTTCCATTGGTGAAACGCAATATTCTATTGAGAGTGATGAACCTTTGCGAGTAGACTACACCCCACTTGCAGCCCTTAGAACGCCTTATCGCATCGATCAAATGCAACCAATCTATTATGTGATTGAAAGTTTTGAGAGCTTGTATCGTTCCGTTGAAGAGAAGGTTGATCAATCATTGACTGATGCACAAAGATTGGGTGAGTTTCCACCTTTTTTCAAAGTAGAAAAAGATAATCCTTGCATTCATATTTTTGCTTGTTAAATGAGTCAGTACTTGACATTGAAAACGAGCATGTGAAACTTGTGTTCACTCTACAGAATGAGATGACGATTTATGAATTCAACCGTTTCTTCAGAGTTTGACTTTCAATCTAACTATTTAGAGTCTTCTAATTATCGTGTGCATTACATACAAGAGGGGGA
>JASBUC010000044.1 GCA_030148065.1 Legionellaceae bacterium | reverse complement strand
ACAGTGAGCGTCGGGTGCTTAGCTCAGTTGGTAGAGCGGAGCCCTTACAAGGCTTAGGTCGGGAGTTCGAGCCTCTCAGCACCCACCAACATTGCGAAACAGCAACCAACTCTGGAGTGGTAGTTCAGTTGGTTAGAATACAGGCCTTTCACGCAGGGGGTCGCGGGTTCGAAACCCTTCCACTCCGCCAACATTCAAAGATCTCTTTGAAATGCTGATGACACTGAATCAGACAGGAACTGTTTCCTGTCTCGATGATGATATCAATTTCTTTAACCAAATACTAAAATAAACTTGATGCCCCGGTGTTGTTTTCATATACTATCTGACTGATTTTTAAAAACAACACAGAGGTAATAATGCCAGCTAACAGTTTATTCTTTCAACAAAGCAAAGACAACGCAACTCACAAAGAGACCAATAAAAAAATCAAATACTTAAATCCAGGCCAACTTAGACATAAAAAGAATAAGGAGTTCAATCAAATCATTGATGATGATTCGGCAGACTTTGCCAGCGGCAAAGACTATGTCACAACGGATCCCGCAGCCGCTAAGTTTAGATGATCATTGTTCCTTGCCCCGAGCTTTAGGGGCGAGACTTTCAAAGATTAAGCAATTCTGGTAGGGTTCACTCATGAATTTTTTATAGATACCTTAACCATGTTACAAAAAATTAATGAGCGAGTATCTGGCTGGATTGCTTGGGTTATCATCATCTTGATAGCCATCACCTTTGTCCTCTTTGGGGCGAATTATTACAATACCCGCGGGCAGCGCGGACAAGTCAAAATGGCCATTAACGGCGAGGACGTTAGTAGCCAAGATTATGAGAGTCTCTACAGACGCATAAGAGCCCAATTTCAACAGTTTAATTTGCCTGCAAGCTTTATCAAAAAGCAAACGGAGCAAGAGCTGGTGAAAACCGCCGTCGAAAAGCAAAGCGCGCTGAAAAATGGTTTTTTTATTGCCTCAGATCAAGTGCGAGCCGCCATCTTAACGGTGCCTGAGTTTCAAGAGAATGGAGAATTTTCAGAAAAGAAATTTGAGCGGGTTTTAGCAAGCGTTCAGTACACCCCCACCTCCTTTTTCGACAAGATAAAGATGGATCTACTGGCACGTCAGCAGCAATTTAGCATTACCGAGACGAATTTTACTCTGCCAAGAGAAGCTAAGGAGCTCTATCAGTTCCTCTTTCAAACACGAAGCTATCAAAGTGCACTGTTTAAAAAAGAGGCGTTTCTAGCAAGCATCAAGGTGTCAGACAAAGAAGCGAAGGCTTATTATCAGGCTCACCCTGATAAATTCATGAGTGATGAAAAAGTAACTCTTTCGTATGTCTCCTTATCTCAAAGCGAGATTGGCAAACACATTCGCTTAAATGAGCAAGAACTTAAAAAATACTACCAAGAAAATAAAGCAAGCTTCATTGAGCCTGCCACTTTTACAGTGCAGCACATTCTAATTAGTCAGCCTGATGAGACCTCAGAGTCAAACATGGCCTTGGCTAAAAAAGTCTATGAGAAAGCTAGAGCTGGTGACTCCTTTAGCGCTCTTGCCAAAGAGTACTCAGCCGATCTCCTATCAGATAATGGTGAGTTGCCATCAGGTTCTCTAGAGCTTTTTCCAAAAGCCTTTGCAGAGGTGCTACCAAGTTTAAAAGTAGGGGAGATTAGCCAACCCTTTGCCAGCAAAGATGGTGTTGAACTCATTAAACTCATTGCGACAACGCCTGCTCACACTTTAAGTTTTGCTAACGCCAAAGAGAAAATTAAAGCCACCCTTCTTAAAGAGAAGTCACAGGCAGAATTTGCAAGTCTTGGTGAGACGCTCTCAGATGTGAGCTACCAAGAGCCAGACTCCTTGGTGCCGGTGGCTGAAGCGCTTTCTCTTAAAATAAAGACTTTGGGGCCAGTT
Source organism: Legionellaceae bacterium (assembly GCA_030148065.1). Taxonomy (GTDB): domain Bacteria; phylum Pseudomonadota; class Gammaproteobacteria; order Legionellales; family Legionellaceae; genus JASBUC01. Next base: position 9,391 of record JASBUC010000044.1, on the reverse strand, counting down.
AGCCGTGATGGCGCGAAAGAGGGCTTGGGCGCAAACCAAAAGCTGTTAAAGAGCGCTTTTTCCAAAGAGCAGTTAAGTCGAGGTGAAAACAGCGAGCCTGTGCAAGTTGAAGAAGACGAAGTCGTCGTGTTTAGAATTAAAGAGCATATAAAGCCTACCCTTCTTCCTTTTGCTGAGGTAAAAGAGGGCATTGAAAAAACGCTTAAAGTAAAAGCCGCCACCAGCATGGCGCTAAGCAAGGCAAAGGAGTTGGTTTCATTAATCAAGGCTGGGGATAACGAGAAAGTAAATGCTTTTATGGCTGCCCAAACGCTTTCATGGCAGACGGTGACAGGGGAGGTAAAAACCAGTCAAAACAAACCAACCGAACTGCAAGCGCTAGCGTTTGCACTGACAAGCTCTGAGAAGAGCGTGGCTCAAAAATATTTAGCCTTGCAAGCAGATCCTCTAAAGAATGGCGATGCCATTGTCATTGGGCTTACCAAACTGGTACCAGGCGATTATGACAAGCTCTCCAGCGAAGAGCGCACAAAGTTTCAAGATCAGTTGGCCAAAACCTATGGCGAGCGCGATTACGCAGAATACATTGGTGCTCTGATTAAGAAGGCTAAAGTTGAAGTCTTTTAAGTAACATTCACCCCTACATCCCTCGGCTTGTCCGAGGGACCCAAGCTATTCTTAACCATGGATTCCGCGGACGAGCCGCGGAACGTAGGGTAGGAGGTGTCCGTAGAACGTAGGGCAGGGGGATGTTATTGACAACTGTTTCTAAAACTGACCCTTTGCGGTTCAACTCGCTTCTGCTGGTAAAAGCTATAGAACCCTAACAAATCGTGCATGAATCAAGTAGGGAGGCTTGTTTCTCTCTTGGGCGATAGCTCTTTAGTTCTTCGGGCAAATCAAACAAAATCACTCTTCGTTGTTTCTTAATTTCTTTTGCCGGTCGTTCGGTCAAAGCCTTCTGTTCCTCGGGGTGCTGAAATAATGTAAACCACCGTTTTTGTCTTTCTTCTTCTAGGTTTTCAAGGGCCAAGTGAGTCCCTTGTAAATCAAAGACTCCTACCTCTTGTGGTTCATCTGGAGCCTTGGTGTCATGGTGAAAAACGGCAAGCGGTTTATCGTCTTGCGGAAGGGGGAATGCGTAGGTTTTCTGAAAGAGCTCAGCGCCTTCAATTTTAGGTGCTTGCGGGTTAATGCCAAACCCCCATTTATGCAGCGAATGAGTTAGCTTCTCGTTTGCTAGAGATTGATAGAGTGTATTGGGAGTGTCTTCATCAAAGAAAAGAATAATGATTTTAGTATCAGGAAAGAGTTGAGCCAGAGGTGTTGCCACCATGTCTGCACGCTCCTGTTGCGACTTTTGAGTGGTTTTACCGGCATTAGTAAGACTTAAGTCTGAATTCATAGCCACTACCAAGGGCAAATTACCTTCGAGCTCAGTGACCTTCTTAAAGCCCGCTAATAGGGTTGGCACCACTGTTTCTGCATCATGGGTATAGGCCCCATTAGAAAAGTGAGCCGTCGTCACTTCTAGAGCTTCTAGTTCTCTGCAAATCGTTCGGCGATCGCTAGAGTGAATCATATGAATGTTGTTCATCAATAAATTCCAGTAAGTGCAAAAAAACAGCAATGTTAATGGAATTTGGATAAAAATGCATTATCTCTGAGTTTTTAACAAGCTCTATGGATACATACTAAACACTCAGGTAAAATGTTTGCTTGAATTTTAATTGGGACCAACAATGCCTGTTGCTGAGTGTGATGCGCTTATTATTGCTGAAAATAACATAATCCAACTTTTTGCTGTTCATGACTCAGCCTATAGAGAGAGCTGGTATGCACAAGGTAACATCACTCATGCTGACAGCGAGGAGCTCAAATTTAAAAAGTCGACTGAGGCGATAAACCAAACGTTTATTAAGCTCTACATGACCTTTAGCTTAATGATGCAAGCCTCAGAGAAATTACAAATTGCCTATATAGAAAATAGTTACCGGCCTTCAACGCAAGCTCAAGACAAGATTGATAAATGTAAAAGAGGCTGTATGGCATATTTAAGGCTTTTACTAGATGGTTTTGTGAGCCTTGCTGAGAATGATCCGCCTGCCTTTGTGGAGTTCGTTAGACGCACAGCTGCTTGTCAAATTCTTTTTTTTGTGCTGACCAATGCTTACTATTTGTCTCAAGGAGACAAGGCAAACCAACAAGCAATAAAGAAAATTCAAACAAGTTTGCAAAGGGTTTGCGAGGATCTACCAGAAGATTATCAAGGTGTATTTGATTTTATCTGGGGTGAGTCAGCAAGCCTTGCCGCTCTTCAGCATTCTCTGCAACGAATGGTTCGAGAGCAAGGTTGGCAAAGCGCTCTTAGTTGGTTAGAACAGCAAGGTGAGTTATTAAACTTAAACGGGCAACCTCCTTTTTTATCTGAGTTTGTCAGGACACAACTGACTATTGCGCTTGTGAGAGAATGCTTAGATGTTACCAGCAAACCAGTAGAGGTGATTCCTTTCTCTAAAGCAATGGCAGAACAGCGCTATTTAATTGATGTCTCTTGTGAGTCTGAATGCGTCGGCCATGGCGAGCTTGCCTCACTCTTTTACGGGGCGCGTTTGTTTAAAAAAATTCAGTTGCAAGGGGTTATCTATCATTTGTTTGGCCAAAACACTAAAATCTTTCTTGAGCAGTCTGACAGGGTAGCAGAGCTATTCTTACTAACCTCACTTCATAATGATCTTGGTGAATTAACGGGGCCTGAAAAACTGTTTTTGGTATCGATTTTTAAGCGATGTGTTGAGAGGGTGGAGGCAAACAGTTCACTCTTTCATTCATTAAAAGAAAAAGACTTTTGGGCACTCGGTGCAAAAGCTTTTTATGAAGTCTTTAAAACAAGCACCGTGACACAAGAAATGTTAATGAGCTTTTATAAGCTTGCACCTAAAATCATAGAAAACACTTTGCCGACCAATTATCTGATACTTTGTAATGAATTAATCAGCAATCTACAAAGCTATCACTCAGTCATTCCTTTTGATGAAAATGAAACAGAGCAAAGCCTGACCCTTTATAGAGAATTAATTACAATCTTAACGTTTCTCTCAGAGTTAAAAAATTCAGCTAGCAGGCGTCCGGACGCACAAAAAATAGAGCATGTAGCTAAAAACTTATCTGTTGGTATCAACCTGTTTGATTCCTTTACTGACAAGAGTGGTATTTTAGAGTTCCCCACAAAGAGTAAATTCTCCTTCTTTAAGAACCTCTACCCAGCACTACTGCAAAATACAGTTATAGAATTGTTTAACGACAGCCTTCTAACGTTTGAGGGTGAGAGCTTTCAAGCAATATTGCCTCGTGTTAAAGAAGCGTTGTTGAAAAGCTACCAATGTTTAGGTTTGCCTAAGAGCAAACAAGAACGATTAAAGGAGTTGCTTGTTACCCGAGAGGAAAAAAGACAACAAATGGAAGCCGCTGAACAAAGTTGGCTCGCGATTAAAGAAGATAGTACGGCACCAAAGAAAACGGTTAGTGAACAGAGGTCTCATAGGGCTGACTGGCATCAAGAAAAAGGGAGTATCAACCCAGAACTTGCTCGCTTGCTGGCTGAAGAGAAAGCTCAAAAAGAAAGGCAAAAGAAAGAAAAAATTCAACAAAAGGCAAAACAAAAAGCTGAGCAAGCTGCAAGAGAAGAACAAGAAAAACTAAAAGCGAAAAGAAAAGAAGCACAAAAAGCTTCAAAACAAGCCGTTGGTTACTCCCCTCTAAATAATCCAAAGTTAATGGTACGACGGACGGTCCTGCCTGCCGCATTCATTGCCTTTGTAGACAGAGTCTTATCAAAAACTAGCAGAAGTCTGTATCTAGTTGGTGGCGCAGTAACCTCACTCTATCTTCGACGCCCTTTAGAGAGCATTCGTGATTTTGATTGCTTGATTCTAGGGGTTCCTTTAGAGGAGCTTTGTGAAGAATTAAATCGTGATCCAGCGTTTCATTGTCAAGCAAAAATTGTTGGGGCACGACCCGTTTTAAAAGTTCGATTAAAAGATGGGGATGAGGTAATCGAAATAGACATTAATAGTATTTCATCACCTGGCCCTGATCCAACCAAAGCCATTAGTGACTACTTAAAACGAGTCGATTTTAAACTCTCTGCACTGTACGCCAAGCTAACCGATGAGAACTTATTCATTCAGGGGATGAGAGGAGCTATAAAAAGCATAGATGAAAAAAGAATTGAGTTAATTGAAAAGCAAGGGCAGTGTTTTGCAGACGATCCCATTCGCTTGTTTCGCCTAGCAAAGCTTATCTTGGCTTATCCTGAGTTCACGCTTGAATCTTCCCTCAAAGGGGTTCTAAAGCGCTTAAATATGGCAGAAGTCTTTAAAGACTTCTTAACAAAGACTGAAGCGGGCGCGCACCTTGCTGCTAGAATGAGTACAGCGTTTGATATGTTGCTTGATAGATTTTCAACCAATGATGTCATGATGGTTTTAAGCCAATTGGAGATCTTACAAACAATAACAGGCTTTGAGTCTGATAAAATGGATGCGCTGATACCCATTTGTTTTCATTTTAGAGGCCGTGACTGTTTGTTTCCAGGGCAGAGTAAAGAGCGATTATTTCTAGTGTTGTCTGCTCATTTTCTATTGAAAAATGGACACGAGGGATTTTATGACTGGCCTTTTTATCAAGTTGCGAAGCACGTGCGTAATGTGGCCCGGCCTTTTTATCAATTGCTCTTAAACTTAACTTGTGACATCCCAGTGAACTTATTAATTGTTTTTCCAGAGCTAGATAACATGGTGGACAAAGTCAAATCGTTACATCAACAACCGCGACAAGGGGGTACTTCTCCGTAGAGCGCACTCTGTTGTGGAACTTAACGCCATCCCATGAAGCGAGTACTGCTCTGTAATTCGTTCGCGCAGAGAGTGGATCCGCTCTTGTAAAGATTTCCCACAAATTGCTGAGAACAAAGCATCGTTATTGAGAGAGATTGACTCCTCTTCGGTGCGCTCAGTACGAGTCTCTAGATCAGCGAGCTCTTCAAGACTTGCAAGCCTTGATTCAAGCGTTCTTAGGCAGTTTTGACTAAAGTGGATCCCCGGTTGTTTGGCGGCAATCAAGGTAAAGAGCTCATTCATTTTCTGTCGCTCACTATCTGACCACTTCTCGGCAGAGTCTTGTAGAAGAGTTAAATGAGTTTGATGCTTTTGCCAACCATCACTCACAAATTCTCTTAAGATAAAAGAGCGTAATGCGTCATTACTCGTCATTGAATCCACAATTTCTCGAGCGCTCTTACCTAAGCCACAAGCAAAAGCCGCCTCACTATAGGGATTTCCTGATAAGTTTTGTAAAAAAAAGTCCAGAGAGTCACTCTCTGAGACTTTAGGCGAGACAACCGAGTCTCGGTCTTCATCACTTTGTACTCTTAAAAGGTTCGCATAATTGATGAACGCTTGTGCGCTTTGCTGAGCTTCCTTATTGCCGGAGTTAAATTTAAGCGTATTCTCAGGTTGAATTCTAAGATTTTGACCAAAACGCAGGAGAAAGCCTTCGATTCTTTTTAGGCGTTCAATGGCGCATTGTTGTCGAATACTATCTTTCGGGGAGAGCAGTTGTGCTCGTAGAGTGTCAATTTTCTCATTTTCTGATAACAAACCAACGGCTTGCAAAAGCGTATTTAGTTCTGGATAGTGGCTTGCTGGAATGCTCTTTAGTAAGGCTTGTTGTTTTAAGACAAAGTTTAATTCGCTACGTCGCACATCACAGAAAGACAGCGCTAACTGTATAATATTTAAAATAGGGTTTAAGTTATTGGCAGTGGGTGATTCTTTTGCTTTCTTATTTAATACAAAGCCAAAGTCTCGAATAGGATAGGCTAGCCCTTCATGCTCATTTCCCATTAATAAATAAGTGCCATTGGTAATGCCTTCTCTGCAAATAAGTGGCAGAGAACGCTCTGTAAAGTGCGTTAGGCTTTCTTGGTCATCAGTGCTTAACTGCTTGTTTTGTATAAAGTCCTTAAAACAGTTGTTTAAATATTTTAGGCAAATAGCCTCGCTAAATTGTTCATTCTCAGGAGCTCTCTTATTTTGAATTATGTCATGAGCAGCCCCCAAGCTTGCGGCAAGGCTTGCATAAAATTGTGCCTCTAAATCGCCTTTTCTTAAAACTTCTTTTAAGGCATTAAAGACAAAGTACTGTATGTCTTGGCACATTTCATTAGCATGATAAGACGTATGGTAAAACGCGTGTTGGATTTTTGCTTCTTCCATCATGGCAAAGAATTGAGCGTTTAGTTCTTTCAGTGACTGTAGGAGTGGGGCAACTTTTTCTCCATTGCCTTCTTGCAACAGGCCACGACTCAGTCTCTCGATACTGGGATCACAAGCAGGTCCTTGTTGCTGTCGAAATTCAAGGCTTAAGTGCACCAGCTCCAATTGAGAGCTTGATAAATTATAGGGGGTACTCATTTGTATTAGGTCTTCGTTGGCTGCCATAATTGTTCTTCCTTGAAACACACTGGTCTATAGTTACCTATGCTAACAGGATAAATGAGAATGTAAACACAAATAATTAGTATTTAAATGTTAATTATGGATATAAAAAAGCACAAAAAGTGTGTAATTCTTAATTTTATTAGAAATATTCTGGATTGAAAGATGACAATTAAAAGTCAGGGCTAGCTCATATGTAATCGGGCCTACGCTCTTTCTTAAAGCGAGCCATTTCAATTCAAAAGGGACCAAAAGGATCCCGAACTAGATATGAGTCGATCACTCAGGGTATAGGATTTCATCACCAATCTTTCCGAGACAATATTGAATGGTGGCTTCTGCTAGAATGTCCACCGTATCAAAGAGCTTTAGACGGATGTCTTCTTGTTTTAATAAAATGGGTAAATCTGTACAAGCAAGTACAACGCCTTCTGCGCCTCTTACCTTTAGAGAGTTTGATATTTCAATAAGCCTATTTTTATCATTGGTATTTTTTTTGCCCGCTAAAATATTAACAATGATTTGATTCACGTCTGCTTGTTCAAGGGGACTTGGCACAATTAGCTCAATACCATTTCTAGAAAAGTCATCGCCATAACTTTTAAGCTTGAGGGTGGTTTCAGTTGAGAGGAAACCGACGCGTTTCAAACCAGATAATCTTATCTTTTTGGCGGTTGCAAGAAAAATGCAAATAAAAGGACGGTCGATGTATTTAATAATTTCTGGGTAAAAATAGTGGACTGTGTTACAAGGCATCGCTAAAAAATCAGCCCCAAATTTAATCAGTTTCTTAGAAGCATCTGTTAAAACCTTGGCCGTCTGTTGAGGGGTCTCTAGCTGCTCGACCACATCAGGAATGGGCAGGTTGTAGATAAAAATCTCTGGGTAATCCTTATCAAGATAAGCACCATAGAGCCTTTGACACTGTTGAATCAGTGCTTGATAAAAAATTGCAGTTGACTCTGGCCCCATTCCTCCAAGGACTCCTATAGTTTTTTTTCTCATTCGTCTCTCGGTTTGCTCATAAAAAAAGCAATTCTACGATTAGGCTATTAGTACTGTCAAACGACGTATGGATCCAACATTCCGCACTAAGCTCTTTTCATATTGTGTTAAAGTTGTTTCTGTGATGCTCATTTATTAGCATATAAACGGCGCGTGTCGAAACAACTTTGCCGCATCTGAAAATTAAAATAACGTTACTGCGGAACGCCGGATGGATTATTTCCTCAGTCACTAGGAATTCCCTAGGCCTCGACTTTCGCTACCGTCTTCCTCATCATCTAAAGAACTGTTCTCAGACTTTTCAACAGCTTGTTGCGAAGAGCTCGATTGATGCACCTTCTCTTTCATTGAGCTGAATTTCTGTTCCTGAATGACTTCTTCAAATGAGTCCCTTAAGGTAATTAATAGTTTGTTAGCATCTAGGCCTTGGACTTTTATACCTGCTAGTAAATCTTCGGCTTGTTGATAGCGTTTGGCGTCAATTTTCTTTATTAATAAAGCCATCAACTCATTGAGGATCTTTGCATTTTCTTTGTCGCTCTGTGATTGGCGGCCCTCCGCCATTTGAGAATAAGGAAGAATGGTTGCTTTAATTTCTTCTATAAACTGATTTTCCTTCAGAGAGCGAGTTGAGCTTGCACCAACTTGACTGTCCCAAAGTTCGAGAGGAATGGAGTAATGCATCGGATCCGTATAGTGTGCTTTTATTGGGTTGGTAAAATAGTTTGGTTTACGAATCGCAAAGCTAAACACTTCACCTAGATATGATTGGAGCGGTATTCGGCTAACAAAATCTTCTCGTAATCGGTAATTGATAATTTTCTTTTTGAGAAATGGGTGGGTTTTAAAAATACTCTGGTATTTTGATTTGCCCGGCGCGGTATTGAACGTTCTACACAGGACTTCTCTCTGACCTAAGCCTTCCCTAGTTGCTAAGGTTTTTATTGTGCAGTAAGAGGCAAGGTGCCCTCCCAGAGAATGTCCCACGCTCACATGATCAGACTTAGGGTATTGATTTAATGACGCCTGTAAAAATTCAAACGCAGCTAAACGAACAGCCTTTGAGGCTGTGCCACTACTGGCAATAAAGGCATCAGTTAGAATATCCCAATGATTGGTTGTGCCTTTAAAGGCAAGAATTACCGGTAAGGATTGATCAATTTCGCCCTCTTGATTTTTGGCCACTAACCTTACCGCAGTTAAAGAAGTCGCTCCGTCACCATGGTCATCTTTTGGCTTAAGTATTTTATCAACAGTATAACCTTGAGCTTTGATAAAGTGTAACGGGTCATTGTGCGTATCAATTATAAGCTTATCATTGTCTTCTATTTTTGAAGCTCCTTGATCTTCGGTGTGGCAACTATATGTATACTTTGCAGCAAATAGAAGTAATTCTAAATTACATGATGGAGGGTTGGTCATGACTTAAATACTCTTCTTACGATCAATTCACTCTTAGTACAATTTTAGCCCAAAATAGCAGCGATTGCTGTCTTTGCGCTATTACTTCGGATTCACACAACATAGTTGATCACGGGTATAGTTCATTCTACAAGTAATAGCGATGAAGTACGCCAAGCCAATCATATACTCAACTTTTTATTTTCATCTTTTGAAAAAGCCCGAATTGTTGCTTTTGGGGCAATAATTATGGCGAAATCAACGGATAAAGTAGCTATTGCTCGAGTTTGAAGTACTATGTTACGTGTTTTTATGTTCTGGTCTAATTGATTTGGACACTTTTGTTAGCGAAAATATTCACACTAACAGAGGTGCTTATGACAGAGAAAAAACGAGAATACAAACGTTACCCCGAGGAGTTCAAGAAAGATGCTGTATCACTAGTTCTTGAACAAAATTATACTGCCCAGCAAGCAGCAGACGCA
>JASBUC010000042.1 GCA_030148065.1 Legionellaceae bacterium | reverse complement strand
ATCTGGCAAGGTAAGAGAGGCTGCTTTAATCTCATCAGGACTAAAGCCTGCTGCTTGCAACTCATCATTACTAAAGCCTGCTTTTTTCAAGGCACTCGCACTAAAGCCTGCCGCTTTTAGCTGAGAGGCACTGCAACCATTTAGCTTTCTAATCGCCGTTGCACTTACCCCTTGCTTTCTGAGCAGAGCAAGCTTTTTCGGATCGCAACCAGCGGCTTTAACATCAGCCGTACTCACGCCATCAGGTAGATTTAATCCAGCAGCAGCTATCTCTTCTGGACTAAAACCGGCCCTGGCAAGCTCACTGTCGCTAAAGCCTGCTTTTTTCAAATCACCAGCTGAGTATCCAGCGGCTTTTAACTGTGAGGCACTGCAACCATTGAGCTTCTTAATGGCACTGGCTGGCACCCCTTTCTCTCTTAGCGCTTTTAACGCATTGACACTGCAGCCTGCATTTTTTACATCCGCCATAGAAACGCCTTCTGGTAGCCCAAGGTTGGCAGCAGCTATCTCTTCTGGACTAAAGCCTGCAGCGGCTAGTTGACTGTCAGTAAATCCAGCCTTTTTTAGAGCCGTTGCGCTAAAGCCCGCGGCTTTAAGTGCATCAATGCCACAGCCGCTCACTCGTCGAATTCGAGCAGCACTAACCCCTTGACTACGTAGTTTTTTGAGCGCCTCAACCGAGCATCCTGCACTTTTTATGGCAGAATCAGGCAAGTGTGCGGCCGCAATCTCTTCAGGCGTAAAGCCGGCTTTGGCTAATTCACCATCGGTAAAACCTGCAGCCTTCAAGTCGCCTGCGCTAAAGCCTGCAGCTTTTAACTGAGACGCACTGCAACCACTGATTTCTTTAATCTGCTTTGCACTAACGCCTTTATCTCGCAGTCGCTTAAGCGCAACAGCCGAGCAGCCCGCATTTTTTATTGCCGAGTCTGACACCTGACCGCCATCTGCACTTAATCTATCTGGCTCCAGACCAGCTGCAGCTAATTGCTGGTCACTGCACTTACCATATTTTTTCATTGCCTGGTAGCTAACACCAGCCGCTTTAAGCCCTTCCAAAGCCTTTTTACTGCAACCTGCTTTTGCAATCATGGAAGGGGTAATGCCTGGTGGCAACGTTTCCAGCGCCGCTTTAATTGCAGCTTTTGAAACACCAGCGTTTTCAAGCTCATCAGGTGTGAAGCCGGCATCGAGTAATTGCTTAGGATTAAAGCCTGCATCAAGCAGTTCTTCTGGTGAGAAGCCCGCTTTCTTTAATTGCGCTGCAGTAAAGCCTGCTGCCTTTAATTCTCCAGCGCTAAAGCCCCCGGCTTTTAATTGCGCAAGACTGCACCCTGAAATACGTTTTATGGCACCAGCACTCACCCCTTGCTGTCTGAGTTTACTGATGGCACTAGCAGAACATCCCGCTGCTCGAACATCTTCTGCACTAACACCTTCTGGGAGTCCGCCTGCTGCTCGAATTTCTTCCGGACTAAAGCCCGCGCCTTTTAATTCGCCATCACTTAAACCTGCTGCTTTTAATTCACCAGCACTAAATCCTGCTGCTTTCAATTCACAAGCATTAAAGCCGCATTGGTAGAGCTGCGCAGCATCAAAGCCCTGACTTTTTAACTGTGTGGCATTATAGCCTGCTGCTTTTAATCCCTTACATTTACAAACCAATTTCAATTCTGAGAGGCGAAATCCTGCCCGTTTCAATTCAGCACAGTCGCAAACTTGTTTAACATCAGTGATTACAGCCCCCTGCTGCAAAGCAGACTTAATTGAGGCAACACTACAATTGGAGGACTTTAAATTTTGATACCAGAGAGTGTGATCATTCCCCCGTCCTTTTAAACTCAGTGACTCAAAACCGACACTGCCAAGCCCATCGGTTGCCCCCACTTGTTCAACCCCATCACCAAACTTTTTCATTTGTACAATAGTGGGCATAACACTCTTGCCCGATTTAAGAGCTTCTTTGTACTGCTCTTGGTTCTGTTGCTCAATGAGCTGCTTGTATTGCTTGGTGGAATTTACTGAGCCGGGAACCGTCTCGAGTCCTGGCGCGCCACTAACGGCCGAACTAACATCGCCCTTTGCAGCGCCCACTTGACTAAAACTGTAGAATCCATAAATCATTGCAAACAGCAATACAGCGGCGGTAAACAAAATAATGATGCGTGTTTTCGCATCTGAAAATAGATTTTTTATATTTTCTTTTCTACTCATTGCTTACAGTCCTTCTATCTGTAATTGCATGACGCGGCCATGCCAAGAAACTAATAATACCGGTGCAATTTGCATCTCATAGGCATTGGTTCCATCACCACTGTTCATGGTTGCAAGCCAGCCAGGGGATAGTATTTTTAACCCCGTTCTAACATAAAGTTTGTCACCCAACTTCCAAGCTGAAGCAGGGCCGCCCTTGACCGTCAATTCTGTACTGCCATTTGGCGCGATGCCTTCTAGCACGCTTAAGAGAACATTATCGGCACTAGCAGGAAGCCCGAGTCCCGTTGGCAAATCTTTTGCATTTGGACCAAAGCCCTGTACTCGCATATCAATACGATAGTCGATGGCTTTTTGGCCTGGAACTAAGGTCAACATAACTGGGGTATTAAGGCCTGCAAGTTTGATGGCAATGTTACCATAGGTGTACATTTTCTTTGATTGAATCATCAACAGGTTACTTTTTTTGTCCCACTGAATACTAAAAGCCCCCGGATCGCCTAAATCATAACCAACCAAAGGCCAAGGTGCGCCTGTTGAGTCTAAGAAGATTACTGACGAGACAAAATTTTGCGCCACTCTTAAAGCAGGAGGCGTCGCCCCAGGTGCTAGACTCACTAATTGAGAAGTTGACACAGGCTTAGGAGGAGTGCCGGGGGTAGCCGCCAAGGCAAACTGATTATCGTTATAGGCTTGGTGAACCTTTAAAAGCCGCTCATAGCTCAGAGGGTACATGTTGCTAAGCACTTGCTTGAAAGCTGCATTTTCAAGCATCCCTTCTTCACTGGCATGTTCCTCTACTTGAGCAAGCTCTTTTTCTTGTTTAGTCTTTTTGTCTTCTTGCGACTTACCATTGTTCTTTTTGGAATTATTTCGTGCATTCTTCTTATTCGATTTACTTTGCTTGGCAGAGTTTCTCGTCTCTTTTTTCCCTTGCAGCAATTTAAGTTGTTGAAGTGCCTGCTCACCACTCATTACTTCTGCTTGCAGCGAAAAAGCACTTATCAGCATCAAAAGAGTGCAAAGTTTTTGAGTCATCTTGTTTCTACCTAACATACGTATTTCGTCCAATTAAAAATCTTAACCTGTTCTGTCAATGTATTGTGCGATACCAATGCCTCGAGGAGACTCCAGCGTTGAAATTCTAGTCACCAATAATGTCACAATTTTCGACTGCTGTTTGGATTGGCTTGCGCTTTGATAAGACACTAAAATAGGCAGCTGCACACGCCATGAGTAACTATTATTGACCACCCCTTTTTGCAAAATAACCGGCGCCTTAGTCGCAACCGATGATACAATAAGCTTTTGCTGTCTTACCGTGTTTAAGGTGTTAGAACCATCTAAGGCTAGTAAAAATTGCTTCCAACCATCCGTTGTGAAATAACCAGAGGCAAGCTTAAGCTGCGTACGGTAGTTAAGGAAGTTGTAAGTATACGCCGCAATTGCTGCTTGGTTAACCCACTGCAGCACAGCCGAATCTGATTGGTTTGGCTCATCAAGCGGAACCAATGGTGTCACTCGTCCATTAATGCTGGTTGCAAAATACTTTGGTTTTGGCGGGTGGAGCACCATAAAGCTTATCACCGAGGACAACGCAAAATTAAAAGCCACTGAGATCAAAAGTACAAAGAGAACCTTGGTATAACTGTCTCGATAAAAATCATTTCGAAGTGATACCGGCACTTTCATTTCATCCGACTTCTCTTCTTCTGATGTTGCTTCTTTGCTTTTTTCTGCTTGCGGTTTTTCCTCGTTGCCTGTCTCTTCCTCTGATTTTACCTCTTCACTATTGCCGTTACTTTGTTCTTTGCTCTTGGTCGATTGAGCATTGCTTTTGTTTCCATTCTCACTAGCGGGCGCAGACGACTCTATAGCCTCTGGTTTATCAACCGTTGCGTCTCTCTTGTTTAACTCATCCTTTGACGCATCATTCGCATTTGATTCATTAGAATTCTGCTCATCATCGACCGTTGCCATATCCGTTCCTAATAGTTACTCATTTTCATAAACCACTGAAAAACCAATCAACACTAACTGCCCGTTGCCGGCCCTACAGCTATTTTTTCTATGCCAATGCCATCCGGAGCATTTAATATTGGAACTCGGATGATCAAAAGCCGTGCCTGATAATTTGCTTGGGTATAAACCTCATTGTTCTGATAAGACACCAACAGAGGTATTTCTATCATCCAAGCAAAACGACCATTTAACTTGCCTTTTTGCAAAATAATTGGCTCAGCCACTGCTTGTGCTGAAACAATTAGTTTCTTGCTTATCACCGCCTTCAAGTTATTGGTATCACCCAAGGCGTCAACGTATTGCTTCCACCCAGCGCCGGTAAAAAAGCCAGACGCCGCCTGAATTTGCCCACGGTAATTTACATAACTGTAGGTATAAGAGGCCACGGCCGCTTTATAAGCCCACTCTAAGACGGCCGCATCTGACATGTTGGGCTCGTCCAGTGAAAAAAGTGGCGTCACCTTACCGTTTGCGTTGGTCGCAAAATAAACCGGTGTTGGTGGGTTGTAAATTATGTAGAGAAGCAAGCTTGCCAACAATATGTTTACCACCAATGAGGCAATAAAAACCACCAATGCTCGACGATAGGTCTTACGATAGAACTGAGCCCTTTTAAAGACAAACTCCAAAGGGTCTGTTACAGAAAGCTTTTCCTGTTTTGGCTTAGCCATGACACTTCTTCACGTTATCAGTCCTTCATTAAGTCTGGTCTTCTGGCAACAGTGGCGTAGAAGACTCATTCGGTGTGTCTCTTGCCTCTAATAATATTGGCGCCTTTACGCCGCTGGTTGCGTAATAATCAATCTCAGGTTTATGGGTTACTTTGTAATAAATCCCATAGGTTAATCCACCATTTATTAATAATGACAAAATAAGTAAGTTTAAAACTCGACGCAATGACTGCTTATAAAATGACCGCGTTTGCTTTATTTTGTCGTAATTACATTTGCCCACTAGCTAAACAATCCTATTTCTAAATGAAATAACCAACTCTGATGGATCCACCCCTCCACGGATAAGCCCTTCTTCTTTTGCAACTTTCTGATTATACCCTCTTGCAACCACAATGCGTGCTTCCTTTGTTTTAGATGCTAAGTAATCGCCAAGAACTCTTGCTCTTGCCTTTGCTAGGGCATAGTTTCGAGTATTTGAGCCATCTTCATCAACGTAATTCTCAACATAGAGATTAACAATTCTAAACATGTTTATGTACGCTGCTATTTCATCTAGCAAAGGATAAGAGCCCCAAATAACTTTTGGAGAACGATGAGCAAACACCATTTGAGAAGGAAGCCTTAACTGGTAGTCTTGCCCTAGGCTTACGATTCTCACCCCTTGGCTCATTAGGTTTTCAGTCAATTGTCGAGTCTTTTTATCTGTGATGTCTTTTCGCTGCACCAAACCTGTCGTTCGATCCCAATTATCAAGGCCTGTTTTCTTAAGTTTGATACAGCCTTGTAAACTACTGACAAGCAAAAAAACAAGACCCGCAATAAAAAGGGATTTGCATCTCATAGCAATTTTTTTCTCTTTAAATGAATACATTAACTGTAAGCGCATGAATATGATGACATCACATAACTAACATAATAACAAGAGTTAGAGTCGATTTTACTATCTTAAGGATTGTCTGCTTCAGCCTTATTACGCGCAGTTTTGATGTGACCAATCAAATCATTTACCACAGTGGTTAATTCTTCGGCTGAAATTTTATCAACCACTCCTGGCGGGTATTGTGTCGCAAACTGCATGTCTTTAATAATTTCGCCAGCCACATTGCTGGCATATTTATCTTGCTTGCCTGATAAACGCTCAACGATTGACACACTCGAACGAGTAACATTGGTTGCTAAAATTGGCAATGAGAAGGTTTCTTTATCACTGATTAAGAGTGGCATTGAGCCTTCTGGATGTTGCAGACGACTGAAGATGGTTAATTCGCCAGTCACTTCTTCTTCTTCAATCACTTCCTCTTCAATTTCAGGTTCTTGATGATTATGAAAGGCAAGAAGAGCAGACACCCCTTTTTCAATCGGATCAGGCGCATCACTTGCTTTAAGCGCTTCCACCACCAAATTAATTTCTTCTGTTGAGACCTCAACATCGATTGATAACTCACCGGAATTAACTACTTCTTGAAATTTAATCAACTGGTTTTGTAAGCGAGCAAGCTGGTCATCTGGGGGAACATCTACTTTCAAGAATTGGTTTAACTTTAAGACTTTCGCAGGCGGTGGGTTTGCATAGAACATGTTCGCCCGCACGATGTTGGATTTAAAAAAGACGTGTGCCTCACCTTCTGTCTGATCTTTCAAATCTAATAAATCGATTCGAGCTCGCTTTTCAAACGAAGAGCTCTTAGTGTCCATGTAACTGTTGGTAATACTGGTTTCTTTGGTTTGAAAAGAATCCACCTTGGTCACATAAGCTTCACCTGCTGTTTTAACAAAGAAGTCGAGCGTTTCAGTTGGATCCTCTAACTTCATACAAATCTTAATATTAGTGTTTGCACCAATACTGGCTGCTTCCTCTTTAGAGGCTTTCTGGAAAGCTGGTAAATCCTGTCCGGCAAAAATAGCCGAGAACCCTAAGCTTCGTGCCTGAGCAGGTACCACCGCAAAACCAGGCACCGCATAATACCCATATTCGTCAAGTACTGCGACAAAGGGCGTGGGGGCATTAGTTGGTTTTCGCTCAATCACATCGCGATAGTCCCCTTCCACATCGGTTCCAAGACCAGCTGCCATCATTGCTTTTAGTGAGGCAACAATAATTTTTCCTAAGTTTGCTAGTTCATCAGGTGACTTCTCAAGCGCTGGCAGCAACACCACCAGTATTCGACGATTCAATACCACATCTTTAAAGTCCACTTCCGCTAGGTTGACTCGAATAATGTGGCCATAGGTGTCTGCAAGAGATGAAAAAACTTTAACCAACTGCATGGTAATAAACCCGTGCTGCTCCAAAACCTGTGAGACCTGCTTTCCTTTCTTCTCTTTGTTATAACCAGGCAGGGTTAATAAATAGTTTTTGATTGGGTCGAGTACTAATGATGGCGTGCTCTCAAGGCTAACCGGATCTTGATCATCACGAGGAAATTGTTTATCGATCACGATTGATTCAAGCCGTGGTAGGTGAAAGTAGTTCCGGATGGTATTTGCATCTAATAAAATAGCGCCTTGGTCTCGCATGTAGACAAGAATTTTCATCAAGGCTTCAACGAAACTCGTTGCCCGGCCTTTCCACATATCACCATCTGAACCACCGCCACTGGAGTCCATCAAGCTGACCACCAGCTGTGACAACATGCTAGAAGAGCCTTGTGAGAAGGGGTTCATAGTATTAGATAAACGCTTTTCTTGAGGGCCGATAATGTCTCTTGCACCGGTCATAAAATTAATTAACAACAGATCGTCTTCACGTCCCATTCCTCGCACCATGGAAAAAACTTTTGCATAAAGCGAGTTATCCCCCTTTCCATCGATGTAGATAAAGCCACTGCCCTGGTTTAAGGAGTTAAAAGCCAGTGAAATAAGTGTTTCTGTTTTACCTGCACCGGTGGAGCCAAAAATCAAACAGTGAGTCCTCATGTCTTCATTGGCAAACCACAATTCTTCATTGGTGTCGACAGAGTTGCCAAAAAAGGTAATGCCGCGCGCATTATTGGGTGTTTTGATACCAGGTTTTAAATCATTATAGTCTTTTACGCCTGCCACCTGAGGCAATCGAAAAGGCAATTTTTGTTTGCGGGTAATCCCATAGAAAAAAAGCCCTGTCGTTAACAAAATGATGAGAAGTGAGCTCTCTGGGTAGACAAACAAAATGGGTGTGATACAAAAAATAACCATCGCCACATTTAAAGGAACTTCTAAAAAGTCGGCAATGCGTTGTCCGATGGTACGGGTGTCCCGTAACAGCTGGGACGGATCGAGTTCTTCGTTACTTTTTATACCACGCATTAGCTAAGCTCCCGTCTCTCTGCAATCGGCAGTTTTACCTCTTTTACCGATGCTTCTAAGGCTTTTACTGCTTCCTCAACCAATGGCACCATCGACTTTCGCTTTAAGGCTCGCTCAGCTTTCCAGTGCGCAAAAAGTCCTGATACTTCCACATATGGGGTTTGTCGACCGACCGAATTGAGCATGTACCATGCTCGTCTGTCGATTGGCTTTAACCATAAAAAATCTGCTGAGGCCATCACACCATCATCGCGAGCTGATACCAAAAGCGAGGCCATCATGGTTAAAATATAGGCATGCATTCTGGTGCACTCTTGCACCAACTTACTGTTCATGTGTTTTTGCATTAAAACCTTAGCACTACCAAAGTCAGGCTTGTTGCCTCCTTCAACAGATTTGTTGATGTGATCAATCAACTGATAGGCTTTGTCTCTGTCTTTGTTTATTCGAGCAGCAAAAATGGCACATAAGGCCAGAAGATGGGGGGGTAATTTATCAAAACCTTCCCAATACGCACCAAGTTGCAAGGTAAATACTGCCTTTGCTTCTGCCCTTTTAATAGAAACAGCCAGAGGGACCCCTGGATATTCCGGATCGTCAACACTAAACTCATCTCGCTTTAAAAGGTTATGCTTTTTGGTAAACTCCATTGGGGACTCCGCCATTGCCCACGGGCCTTTCGAAATGTCTTGATTAATTAAATCCTGATTGACCACCGGCATGATTTGAGACCAATTATGACATTCTTGTTCCCTAAGCTTTTTCATGTCGTACTTTTTTTTGTACTTTCTAGTCACATCTGAGGAATAAAGAACGACGCAGTACACTGCCATAAACGCACACACAGGATAAACATAGTACTGGTTGATTACCCGGCAAATTTCAACCACCTGGGCCCAGGAAACGGTTTTAGGATCGACCGTTTCCATGATGTAGATAAATTGGTCCACATTTGACGTAAACAGCGCCACAACTTTTGCTTGCACCAAACACACAGCAAAGATTGCTGCGACAATCTGTGCACTCAAATAGTGCCAAAGTGCCCAGCCAACAATAAAGATAATTAGAATTACCCAGACTGGACCGTAAGCGCTATCTCCGCCACCACCGCCGCCGCCAGCTCCTGGTTGTTGTTGTGCCATCGTGTTCTGTCACCGTCTTAAATTATTGTTATTAAGTAAGCCTTGTCATTTTTGAACTAATTTCCCTGATTCAAACAAATAGCTGTTCTCTTTATGAAAAAAGTTCTCAATGTTCTCAGGCTTTATTGCATCTTTTTTTAAGCTAAGCAAGCGAATGCCTAAGCGATCGATGGGCTGCTTGCTAACTGGCATCTTAAGAATGTCTTTTTCGGCTACTTGCACAACCACATACCCCTCATTCTCAATGTTGCCCTTCACTTTTAAGGCTTCTTTTACATCGCGCTCGCTATTATAAGTTGGGCGAGTTATCGTTTGCAAAAACAATGAGCCGATAATTCTCTCCCATTGTTCTAAGTTTTTACCTTGGGCACTATACAGGGAAATATACACTCTTCGAACCCCTGATTCTGGCTCAGCACTTTTAGCAAGCTCAGCATTACTAACCAGTGCCACCTCATCAGAAAGACCCGATTTAAAGTCCTCTCGTATTCCTTCAAGTTTTTTACCAATCGCCCGTAAAAAAATACTCTTATTCCACGGTCCTTTATCCACCGCGATGTTTAACGCATCCAATATTTGTTTTGTTTCTTCTGGCGTTAGTTCATCGCTCATCTTATTGCTCACCGTCCCTTTTCAACTGACTCACTCATCATCCTCTCTGTCAGAGCCGCTGGAGCTTCCACCCATACCAAGGCCTGCGCTCTGTTCTGCTTGCTGTTGATTTGCCAAGGCATTTGCTGGCGAAATCATCCCAACAGCACCATCAATTGTGTCTTCAGCATCCTCCAAATCCTTAAGCTTATCAGCAGACAATTTACCTTGTGAGGACTCTATAGCCCCACTAACTGAATCTCTAAGGTGCAACATGTCATCGACCACTTTCTGTTTCAAGGCTTGATTAGCGACCGTTGACTCACCAGAAGTCGTCGCTTGCTGTGAGCTGTTTGACTGAGCTCTGCCCTCTGTCTCCTTATTTTTTGACTCACTCACGTGCTCATCAAATTTTTCCCACTTACTGGTCATTAGGCACACTCCATTTATCCTTTGGCCGGCCGCAAGATACGGGCTGCATAGGTACACTCTCTCCGCTCGCAGCATAAAAACACCTCAGAGTGCTTTTTTAACTTGCTGATTGAAAAAACAACCGCCCATTAATCATACAATAGTTCATCAAGCGCAGTTTTTCCATCAAAGGTACCAGCATTGATTAATTCTGAAATAACATCGGTGATGGTCATGTAACGAAGAATGTTGGGAGTCACTTCATCAAAAACGACTTTAACCCCGAGTAGTGACTTTTCTGCCTCATCAAAGGTCACGCCAATCCCGTAGCCTAAACAGAGCGAGCAAAGTTGATCGGCCCGTCGAGAAAGAGCGGGCAATAAACCTGTGGGCGATAAAACTTCATCGTACCCAATAAAGTTATCATTTAAAGTAAATTTTGCTCCCATCGCCCCAACGATTAAGGCCAAGTTTTTTGATATGGTTTCACTCATTCTCGCCACCAAGGAATTGCCATCTTACGACCACCTGAAAGAAAGGTTCTTAACCAACGCCAAAAAATCGGCATGGTAAAGCCAAAGTGTTCGATAATAGCAAAAAAAAGCATTGAAACTAAGACCAACACCCCAGTCCAAGTTCGAATGTGCATCAAAAAAATGAAAATCGGAAACGCTGCTCGTGCATCAACCATAAAAAAGCGCGCACTTCTAGCTGAGTCTCGCCAGTGGGCACTTGGAGGGATGTAAGGAGGCATGCAAACTCCCGTCTGTTCTTTACGTTAAGCAAAAGCATAGCACAATCGTTTAAGAGAATTCCAAGATCCCAGCCTCAAGGAGACTTTTTTAAGATTATCATAGGGTTAACATGTAAAGAACTGTTCGTTTGATAGAGTTTCTGTTGTGTTTTTCTCCACCCTAGGTTATTGTTGCACCGTTTTCATGCAGCCGACCATAAATAAATAGCCAGAGGACTGCTCAATGAGCTCATCTTTACCCATGCTAACCACTTTTTTCATCTACATAATGGGGATGATTCTAATTGGCTTTATTGCCTACCGTGCTACCCGTAATTTTGATGATTACATCTTGGGAGGTCGAAACTTAGGAAGTCTTGTAACCGCTCTCTCTGCAGGTGCCTCAGACATGAGTGGCTGGTTGTTAATGGGTTTACCAGGTGCGGTTTTATTGAATGGCATTTCTAGCTGCTGGATTGCAATTGGACTCGTAATCGGTGCCTATTTGAACTGGTTGTGGGTTGCAACAAGGCTTCGAGTTTTCACAGAGCTCTATAATAATGCCCTCACACTACCTGATTACTTTACCAGTCGTTTTGATGATCAAAAGCAGCTCTTACGGCTCGTTTCTGCCATTTTTATCCTCATTTTTTTCTCAGTTTACTGTGCCTCAGGCATTGTTGCGGGTGCGCGATTGTTTCAAAGCACCTTTAACATTGCTTACGTTCCAGCTCTTTGGTTGGGCGCAACTGCCACCATCCTCTATACCTTTATAGGTGGTTTTTTAGCCATAAGCTGGACCGATACAGTACAAGCAAGTTTAATGCTGTTTGCCTTAATCATTACACCAATTATGGTGATTGTAACTTTAGGCGGCTTTCAACCAGCACTCAATGAAGTTAAGCTCAACGCCCCCAGTCATTTTCAACTATTAAATGGGGTCAATGGCGTGGCCATCGCCTCATTCATGGCTTGGGGACTTGGCTACTTTGGTCAGCCTCATATTCTGGCACGCTTTATGGCAGCAGATTCTGCCAAGAGCATGAAACGAGCAAGGCAAATTGGCATGACTTGGATGGTTTTGTGTCTTGCTGGAGCCATCACTGTCGGCTTTTTTGGCTTGGCCTACTTTAGCAAATTTCCATCCAACGAGGTTACCCATAATAGCGAACAAGTGTTTCTGAAGCTGACAAAAGTTTTGTTTAACCCCTGGCTCTCTGGGGTGCTACTGTCTGCTATTCTTGCGGCTGTCATGTCAACACTTAGCTGTCAATTACTGGTCTCTGCCAGTGCAATCACTGAAGATTTATACAAATCCTTCTTTCGAAAGAATGCAACGCAATTAGAGCTCGTCTGGGTAGGGCGAGCGATGGTACTATTGGTGTCTCTTATTGCCATTGCCATAGCTTACAAACCGGAGAGTCGGGTATTAAGCTTGGTGAGTTATGCTTGGGCAGGTTTTGGGGCGGCATTTGGACCTGTCATTCTCTTTTCCCTTTATTACCGAGAAATGAGCAAGCTAAGTGCTCTGTGCGGCATGAGTGTTGGGGCCCTCACCGTACTTTTATGGAACCCAGAGGTCTTCTATGGGCTCTATAGTATTCTGCCAGGTTTCTTATTTGCATCGCTGACCATCCTAGTGGTCAGCCAATTTAGCAAGAAGCCCGACACCGATACTCTAGAAAAGTTTGATAAAGCACTTAAGGCTTATGCCCATGATACTTCCAAATAGTTAATAAAAAAGGAGTCAATGTGCACACAACAGAGGCGCGAACTTTTAATCTGTTTGCTCTGTTAAACACTCTTTTTCTGTGTTTGCTGGCACTGCCCTTTTTACTAAATATTTTGCAGAGCCAGTCACTCTTTCAAAATAATATTATTCACTACCAACACATTGGCTCGAAAGCCTTTATTGTGTCATTTGCAATTATCAACTACCTTTCATTCCTTGGGCTCCTAGCCCTTTTGCCAAGACTCTTGCTCTGCTTTGTACCAAAGAAGTGGCTATTTCAAGCACCATTGCTCATTGCACTCTACTCCTTCTTGGTGCTTCTAATCATCGCCGATCGACTGCTTTATAAAAATTATCAATTTCATCTAAATCTTGAACTTTTTTCTTTGCTTAAGGCCTCGCTTATTCACCGAGTGTTTGAACTCTCCCTACTTGAACAAGGGCTGCTACTGAGTGTTGTGATAATTATCCTGTTGACTGAATGTTGCGCTCTTTGGCTTTGCCGTTCCTGGGCTCGAAAAAATATCAAACGACTGCAAACGTTTTCTTTAAAAAAAATGCTGCTCATCCCAGGGCTTAGTCTTAGCTTCTGCCTCTGTTTCCTAGGTTTGAGCCTTATTCATCAAAACCCCATCCTGTTGCAACAAACCCAACACATCCCCTTCTATCAACCGACGTTTCGCCTACTAATGAGCAAGGAGTTAAATAGGGCGATTAATCTTGTAACAAACCAAGGTATACATCTGCCCGCAATGGATGCATCAACACTTGATTATCCGAAAGCC
The DNA here is from genome assembly GCA_030148065.1 of Legionellaceae bacterium. GTDB lineage: Bacteria > Pseudomonadota > Gammaproteobacteria > Legionellales > Legionellaceae > JASBUC01. The sequence goes on along the minus strand of JASBUC010000042.1, from coordinate 30,438 downwards.
CCCTTGAACTGTCGGCAGAACACGCCTCCTATGAACCTAGTTATCTTGTTAGTCGATGCGCTTCGTTTTGATGCAGTTAATCAACAAACCATGCCTCATTTAAATAAGCTAGCAAACGAAATGAGCTCCTTTGGTCATTACTACAGTGGTGGTAATGCAACCCAACCAGGACTTTTTTCGCTTTTTTATGGGTTACCACCGAATGATTGGCCCTCGGTATTAAGTGACGAATTGCCACCACCACTGCACACGCAGTTAAAGGAGCAAGGCTATGAGTCTCTGGCCATTTGGTCGGCGCAATTTAAGGCCCCCCCGTTTGATAAGACGATTTTAAAAGATTTGGATAAGGCGATTAGCACTCATTCACGAAGTGACAAGGTTAAAGACTGGGATAAGCAATCAACTCTTGAAGCCATTCAATTTATTAAAGAAGCACATGCTAAACCCTTTTATCTGCAAGTTTTTTATAGGGCGCCACATGCTTATTGTTATGCAGAAGAGTTTAATGCCCCCTTTCAACCGATTGCCTCACCATGTCAGCGTGTCTTTAAACACAAAATAAAGCATGAGTATTACAACCGTTACAAGAATGCCGTCCATTTTATTGACCAAGAAATTGCCAAGGTGATAGCAACCCTAAAACAAGGAAATCTTTGGCAAAACAGTGTGGTTATTATTAGCTCTGATCACGGCGAAGAATTTGATGATAATAATTTAGGCTACTGGGGGCACACCAGCAATTTCAGTAAATATCAAACCCAAGTCCCGCTGCTGCTTCACTGGCCTGGGCGAACACCACAAACCATAGACACTCAAAAAAGTCACTATGACTTAAACGCAACCCTGCTAAAAGATCTGGCAAATTGCCAAAATCCCAGTAAAGAAATTGGCCTAGGAACCAATCTATTTGACTCAAAAACCAGTCTGCCTCTTTGGCTCGCAAGCTATAATAACTTTGGGCTAATGACTGAAAATAAAATCATAACCTTATCACACCAGGGGCAACTAAGAAGTTATGAGCAAGATGGACGGGAAGTCGCACTGAATGATCTTGATAAAAAAACGCTTGAACATGCCTTAAACGATTTTCGAAGGTTTCATCGTTAAGAGTGAGGGGCAGAATGAACTAGGATGGGTATAGAATGCACCAATAGTGTTTATACGGTATACTGCACAATAATTTAACTCATCTGCAAACTCAAATGGTCAAGCCCTCATCCAATCATGACGGTTTTATTAAACGAAAAGTTGAGCACATCGAGCAGGCACTCGATGAGCGAAATCAGGCGAGCACTAACGGCTTTGAAGCCATTTCCCTGATTCATGAAGCGCTGCCCGAACTCGATTTTAACGAAATTTCTCTCAACACTCTGCGTTTAAAGAAGAACATTCAAACGCCGTTTATGGTGAGCTCAATGACCGCCGGCCATCCTAAAGGAGAAAACATTAATTTAATCCTTGCTAGGGCTTGTGCCGAAACTGGCTGGGCGCTCGGAGTTGGTTCGCAAAGACGAGAACTCTTTGATAAGGCTGCGGCCAATGAGTGGCAAACCTTAAAAGCGGCTAATTTAGCGCTTGAGCTCTATGGCAACATTGGCATTAGCCAGCTAATTACCAGTAAGGTTTGCGACATCCAAAGGCTTGTTGATAATCTTGGCGCAAGTGCCATGCAAGTTCACTTAAACCCATTGCAAGAGTGCATTCAAGTAGAGGGCACACCGAACTTCAAAGGAGGCCTACACGCCATCGAAGTCTTAGTACAACAACTTAATGTGCCAGTCGTGATTAAAGAAACTGGCTGTGGCTTAAGTCTTAATACCTGCCAGCGCCTTTATAATGTTGGCGTATCAGCCATTGATGTTAGCGGTCTTGGGGGCACTCACTGGGGACGCATTGAAGGCGCAAGAGCAAAACGCCTACCCAATCAGCAAGCTGCCAAAACCTTCCAACACTGGGGGATCCCCACCGTTTCTGCCCTAAAACATGCGAAAGCTGCCAATCCTCAAGGCGAAGTCTGGGGCTCTGGTGGCGTGCGTTCTGGGCTTGATGCAGCAAAATGCCTTGCGCTGGGTGCCAACACCATTGGCATTGCCAAACCCATGTTGGAAGCCGCTCTAAAAGGCGTTGATGAACTCATTGCTTTGATGCGACAATTCGAACACGAACTCAAAATTGCATTATTTTGTACAGGCTCTGCCTCCATAGAACAATTACAGGAGACCCACCGTGAGTGCTTTTAACTCAGATCTCTTCACTGGCTTTTCAAAACTAACACGCCAAGAACGTTTTAAGCGTTTAGAGCAAATGGGAGCTTTAAGCACTGAGGACATTCAATTATTAGAAAACGGTGGAGACTTATCTCCTGAATTGGCCGAACACTTTATTGAAAATGTCATCGGCTATTATCAAATGCCGTTGGGCGTTGCCTGCTATTTTAACATCGATGGCGCTGACAAAGTCATCCCGATGGCAGTGGAAGAGACTTCAATCATTGCAGCCTTAAGTAAAACGGCGAAGTGGATCAGACAAAATGGCAAAATAACAACAGAAACCTTGGGTGATTCGGTCTTTGGTCAAATTCAACTTGCTACAGTCACTGATCCAGAAGCCTTTAAAGAGCGCATTCTCTGCAACAAACAATTTTTAATAGAGTCTGCCAATGAAAACGTCGCCCATGGCTTGGTTCGACGAGGCGGTGGCGTTAATGAGCTAAAGGTGCGCTTATTGCCGCGCACAGACGGAAAGACGATGGCCGTCCTCCATGTCTATTTAAATTGTTGTGATGCCATGGGGGCCAACATCATCAATCAAACACTTGAGTACTTAAAGCCTAAAATTGAGAACATCACAGGTGAGACTGTCACCATGTGCATCTTGTCAAACTTAGCCGATAGCAAACTCACCAAAGCAACCGTGACCCTTAAAAATGTTGAACCCGCACTTGGACATGGCATTGAAGAGGCTTCAATTTTTGCAGAAACCTGCCCTTATCGCGCCACCACTCATAACAAAGGCGTCTTAAATGGCATCGATCCCATTTTAATCGCTACCGGTAATGACTGGCGGGCGGTAGAATCAGGCATTCATGCTTTTTGCGCGCGCGAAGGCCAATACAAGCCTGTGACCACCTGGCGCTATCAAAAAGACACCAAGACCCTCACTGGGACTTTCTTAGCCCCAATTATTGTTGGCATTGTTGGCGGCGTCACCACACTACACCCCAATGCCAAGCTCTGTTTAAACATGTTACAAGTAAAAAGTGCCGATGAGCTCTCTCGCATTATTGCCGCAGTCGGCCTGGTGCAAAACTTAGGCGCAATTAGAGCCTTGAGTACGGAGGGCATTATTCAAGGTCACATGCGCTTACACATAGATAATTTAATTTTAAACACCGATGCTACTAAAGATGAGAGCATCACGCTCAAACCCAAGCTCGAATCCTGGTTAAATCGTCACAAACGAGTCACCTTAGACAACGCCAAAGAGTTACTCGATGGCATTCGAGCCAAACGCCAGACCGCATGACCTTTCTTATCCCCGGCAAAACCTTTCTAGTAGGCGAGTACATTGCACTGGAACAAGGCCCTAGCTTGATTTTCTGCTCTAAGCCTTATTTTAAAGTGAGCTTTAAAATAAGTGATGCGCCAGCATTTTCGGGGCTTCACCCGGAGAGTCCGGCAGGAAAATTTCTGAAAAAAACATTTAAACATGGTTCTAACAAGTGGGTGGGCGCTTGTAACTTTAAAAACCCATATAAACCGCCAGGTGGACTCGGAGCCTCGAGTGCTGAGTTTCTTGCCGCCTACAAACTCTGGCTTCAAAAAGAACAGCGTCCATTGCGTTTACCCGAACTTCTAGAGGACTACCGCGCCCTTTTTAAAGAAGAAAGACAAGCACCAAGTGGGGCCGATCTGATAGCACAAGCAGTTGGCGGGCTAGTTAGCCAAATTCCAAGCCAAGATAAAATACACACACAAGCATGGCCTTTTAAGGCTCTAAGCTTGCTGCTTGTACACACCAACAAGAAACTTGCAACTCATGAGCACCTAAAATGTTTAAGGGCACTACCAAGGCTTAATGAGCTAACAGCCTCTGCCGAACAAACTCTCCTGGCGCTGGAGAACAACTTAGCCGATCTGTTTATTCAAAGCATTGCAGACTATGGTCAGGCACTCAAAAATCAAAAGCTTGTCGCCCCTCACACTTTAGAAATCTTAAACGTCCTCAAAAAGCGCCCAGATGTTTTAGCTTGCAAAGGCTGTGGAGCCATGGGTGCGGATGTGCTTGCCATTATTTGTGAGCGTCATCAAAAAGCATCTCTCATTGAGTTTTGTAAGAGACAAGCGCTGTCTGTCCTTGCAAGTGATGAGTCTCTCTCCGAGCCTTCTTTAGATCTTAAATTGTGAGAGTACAGCCGCAATCACTGCCGCCTTCCGGTTTGGTAACATTTTCTGAGAATAATCCGTTAAGTGTGGATTTTTCTCAATAAAGCTTGTCGCGAACAGGCCTTGTTTAAACGTGGGATCTTCAAGAATTTGTAAATAAAATGAAATGGTTGTTTTAACCCCATAGAGCCTCATTTCTTCCAAGGCGCGCTTTGAGCGATTAATAACGCTTGCCCAATCCAGTGCCCAAACGGTTAATTTAGCACACAACGAGTCATACTCTTTGGGGACAAAATAGCCAGTATACACCGCGCTGTCAGTGCGAACACCTGGACCACCCGGGGCATAATACTTGGTAATTTTACCAAAGCTTGGCATGAAGTCTGATTTAGGATCTTCTGCATTAATTCGATACTCAATGGCAAAACCATTGCATTGAATCTGCGATTGCTTAAAGCCTAGTGGTTGGCCACTGGCTATCAAGAGCTGGGTCTGCACAATATCAATACCTGTGATGGCTTCGGTCACAGGGTGCTCAACCTGCAAACGTGTATTCATTTCTAAGAAATAAATGTTTTCCTCAAGATCGACTAAAAACTCAACCGTACCGGCATTTTTATAAGCAACTTTTTGACTGGCTCTAATGGCATACTGATAGAGCTTTCGCCTAGTTTCAACTGAAAGCTTAGGCGCTGGCGCTATTTCAATGAGCTTTTGATGGCGTCTTTGCAAGGAGCAATCTCGCTCGAACAGATGAACCACATTGCCAAAATGATCAGCAAGAATTTGTACTTCGATGTGACGGGGCGACTCGATAAATTTTTCGATGAATAAGTCATCGTTGGCAAAAAATTTGAGTGCCTCTGATTTAACCCGAGGAAAGGCTTGCTCAAGTTCAGCAGGGTTATGACACAAACGTATGCCTCGGCCACCGCCCCCCATCTTAGCCTTTAACATGATGGGGTAACCGATTTCATCAGCCACCACTTTAGCCTCAATAAGACCATCTAAGCTCTCTTCACTGCCAGGAATAACAGGAATGCCTGCCTCAATCATGGTTTGGCGGGCTCGAGTTTTAGAGCCCATTTTTGCTATGACCTCACTATCAGGTCCAATGAAAACAAGCCCAGCCTGACTTACTGCACGGGCAAATTCAGCGTTTTCTGAAAGAAAGCCATAGCCAGGATGAATTGCATCACAGTGGTTGGCAAGAGCGGCATCTATAATTTGTTGCCCGTTTAAGTACGCATCTAGCGGGTGGGGCCCCATCGGCAGTGCTTGGCTTGCCCGTTTAACATGCAAGGCATAGCGATCAACGTCACTAAAAATCGCAACCGATTCAATTCCGAGTTCTTCACAAGCTCGCACAATCCGCAGTGCAATCTCACCGCGGTTGGCAATTAAAACCCTTTTTAGCATCCTGCTCTCCCCTTAGCCCCAAGGTAATCAGTCGACTCAGGTTATTTGCTTTCTGTCTCTTCAAACCGCTTAATGCTAGCCATAATCTCTTCTTTGGCCGCATCGGCATCACGCCAGCCATCAATGCTGACCCACTTACCATCGTCTAAGTCTTTGTAGTGCTTAAAGAAGTGTTCTATGCTCTCAATTAAGTTTAAGGGTAATTGGTCATAGCTTTTGATATGACGGTAAGACCGAGACAGCTTGTCACTCGGTACTGCAATGATTTTGGCATCAGGACCTGACTCATCAGTCATCATTAAAACCCCGACAGGACGACAAGAAATGACCGAACCTGAGACTAATGGCACTGGCGTGGTCACCAACACATCCACCGGATCACCGTCTTCGGAGAGCGTGTTTGGTACATAACCATAGTTTGCCGGATAGTACATGGCTGTTGCCATAAAGCGGTCTACCATCAATGAACCGGACTCTTTATCAACCTCGTATTTAACAGGCTCCCCTTTGGTTGGGATCTCAATAATGACATTGATGTCGTTTGGAACGTCTTTACCCGGTGAAATCTTATGGAAACTCATCTGCACACCCTTAAATTTAAAAGGGCCCATTTTACCTCTAAAGCTTGGCAATGGCTATTCCTCTCTCTGTTGATTGATTTTTGCACTGTTCTTCTTCGAGCTCCCCTCCTTTTTCATGAAAGGCTGCTATTAGCACCTATTGAATAAAAAAATGTATGAAAAAAAGGCCAAAAAAATAGCAAACCCTAAAATTGACATCCGTCAGAGCTCAGTGAGAGAATTCACTCTCTTTTTTCTTATAAGGCCTCTGGACACATGAAAGCGTTTCTCCCCCTCAGCTTGTTGTTAATTAGTTCCCTCATTAGCCCATTTTGCCAAGCAGAGCCGACCAATTTAGGCCAAGCTAAAAGCAGAATTACACACTACGTTACATCGGGTGATTATCAAAAAGAGCTGGCTAACAATGCTGAGCAAGCAAGCAAGTACTTAAAAGGCATCGTCGCTGAAAATAAGCGGCTTAAAAAGCCTAAAAAACTTGCGGTGGTGTTCGACATTGATGAGACTGTCCTGTCTAACTACCCTTTAATCAAAAAGGCCAACTATTGTGCCAATGCCGAAGACTTTGACAAAGAGATTAACAAAGCCAATGGCAAGGCCATCCCCTCGATGAAAGCCTTTTATCAAGAGGCCAAAGCACAAGGCGTGGACGTTTTCTTTATCACTGGCAGACCAACTAAACTAAAAGGCGCCACGTTGAAGAATTTAAAACAGCAAGGATTCAAAGGATACAAAAAGGTCTATTTCAAACCGAAACGCTATGCCAAGGATAGCACCGTTGCCAATTACAAAACCGCCATGCGAAAAAACATCGAACAACAAGGCTATGTCATTGTCTTAAACCTTGGCGACCAAGAAAGTGATTTAGCTGGCGGAGAAGCGATGAAAGCCATCAAACTGCCAAATCCTTTCTATTACATTCCCTAATCCCCCATATACTCAAGATCCTTGGAAATGGGTACCATAAAAATGGGCATTTTTGAGGATCTTGAGTATAGTTATACTCAGAATACTTGGAAATGCCCATTTTTATGATACCCATTTTCACCCTGTAAAACGTTTAAAAACGCGCCATAGAATCATCTATGACTTGCTTTTAAACGTTTTACAGAGAGAAAATGGCCAGACCTAAAAAAGGGCAGTTCCAAGTATTCTGAGTATAAAAAAACGTGAGAAGGGAGTTTCCATGTACGATCCAAGGCTTTTTAACCGTCTTAAAGAAGCAAAAGCAAATAAACTAACTATTTATGCCAAAAATGAAGCCTTTGTTCCCAATGACGTACCAGCCCCCCCAGTTGAAATGGGCGAACAAACCGTCTTACAACAGCTCTTGCTCGGCGGGGTTAAAAATAACTTCAGTCGAGTGGATATGATCCTTGAAATCATAAGCTTCCTAAAAACCAACGATCATGGCTTAGAAGCCTCCGTTGTTAAAGAGCACAACGGTAAGCCCTACCTAGATCTAGATGCCTTCGAGGACTATTTAAACAAACTAAAACCAACGCCTTATCTAAGCAACGCACCGGTCAATAAAACACCCAGCCCACTGCCCCTTACCCCACGTCCAAGGCTCTGAGTATTGCTTGCCTATAAGGAATGAGCCCGTTTACCACCCCACATCTTCAAACCACCCAACCAGGCTCGCCTGGTTTCCTGCTCCTCATCCCAGTCAGCGTAAACGGGAGTATTGCTTGCCTGTTTTTTAAAACTCAAGCGCAGCCTGCGAGCCATTTTAAAAAATAGGTAAGGAATGATCCCGTTTACCACCCCACATCTTGATGACACTCTGTTTTTTTTTTATCCTATGGCAAAAAAAGGGAGTCACACATGCCTACGCGCTACTTAACTCTGACTGATAACTATCCCAATGTGATAAAAGCACTCAAGTTTCCTCTTGACCTTTCCCCTCTAGAAAGCTTTGAGACCACACTTGATCACCTCAACACCGATCTCCCGAGGACTCATTTTTTCTCAGATAGAATTAGCTTTAGTCAATTTTCAAACAAAGTAAGAGAGCAGCTAGCATTTGGTCGGCACTATCTGCAAGGCGACTTAGATGCAAACCTCATTGCAAAACTCTTGTTCCTACGAAGTAAGCTTTTTTTTGACAGTATCGAGCAATACCAGCAGCTCTCAAACGCCTGTAACACTGAAAGCAAGCAACAGACACAGTCAAAGCTAGAGAAACAAAAAGATAAGGTTGAGCAAGTCATTAAGGAGATAACTTTCTGTGATAACACAGGCTTGCGTCTTGCATATTTAACTGATCAGAACCAACTCAATGCGCTTGCCATTAGCTATTTGAAATCAAGCCCTGACGTTTTCTCCATTGCCTTGTTTGAAAACATTACCGCGCGCCCCGAGAGGCGGAAAGTACATCTTTTTGCCGACTTTCGACTCTTTCCAGAAGAGGGGGTTAACAATAAACAATTTAAATGCATCGACCTTCCGTCTATAAAAACTGAGCTGGCAAAACACCTAAAGAATGAGCGCCTATTGCGACTATTATCAGAGGTAATCGTTCTTAACAAGAGTGGTGAGATGGTTGCAGGCATCAACCCTCAAGAAGTTGATGCCTTTAAAAAAGGAAGTCTCCCCGGTCACAACCACCAAGGCTTAGACGAGTTAGCAGCAGAAAAACAGGCAACAGAGTATGCGCATCAAAAAACATTGGATAAGCTCTCACTACTTGCCAAAGCGGTTTTAAATAGCGCTGAGTGGCCTATTTTTGAAAAAGCCAAACACAACAATATTGCTTGCAACAAGCTCATTTTAAGCTTTAACGAACTTCAAAGAATACTAAGCCCAAAGACTCTAAAGGCGCTAAAACGTTATTCACAGAAAAAACAGACTTTGCTAAAGGCAAAGGAGCAAGTCATTGGGCAGCTAAACCTAGCACATGAACAAAGCCTCTTTCGTCTAAGCAAGCCTTTTTCAAAGCGCTACCAAAAAGAGTTAATCGTTTTAGGCCTAACAACGCTCTTTGCCATTACAACTTCAATATGCCTATTAGTTCTGCCAAGCTTAGCAAGCCTAATTACTCTAAGTGCGATTAGCTTTTTGACTCTCAGTGCGATGTTAGGGTGCTCTTATTCCTTTTTTCAAACCTCTGCAATGAATAAACCCTACTTTAGCGAAAAACATCTCATTGAGAGAAATCACCAAAGAGCACTGCACTCCCTTGAAGACAATACAATTACAGAGCTAAAAACTGAAAACCAGGAAGAAGTTCGAGTACACATTCTAGAGCTTTTGTCAGCCAGCAACATTGATAAACCAAGTGAGCTAATAGAAGACTATCTCAAACCATAACTGTAATGGAACAAAACGCATGATGCCCCAATCCCCACAACAACGACGCTTTCATTTTTTTGAAAGTGCGATAAAGCCTGTAATTCGTCTAACCTCCTCAGGCGGTGGTGGTCATAAAGCAGTGCAAACCTCCTGGCTTGAGGCCATGAAAGAGACGTTTATAGATGAATTAAACTCATCTCTTTCTGTTTTAAATCACCCAGAAAATCAAGCCCTTTTAAAAACGGCCAAGGGGCTCTATCAACAAATAGAAAGCTTAAATGACAAACAATCACTCTCGCTTAGTTCCTTTCGAAAAAAACTAACTCACATCTTGCAAAACATTGATGAACAAGACTGGCCCAATGCTAGGAAAGACGCTTTTTTAGAGGACTGCTTAAAGAAAGTAACCTACCTCAATCAAATGAGAAGCCCTGACTTAGACATCTTAATGGACTCGGTCTCGTTAGGGTTCATTGGAAAGTGGTTGTGGGATTTTTCACAAAAGCATGAGTATGTGTGGATCCAAAAAGCGCTACTGGAAATGCAGAGCTTCTCTAACTACTTAAGCGATCACTTCATCTATGCTTGTGTGTTAAAGCGTCTGGAGGAAAAATCACCCGCCTACATCATCGACACGCAACCGATGGGCACCAAAGCCATTGCAGAAGCCGTTCTTGCCTACAATAGAAAGTATAAAAAAAATGTTCGCATTAAAAAGTATTGCACCGACATGCCAACGGTGCGCTCCGTACATTTTTTCAATGAGTTAAAAAAATTAGAAGACTGTGAGAAAAAGCTCATTGACTTGCATGTGTTACCTCCTTTAACGCCTGAAGCCGAAAAAGGCTCTCAGCTAAAGTTCTGGCAGCATTTTTGTGGTGACAAAACAGAGCTTATTCGCGTTACTGACCCAAACATTAACTTAAATCACCTTCAAGCTCTATATGAGAAAAAAATACCTTCTGGGGTAAGAATCTATCAATTAGAACACCCAAACCATTGGCCCATTAGAAAACCTTTTAAGGCCTTTAAAACAGACAACGACTACGCCCTTAACCGCAAAGCACTGGCAGAAGAAGGATTAAAATTATCTCTGGATAAAAGCTTCAACCTTGTCGAAGCCAAAAAGCAAGGCATGCACGAATTAGAGGGAAGCGCTCGCACCTCTCATGCTGTGGTTAAAATAGATGAAGAAGATAAGGTAATCAGTTTAATGCTTGGTAGCAATGGTGGCGCCTCCTTGCTTGATTATGTTGAAACCATTAAAGAGGCTATTAAAAAGAACAAGCCCTCAGAGACAGACCGACACCTACACCTCTTTGTGTTTTGTGCCAGGAATCAGTTAGTGCAAGATAAAATCCTAAAGCGCCTATCTGAGGATCGAGAATTGCCCAAAAACTTACACGTCTACCCGCTCGGTTTTCAAGACGGTGAGATCATTGCAAACATTAGTGCCAGGAGTCAGTCTCTAGTAACGCGCTCAGGAGGAACTGCTTCAATGGAGGCGATGGCTGTCTGCCGTCAGGCTCAGATATTAATTCACTCACAAGAGAGCATCAGCCTGAAAAAAATACGGTGCTTACTTGGAGAGTCCTTAGAAGAGCTTCTTCTTGCCGCCATCCCTGTTTGGGAAGGTGGCAATGCTAATTACCTTAGACGACTCTTTCCCTCCTTAACAAGAGTCGTTAACCCTCAAACTATTTTGACTCATTTAGATTTAGATCTCAGTCGCCCTAGTTGTCGTTATGAATTGTGACGAAAACCATAGTCCATCACCTCGTTTTGCAACTCCAGCGGTAAAGCGCCGTTATACTTCACATATTGCTCAATCGTTCCAGCATGAATTTCTGCAAGATTTTCAACCAGGGGTGTTAATTTTGCACTGGGATTGTTTTCATTGCGTTGCTGACTTTCGCTGGCTATGCAATTTAGCGCTATTTGCAGCTCTTGAAAACTTCCCTTATTCTTGTATCGATCAAGCAGCATTGCCACCTGTTGTGCTTCTTTATAAATTAAAAGGGTCTCATTTGAGCTTTGGACATAATAGCTTGCCATCGAATACTTAGTACCACGCAAATTCACACCCAATACATGTTTTAGCTTCCAGTGTTCACGATGTTCTTCTTTTGAAAAATCAAGCTTAAACCTAGCTCTTAAAATTTTAGCTAACAACTCTTTTTTCTCCTTGTCTTGTGCAGACACGGGGTTTGCAACCGGGACAAAATACTGAAGACCTCTTGTTTGAGAAGATAGCAACACGTCTTTTTGTGATCTGTAATCCGTCATGAATTTTGTGCGAATGTTATGTTCTAGTTGACTCAACTCGTTCACTAAAACGATATCTGTCGTGCTTCTTTCAAGGTTATTGCTTGTTTGCTTTAATCGAGCATTAAATGATGAACAACTAGGGTCAACCATTGCTTTTTCAAATAACGCCTTCATCTCTGTAAAGATGAGTGATTTTATCGCTGGAAAGAGGTTACTAGAACCATAGGAATAGCTTGCAAGCTCATCACAGGTTTGACAGCCGTTTAAGTAAGCACGTAAGCAAGAACGCCTAAACTTATTAACGCTTATTACTGTTTGCTCAAATTCATATCGTCTGAGGGCCCTGTTACCGATGACATCAAAGCTCAATCCAAAACGCACAACGTTATAGGCATAGAGCTCAACAACTTCTTTGTAACCGGCCGCGTCTGCTGCTGCGATGGCTGATTGATATTGGCCATTTTGAAGTGCTGCGTTTGCTCCTAGACAGAGAAGCCTGTTTACGTGCTGTAGGTTATCACCACAAAGGTGCAAGAGTGTTTTCGAGCCCTGCCCTTTGCTATCAATATTAAGACCAAATTTCTTTATGAAGAATTCAACCCAATCGATCTTGCCTGCTTTCATCGTATAATGGAGCACTGTATCGCCAAGTTGGTCTTTAAGATTAAAGTCAATCATACCTGCTTGGTTATTTTTATCTTTGGCCTCATTATGAGCTCTCATTAAGGCACTCCAGGCTCTCGTCTTGCCAGTCTCTGTAGCAATCATCAACGGTGTTTTCAGACCGTTCTTAGCTCGTTGATTAGGATTTGCCCCATGAGCTAATAGCAGCGAGATGAGTCCTTCTTTATCTTCTTCAACAGCTAAGATTAATGCCGTCTTTCCTTGTTCATCTTTACCATCAACGGGTACACCTTGCTCTAACAGTTCTTTGACTCTGTTTTCATCATTTGCTAAAACCGCCTTTTTTAATTCTAGGGAAAGAGCATCTGAGACCTCTTTGATTAATAGATAACAACTACTATCCTGAGCTCTAGCGAAGGGGACTGAGGCATTTGTGTTTAATATTAAATATTTAATGCAGTCTAAGTAGGGTTCTTTTAGTTCTGCGTCGCGTACCTTATGGCCTTCTTTGCCTGCAAGATGAATTGGCATGTAGCCATCTGATCCGAAGTCAGGATGTAAGTTAGCACCATGCGCTTTTAATTTCTTTAATATTTCGAGGTTTCCGCTGCTTGCGGCAAAGCTTGTAAGCGTCCAACCACAATGATTTAGTCCACCAAACCGATGGTTAAGATCAAACCCTGGCTGACTCAGAATATTATCTAGGATCTCTACTTGGTTTTCTTTGATGGCTTCAACGGCATCATAGTAGAGTAGCGTTTTATTTTCTTTTTCAGATTCTCTATCGATTAAGGTATAGGCAATGTCTTTAAACCCGAGTTTAATGGCAAGATGACAAGCATTTAAGTTTTCACTGTTTTCTAGATTGAGAGAGGCATCTTTTGCGATTAAAAGCCGCACTAAAGTTAAATCATTATTTTTAACCGCCAACATTAGAGCCGTCTCACCGTTTAAGCCCTTAGCATCAATCAACCCACCTTTAGCAAGGTAGTCGGTAAGCGCTTGTTGCTTGTCTTCGTCTGAAAACTCCCCTTCTTGTCGAAGAAAAGCAACAATCTCTGGTTCAACATTGGCTGTTTCTGCCAGCACCGTTCGATGTCTTGCTTGAGCCGCAGAATCATAATTGCTTGCATTAGATTCAATGCCTCTTTTTTTCATCTCACTGTAAATTACTTTTGCAAGTTCGATGTGGCCATGAATCACGGCACCGTCATAAGCATTTAACCCAGCCTTATTCTTAGCACTAAGACTTACGCCCTTGGCAATTAATAGCTTTGCCATTTGCAGACTGCCTTCTCCAGCAGCACTATGCAAAGGGGTATGACCACCGACATCGGTCACATCAATCGTTAAACCTTTTAACAGTAAGTATTCAATTAAGGGTGTGACATCGCCCTCAGCACTTGCAACCCAATGCAGTGCACCACTACCAAATGAATTAATCGTTTTTAAACTAAAGCCTTTAACTTCAACTAACATTTGTACGGTTTCAAAATCATTGACGTTTACAGCTTCTTGCAAAGCGCTCTTCAGATTGTGCTGAAAAAGTCTATGCGACTTATTCGTAATATTAGCCAGAAAGTTGCGGCCCTTCGTGCCTAGAATCTCTTGATGAAAGCCTGGGCCATTTTGTTGACAGTGGCGATAAATTTCTAAAGAAACCGCCTCATTATCAAAAACCTCATCAACAATTTTTCCATCAGTCATTGGCAAAGGCAGGCCTTTGCAGAGTAGATATTGAATGGCTTGAGGGTAATTTAATAACGCGTGGACCGATCGCTCATTGGCACTTTCTGCCAAGGCAAAAAAGCTCTCACCAAGACCACTCTCGCCATTGGTGGCATATTTAACCACGGCAAGCTCAAGAGGACTTTGGTTACTGCCTTGCTTTTTATTAACATCGGCGCCGGCTTTTAAAAGCTCTTCAATTAGATTGAGTTTATCGTGGTAGACCGCATAGTAGAGAGCGGTTTTCCCCTCCTTATCGCTGGCATCTACTTCTATGCCATTGGCTATCAATTGGCTAACTTCGCCACTGCCTTGGCCTTTGGCAAGCATGATGAGCGGGTGCTCATCTTGATAATCTTTTTTATACTGCTCGAGTAAGCTCTTGCCACTTGCGCTTAAGCCTTCACTTGGAAGCGGCAATCCTCTTTGATACAAATATTCAAATAACTCTCGTATGATGGATTTTTCACCAAGATTAAGCGCTAAGCTAAAAGCAGAGGGCGTCTCACCCACTGACAGCACCGGGTTTGCCCCTAACATTAAAAGGAGTATAACGCTCTCTTGCTGTTGCTTATTTACAGCGGCCGTTAAGGCTTCACTCAAAAGTAATGTCGGATCCTCGCTTGCGGCTTCTGCTTGATTAAGAGTAATTAAGGCTTGTAACCATTGATTAAACCCTTGCCCGGCAACCCAGATAAGTTTCTTTCTTAAATCACTTAATTCTGGCTTTAAAAGATTTAATAGCTCAAGATGACCACTCTCTGCCGCACGCTCAATAATTTTTTTACCTTGAGTATCAGTAAGCTCTAGTTTTGCCCCTCGAGCCACAAATTTATTGATTAACTGTATGAAGTCTTCTCGCTTTTTCTGAAAACTTGTTCTCAAACTTGCGCTTAATTGAGGGTTAGCCAATGATGCTTCCATCTCTAGAAATTGTTGTATGACTTCAGAAATAGCGTATCGGCCTTGAAGGTCTTGACTATTAACGGACACTCCCTGCCCTAAAAGGTAATCAACCATGCCCTCTTTTCGAAGGCCTGCTGCTTGAATAAGAGCGGTGGTTAAAGTTGTCTCAGAAACGAGTTTAAGGCCAACTACGATGTTTTGTAGAGCCTTGCAAGCCTCACAATCACCTCGTGTCGCCTCTTGAATAAAGGCCTCTTGCAGGTACTGATTGGCTTCTAGATTTTTAAATGCGGCAACCCCAACTAGACTTACCAAAGCCCCGGCACATGCATAAGATTTTTGATCTAAGGCATATTTAAAAAGCCCACTGAGGTGAGCCATGTTTTGCTCTGCATAGGGTAATAACTCTTCAGGATTGCGCTCATTAATGCAGTTTTTAGCTTCTTGATAGCTGATAGTGAGGGGTACATTCGAACTCATGATCAAAGACACCGAGGGTTGTGATTGAACTAATTGCGCAACCATACCACACAGTGTGTCCAATTTGCAACCAGTTTTTTGGAAATTAAGTCAAAAGAGAGGCTATTTTGAGTCTGTTGCCAACCAATGGTTAATGACTCGTATGCTCTCTAGATTAAGCGTTCCTGCCTGATGGTATAAATCGATGTAGTTTTTCACGTATTGATGGCGGGCTTGATTGTATTGACTCTCACTCTTAAAGAGTCGATTCTCAGAATCTGAATAATTAAGCAGGGTATTTTCTCCTTGGTGCAATTTAAGTTTTTGAATGCGAAGCGCTTGTTTGTCTGCCTGCACTCGTGTGCGGGCTATGGCAATTTTCTCTCGTGAGAGTATGACCTTGTCATAATGAGTATCAATGTCCAGGGCAATTTTTTGCTGAAGGTCCTGGTAACGCAGTAAGGCTTGTTTGTATAAATGAGCATAACGTTTAGCCTCTAAGCTAATCGCTCCCCCTGCAAAAATAGGCAGCTTTGCTTCTAAACCAAAGCTGCCTCCTCTGTAATGAAGGTCATTGCCACTTGCTTGTACAAATCGTGAGACTTCCATGGCAAGAAAGCCTGGGCCTGAAATGTTTCGTCCCTCGGCAAGACCTGCATACGCACTAAGGGTTGGAAAGTGATGGTACCAGGCTTGCTCAAACTGAGCTTTAGCAATTTTGACGTTTAAAGCCGCCCCTCTTAGTTGTGGGTTGGCCTTTTGTGAAAGCTGTACCCAGTACTTTTTGGAGTGTGGTTTTGGCAGATGCAGCAAAACATCATGACGCAAAAACGATAAATGGCTTACAGTTGATTGCGAGAGTTGCTGCAAATAAGAAAGGCTGTGTTGATACGCTTGTTTCGCTTCCATAACTTTTGAAAGCGCAAACTCTGTCTGTGCTCTGGCAATGGCAACCTGATCTTCAGTAATCAGCTTTAGTTGATAGTTTTTCTCGGCAATTGACAAAGTTTGCTCGGTCAAAGTTCGAAACTGTTTGGCCGATTTTAATGCATCATAGGCGGTGAGCGTCGTAAAATACAAGTTTGCTATTTCCTTGACCGTCTTTTCTGTTTGGAGTTGGTAGACAATGTCAGCCAACACCGATTGCATATTAGACGCAATCAAGGCCTGGTAAGATGAAAAGTCAATTATTTTTTGTTCCATCAATAGGCTAACAATGTCTCCTTGCGCTCGAGAATTGTGATCTATTTCGCTGTCGTCGGCTTTGAAATTAAATCTTGAGAGGGAAGCTACCAACCCTATTTGCGGCAGCCACTTGCTCTGCTCCTCATTAGCATGAGCCTGCTCAGCTATTTTCTTCTCTTGTTCTGATTGTAGAAGCAGATTATTTTGCAAACCCATTTGAACAAAATCAACCAAATCCGCTGCATAAGCAGAAACGGCACAGCCCATCATCAGCAGCGCTTGTAACTGTTTTAAAATCCTTTTAACCATGCTTACCTTTGAAAATAATGTAACAAATGGGAATAAAATACAGGCTTAACACTGTTGATGATAAAATTCCAGCAACAATAGTCAATCCCATTGAGACATTATTTGCATGTTGTTCCCCCCCTGTAAATAGGGTTGGCAGCATGGAAAGAAAAATGATTAACGAGGTCATAATAATTGGTGTGAAACGAACACGACAGGCTTCAATGGCTGAAAGAACGGCATCGTTGCTCTTTTCAAAATGCTGATTCATTGCACTAATTAATAAGATAAAGTTCTTTGTTTTAATACCAATTAATAGGAATAAACCAATAATTGAGAATAAATTAAACCCTATGCCGGTGACATACAAAACATAGATAACTAACGCGATGGCTACCGGTTGTGAAATGAATAGAATTAGGGGTTGAGAAAAGGAGTTAAATTGCGAACAAAGTGCGATATAAATTAAGAAAATGGCAATCAATACTGCAAACGATAGACTATTTAGAGACTGCTGCATCATCTTAAACTCCCCCAAGGCTAAGATTTCTTGCTCACTGTCTAGGCTTGGTGTTATTTTTTCAACAAAAGACTTGATGGCTTCTCCTAAAGACACCGTAGGCGTTGAATAGTACTCAAGCGCAGTTTTAGCATTATGACTAAAAATTGTTGTCGGTCGTGCCACAATTTCAAGGCGCGCAACCGTACTTAAATTAATGGCATCACCTTTTTGGTTGTATAAATAAATGCTATTAATGTCTGCCGGCGTTTTTAGAATGTCTTCTTGGGGGTAGAGGTAAATATCATAATCTAGCCCATTCTCATCGAGCTCTGTCTTTCCTACTAGAATTTGACCACTGTATAAAGAAACGGCTTCTGCAATTTGCTTAGCATTTAAACCCACTTGCGCAGCCGCGTAGCGATCAACCACTAACTTGTAGGTTGCTTGCAATGGCGGATTCATGGATGAGACCTTACCAAAGAGATCTTTATTTTCTAAAAGAATTGGTGTTAATCGGTTGTTAAGCAGCAATAAGTCTCGATAATTTTTTCCTGTAATGACAATATCTAAAGGTTGAGGGTTGCCAGAGAGCATGGGAGGGTTAGAAACATAACTAAATAAGCCAGGAATCGTTTGCAGGCTTGCCTCTAGCTCCTTTAAGAGGATGGATGAGGACTTCTTTCGTTGTTCAGATGGTTTTAAGAGTACATAGATTTTAGCTTTATTAGCATTGATTCGGTCACTCACCGCAATGGTTTTAGACACATCAATATTGGCCTTCACTACGCCATCTGCTTTCAACAATAGATCGATAAAGGCTTTTGAGGGAATGATGGCAGCACTGCTTACATGCACAATCAGTTTGTCATGGTTTACACCTGGGGGGAATAGATTCTGGTTGGTCTTCGGCAATACAGAAGCTAGGGGTACAAGCATCAAAATAAAAATACTACAGAGCTTCTTCCTATGCCGGCAAGCAACCACCAATGATAGTAGATAATAAGCTTTGCATCGCTCTAACATCTCCATAAAAACTTTGGTTAAATAATTCTTATCAGGAATTTTTTGTAAATACCTATCACACAATAATGGCGTGATGGACAACGCAATGAGTGAAGAGGCAACGACACCTGAGACGATGATGATTGACATTTCTCTAAAAAAAAGTTTTACCATCCCATCAACAAAGAGAGCTGAGACGAAAATAATGCATAAGGTAACACTGTAAGCAAAAATTGATGGCGCTATTTTATTACTCGTTGCAATGGTCAATAATCTTGAATGTTTTTCCTCAGTTTTCAGCCCCTGCATATAGTTTTCTATGACAATGATTGCATCATCAACCACAATGCCAATTAATAAAATCAAACTTAAGTAAGACAAAACGTTAAAGCTAAGCCCGAAAAGCCCCATAGCGAAGAGTGCCGTCAATAAAGACATGGGCACAATTACCATGATAATCGCTGATAATCGCAAACTGCCTAGAAAGAGATAAAGTACCAATGCTGCAAAAAAAAGTGCGACGATTGCGGCAGACCTTAAACTATCTGCACTCTCATTAATGCTACCCTCTTTACTTAAGCGAGTGCTGATTTTTATCCCATCAGGCGCGCTCTCTTGTGCTTTAGCAATGTGTGAATTAACCCGGCTAATGACCTCTAAAGTGTTCGCATTTGACATTCGAGTGACAGACATAGCAACCACGTTTTGTCCATTATAAAAAGCTTGCGCGTTACCTGGAGATTCTTGAGTTTTAACTTTCGCAATCTGAGATAAATAAATGGGTTTATTATCACGGTACGTTACTATTAGATTTTTTATTTCACTGAGACTTTTTAGTTCTAAATCAAGAGACAGCGCATAACTTTTTTCATTAAAGTCAATGTTGCCTCCTGGAATTACAACATTGTTTGTTTGAAAGGCTTGATAGATTAAGGACATTGGGATCCCCATCGAAGACATTTTTTTCTGATTTAAAGAAACGATGATTTTTTGGGGAATTTTGCCACTGGTTTTTATGTCGGCAACTCCAGGCAGCGCTTCAAGATCCTCTTCTAGTGATTTAATTAGCTGCTCATTTCCTTTCATAAAGGAGCCATGTTGCGTTTCAACCAACACCCAAACGATAGGAAAATCTGAAATGCCGCTGTGTCTTAGCACGGGTTTTGAGGCCTTAGCAGGAAGCTCACCGATGGCGGCATTTAATTTTCGCTCTACATCTTCGTATGCCTGATTAACGTTAGTGCCAACCTTAAACATAACCAGGACAGTCGAAAGGCCTGTATAAGACTCACTCTCGGTATAGTTGAGCCCTTCTAGTCCATGAAACGCTCTCTCAAGTGGCAAACTAATTTTTTCATGCACACTGCTTGCATCAAGACCTGCATCTTTCGTTTCAATGTAGAAAATGGGGATTGGAATATTTGGTAGCATCTGACTTGGTAAGGATGGGTAGGTGCTGATTCCTAAAATGAGTAATAGACACGCCATTGAGACAATTAGTACTGGTTTTTTAAATGAAAATTCTGTCAAGGTCATGGCTTACTCTTCTACCCGAACCGTTACACCGTTATACAGATTTACAGCCCCTCGCACCGCAATCAATGCTCCCTCTTGAATCTTACCAGTCACCCACATTAATCCCTTTTTATCTAGGGAAACATCAACTCTCACTCCTTCTGCTTTTTGATTCGTAATCACATATATTTCTGGATAACCTTGCTTATAGACAATTGCTTGCTGGGGTAGTGCGACTGCCTGTTCCTCTTTAACCACAAGGCTTGCAATGACTGTTTGCCCAGGCAGAAACCCTGCCAAGTTTTCAAAGTCTACATAGAAGTCTGCGCTGTGAGTTTGTTGGTTAATAATGGGTGAAGAGCCAACAATTGTGCCATTTATTTTTTTTCCATTGATGGTGTTTTCCAAGCGTACCAGTTGCACCTCTTTGACGTTTGCAACGAGTTTCATCGGCACTGGAATAACCGCCCGTAAATTATTAGGCGATGACATAATATAAAGCGGATCCCCTGGGGCAACAAGGCTGTGGGCATGGACTTTTCGCTCAAAGACAACCCCATCAATTGGTGAACGCACTTGTGTTGCTGCCAGTTTCAATTTTGCAAGTTTTAGATTAACCTCAGCGGCTTTTAAATCAGACTTCATGGTCTGAAAGTTTAGCTTTTGTAGTTGAAATTTACTCAATGAAATGGCTTTAGATTGATAAAGCGCTTTTGCACGTTGATAATTGAGCGCCTCTAACTCAAAAGCGGCTTCTGCTTTGGCAAAGCTGGATCTTGCCACCTCTAATTTGATTTTTTCATCGGTTTCTTTCAGTGATAAAAGAAGGGCCCCTTTTTTGACCTTATCCCCGACAAATGCTTTAATTTCATCGACTTGACCTGAGGCTTTTGCTTGAATTACCGAAAGCTCCTTGCCTTTTATGAACCCAATTAAGGAGACTCGAGTTTGATGTGTTTGATAATGAGCTTGGGTTGCCGTAATACTAATTTCAGGCAGTGTTTGTGCAAACGCCGCCTGACAGTACACACACAAGGCAGCCGCCAAAATTTGACACTTGTTCATAAAAGTCCCTTTTTATATCTATAAAAATTGTAGCACATCGTTTAGAATTAAGGCACTTCGCTTGGTCTTAGGGTCTACTCGAGAATAATGAAATAATTTATACTCGTCATACCTCATAATGCCTTGACCTATAACGAAAAGATCCTATGAACCCAGAAGAGTTAAGAAAGAGCTTTTTAAGTAACCAATGGTGGGGCAAGGTGTTGGGCGGCCTTTTTGGCTTTTTAATTGCTGGCCCCATTGGCGCCTTATTTGGCATTTTAATTGGTAATGTCTTTGACCGAGGGCTTGCCTCTCATTTAATAAACCCCCACGTGTCAGACTTTAAAAAAGAGCCGCCATCACGACGCACAGTCTACACTGGCGCCTTGTTTCAGACTTTAGGGCACCTTGCCAAGCTTGATGGGCAAGTTTCTAAAAAAGAGATAGAGTTTGCAAGCTTCATCATGAAACAGCTAAAGCTGAGTGCTCGAGAGAAATTTCATGCCAGAGCAAGCTTTAAAGAAGGTAAAAAGACCAATTTTGACCTCTACTCACTGTTGACAACCATTCTCATCCAATTTCGTGAAAAACCGCCTCTTTTGCAGCTGTTTGTTGAAACATGCTTTCAAATGGCGGTACTGTCGCCTTTGCCAAATGACAAAAAGGCCGCTCTTAACCTTATTTTCACCCGCCTTGGGTTTAAGCCCTATTTTCGCCATGATGCAGAGAGTCATTATGAGCACCGCTTTGATAATACTTACAAACAGCATCAAACCCTCAATGACATCTTAAATGATGAGGCACCTGATGATTATCAATTGCTCGGTGTTGGTCCTGAGGCAAGCCCTGCTGTCTTAAAAAGGGCTTATCGCAAGAAAATGGGGCAATACCACCCAGACCGCCTCATTGCCCAAAACGCAAGCCCAAAAGCAATCAAGCAAGCCACCAAAAAAGCACAAGAGATCCAAGCCGCTTACGAGCGGTTGAAACGTCGAGGATAATGCCCTTGGCTGAAAAAAATGACTGTATATTCAGCATACTTAGAAATATTGTCTGTATTATTAATGCTCATTGTGATACATTGTTGCTTTGTTTTTAGCCAAATATTACCGTACCCCCTATGGCAAGCTTAGAGAAAGAGACAAGAAAAGAGCAAGATTCTCATAATAAAAACTGTTTTAACTATCTCCAAGCCATAGCCCACGCGCAACCCTCAGCACCTGCCTTTAAAAGAGCACCTCTTAATGCCTTAAGGCTCAACCCTCAAGAATTTCAGGAATACATCGCTAGCATTCCTTATGGAAACCGCTATGCAAAATTTCTAACAGCCCTAGAGAAACAGCTAGAGCCAATTGACAGCCCTTTAAGAATTTTTTTGGATAAAGCCACCACTGAACAAAAAAGAGTTCACCGTAACTGGATTAATGCCATCTATGACAACCCAGGTAACCTACTAAAGGCGACCTACCAAACCTTTCAAGAAACTTTTAAAAATCGACACCTAACGGATGGGCTTGCAGAAAACATTATTAAAAAAAACCTTAGACACCAACAGGATGCAAGCAAGGTAAATCCCAAAGCAAGCTCTCACCCCGTCTCACTGGCACAAGATAACTTTGGCCCAACTTATAAGCCGATGCTTAAAACAGGCTTGGCCACTCAAATTAACTACTCTTATAAAGAGAATGTTGAGGAAGATGACGCCACAAAGGCCATGGCTCGAGAATTGCGACTTGCCACTCAGGCAGAGCGTCATTGGGGCCGCACGCGAATTTCTCCCCTCTTTCTAGAATGGCTGCAAGTCAATCGAGTGCCACCGACAGTTCCCTTTGAAAACCCTGAAAAAGAAGATAAAGAATTACCAGAGCCTGAAATCACTCATGTCTATTTTAATCTCTTAAAACGCGATGCCCCTAAGGGCATGCTTGACTCCGCTGCCCTCAATGAGTCCTGGTTTAGCTCAAAATTAGAAGCATTGGAGCATAACCCTTTAACCCCAAACATTTTGGTCATCACTCTACCGGCACACCGAGGCATTTTCTCAGAGCATTTAACCTTCTCACACAAAAAAACACTCACCAAACAAGCGATTTGCCAAGCGTTTCTAGACATCGCCAAAGGCCGGCAAAAAGCTGGTCGCATCAACGATTTCTACCTATCTCCCAAAGCAAAAGAGATGTTGTATAAAGAGCTCCCCGAAGAGGCACGACTGGATGAACTGATTAAAAATAGCTTTAAAGCCTTGGGGCTCGATGAGCAAGAAACCTTAAGTCCCTCACAACAGCAAGCTCTGTGGTTTCACTTCACAAAATTTGAATTCCCATGCTTTGTGTTAAACACTGTGCCGGCAAAAACGTTTAACTTTACCTGCAAAGATGGCATAGACCGCGGAGCCATTGCCTCTAGTTACTTCAACTTAATTAGCTCTATCGAGCATGGCTTACCGCTGAGCGAAGATGAATTCTACCAAGCCAATCACGCAGCCGCCGCCATGGTCAAAGGACGGGGCTTAAATTACCACAACGAGTTCTTATTTAATGCGGTGTATCATTTTGTTCTGAATAACCAAGAACAAATCTTGCAAGATGCAGGCTGTGCTTGGCTTGTCGATTGGCTAAGTGACAATGTTCCGCATCACGCACTCGATCACGACTTTATTCAGAACATTTTGACCATGCAGAGAAAAAGAGTTCAGCAGGCCAAGCTTGATAGGCGCTTGACAGAGCAGGGCTTAAAGAGTTTTACGCTGATTGAGAGACAACTCTTTGATGAAACATCCTGCCCCATATTAATCAGCGGTCGGCGTTTATTGCTAGACAGTGCCAGCACCCTCTCTAAGACCTTGTTAAGCCATGGCAAACCCGCTCATGTTGAAAAACTTAAGAAATTAGCAGAGCACCTAAAGCACACCCCTCGTTTTGTCTGCCTTTCCTTGTCTCTTGCGAAAGCCATTAGCTACGTCTTGCAACGATGTCGCCTGGGTCGATGGTTAGAACAAGAAGTTGAAAAACGTCACAATGCTTATATAAAACACGCAGAGAACAGACAAAATCTTAGCCAAAGCCTCTGCAAATTTTTCAACCCAACTCGTCAACCGGCAACGATTGAATTAACACCAGTCACAACCTCAAAACAGAATGGGGAATACGTGAAGGTCAGCAGATAAGGCGCTGCTAGCTCAAGTTGGCCTCAAAACTTAGATATTTACTATCAACGAGTCGATCGACAAAAAGTTTGCCATTTAAGTGGTCAATTTCATGCTGAAAGACCACCGCAAGCATGTCTTTTAGCACAAGCTTATGCGGCTCGCCCATCTCATCATAAAAAGTCACTTGTATACGTCTTGGCCTCTTAACAAAGCCGCGTAGCCCTGGTACCGACAAGCAGCCTTCCCATAAGCCCTCTGTTGGCGTCTTATCTAAAATTTTAATCCTGGGGTTAATCACGACATAAAGCGTATTTTTTGCCTCTCCAAGCTCATAACGAGGGTTGTCTTCGTTAAGGTTGACGATGCAAATTTGCTTTGATACATCAATTTGAGGCGCGGCAATGCCAATGCCAGAACTATCATTCATGGTCTCAATCAAATCTTGTTTTAAAGCCAACAAGGCGTCACTGCCGAACTCGTCAGCCTCTATCGCTTTGGCTTTTTTTCGAAGCGTCGGGTGCCCCATGGTTATAATTGGTCTAATCATCGTTTATCTCGTCTCGCATCTCGCATCTCGCATCAAATTATATCGCACCACCACGTCAATACAAAATAGAAGGACCTCGCTCATATATTTCAGTATCGTAAAGTTATTTCTGGTTCGTTAAGGCTTAGTTAAGTTTTCAGCTTTATCGTTCTGCCTTTCTACAACTAAACCAATGAGGGACACCCGATGCCACTAACCGTACAAGCGCTTATAGAGCAAGAAAATCAACTAAAAGAGAAAGTTTATCAGTTAAGTGTTAAGAGTGATGACTTTTCAAGCATCGTCACCGCCCCAAACTTAGAGTCTCCAGTGCTGCCAGTGCACGGCCCAATACCACAGCAAGCCGCCATGCAAAAAGCGCCGCCCTCCCCCATCATCATAAAAAGCCCTTATGATCTAGCGACCCCTGACTTTAAGGCCATCGAAAACGACTTCAACCAACTCGGAGCAGACAGAACAGCTCAAAGAGTTAGCATTTTCACAAAAGCCTCGCAAATGTTTAGCTGGATCTTTTCACTCTTTGGAACACCTTTTAAACGAATTAAACCTGACGAAGTGCGCTTAGCTCATAAAAATAACCTTCCATGGTTAAGCATTGACAGCGTAGAAAGGCAACGTCTTAAGTGGACCTTTAACCCAACCGACACCTGTGAAGAACTTGGCGTTTATAAGAAAACCAATACCTTGACCGGAAAATTTGGTCATTACTTACTAAATGTGCCGAGAGGTCAATATGCAAAAGTGATGATAGGAAATGAAGCAAGACTTTATGACGAGGGCTACCATGTCATCCATGAGCCAAACTTTGTCGAACCTGCGAACCTTGACAGTTTTAGTGTTGCTAAAACCTCCCCCTACATCAACAAAGGCGATGTGCACGTCTTTAACGTCCCCAAAGGAATGCTCGCCAAAATTAGAATTGGCAATGATTTTCAGTTCTTAGCCGAGGGTCGTCATGAAATTCGCGAACCAAGATTGAGCTTTAACCCTGCCTCTGACTTTGCCAGTTGCCAAGAACCGTACGTTCGAAACGGCAATCTCCATTATTTTAATTTAAGGCCGGGCACCATGGCGCTCGTACAAAGTGGTCGAGACTATAGAGTGTTAGACAGCGGTCGCCATTTTATAGAAGATGCAAATTTAAGCTTCAATGAAAGCACTGGCATTGTTCGTCAAACCGATGTGTATCAAGGCCATGGAAACCTTCACTTCTTAAACGTACCAAGGGGAAGCGTTGCCCTAGTCACTGAAAACAACCAGCCTAAGATTTTACCAAGTGGGCGCTACATCATTGATAACCCAAACTTTGAGTTTGAGCGAGGAAACTTGATTTCTGCATCAACGCCTTACCAAAAGCACTATGACTTACACCACGTCATGGTCGCACCCGGTAACATTGCCTTAGTTAGCGTTGATAATGAAACACGTGTGCTGCAAGGCCGTCATGAACCTTATTTGTTTCAATCAGCAAACTTTTCAATCATGAATCAAGACGGTCGCTACACCTTTCCACAAGCAAGTAAGCGCCTAGAATTCAATGGTCTTCATTACATCTTACCCGATCAAGGCGAAGTCCCTTATCTAAATGATGGCGGAAAACTGGTCACGCTTAAGAGCAAGCAAGAGGATGACAGCCAAGAAGAAAGGAGACAGGATGAGTCGAGCAAAGGTCATAGAGCATTCATTATTTCTAGTCCAACCGCGCGCTTTGGCGGCTTTTTAGACACTCGCTTGCAAACGCTCGTGTTTCCTTCTCTGCAAACTGAAAATGAACGAGTTAGCAAATATAAGATGGATCGAAATGAAGCAAAGTTTGATAAGTTTCTAACCGCCGATGGCAACTACGTTGGCGTACGCTTTGTGGTGACCTATCAAATCACGAACCCAGAAAAAGCTTTGGAAACACTCTCTAGCCAGGAAGAAATTGTGCGACACATTGAGCGAGTGGTCACCGCCGATATGATTGCTGCCATTAATGCGACGGCAATGCGTGACATTACCTCAACCGGCAGTGACATTTTGTCTGCCAGAACCGAAGTTGAAGGAAGCCTTGAGCAGGCTTCTGAAAAATGCTCTTGGAAAGACCGGGTGCAAGCAAAACTTAAAAGCGATCTATCAGAATATGGCATTCAGTTAAATCGCCTAAACATTGAGGACTGCGAAATTCTAGATCCTGCACTGCGAGAACAATTACAACAACAGTCCAAACACCTCTCAAGCTCCAGAGCTGAACAAAATGCCCTGCAAATTCAAAATCAGACTGAGCAGTTAAGACTTGCACAAGAGAAAAAGATTCTCCAAAAAGAAGAAGAAAACCAAGCAGCTCGCACAAGCCTTGCGCTGGCCAAACTACAAGGTGAGCAAAGCGTTAAGAGACAAGAGGCAGAAAATGCGGCAAGCCTTGCTGAAATATCACTAGGCACGGCAAAGTTAGACGCAGAGGCCAAAGTTCAACTTGGCCAAAAAGAAGCAGAGCTCTTGCAACAACCAGCCTACTTTAATATGAAAATTATTGAAGCGGTAACTGAATCCATCACTAAAGCAAATCTGCTTGAAGCGACGCAATCCTCACAAGCGGCCATGTTTGCTAATGGTGGTGGCCAAGTACAACCTGTAACCCAAATTTTTAGCCAACTCAGTGAAGCACAAAGAGGCCTAACCTTATTTACTGCCCAAAGAAAATTGCCGACGGAAGGGCAAGTTATCAATCAAGAAGTAAGCCATCAAGTAAACTAATACTCGTTAGCCTTCGTAAAAACGTGTAAGTTTCCAACTTGAAATTGGAAACTTACACGTTTTGTGCTATGATGTTGATATTAAAAGTTAAATTCAGATGAAATGTTTGCTAGATCAATAGAAAAACGATTAAAAAAAGGCATTAGTGCCTTTCCGGTAACCGTTTTAACCGGTCCTAGACAAAGTGGCAAGACGACACTTTTAAAATATTTACTACCAAACTTTCACTATGTAACACTGGAAAGCCCTGATAATTTATTACTAATAAAGTCAGATCCTAGAGGGTTTCTTTTAAGTCACCTAAAGGGCTTAATAATTGATGAAGCACAAAACTATCCGGACATTTTCTCTTACATTCAGGAAATTGTTGATGAGTATAAAAGTGCTCGCATCGTTTTATCTGGCTCTCAAAACTTTTTACTTGCTGAAAAAATTAGCCAAACGCTTGCTGGCCGCGCCGTTATTTTTGAATTACTTCCTCTAAGCTACCAAGAGTTTTGCACCAATAAATCACTTAATGAAGAACCAAACCTTTGGGAGTACCTTTACAATGGTAGCTACCCTCGCCCTTATCAAGAAAAACTGCCTGTCAATCTATGGTATGACTCCTACATTCGCACCTACCTTGAACGTGATGTTCGAAGTTTGACAGCGGTTAATGATCTGTCAAAATTCCAATTGTTTTTAAAGTTTTGTGCTGGCTTTCACGGGCAAGAGTTTAATGCGAGCAGCATTGCCAATAACCTTGGTTTATCCCAAACAACCATTACGAACTGGTTAAGTATTTTAGAAGCAAGTTACATCGTCTACCGGCTAAAGCCTTACTATAAAAACTATAAAAAGCGCCTCGTTAAACGTCCTAAACTTTATTTTTATGACTCAGCGATTGTTTGCAAACTATTGAATATAGAGTCATCAGAACATCTTAAAATTCATGCAAGTCGCGGAGCTATTTTTGAAGGGTTTGTTATTACTGAGCTAATGAAGTATCAGTTTGCAGAAGGATCACCGGGTAACAATTATTTCTGGCGAGAACACTCAGGAACAGAGGTTGATTTAATCATCGAATCGGGAAACACTCTTAAAGCCTTCGAAATCAAATCCGGCATGACCATACTCGATGAATTTACCAAAGGCCTTACTCGCCTAACCAAGATTATAACCGATCAAAACTTAGAGCCAAACATCGTCTATGCAGGGGACTTAGAAACTCACTTAGGCCAAATCCCCATTATTAGCTGGCGTAACCTTAAAGATTTATTTATAGTCGGTTGAAATTTAATTGAGCATCTTTACCAATACAGATTTTTACGATGAGCTGCATTAAAAAAAGCTTATTTAGCTTTGGCTAAACGTCACTTTTTTTGCTTTGCTCATCACAAAAATCTTTCCGTTAAAGTTGCTCAATTAAATTTCAACCGACTATATTACCAAAAACTAGGGAGCAAAACGGTTTATGTAGTTTGAGAGAGCCTCTCCCTTCTTACTTGAATCTGTCTTCGTTAATGAGAATAGAAGGTTTTCATTTCCTTGGTAATATGAAACGCCAAGGGCGGCAATGTTTCCAAGTCCGCCAGTTGTTACCAGTAGGCCAATGTGTAAGCCAATGTTGGCAAGAAAGTTCTTCCAACCCCTATGCTTACTTAACTCTTTTTCAGCTGTTTCAATCAAACCGTTTGCACTGCTTTTAAAGTTTTGACAAGCCTCCCCCTTAGGAGCCTCTTGTGATAAATAGCTTAAATATTCTTTAGATAATTCATTATACAAAGTATTGGCGGCACTATACGCAGGATCTTTATCTCCTCTTTGCGCTCTAAGTGATTCTGCTTTTAAATGGATCTTAAAAATTAAACGCGCTAGACCAAACTCACCTTGGTTTAAGCTCCCATCTGTTTCTGCTTCTGTGTATTTACCAATAACTTGCCCAGTAATAAAATGGGTGAGTCTAACCTCTTGGTTGCCACTAAAGAATAGTCCTCTTGCCCACTGTATTTGTTTAAGAAAAACATTTTCATTACTAAGTTCTATTTTTAAAATTCTCTCAGTCAGTGGCGATAAAATCGTTCCCATGTGAGGGTAAGCACCCCCATCTTTTTTAAGCATTTTAGCAAAAACAATAAGAAACTCATTTGTTGCATGTAGAGCGAGTATTTTACTTAACGTTGGGTGAGTCCATTGATTGTCAACATAGTTTTTAATAATTACTTTAACCAGAGCAGATTGCTTATGCGTTAACCTAGTATCACAATCGAAAGACGGAGTAAGGTAAGTTACAGGCTCCCCTGCTTGTGGTGGTGTGTAGCGGTGTACAAAAGTAGGCTTAAACGCCTTTAATTCCTCAATTAACGCCGCTTCATTTTGTGGGGTAAATTTATTCGAGATTTGCAGAGCTTCATCAATAGTTAGGTTCTCTGCCGAGAAATAACCGATGGCTACATCTTTTCTGCTAGACATTGCAAATATTCCGGTAGTAGTTGGACTAGGCACATGATTATGCCCACATCACCTTAACAAAAGCTTAAAAAGCTCCCGTTCCATTACTTTCAGCTCTGTACACGACAAAACATCTAAGTTATCCCCCAGCAAGGCTCTGATTTAGGTATTAAAAGGTTAACTAAACGCTTAAAAGCAACTTTTTTCACAGATACTTTGTTAAATTTATCTCCGATGTGATCTAAGCCATATTTAAAGAAAGTGTACTGTGGTCGTCTTTGTTTTTTTATAGTTTTAAGACGAATAGGTGTTTTTTCAGCTTTCCATTCACCCGTTTTATGTGCCCAAGCAAAACCAATCGCTAATAAAGCCAG
>JASBUC010000040.1 GCA_030148065.1 Legionellaceae bacterium | reverse complement strand
TTAGTTCAGCCTTTATAAAGGCTTCAGCGTGACTGTCTAAGACTGCTGTATCAATCTGTAATAGATCTTTTAGTTCTCTGCCTATGCCCGAATACTCAGCAATTGTACCCGTGCGATCACTTGATGATTCTCGTTGTTCATTGGACACAAGCCACAACTTTTCATTTTCCACAATAAAGCTGATTTCTCTTAAGAGCGATAAACAAGTTGCTTGTTTATCACGTTCTTGAGAAGCCAAAACCCGATTATAGGCCTTAACTTTCTGGTTGAAGCGAGCAATTAAGGGATGAGCCTGGAAATTAATCGGCTCCTCCTCAATGGTTGTGATTGTCTCTAGCATGGATTCTCCACATATATATACTAAAGATAGTAGAAACCAGACCGCCTTGCTCTTTTTATAGACATTTGGCACAATAATGATATAATGCTGGCCTGCTTTTATATCATTTAAGACCTATGGATGCCGCTGAAACCTTAAATCGTTCGACTTGGAACCTTAGTGAAACCCACTCAGAACTAGAAAACCGAGACCCTATTTCATATGCCGCCAAATATGGGCTAACTGACTACATAAGAAACACTCTACCATCAAATAAGAGTGAGCGAATTGAACTCTTAAAACAATCGAACAGAAGTGGGATGAGCGCTCTACACCTTGCCTGCTCAAACGGACATCTCGAAACCATCGATGCACTGTTAGAATTAGGATCACCCAGTGCCGAGCCCTCAAAACTTGGTTACTACCCCATTCATTTAATTTTTGCTAACACAGGAACAACAGCTATTGAGGCAGCCTTTGACCTATTTATAAAGCATCAGGCACCCCTCTACCAACCCACGCGTGCCAAAGAAAATCTTGCTCATTTAGCAGCAAGATTTGGGGTTGTTAGCATCTTAAAATTGATTAAAGAACAACAACCAAATTTATTTGAGCAGAAAAACAATGAATCGTTAACACCACTGATGGAAGCTATTTTAAATAACCAAGAAGTAGCCGTTTCCTACCTAGTCACTGTTAGCAATTTACAAAGTACCAATAAAGATGGGCAAACAGCTCAAGACTATGCTCGCGAGTCTGTTCCAAATTGCTCAGATGAGGTGCTTCAAATACTAAATAACGCCTATCAAGCAACGCACCCTCAAGCAGAGACGATTAGTAACCTCGTCCTACCTCATAAAGCCTAGGCGTAGCACCATTGGAAAACGAACTTCAATTGGGGTGTCTTTATTTTGCCAATGAGATTCAATCCTTGCTTTCACGAACTTATCAACGGGATTTATTTGGTGTTTTTTTTGGTAATTTTTAACAGCAGACCAGGTGTTTAGATAAGATAGATAGTCGGCATAATTCCATTTCATGGAAAGATAAAATTGTGGGGCATTAATCTCATTAAATGGAAACTTGGTGTCTTGATAATTATTATTCAAACTATCGCGCGCCATGTCCCAACAGCCTTTCTGCCAAAGGTAATCGAAGCAAAACTCATTATAAACCCTGTCCACAACATTGAGACCAGTAATGGCTGTGTTATATCCGATAATGGCAAGCAGGCCCCCCGGCTTAATAACTCGCTTAACCTCATTAAAGAAGGCTTTTTCATCGAACCAATGAAACGCTTGAAAAACACTCACTAGTGAGACCGACTGTGACTCTAAGCCGCTTTCCTCTGATTTAGCGACCGAGTAAGAAATCTTAGGGTGGACAATTGCATTTTTAATTTGCGCTTCACTGGCATCGGTTGCAAAGACTTTATCAAAAAATTGAGCAAGCCCTATAGCACCTTGTCCATTGCCAGTAGCCGCATCCCAAGCTTTTTGATGATCCGGTGCCAATTCCTTTAGATACTCAAAAAATTGACTGGGGTATTGTGGCCGGTAACGTTGATATTCCGCCGCATGCCCCGAGAATAAGTCTTTAAATGACTCTGTCATATCAACTTTATCCTTATTTAGAACGATCAACTATGTCATATAAAAATCTAGTTCATTTTGCACCCACTGGGCATAATAAACTGGTTTGGGTATAGATCCCGATGAGTCTTAGTTAGTCAAAATGTACGGCAATTTTGTTTTTGACGGTTTGATAGGTGATAGAAAACTCTGCGGGGGGGGGGTGGCCAGAAGTTGCTACTCTGCCGAACACCCCAGGAATAGATTTTGGCATTTCCCTTGCCTCTGTTTTGTTATCAGCCCATTCTTGGGCCTTGAGGAGCATAATGTCTAATCACTTCATCGACTCGAGGTAATTTTCCACCAACTTGGTTAATGACCTCTTGAGCTGGCGGCAATTTGTACATAGATTGACCTGGAACCAAATGATAGCCCGCATAGCCGGCACCAGTACCAACCGCTGCTGAGAACAATTCTCGATAAAAACGATGAGCAATGAACGCTGAGCCACCAATGGCTGCCCCCATCATTAGCTGCTCTGCTTGGCTGGCACTAGAAATATTGCCCTCTGTTTCGGCTAAAATAGCGGCTACGGCCCCAACAAAGCCAGTAAGGGTCCACTGGATGGTGTTACGCACATTATCTGAGGAGTAATTTAAGGCGCTGAAAGCCGCTAGATAACCACCAAAGCCACAGGTTACGGCCGCTAAGGCTTTCTCAAGAGAGAGAATGGGATCGGCAGCAAAATCAGAAACGCCATGTTTCATGATGCGATAGGAAGAAGCGACAGTATTTACAGCTAGATCTAACATGAACTTATGTCCTTATTATTACGGTTGAGTCAAAAAAAGGCCGATTTATACCATTATGGCCATCTAAAAAGCAAGTTTTGATTTATCTGACGTTGGCTTAGGTATACAAAGCCTTACCAGCAAAATAGCTAAGTGGAAGGTTTGCAGCATTCATACTAAGAATGGCAAAAACCACAACGCCTACAGGCTTGCTGCCCACGTAAAAGGAAACAAACAACACAGTTGCCAGCAAAGTAATGACTAGCAAGCTAAGGCTAAACAATAAAGGCGAAGTCAGACGCATT
>JASBUC010000019.1 GCA_030148065.1 Legionellaceae bacterium | reverse complement strand
GCAAACTCTGGCATAAAGCAGGGCTTCCGAAGGGTGTTTTTAATCTAGTACAAGGTGGTGGCAGGATTGGACAAGCGCTGCTGAATGAAAACATTGATGCCGTTCTTTTTACTGGTAGTGCCGATACTGGGCTAAAACTGCATCGACAATTTGCAGGAAGGCCTGAGGTGTTATTGGCTCTGGAGATGGGAGGTAATAACCCATTAATTGTCTGGGATGTGGATACTCTTGATGGCGCTGTCTACAACACAATACAGAGTGCGTTCATCAGCAGTGGGCAACGTTGTACCTGTGCACGACGCTTAATTGTTCCAAAAGATGAAAAGGGTGATGACTTTCTTAAAGCACTGATTGAAAAAGTTAGCAATTTAAGCGTGGGGGACTATAGAGAAAAGCCTGAGCCTTTTATGGGCCCAGTCATTAATCAAACAACCCAGCAAAATCTATTAGAATTTCAAGAGCACTGTTTGGCGCGTGGTGGCATAGCACTGCTTAAGATGGGGGTGCCGAGGGAGCAGGGAGCCTTTCTCTCTCCTGGTATCATTGACATGAGCGAAACGTCAATCGAGGACAGAGAAATATTTGGCCCTTTGTTGCAAGTAATAAGAGTGGAGGATTTTAATAGTGCCATTCTTGAAGCAAACAACACGCGCTTTGGTTTATCGGCAGGTTTACTCTCTGATAATCAAAGTCTGCATGAGACTTTTTATCAGGAAATAAAGGCAGGGATTGTCAACTTTAATCGTCCCTTAACAGGTGCTGCTAGTAATGCGCCATTTGGGGGCACCGGTTTAAGTGGCAATCATCGTCCCAGTGCTTATTACGCAGCAGATTTTTGCGCATACCCCGTGGCAAGTTTGGAAGCTAGTTGTTTAAATATGCCAGAAACCTTAAGTCCTGGCCTAAATTGGTAAAGGGAAGGGAGAGAAACCCTTCCCTTTTTAAATTGAGACAGTGTTAGTTTCTTAGAGGCCTTTTTGTTTTGAGCATGTGGTCAATGCGAGCCTTTGTTTTGTCGGTTTGTCCCAGTTGATAAAAAGCATCGACTTCTAGCTTTAATAGCCAAGACTGGTCAATCAGCTCTCCTTCATCAACTTCACCGCCACATAACACGGAGGCAATTTTCTCTGCAATTAACGCATCATGCTCTGAGATAAAACCGCCTTTTTGCATGTTAACTATAATCATTTGCAGCCGAGCAAAATTGTTAAGGCCAAGCGCTTCTACCATTTGCGGCAATGGTTTCGTGAAATTCGAAGCAGCCATCTGTTTGGCTTTGGCAATGGCAACAAATAAAACTTCTGATTCATTTAAAATGACATCCGCCTCAGGCCTTAATAAACCTAAAGTTTTTGCCTCAACGGCAGAACTTGAAACCTTAGCCATGGCAACTGTTTTAAACGCTTGTTCAACAAAATAAAAAACATCACCTCCTGCCGCACGTTTGTAGGCCTCAACAACTAAACATTTTAACCCACCACCAGCGGGTAACAGACCAACGCCTACCTCAACCAACCCAATGTAGCTTTCTAAGGCAGCAACTTGATGATGACAATGTTGAATAATTTCACAGCCGCCGCCAAAGGCTCGACCGCTCACTGCAGCAACAATTGGGATAGGGCTTTGCTGAATTCGTGTGGTGGTTTCCTGAAAATACTCAACCATTTTTTTAAAATGACTCTTATCTTCTTTGGCTAGATGACCAACAAACTCAGATAAGTCTGCACCGCAGCTAAAGTTTGCCAAGTCAGCCTGTGCAATCACTAAGCCCTGCAAGCAGTTGTTGGCAACATCTAATGCTTTATGTATGCCATGTAAGACCGCTGTTGAAATGGTGCTCATTTTTGTTTTGAAATTCAATACACCAATGTTATCAGTATGCAGCCACAATCTTACTGAGTCATCTTCAAAAAGCGTCTCTCCTAAGACTGTTATTTGATGAAGAGGGGTGACTTTTGTGAGTTGTCTATCGTAGACTGGTAGGGTTGAGCGTTTAATAAAATTATTTTGGCTCGGGGAGTAGGAGAGTGTTTCTTGGTAGAAGGCAGTTGTTTTGTTTAACCAGTCGGCTGGGGCATGCTCACTCATCAATTGTTTATTTAAAGATTTTTCTTTTAGCAGACTTAAAATTTCCTCAAAGCCTTGACCTTGCCAAATTTCAAACGGTCCTTTATTCCAGCCAAAGCCCCATCTGAGACTTAAATCTATGTCAGAGGTTGATTCTGCGATGGACTCTAATTGGCTTGAGGCATAATGAAATAGATCAAAAAAGCAGGCGGCTAAAAATTTTGCTTGTGGGTGATTTAATTTTTGTAAAAGAGCAAGTTTATTAACAGACTTACTTTTAAAGATTTCTTTAATCTCATTTGCAACAATAGGTTTTGCGTCACGGTACTGTTCGCCATCTAGTACCTGAATGGTTCTTCCAACTTTTTGATATATTCCGCCTTCTGTTTTTTGACCGAGTTTTCCTTTCGCAATGAGGCCAAGCAACCAGTCTGGTTTTTGGTAGTAAGCATGCCAGGGGCAGTCTTTGAGAGTGTTACTCATGGTGTCAATTACATGAGCCATGGTGTCTAATCCTACCAGATCTAGGGTTCTAAAGGTAGCACTCTTGGGGCGTCCAATGAGAGGGCCTGTGAGAGCGTCCACTACGTCAAAAGGAATATCAAAACGTTTTGCATGGTAAATGGTTGCAAGTAGAGAGAAAACACCAATGCGATTGGCAATAAAGTTTGGGGTATCTTTAGCACGTATAACCCCTTTTCCTAAGTAGCGTGTAAGAAAGGTTTCAAGCTCATCGAGCATGTCAGGGCGGCTGTTTTTGGTTGGGATGAGCTCTGCAAGTTTCATGTACCTCGGCGGATTAAAAAAGTGCACACCACAAAAGCGAGACCTTAGAGCCTCCGGTAAGACCTCTGATAAACTCTCAAGGCTTAAGCCTGAAGTGTTGGTTACAAAAAAAGCCTTTTCATTAATATAGGGGGCTACTTTTTGATACAGACTCTGTTTAATGTCCATGCGCTCTGCGATGGCTTCGATGATTAAGTCTGCGCTTGTCAGAGCCTCCAAGTCGTCTTGGTAATTCTTTGCACAAATATGGCTTGCGATTGATGCACAGGCCAGAGGGGCGGGTTTAAGTCTTAAAAGTGATTTCAGTGCTTTTTTCACCATGTTTGTGTCTAGGTCATAGAGGTCGACCTGAAAGCCACCATTAACACAGTGGGCAGCAATTTGTGCGCCCATGACGCCCGCACCTAAGACCGCGATGCGGTTAATTGATTGAGTCATGATTCATCCTTTTGTCTCTCAAATTTTGCTCTACAGCATACTCCTTTTGATATCTTTAGTGAACCGTTCTTTATTTTGTTATAATGCGGCTTTTTTGAACCGGATAATTGGTTAGTAGCATGGGTAGACGAAGGCGAGCAAAAGTAGATTTGACTGTGTATGAGGCAGAGATTGTAGAGTTATCTCATGAAGGGCGTGGCATTGCAAAAGTCGAGGGTAAGACTACCTTCATTCATGGTGCGTTGCCAGGTGAGAGGGTTAAGTATCAGATTATTGAAAAGAAACGTGCTTATGATGTGGCAAAGGTCGTGGAAGTCATTTCTGCTTCACCCGATAGAATTGAGCCCATTTGTCCTCACTTTGAGCTTTGTGGGGGCTGTTCATTACAACACGTCTCGCTTAAACAGCAGGTTGCTTTAAAAGAAACAGGCCTTAAAGAGCAGTTTCAGCATTTTGCACGGGTTGAGCCTGATGAATGGTTAAGCCCTATAGAATCTCAGACAGAGGGCTATCGACATAAGGCTCGCTTGAGTGTACGTCACGTATTTAAAAAAGAGAAAGTCTTAATTGGCTTTCGTGAACGATTTTGTGGCCGATTTATTGTTGACATGGATGATTGCAAAATTTTACACCCTCAGGTTGCAACTAACTTACCAAACCTTGAGGCACTGGTCGAAAGTCTAGAAAAGTCTGAGAGCATTGCTCAAATCGAGGTGGCAATTGGTGATCAACAAGCAGCTCTTATTTTTAGAAATTTAGAACCTCTTTCCGAGCAAGATGAACAGCGGTTAAAGTCTTTTGCTGAAAGCAAAAGCTTTACCATTTACTTACAACCCAAAGGGCCTGACTCAGTCTATAAGCTTTACCCAGAAGGAGAGATTCAAAAACTTAATTATCGACTTGATGATTTTGATTTATCTCTAGAATTTGAGCCGACCGACTTTACCCAAGTAAACCCTTACATCAATCGTAAAATGGTTAGAAAGGCCATTGATCTTTTGTCCTTGTCGGGTGATGAGACCGTACTAGATCTATTTTGTGGTCTAGGCAACTTCTCACTAGCCATTGCCAGACATGCAAAAAAAGTTATAGGAGTTGAGGGCAGCGAATTAATGGTTAAACGAGCCAGAGAAAATGCGACCTTAAATAACATTAGCAATGCTGAGTTTCATGCCTTTGATTTGACCGAAGACTTTACTAAGGCCACCTGGAATCAATCGATTGATAAATTACTAATCGATCCACCTCGTTCAGGCGCTAAGGAAATAGTCAGTCAAATTGAGAAGTTATCACCAAATACGATTGTTTATGTGGCATGTTCCCCTTCGACTCTGGCGCGTGATGCCGGGATCTTAGTACATGAAAAGGGGTACCGATTAGTAAAAGCAGGGGTCTTAGACATGTTCCCTCATACCTCTCATATTGAGTCAATCGCGTTTTTTGTCAGGACAGACGCATGAACGTCTTTTGGGTCCACTCGTTGTTAAAGTTGTTTTTGCGGTGCTCATTTACTTGTGTGTAAACTCCGCTCATCGAAACAACTTTGCCTAGACTGGCCGCTAAAAACACATCCATGCGTTTACCCTGCGCTTTTTGTAAAATAAGGACGAAGAGGGGCTTATCTGTTACACTATTGCCAACAGAATGATAAAGGGACCTTTTGATGGTAAAAGTAAAGGAACCACTTCCTTATGCGGCCGGGGATGTTATTGAAGTTGAACTCTGGCTCGCGCAAATTGAGTCTATCTACACCGAGAATCAAACGAACCTGATTCGCAATGCTTGCCTTCTTGGCAAGCTTGCTGGAAACGAACACACTACCGAATCAGGAGAATCTTGTCTTCAACAAGGCCTGGCTATGGCTGATATTTTGTTGGACTTGGAAGTGGATGCAGAAACCATCGCCGCGGCAGTTATCTATGAAAGTGTTCAGTATGCCGAGCTTACTGAGGAAGACGTCATTGAGCACCTGGGGGTTAATGTTGCCAAACTGGTAAATGGTGTTTCCCGTATGGGAGCTATTAGTCTTATTGGTGGCGTCGATGAGCACTGTTCTCGTCAGCAGCTTGAGAACATAAAAAAAATGCTTCTTTCTATGGTTGATGACGTGCGAGGGGTGTTAATTAAGCTTGCTGAACGTCTAAGAGTTCTTCGTACTGTCTCCCAACTACCTGATAAAATGCGCCGACCAATCGGAAAAGAGGCCATGGAGATCTTTGCACCACTTGCTAATCGTTTAGGGATTGGGGCGATAAAGTGGGAAATGGAAGATTTATCTTTTCGCTATTTAGATCCAGATAAGTATAAAGAAATTGCAAAGGGGTTAAATGCAAAGCGGCTTGAGCGTGATCAGTATGTACGTGAGATTGTGACTGTCTTTGAAGAGGCGATAAAGAAGAAGGGAATTTCAAACTTTGATGTGTATGGTCGCTCTAAGCATATACATTCAATCTTTAGAAAAATGCAACGAAAGCAATTAAGTCTTGAAGAGATTTATGATGCCACTGCCTTCAGAGTATTGGTTGAAACCATTCCTCAATGTTACGAAGTGCTTAGTATCGTTCATGAATTTTGGCAGCAAATTCCTGAAGAGTTTGATGACTATATCTCGAGCCCCAAACCTAATGGTTATCGCTCGTTACACACTGCGGTGATTGGGCCAGGCAATCGAAACTTTGAAGTGCAGATCCGAACGGTTCAGATGCATGAAGAAGCAGAGATGGGCGTTGCTGCACACTGGAAATACAAAGAGGGCGGCGGGCCCCAACGTGACAGTCATGAGCAAAAAATTGAGTGGTTAAGAGAAGTTTTAGCTTGGCAGCGTGAGTGCTACAGTGGTGAAGCTGATCTATCTTTAGTCGCCAATGCCTACTTTGATGATCGCGTTTATATCTTTACCCCCAGCGGGGATGTCATAGATTTACCGGTTGGCTCAACCCCTTTAGATTTTGCCTACCACATTCATTCACAAGTGGGGCACCGCTGTCGTGGGGCAAAGGTCAACGGTAAGATGGTGCCTTTAACCCATCAATTAAACACCGGTGAGCAAGTTGAAATTTTAACCGGTCGTGAAGAAAAACCAAGCTTGGATTGGCTAAATCCACATGCGCATTATCTAAAAAGCTCTCGAGCAAAGGCTAAAATTCACCACTGGTTTAAACAACAGGATTTTGAAAAAAACCGCAGTGAAGGGGCACTTATTTTAGAGAGAGAATTAGCTCGGCTTGAGTTAAAGTCTAAGGGCCTAAATCAGGTTGCCAGCCACCTAAACTTTAAGACGTCGGATGACATGATTGCAGCCCTAGGTCGAGGCGATCTACGGCTCTCACAAATCATTAACCGTCTGGCACCAAAAGAACTAGAACCAATAGAGCCAAAATTAAAAGCAAGCACAGAAGGCACGCAACAAGAGCAGGCCAGCGACGTGGTTATTGAAGGTGTTGGTAATCTACTAACCACCATTGCACGTTGCTGTAACCCAGTGCCTGGTGAAGACATCATCGGCTACATTACTGTTGGTCGTGGCGTTTCTGTCCATAAAAAAGACTGCCCTAACATTATCCTTTTAAGTGAGCAAAAAAAGGACCGTCTGCTTGAGATTACTTGGGGAGAGGCCAATGAAAGCCTGTATAAAGTGGATGTATTGATTACAGCCTTTGACCGACCCGGTCTTCTGCGTGATGTCACCCAGCTTCTAGTGCATGAAAAAGTGAATGTGTATGCCTTATCGACCAACATTGATAAAGAGAGCAATGAAGCCAACATTGACTTAACCATTGATGTTAATGGGGTGGATGGGCTTAGCAGGATCTTGATGAAATTAAAGCAATTAAATAATGTGATGATGGTCAAACGAAAGAGTTAACATGTTCTCAAAATGAGGGTCGGCACTCGCTAAAAACAGCGTACAGAGTTCAAGGTAATTAATGAGATTTCCTTGACGTGAGCCTTTTAGTACTTGATCGCAGTGATTTAAAATATTGAGTAACGAGAATAAAGACCGCCTTTGGTGAGCTTGATAGCACTTCTGATAGAGTGATTGCCGAGAACTCCATATTTTTAGGGTTTGGCAGGCGCGCTGAAAGGGCACACCACTATCAATGAGTTTACTTAATTGACAGAGTTGTCGTACGTCTTGAGTTAAGATCCAAAGCAGTAGGGCAGGCTCTGTGCCACTATTTTTCAACTGATTAAATACGGTTTGGGTTCTTTTGAGATCTTGTGAAAGATAGGCATCACTTAATAAGTACAAGGTATAATCTGCCTGATAAGTGAGGCTTTTTTCCATCATTTCAAGAGAGATGGGCTGCTCTCGGTAACGTAGTGCTAATTTATGCAGTTCTTGATTGATTGCCTCTAAGTTGCCTTCGGTTTTAAAAAGCAAGAAGGAAATGGCTTCTGGATTAATGGTGAGATTGGCAGCCGAGGCCTTTTTTAGCACCCAGTTGTTTAAGTCTCGATGTGTTAATTGAGAGAGTTCAATGACTACGCCAGTGTTTAGTGCGTGTTGATACCACTCTTGTTTTTCATCATTTTTTTTAAGCTTAGGAAGGCTAATAATTAACCGTTTTTTTAGGTCACTGTAATTGAGCGCGTCTAGAAGTTTAGCACCATTGGATTTATCGAGTTTAGATTTTGCAAGCTTTAAGGTTACTAAGGATAATTCTGAGAACAAGGGGTAACTTTGTAGATCATTAAGCAAGCCATCCCAATCTTGGTTTATCTGAAAGTTATAATGAGTTTTATCACAGTCTGCTAGCAGAAGAAGAGCATAAAGTTTTTTTAAAAATAGGGCGCGATAGTCATCACTACCACCAGTGATGAGTATAAGCGGATTGTTCTTAATAGGGTTTCTTATGAACTCCTTACTGGATAGTTTCATCTGTTTATCGAAGCTTTAAATTAATCATATTTATTGTTTGTTTGGCTAGGGTGTTTTCTAGTCGCGCCTTGTGTTGTTCCCTTTGAATATCAAAGCTTAATGTTTTATTGCTGTCAAATGGGTAACTGGCACTTTGACTTATACAAGTATTAGGAATGACAACATTCTTAACACCATTTATTAAAAGAAAGCACAGACTCATTGAAACGCGTTTGATAATAATATGAGCGTTAGCACTGGCTGCCATGGTATCTGTCTGTTGACTAAAGTGTTTAAGGCTCAATTGCCACGTGCTGTTTTTAGTTTTTCCCTTGCTTGTTTGGGCTGGCAGCTGCTGATAAAACGCTCGTAACAAGCTCATTGGAACTTGATCGCTTGCCTCAACCTTGAGCTCAGTAATTTGTGGCGATAACTGTCCTGATTGTTCAACTTGTTTATAACTACAAGAATCTAACAAGGCGCATGCCAGCAAAATAATGAGCCGGCACACAGTTTTTCTAGTCATGTCTATGCAACCACAATGTTAACCAACTTTCTATTTGCCACCACGATGGTCTTCTTGATAGTTTTATCCGTAAGATGGCTTTTGAGGTTAGAGTTTTGAAGTACTTTATCGATGATCTCTTTATCTTCTAACTTAGGGGAGAGAGCAAGTTTTGCCTTGAGCTTGCCATTTATCTGAATAACGTATTCAACTTCGTTAAGCTTTAGAGCTAACTTGTCGGTCTTAGGCCATGGTGCATCAATGATTGCCTCATGAAATCCTAGTTGCTGCCAAAGATGGTGGGTAATGTGTGGGCAGATGGGGGCTAGCACTCGAAGTAAGATGCTAATGCCTTCGTGCACTAAGGCCTGGTAATGTTCATTTGACTCAACAGGTAACTTGCTTAAGCAGTTAAATTGTTTCATGCAGCTAGATGCTGCTGTATTGAACTGATTTCGCGTGTAATCATAACTTGCTTGTGAGAGCAAGTTATGTAATTCATAACGCGCTTTTTTCAGTGCTTCAGGGCCATCATTCCAATTAACTGAATGACTCACAGGCTCTTGGGTGTAGCTATTTCTCTCCTGTATAAACGGCTTGTCTAAACAGAAGTTCCAGAGTTTTTTAAGAAAACGAAAGCTTCCTTCAACCGCACTGTCAGACCATTCCAATGATTGCTCAGGAGGGGCTGCAAAAATGATGAAAAAACGAGCCGTGTCTGAGCCATATTTGTCAATCAAGGTATTTGGGTTGACCACATTACCCTTGGACTTAGACATTTTAGCGCCATCTTTCAAAACCATCCCTTGAGTTAACAGGCTCTTAAATGGTTCGTTACTGTTTACCAGCCCAAAATCACGCAGTAATTTATGGAAAAAACGAGCATAGAGTAAGTGCATCACAGCATGTTCAATGCCGCCAATGTACTGATCAACTGGCGTCCAGTAATTTGCCCGGTCATCGAGCATTGCATTCTCTTGCATCACACAACAAAATCGCGCGTAATACCAAGAGGATTCAACAAAGGTGTCAAAAGTATCGGTTTCTCTTTTGGCCGCATCGCCACATTTTGGGCACGTGGTGTTAATGAAGTCAGGGCAGTTTGCTAAAGGCGAGCCCTTACCAGTTAAGCTTACCTCTGTTGGCAGTTTGATGGGCAAGTCTTCTTCTGGTACTGGCACATGCCCACAGTTATCACAGCAAATCATAGGGATTGGTGTGCCCCAATAGCGCTGCCTAGAGACGCCCCAGTCACGTAAACGGTAATTCGTTTTTTTTGTGCCGATCCCTTGGGCTATTAGGTGTTCAGCAATAGCCTCTTTGGCCTCAAGAGAGGGTAAGTCACTGAAGTCACCAGAATCAATTAAAATACCAGGCTCTGTAAAGGGTAATGAGGTCTCTAGTTGGTCATTTTCTTTAATGACTTGTTTGATTGGAATGTCATATTTTTTAGCAAAATCATAGTCTCTTTCATCATGAGCTGGAACTCCCATAACCGCCCCATGGGCATAACTCATTAAAACAAAGTTTGCAATGTAAATTGGAACAGGCTCTTTACTCAAAGGATGAGTGGCATAGAGTCCTGTAAAGATCCCTATTTTTTCCTGTGTTTCAATCATCGACTCTTGAGCGAGTGTTTCACGGCACTTTTCAATGAACGCAGAGACCTCAGAGTTGTTTATTGCTGCTTTACTTGCAAGAGGGTGTTCAGCAGCAATGGCAATAAAGCTCACGCCATAGAAGGTATCAGCTCGAGTTGTATAAACTTTTAAGCCAGCGTCTTCCTCTGGAAGAGAAAAAGATATTTCAACCCCTTGAGAGCGACCAATCCAGTTTGCTTGCATGGTCTTTACTTGCTCAGGCCACTCTGTAAGCTCTTCGAGGCTCTCAAGCAACTCATCGGCATAGCTAGTAATTTTTAAAAACCACTGTGAGATTTCGCGACGTTCAACCAAAGCGCCAGAACGCCATCCTCGACCATCTACCACTTGTTCATTGGCTAAAACAGTATTATCAACGGGATCCCAATTAACAACGGCGTTTTTTTTATAAACCAAGCCTTTTTCATAGAGTTTCAAAAAGAACCATTGTTCCCAGCGATAATAGTCAGGTGAGCAGGTGGCGAGTTCTCTTTTCC
The DNA here is from genome assembly GCA_030148065.1 of Legionellaceae bacterium. Classification (GTDB taxonomy): domain Bacteria; phylum Pseudomonadota; class Gammaproteobacteria; order Legionellales; family Legionellaceae; genus JASBUC01. The sequence continues at coordinate 7,680 of JASBUC010000019.1, read as the reverse complement.
AATCATAAGCAAAGCCTAGGCGCTTTATTTGCTCGCGCATTGACTCGATGTTTTGTTCAGTCCATTCAGCAGGAGGCACGTCATTTTTAATGGCGGCATTTTCAGCCGGAAGCCCAAACGCATCCCAACCAATCGGCTGCAAGACGTTTTTACCCAAGCTTCTCTGGTAGCGCGCTATGACGTCACCCATGGTGTAGTTTCTAACATGCCCCATATGCAGTGAGCCACTAGGGTAAGGAAACATACAAAGGCTGTAGAATTTCTCTTTATTTAAGTTCTCACAAACGCTAAAGCTTTGGTTTTTTTGCCAGTACTCTTGAGCACTTTTTTCGACTTCTTCGGGTCTGTATTCTTGGTTAATCGCCATTTAAAAAATAGGGTTATCTATCAAGAGGCTAAGAATACTCCCTCTTGTTATACTGAACAAGTACCCAAACCACATATTTTTAAAGGACGACTAGTATGAGTAGGGCTAACAATTCTAGACAGAGTAAGCGCCTAAACCCTAGCCAGTGCCAGGGCGTTTGCCCAGTATAGGGAGTTACACTTGCATCAAGTGTGGCCACTTGATACAAAGGTGCGCTCTGCAGAACTTGCCCGTTGGCATCAATTAAACTTGTTAAACCATTGTTACTTACAAATAAGTGAGGTTTGCCTTGTTCGATGGCACGTACCCTTGCAATTTGTTGATGCTGTCTAAGTGCTTTGCTCTGACCAAACCAAGCATCGTCGGTAAGAGTTAGTAAAACCTCACCCTCATGCTGATTGACGCTTGAGGCGTAGGCTATGTCATAGCAAATAAAAGGGGCAATTTTGACACCATTCACTAACAACGCTTGTTGATTCTCGCCAGGTGAGAAAAGAGGCTCTTCAATCTCTAAATGCTTAAGCAGGGGGCTTAAGCCAGGAATGGGAAGGTACTCGCCAAATGGCACTAAATGTTCCTTATGGTAATAGGATATTTTCCGACCAGTTTGTATCATGGATGTATGATAATGCTTGTGCTTATTCGCTGTTGGCAGTCCGTAAATTAGGATTTTTTTCTTCTCTTTTAGTTGCTGATACACAAACTCTAAATACGGACTTATGCTTGACTCTGTGAAAGCAAGGATGGATTCAGGCCAGATAACAACGGAGGCTTGAGGATCTTTAAAACTCAATCGTTGATAGTGTTCGAGAATAGAACCAATGTGATTGGCTGATTGCTTGTCCTTTTCTGATACATTTCCTTGAATGAGTTTCACTTTTAGGGGCTTTAGTTCTTTAGGGGTCGTCCAATTGATTCCCTTGAGTGTTAGAGGAATAAGAAACAAGAACATCATGGTTGCTAGCAATAAAAAGCCTTTTACTCGTTCTTGGCGAGCCCGATGGTTTAGTTTCGGTACGGAGCTTGCTAAAAGGGTTGCTATTAAGACAAAGAAAACCCCAGTGCCTTGACTACCAAGTATTGGCAAAAGAGGCGTAAGGACTGAGTCTGATTGCGCATCCCCTGCCAACACCCATGGAAAGCCACCTAAAAAGACAGAGCGTAATGACTCAAACAGTCCCCAAAGAAATGCAAATCCCAAGGCTTTAATCAAACAGTTTTTTTTTACAAACAGTAGATGGTGTAGTGACGTCATTAAGCCATAAAAGAGACTTTCGAGCATTAAAAAGGCCGCCGTTAGCAAGAGGCTTATTAAGACGCCAGCATTGGAATAGGCCGCCACACTAATATAAACCCAACTCACTGTTGAAATAAAAAATGAAAGACCAAAGCAAAAACCGAGTAAAAAAACATGCAACAGACGTTTTTGCTTAATTATTTGCAAGTAAAAGGCCGCTAGAGCGAGTAGGGCAACAGGGAATAAGGAGTAAGGCGCAAATCCTAAGCCAAACCCTAAACCTGAGAGAATGCTAATAAGCAATGATCTAACCATAATTGAAATGTTAAGAGCCAGAAAGATGACGACTTATTCTAGGGCTTATTTGAAATCTGTCAAATAACTGTCAGTGGATTTTAATTTTGCTTTTAAATCAATTAGATAAAAGCTGGCCTGCTGTTTGCAAGAGTATTAAAAAAATAAATCATTATGAGAGCTGTGGGGACAATGTCTTACGATTGCGGGGTTGAAAATAAATCACTTGATTGGCAGGCTCTAATAGAGCACATGCCAAATGGTGTCTTGCTCGTTGCCAGTGATGGTCGCATTGTTTTTGCCAATCAACAGGCTTTTGCGCTTTTGTCTGCCCCGTTAATGCAAGAGAAGTGGTCTGATATTATTCAACGCTCATTTGAGCCTCGAGAGGACGATGGACTACAGGTCTCATTAAAAGATGGCCGTAAGATCCAGGTGGATCTAAAACCATTTCCTGGTTTTTTAGGACAAATTATCAGTTTAAGCGATTTGACCTCTACTCGACTGTTTGAAAAAGAGCGCGGAAAGGAGCAAAGACTTGCGGACATGGGAAGAATGCTTGCTGAGATTGCCCATCAAATAAGAACGCCTCTTTCTGCTGCCACACTCTATTGTGATAATTTAAAAGGGACCACGTTGGATGAGGTACGAAAACAAAAATTTTTAATAAAACTCCGGGATTGTCACCAAGCCATTGAGGCTCAAATTAGAGATCTTCTCATTTTTGCTAAGGGTGGAGAATCAGTATTAGGACAAAGCAAACTTGCAGAGTTCACTCATGATGTTCGCGCACAGATGGCTGCTAAACTCGACAGTCGCAACATTCACTTTAAGATTGAAAATAACCATAAAAATGCTTGTTTTATTGCCCACCTTGAAGCATTAAAAGGCGCCATCTGTAACTTAATTGATAATGCTATTATCGCCAATGCCAATAACATTACACTCAAAGTTGAACTCATTGAAAACAAACGTCTCTTATTTAGATTAATTGATGATGGTGATGGCATGAGTGAGGACGTGCAAAAGAAAGCGCTTCAAGCATTTTATACAACTAGGGCAAAAGGAACTGGGCTTGGTCTTGCTGTGGTTGAGTCAGTGATTAACGCGCACAGTGGGCAAGTAACACTAACCTCCAAACTTGGTATGGGGTGTGAAGTCAGTCTTTATCTCCCATACATACAAGGAAAAAATTATGAAGAAATTATTAATCGTTGAGGATGACAACAGTTTAAGAGAAGCATTAGTCGATACTTTAGAGTTAGCAAATTACATTGTTTTAGCTGTTGAGAACGGTGAAGAAGCATTGGTGTCTTTAAACAGTTTCTTACCAGATATGATAGTGAGTGACATTCGAATGGATAAGTTGACTGGTCATGGGCTACTTAAAGCCATCCATAAAAGTAAACCAGGGATCCCTGTTATGCTAATGACCGCTCACGGTACCGTACAAGATGCGGTAGAAGCTATGCAATATGGTGCTGTTGATTACTTAATGAAGCCCTTTGAGCCAGCAACCTTGATTGCAAAAATTGAGCAATATGCACTAAGCCACCAAAGTCAAGAAAACCCCATTGCTGAGGATGAACAAAGCCAAGCACTATTGTCTCTGTCTGCAAAAGTCGCACGTTCGGATGCGACGGTGTTAATTAGTGGTGAGAGTGGCACTGGAAAAGAAGTGTTGGCACGGTATGTCCATGATCATTCATTACGTCGGGAGGGCCCTTTTATTGCGATAAATTGTGCGGCTATCCCAGAACAAATGCTAGAAGCGACACTTTTTGGATATGAAAAAGGGGCTTTTACCGGCGCAATAAAAGCCACGCCGGGTAAGTTTGAACAAGCAGAGGGCGGCACTCTACTGCTTGATGAAATCTCTGAAATGGATCTTAATTTACAGGCAAAATTATTAAGAGTTCTACAAGAACGGGAGGTTGAGAGAATTGGTGGCACCAAAACCATTAAATTAAATGTAAGAGTCTTAGCAACAACCAACAGAGACATGAAGTCTGAAATAGCCAATGGTCACTTTAGAGAGGACTTATACTATCGTTTGAATGTGTTTCCTCTTTTCTGGCAACCACTGCGTAAACGAGTAGCGGACATTCTACCCTTAGCCAATTATTTAATTGAGCAACACTGTAAACATGCTCAAATTGCCAAACCCTCGCTCAGCAAAGATGCCATATTGGCTTTGGAGTCATATCAGTGGCCAGGAAATACTAGAGAACTCGATAACGTCATTCAAAGAGCGATTATTCTCCATCAAGGACAGGAAATTGAAGAAGACGATCTGGCACTGCTTTCCATTGATCAGAAAAAAACCATAGTCTTAAAAGATAGAAAGAAGCCAGGAAAGAAAAAAATTGCAGAAGAACATTGAGTAAAAAGGAAGGACTATTATGAAAACCTTCGTAAAATCAGTTAAACAATTAAAAAAATTTAATCACCTTAGCAAAGTTCAGCAACTTATCTTGATGTCAGTATTAGCCATCTTTGTCTCTGCTCTATTAATTGGGCTCTTAAACACTCAAAAGAGCTCGTATCAAGTACTGTTTGGAGAGCTTAGTTCAGAAGATTTAAACGACATAGCAACCCTCTTAGCAAGACAGAACATTCTCTATAAGCTCAATGAGCCCAAAGGACTCATTCTTGTACCGGAAGATAAAGTGCAGGTGGCTCGGGAAAAACTTGCCAAAGAGGGACTGCCAAGAGAGCAGGGTAGCGGTTATGAATTGTTTAAAAAAAATTATGGCTTTGTGAGTAGCCAATTTATGGAAAGCGCCCGATTAAAGCATGCTCTTGAGACAGAACTAAGCCGTACCATTTCACAGTTTAATAACATTCGAGCTGCTAGAGTGCATTTAGCCATACCGAAAAAAAGCGCTTTCTTGCGCGTTGAAGCAAAGCCGTCTGCCTCGGTTTTTTTAGATGTTCCGAAAGAACTAAGGCTCTCTACAACTCTAACAAGCTCAATTATTAATCTCGTCTCAGCCAGTGTACCTGAGTTAAACCCAAGCAATATTACCATCGTCGACAGTAGTGGCATCTTATTAAGTGATATAAACCGCGCTGATGACTTTTCCACACAAGAAAAAGACCAATCCTTAGCTGTGAAAGAGACGTCTATTGTGAAATCAAATAAAGACATGGATGAGGCGTTTCTTTATCAAAGCAAATTGATACCTATCTTAGTCGCGCTAACAGCGTTATTTATTACTGTTCTTACCATGCTAGGTCTCAGACTCTTTTTTCTCAACTCGAGACAGAAACTCAACAAAAAGCAAGAAAGTGACATGACGTATTCAGAAGAGTCAGAATCTATGCGGCAACCTTTTAACAAAGCAACCGTGTTGCTCCCATCTGCCAAAGCCTTGAAGGAAAATTTTTCGGAGGAACAAGTGTCTGTCATTAAAGAAATTGCCAACAATGATCCTAAAGTTGTGGCTGATCTTGTTAAAAGCTGGGTTAACAGCGGAGATAAACAATGAACAAAGGCATTGAAAAAGCGGCCTTATTATTACTTGCTCTTGATAAAGCTGAGGCAAAAGAAGTAATAGACTATTTAGATCCTGAACAGTTAGAGACCTTAACTAAAACGATTCAAACGTTTTCAGAAGTCAATAAATCCCAAGTTGAACACCTAATGGCTGATTTTCTATCCGATCTAAAGCAGCAAAGCTCAAAGAATGAAACGCTAGTTGAGGCCGGTGTTGAAGACCTTGTAGCGATGAGGCAGCTACAATTACTTTCAGAAAAAGACGTTGCTTTACTGTTAGAAGGCGAGAGTTCCCAATTGATAGCAAATGTTTTAATTACATTTTCAGCCTCAAAAGTTGCAAAGATCCTTTCTTTTTACTCCCTTGAACGAAATGCCAATATTTTGTTACGAATGAGTGCTCTCTCAGCACCTAGCCCAAAGGTAATGGAAACGCTCAATACCATTATCGCGATTAAACTCGAAGAGCGCATGAGTCAAAGAACGCAAACTAGAAAGGGTGCAAGCACCATTGCTGAAATTATTAAGCATTTTGATCTAGCACAAGAAGATGCACTTGTTGAGGAGATAAAAAGCTCAGATCCTAAAACAGGTGAGAGAATATCTGCCGAAATGTTTGGTTTTGAGTCTATTTTAAAGTTTGATAATCTCTTCATGCAGAAATTATTGCAGAAAATACCAACCTCAGTACTCTTTTCTGCTCTTAAAGGTGGCTCCGTTGCCTTACAAAACAAAGTACTGCTGAATTTGCCTAAAAAAGACGCTCAGATCTTGAAAACACGTTTGGATACTCAAGGACCGATAACTGTTTCAGAAATTGAGAACGCTCATGAAGACATCTTACACTGTGTTAAAAAGTTAAGCAAAGAGCTAATAGATCATTCTAATCAAGGCTAGATCAAAGCTTACTAGTATTTTTTTTTACTCTAATCCCTTAAGCTGTTGCCCAAACTTTTTTTGCACTAAAAACTATGTCTACTTTATTACAAGTCTCTCCCTCCTTTAATCAATTAATGCAAGATAGAATTAAGGCTTTTGGAATCGTTAGTTGCCTATTTCTTGCCTTTTGCTCTGAAATATCAACCTCATTAACGGTTGTTGCTATTATACTGCTTTTAAGCTCTTTCTTATTATCAGGAGACTGGTCTGACAAATGGCAAAAAAGTAAAGATCCCATCATTAAAGCGAGCCTCTTTTTACTCGTATGGCTATTAATTGGCGCACTCTACAGTCATGCACCAGCAGATGCCTTTAAAGCGTTGGGTAAATATTCAAAGCTTTTACTCATCTGGTGTCTAGCTTATTTTCTAAGCATTAAATCATCAAATGTTAAACGTGTTATAAAGCTCTTAGTAGGAGCAGCATTAATTAATTTATTTCTTATTTATTTAAATTATTACGTGCTAGCAGAATCGCATGCCATTCGCTTTAGCTCCGATGTTTGGCCTTCTCCCAAGGGGCATTTTGAATACGGATTTTTTATGACTTTAAGCTCATTGTCCCTATTGCTGTTTGCCATTTATAGCAAGAATAAACGGTTGGGGAAGAGAGTTTCTTTAATTTTAGGGATCTTGGGATTTTATTCAGTTTTTTTTCTCAACACCTCAAAAACTGGCTACATCATGGCTTCCTCCGTTATCTTGTTAGCGCTGTCTTTGCGCTATCGTTTAAAAGGCCTGGTACTGGGCTTATTAATCTGTGCGCTCATCCTAGCAAGCTCGTTTCGTTACGCCTCTCACTTTAGAACAGCCGCCGAGCAGACGCTACGAGAAGTGCAATCTTTCTCGATTACTAGTTCACATGAGCTCTCTGCCGAGTTACGTTTGTATTGGTTAAAAACCTCACTTGAAATTATTAAAGATAACCCGCTTCGAGCAATTGCAGGCTTTGGCACAGGCAGTCTAAAAAAAGTCAGTTCCATCCATCAAGAGAAGATAAAGGATAAAAATCATCTACCAATAGAAAACCCACACAATCAATTCTTATTATTACTGCTTGAGAATGGCGTAATCGGCGTCTTGCTATTTGCTTGGCTGTTAACTCAAATTTTATTAACAGTAAAAGCGTTTGAGTTGCCCGTAAAAATATTGGGTTTTTGCATGGTTCTTTGTATGATTGAGGGCTGTATTTTTAATTCCTGGCTGAAGGATTTAGCACCAGCTTGTTTGTTTGCAATTTACACAGCCCTCATTCTTTGTAAGAAAAAAAGTGAGCGATATTCGTGATATACCCGTGATACTTCAAAATGCCCTTTTTTAGGTGTGGTTAATTTCATCTCAGCGT
>JASBUC010000009.1 GCA_030148065.1 Legionellaceae bacterium | reverse complement strand
GTTTAAAAGTTCTATTTTAAAATCAGCCAGTGCTTTAATCTTGTCGAGCTGTTTTTTAAAGTTAGGTTCCTGTTGCAAAGATTGCAGTCTTAACTTCTGTTCGATGTTATCAGATAAAGCTTCAAAATTTGTACTTCCAATTTCATTTATTTGTTCTTTTAGTCCATTTAAGACATTTATGTCATTTGACCTGAGCTTAAGCTCTAGTTCCCTAATACCCTGATTGGGCAAACTATTTTCCGATGTCCCTAATTGAGACGCTGGTGAGTTAGTTACTGATGAAGGAGCATTTGATGATGGGCTTAGTGCACGAGCCTTACGCTCTAGTTCTAATAATTGATCCTCGTTAGGAAATACAGATTGAATCAAATACTGCTGTTTAATAAACTCTTCTATTTCTGGGTAGAATTGGCCCCACTTATTCTGAAAAGTAGTTCCTGGTAACCTTCCTTGAAGATAATTCTTTTCAACATTCAAAATCCAGTCCAAATACTCTTTTTGTTGTTCGGAAGAAGGTAATTTACTTAGTTCTTCCTTTAACAAACTTATTTGACGCAAATTGTTATCGGTTTGCTCTTGAATGGTAACTTCAGATTCTCTTGTAGACATAAAACATCCTTTTAAGCTGGACTTGCTTATAACATTATTAACTAGTCAGATTGTAAGCTTTCTAAATTAACATAATCTTAAGAAGCCAAAGTTATTCTTCAGCCTCTAATTCTTCCACTTCATTTATAATCTGAGAACTACCGCTAGGCTGAAATGCTTTTCTTTCTATTTTCTGGTTGGGAATGAGAGTTGGTGTATTTACTAAGAAGGCCATAACAGAGTCTTTATACCACCGATATTGACCAACCATTAAGGGTGAGGCTCCTGTTTTTATCACAAAACACTGCCCTTGCTTCATCCGTAATATCTCTTCTGGTTTCTTTAGGGGTGCGGCTTGATAGTGATAACTTCTGGTTTGACTGCCCTGCCCGCTGGCTTGGTTTGATTGGGAACCCGTGTTTATTTTCTTTGTTTTAGTGCCCAATAGTTTACTAATGTATTCAGCATCCTGGATGTCATCAGTTGACATTGATAACTTTGTTTTTATGTTGGTAAAGGCTTTTGCCTCGTGTTGATTGTATTTTTCTAAGGTTTGCGATAAATATTGAACCATTATCACGCAGCGCACTCGGTACTCACGCAGGAGTTTTAAAGACCTTCTAAACTGCTCCAACCTACCTAGTGTAGAAAACTCATCCATTAAGCAAAGCACTGAATAAGGCTCTTCTTGTAAGTTGGGAACCTTATCAATCATGCTGCTAATGACTTGTTGCCAAAACAAGGTCAAAATTGGGGAGAGTCTTTCCATATCATTGTCACTAAAGCCAACATAGATGGTCATCTTCTCTCGTCTCAGAGCTCTTAAGTCAAAATCAGAGTCGCTGGTTGCCGCATCTATTCTAGGATCGTCAAACAACTCAAACCGACTGATTAAGTCAATTAAAATAGAATCACGGGTGCGATCATTATTATTATGATAAGCAAAGCCATTTCTATAAAACTCAGGATCGTAACAATCACTCGTAGTTAAAGTCTCTTCTAACCAATCATTAAAGTTTGCTTTTTTTATAACTCGGTTAATTTCACCCAACGTTACTTTAGAGTCAGGAGTATCTAAAAGGTAAAGAACAATGGCTTTAAACAGCCCTCGGCTCAATCGTGACCAAATGGCATTGTCACCATTGCCATCTGGAATTAAGGCATGGGCTATCCTTTGTATGTCAGTCATCCTATCGACTTTGTTTGTTGAAATGAATGATAAAGGATTGAAGCGATGCGTCTTGCTCTTAGCATCAGCTGGAGCCCACACAAAACATTTATGACCTAGTACTTTTTCCCTGTAGCCGGAGGTTGTTTTATATAGAGATAGCTTAACGTCATTGGCCACCACAGAATGGGGATAAGCAAAAAGGTTGGGAATGGCAAGGCTACTGGTTTTACCGCTGCCGGTTGCAGCAAAACACAACACATGCTCAAACCCGTTTGAATACACGGGAAGACCGTACTTTTTACCAATAATAATGCTCTCATCAGTCTCTTTAAAAAAGCCTTCTTTTAAACTCTCAAAGAGGTTTGCAAAATGTGCACTCCCAAAGTAGGTTTCGCGCTGCATTATTGCATACCCGATAGGCCCTAAGATTAACCCAAAGCTCACTGCTTCTGCTAACCAAAACTGCTGGATTGATTTCGTTTTGCCGGGAGCATTAAAAATAAAATCAACCCAGCCTGCCAAAGACTGGGGAATGACATGGCCAAACATCGAGTATAGACCGATGCCTACAAGAAAGATTGTCAATGGTATTGCAGTTCCTGCTAGTAGCAACAGTCCAAATAATCGCTTAGAGTCTCTTTGCACAAGAAACATTGCAATCGTTAGTGGCAAGGCAAGCGCTAAAAAACTAATCGTGTAATACGGGCGTGAGATGGAGTAGTTTGTTATGGCATTAATAATGTCTAGCGGATTTTTACTGCCAAATGAAAATAAAATTAAATTCATTGAGCCCGTTGCTAGCACTGACAAAACCAAGAGAAAACTCAACATCATCCAAAAACTAGAAAAGAAGGAATCAATGATTCCTTCTACCCTTCTTATTATTAATTGCATCTTGCCAACCTCTCTTTAGTTGCTTCTTTAAACCACACGGAAGACACTCGACGACCTTCACACCCGCTAGTGAGTTGTACAATGACATCCACCACACTCTCAATCTCATCCCGAATTTCAGAGTCTCTCATCGAGGGCACGTTGTTTCGTTTGTAGAGTTGCACCATGCGTCTCATGGCAGCCCGTGGGCTGCTCGCATGAAAAGTTGCAATAGAGCCATCATGTCCTGTTGAGCACGCATCAATGAATTCCATGATTTCAGCGCCAAAAATTTCACCCATAATGATGCGATCTGGCCTTAAGCGTAGACTTGTTTTAATTAAGTCAGTCATGTTTATATCCAAGCGCGAGCTAGTAAGAAGGTTTACTTGATTTGGGTGAGGAATGTTTATTTCCCTGGCGTCTTCTAAGGTTAATATGCGCTCATTATGTGGGATGTGATTAAGGCACGATTTAATATAAGTCGTTTTCCCAGTGTTGGTGCCGCCACAAACCATAATGTTTTTTCGGGCTTTAATTGCTTCACGTATGAAAATATCCCAATTTTTTGTTTTGTAAATGGCTATAAGTCGCCTGTCTTCACTAGAGAGAAAGTCTCCTTGAGACTCCATAAAAAAGGGCTCTGCCTTACTGTAAAAACCAGAATCCCGATAATCATCTAGCGTTAACTCGCGACTTATTTTCTTTCGAATCGAAAGTGTGTAATGCTGGCTGATTGGGGGGGTAACTATATGAACCCGCGAACGTTCATAGAGCTCCCCACTTAAAATTGGATTTCGCTCATCTAAAACTTTGTTATTCTCATTGGCAATTAACCGAAACAATTGCTTTAAGTGTTTTTTGGTAAGTTCTGGCACCTCAAATCTCTG
>JASBUC010000071.1 GCA_030148065.1 Legionellaceae bacterium | reverse complement strand
CGGCTGGCAAACAGCGGCTCTTACTATTTCCTCTCTCGGCCCAGACGCTTTGGTAAATCACTGCTAGTCGATACTCTAAAACAAGCTTTTCTTGGCAATAAAGCACCCTTTGAGGGGCTATACCTTGAAGAAAACTGGGATTGGGACAGCTCTTATCCGGTGATTCATCTTGATTTTGGCGGTGGCGTCTTACAAAGTTCCAAAGCCCTCGATGAGAAAATAAACACGCTGCTCGATGAGCACTTTAAACACCATCAATTATCGGAACTACTGGTTTGAAACGGCAACTCCTAGCTTTTTAGTTAAACTAATGCAACAAAAACAGTACTTCATGCCTGAGTTAGAAGGGTTAACTGTCACTGACAGCAGCCTCTCAAGCTTTGATGTTGAGACTATTCCATTAACCACCCTACTCTTTCAAACAGGCTACCCGCTACAGGGAGAAGATGTCACCAACATTGGCCGCATTGATTTAAGCATTAACATGCCAGATAAAGTCATTCTGCTTGAGTTTAAACTTAAAAAATATGGCAATGCCAATGAGGCCATTGAACAAATCAAGACTCGAGGCTATGCCGATAAATTCAAACACCTTAACAAACCTATTTACTTGGTTGGCATGAGCTTTGACCCAACTCTTAAAAACATCACCGATTATTGCTGGGAACAACTCTAAAATAAAAGGACCGTCCTTTTTACTCTCTTCTTGGATGCTGCGCATAAAGCGTGGCACGTTGACATGAGTCTACCTCTCTAGCACAGAAGCGGTCATGCGCGAGACGCAGACTCTTTTTCCCTGTTGGTTGTTAATATCAACTTGCCAGACTTGAGTAGAGCGCCCAAGGTGTAAGGGAAAGGCTTTGGCAATAAGTTCGCCATCTCGCGTGGCGCGAATGTGGTTGGCATTAATTTCTAGCCCCACACAGTAATGCGTTTGTTGATTGACCACAGCATTGGCAGCATTACTAGCCACGGTTTCAGCAAGCACCACATTAATCCCACCATGGACAATGCCAGCAGGCTGCTTTAATTCAGGCCGAACCATCATGCTCGCCCGCAAATAGTCTTCACCAATTTCACAAAATCGAATCCCTAAAAACTCAGAACAGGTGCCTTTTGCGCGTTCATCTAACATCTCTATAGTGAGAGGGGCGTGCCAAATCATTAAGTCTCTCCTTTTTGTCTATACTCGTCCTACCTCTTAATGCCCGGCTTTGACTGAATCAAGGCTCTAAAATCTACTGAGACAGTAGAAACTGAGGGAGTTGCTGCGGGCTTAATTTAAGGGTTAGCCAAAGCTCGCCGGTTGCGTCGTAGCACTCTTTCAAAACGGCATTAAGCTTATAGAGTCTTGCTCGAAGCTCGCCTTCATGAGGCTCAATTTTTCTCGAAAAGTGAACAAAATCACCGTAGAGCTTGATGGCAATGGCGTCTTTTAAGTCCTCGAGATTGGTCTTTTCTTTTGCCGAGACCCAAACACTCTTTCGCTGATTGGCAAGTGCTTTCTTAGCACTAGGTAAATTCTCTAGTTTATCTATTTTATTAAAGACTTTAAGGCATGGGATGTGATTGGCATCAATTTCATCTAATACGGTGTTGACAGCCTCTTCGGCTTCTCGCCAATTAGGGTTTGATAAATCAATCACATGCAGGAGTAGATCGGCTTGATGAGTTTCTTCCAAGGTGGCATGAAACGCATCAATTAAGGCATGCGGCAACGCTTTAATAAACCCGACGGTGTCAGCGAGCACGATAGCCCCCAAGCCATCGATGTCAAACCGACGCATGGTGGTGTCTAAGGTTGCAAACAGTCGATCTTCTGCGTAAATCTCAGATTTGGTTAAGGCATTAAAAAGACTCGATTTGCCAGCATTGGTGTAGCCCACAATCGAGACCAACGGCAAGTTGGATTTCTTGCGTGACTGCCTATTTTGGGCGCGTTGCTTTTCAACTTTCTTGAGCTTGCCTTGAATGTGCTTAATACGGTGAGCGAGCAGCCGTCTGTCGGTTTCTAGCTGTGTCTCCCCTGGCCCTCTTAAGCCTATCCCCCCTTTTTGACGTTCAAGGTGAGTCCAGCCACGAATTAAACGGGTGGATAAGTGCTCAAGTTGTGCAAGCTCTACTTGCAGCTTTCCCTCAAAGCTTCGTGCTCTGCTGGCAAAGATGTCTAAAATGAGCCCACTTCTTGAAAGAACTCGAGCCTTAATTTCACGCTCTAAGTTTCGCTCTTGCGCAGGCGATAAGTCATGATTAAAAAGCACAATGTCGATGTTTTCTACTTGTACTTTGTTTTTAATCTCGGAAACTTTTCCCTGACCAATGAAAAATTTTGGTTGGATGTGGGCACAGGTGCCAGTGACCACCTCAATGATGTCGGCACCACTAGAGAGTGCAAGCTCTCGAAACTCTGAGAGCTCAGCCATCTCTTGTCCGGCAATGGTGATGTGCACAAGCATTGCACGCTCACCACCTTGATGTCGATCAAACAAGCCTAACTCAACCGTTTAAAAAAAGAACGCTAGTCTGCCACAGGATCGCTACTTTGACCATTCTCTTTCGATACTTTCACAGTTTTGCTTGGCACGATGGTTGAGATCGCATGTTTGTAAACCATTTGGGTAACAGGTCCCTTTAACATCACCACATAAGGGTCGAAAGATTCCACCACTCCGTGTAGCTTAATGCCGTTTACCAGAAAGATGGACACGTTAACTTTTTCTTTTCTAAGCACATTTAAAAAGGGCTCTTGCAAGCATTGTCCCTTGGACATACCATTCTCCTCATTGTTATTGTTTGCTATCACAATTACTGCATCGACCAATGCAAAAAATAATTTAGAGAAACGTGCTTTTGAGCTTGAAAACAAATCAATCTGTTCTATTATTAGACAATAGGTAGTGGCTTTTTCGGTCTGGGCCATCAATCACTATTTTGCAAGGAGGCTGGTTTGGGTTGATGTGAGCATACTCAAGGAAGAATGAGCTTTTATGAGAGGATCTTCTAGATGTTTGAGAAACCTAATTCAATTCATAGGTCACCATTATATCCAGAAAGCGGTCAGATTTTGCGACATAAGCCATTACCACTCTTACTTTAGATCCAAGGTACAAGAAAAAAGTAACTAGTAAATGCTATTTAAACTATACCCGTGATACTCTGAGTGCTAACTCAACCCCTTCCTAAAAAATATTGTTACTTGCTGCTGGGATTGGCTCTACCTCTGCGGTTGTTTGTTTGTATTTGAAGAAAAGGGCTTGCTCACTGTCTTGTTTCATAAAACGCAACAGGGGGGTTATTTTTTTCTGGATGCAATTTACAAGCTCTAAGTCTCGTATCATGTCTGCTCGACTGGCTTGGCAGCCAAGACCTGTTTGCCCTAATTGATAAGCAATGGCGGTATCGAGCTCTGTTTTGGCTTTATTGCCGGTGTATTGCTCACTAACAATCACCTCTCCATGGCGAGTAATGGTAAGGGCGTCTTGACCTTCTTTATCAAATTCAAGGCAGAGATGCGTCTCATTTGTGCAGGTAAGCTTGATACAACGCTTAAAATCAGGCGCGCCATCGCGATTAACCGCATTAAACGAGGAACGACCAGTCATTAACAGTGCCGCTTGCTCTCCTGAGGCAAGTGTGGTTTGCACGCTGAAGCGATAATGCAGATCGGCAAGCACTTTCACCTCATTGTCACCATAGAGGGCCACTTGCTTTTCTCGCTCTTTAGCACCATAGAGGGCTAACTGCTTTTCTTGGTCAATGACCTTAGCCGAGAGCGCCCCTTTAACCCCCAACACTTCTAAGCCATTTTGTGAAATTTGGGCCCCTGTCTGTTTTAAGAGATAACTTAGCACCAGATCCAGTGCATGCGTGGTCTCATCGACTAAGACGCCAGGGGAGGGTCGAGTGGGGGCTCTTTTTTTGGTCCATTGAACCTCGGCTTTAACAATGTTTAGTTGTTGCTCTTTTAGATAATCGGCCGCTAGCTGGCTCGCTCTTGAATGGCGTATCAAATAGCCTCCTATTAGATGACCGGGGTAGGCCGCTAGCTTATCTGAGAGCAGCTCTAATTCAGCTAAGTCTTCCAGCAATGGTTTTTCAACAAATAAAAGCGGTGGTCTCTCTAACTGTGCAAGGTGAGTCATCAGCAGGCTTAAATGCTCTTGGTGACACGCGGTGTTACTAGCAATCACACAAAGGCCAAGGTTGGAAGGGTCAAGGCTTGCGAGCGCCTCTGAAAGGTTTGTGAAAAAAGTCCCAGCTTTGGCTTGAAGTTTGTCTGCAATCTTGCCAAACACCTCAGGATCTTTGTCAACCACGCTAAGAGCGCTCACCGAGTCATTAGCAAGCAAGTTATTAAGGTGCACACCTCCCATCTGGCCACAACCAATCAATAATGCTCGCATCTCACTCTCCGCTATCAAAAATACCGATTGTATCACAGCAGCATGAGACGAGGGGGAACCTCAATAGTCTATAATTTAACCAAACATGCTTAAAAATTGCACTATGGGAACTCCGTTAACCAGCGAGCAGCTACAGGTGTTACAACCACCCACAGCACTTATCGAAAAACTTACCAATATTTTTTGGAATGCGCGCGCATCAATAGATGATGAATGGGAAGCCAAAAGAGCTCTTTTTAGCTTAAAAGACCTTAAGGCAAGTCACTTATCATTAGAAGAAATTGCCTATCTGCAAAATCATCAAATTTCATTTGTATCAGTTGGCAACAGCTTAAATGTGCAAGTCACCACCAACGATCAACAGACAACAGGGGTCTTTGGCCTAGTAAGGCCAATGGGTTCACCAGAGCGCCTGCCTGATGAATTTAAAAATAGAGAGGGCGTCAAACAATTATTTGCAAACAAAGCCTCAGTCCCCCCACAACACAATGGCGGAAAGAGAAAAAAAGAACAACTAACTTGCCACATGGCAAATCATTATCCAAATGGCTCTTATCTAAGCTTAACTAGCAGACAAAGTTTCGAGCAAAGACATCAAACTTGTGCGGGTCATCTTTCAAAAATCGCCAGGGCTTTAAAAAAACTGCAAGATAATGAGATCTTTTTCCCCGATGCAAAAATTGCAAACTGGTTAATTGATAATCAAGGTAATCCCGTCATTTTAGATGATAAAAGCCCAAGAAGCTTTGAACAGGCAAAGGAAATAAGTAAAAACGTAGAAAATACCCATAATTATTTTACACGCACAAGAGGATATTGGCCTCACAACAGGCCACCAATCCACGATGAAGATTTTAAACAACACCACGCCTATATTTTAGGTGCCAACATCTATAATTTTCTAACAGACCGCCCACCTCCGGAAATACCGAAAAAGCTGTACGATAACTTTTTTAGTCTTGTAGAACAGTTACCAGTTGATCCCGAATATAAGACGCTAATCAAAGGATTAATGAATCCAGACCCAGACAAAAGAATGACGGTAGAGACAGCGATTGCAAGGCTAGAGCAACTCAATGCACGAATAAATCCCACAGCAGAGACTGGATTACAAACCACACAAGATGTGGCCTCCCCCTCCTCAACCAGGTCCCCTCAGTCTTCTTCCGATCTCTATCAAGAAGAAACTACGGCAATATCAACTGTTAAAGAGCACTACAAGCGTGCAAATCAAGCCCAGCAAAATAAGTATCTATTTAATGTAAACACTGGCTCTGCCTCATCAGAAAACTACATCACTGATAAAAATAAATTTGAGATGTTTAAAGGCGAGCTTCTAAAGGCAAAGCTACTCGTTGAGCTGCAAAAAAAGATTGCAAAAGTTGAGTCTCATGATGCTCTTGATACGCTTGAGAAAACAATAAAAGGTGAACGTAGGGGGCAAAAAAGTGCTGAATACAAAATCTTGGAAAAAAATCAAAGACTTCTTAGTTTCGGTGGAAAAACAAAATCTTTGGAGGCTCTTGAGGCTATGATAGAGGCAAAAAGAGCGTCACTTCCCCCTAAAGAAGACTCCTCTCAAACCAACACAAGACAGGGTGGTTAATAATGAACGTCGATAAGCCCAACAAAGAACAACTAAACAGACTTAGCCCTACAGACTTAACTCGCAAGCTTCCTGCCTTGGATGGTTGCTCCTCGCTAGAATTTTTAGTCTCACACGATCTAGTCAAAGAGTTAAACGCCTGCCAACCTGATAAAAAAACGCTTAATACCTTTTTTAACCCCATTATGTCGCCTCTTCATTTGGCCGCCAATAATGGTTTCTCAAACATGGTGCGCTTTTTGCTCGATCAGGGAGCCGATCCCTTGTTAAAAAATAGCCGTGGTGAAATCGCCTTGCATTATGCACTCAGCCTCCCCTTTTTACACTCCAATGAACTCGTTCTGCAGAAGCTTGTTTGCTTTCGAATGCTGAGCCAAGAGGCCAAAGACAGCCTTCGCTATAAAAAAGCAGATGGCCGCAACGTTTTACATGAGATGGTGCTAGGGGAGTTTAATGAGTTATTAGAAGTAACGCTCAAAAGCCATGGGGAGCTTTGTCAGCACGCTGATAATGTTGGCCGCTTGCCTGTTCATACTGCTGTCTTAAATGGCCGCATTAAAGCCTTGAAAGTACTTTTACAACAAGCACCACCAGAGAGCATGATCGATTTTGAGGGAAAAAACCCTCTTCATTATGCTGCAATGGGCTACAGTCCAGCCGCTTTAGAGGTTTGCATCAAAGCCTTCACCTCCCTTGATGGGCAAGACAGGCAAGGAAAGACCCCGCTAATGCTCGCTGCATCCTTTGGCCTAATCAATAATTTAAATGCCTTAATCAGTGCAGGTGCAAATCTCAAACGTCAGGATGAGACTCAACGCACCGCCTTGCAACTAGCCATTTTTGAGAGTGAAGCTCAGACTGCAGCAACGCTTGCGGCAATGCCTGGCACCACCGACGCGATCAATGAAGCCGAGCAAAAGCAGCTAAAGATGCTACTAAAAAAATCCTAAACCTAAACCGCACTGCTAAACCTGCTGCAGGCAAAACTGGCCTCTATTTAACCAATGTGATATAATAAAACCACTTTACATGCATTGTATTTTCTTTGTTAATTATGCCGATTACCCCTAGCCAAGCAGCCACCACTCTTGAACAAACCGTTATCGATGTCTTTGAGGCATACGCTTTGCATGTCAATGGCTCTTTGCTGGGCAGCCATAAAAACATCCTCACTAATAACCAAACTCTACAAATAACAAGCCTTAATGAGCAGGGAGAAGAACAAACCGAGCCCTTGTCTGCTCTCTATGCACTTTTTTTATCCCTGCTTTCTAAGTCTTCCGCACTAAATAAGGCCCCTCTTGAAGAGCGAACGGTTGCCATTAAAGAGCTACACTTGCTTCTTAAGCAACTATTTGGGCAAACCACAGCCCTACTCGGCCGCGACCCTGAAGGTGCTAAACCTCTGCTCTTGAGCCCTGCAGGGCTCTGCTTATTTTGCTTTTTGCTAGACAATGTCAAAGACCCTACGCAATCAATTGAAACATTTATCAATAATAATAAAACGTTGTGCTCTCCTGAATTCCAGCGTTTTTTTGACTTCCTCTATGAGATCTCACCAAGCAAAAAGGCAGACTCTTCTATTTCTAGCTTGCCGCAACTACATAAAACGCTAAGGCAGGACCAGGACTCGGCAGTTGCACAAATTAAAGACTTTCTTAAGCAAGACTTTTGCTTTCTTTCCTCCTTACCGAGCTATTTCCAAATTTTATTCAAGATGCACTTAACAAAACTGATTGTTGAATTTTCATATCTTTGCCGAGAGGATGAGCAACAACTAGCAAACATCATTAATGAACTCTCTCAATCCAAGCTGTCTCTAAATGCCGAGTCGGACAATATAAACTCTACCAGCACATCGACACTACTGCTCGTCTCTTTGTGGTCTACGAAGATTGCTAACTTTCATTCCTTCTTTCAAGCTTTTGGACAATGTTCAAAACCCTACTCAAAGTCCCAACAGCTCTTCTACCTCTTAACTGGCTGTTTGGCCATTCCAGCCAACGATGAAAAAGATGACAAATACTTGCAAAGATCCGTTCTCTCTCAAGAACTCATGGAGTTATTTACGCCGTTTGCTTTGTGTCTTGAGAGTATGGTTACTAACAATGATTTATATGCACGCCTAACAGAAAAAACCAGAACAAAGATCCTCAAAGCTGTTTATCATCGGCTATTTCTTACAAGATACAACGCTAACGACTTTCCTTACTCTAAACTCCTAAGCCAGGAAAAAGCGCTTTTAGAGGGCTCTTATCTAGAGCACTTATCGGCCGATGAACTCTTCAAGCTTCTTGACGTTCACCGAGTCCATCTTTTGATTGAAAACAAACCAATGAGCTCAACTGAACAAGATGGGATGAGAAAGACACTCATGGTCGCGAACTTTCTGCGTGAATTTGAAAACTTATTACTCTACCGAAAAAAACCGGTCCGCTTGGAAGAAGAGCTGTCGCTGCTTACATCAGAGATAAGGCCATTTTCTGAGGAGAGAGGCAAAATCAATGATTTTCTTACTAAAAATCTGCGCTCTGCCCTGCTGTCTCATGCGTGCTCACTGCTAGAAAGATTTAGTGTTGGCGGAGAACTTCTCATAATGGAGCGAGCAAACTCAAAAGACGTTGAGGCACTTTATTCGGGGTTTAAAGATTTCTATCGCTTACTAGATCCCCCCAAAGAGCGACTCAGTCAGCTAAAAGTGCTTCTTCCCTACCAAAGACTCTCCAACATAGAGCTAGAAGACGCAGCAAGGTTATTTGAACTCCCTAAAAAGGCCTCTCAACATAAGCCCTCTCCAGTCAGCACAAGCAAAAAAAAATCCACGAGTTCTAAGAAAAAAAATAGTGGTCGGCGCACGCCTAGCAAGAGCTCGTCACCTGATAGTCCGAGTGAACAGAATGCCTCTGCCACAAGCTTGAAGTCAGAAGCAGATCGCAAAGACTCACTAAGCCCTATCAATCAATCACCCTCCTCGATAACGGCAAGCTTCTTCCCGCCGCCTCCTGCTTTTCAAACTCCTGTGTCGGTAGAAGCCTTCCCGAGCATTTTGACATCATTTGTGCGTGCGGTTAATGAGCTGGGGTTCCAAAATTTATTTTTAATTGGCGGTGCCTTGACCCATTTTCACTTACATCAAAACTTTGATGGCGTGCACGATTTTGATTTTTTATTGATTAGTGCAGAATTAGACTTTCTATGCGGGCTAATTCAGAACAAACACTTAGAAAACATTCAGTTCAAAGAGGACGCTCAAGCAAAAGTCTTTGGCAAGTGCCACCAAACCTTAAGCTTAGTCTTGAAAGAGGACGATGGCAGCACCATTAGCATTGACATTAATACCTGCCCTCTAATGGCCAATGATCCCATCAAAACCGTCAAGCACTACCTACAGCACGCAACCTTTAAGCTCTCGGCCTTCTTTATGGAATTTAATAGCCATGATGTCTTTTTCCTTCGCTACAGCGGTGGCGATCAAGTTCCAGTCTCTAAGACAACAATTGAACTTATGAAGAATGATAGAGAGACCTTCATTAAAATCCCTCTTGCCCTCTTTCGCTTAATAAAACTAGCCCTAAAGTACCCAAACTTAGACTATGATAGTGAGGTGGACGTTGCCATTGAACGCTTTAAAGAAGCTTCAGCCTTTGAGGACTTTTTCAAAGACAAGAGTCTTCCGCTGAAAACCAAATTTGGTCAAGTCAACACCTACCTAAACCAGCTCTTTCCTAGATTTTCAACAAACGTACTTGTTGATAAATTACTAAGCACAGGACTCTTAGCTTCCTTGACTGACATTAATCAAGATGAGTTAGTCGGCCTATTCGGTTTGCCCGATAATCAAAACTACATTGCCAATGCAAGGTGTTATGAGGAACAGAGCGCTCGCTTGTATTATCTGCTACTAGCCTATCGGCTCTATAAAACACCAACCCTTACTTCTGAGAACTGCGTCTTTTACCAATTTGCCAATAGCATTCGGCCAGCCTTTGCTCACAACATAAAACACATAGAGAAACAATGCACCAACAGGGCAACATTGATGGTTTTCAGTCTACCCGAGCTTGATGCTTTACTTCCGGCAATTGAAGAACTTGCCCAACAACACCTTCCGCACCCCACCCCCCTACTCCTGGGCTTAACAAACTCGTAACATTTTTTAACGATTTAGCATTGTCTTAAGGCTCTCTTAATCTTTCTGCTTTTAAAATAGGCCAAATTCTTAACTCTCAATCAATAACTAGGTAGATAGATAATGAGCAAATCGTTTTCGAACAAACAGATAAAAAATGATCTTACCTCGGGTCTTGTCGTGTTTTTGGTTGCCATCCCACTTTGCCTGGGCATTGCGCTTGCCTCCAATGCACCACTTTTTTCAGGACTACTTGCTGGCATCATTGGTGGCGTGGTGGTGGGAACACTCAGTCAGTCACACGTTAGTGTCAGTGGCCCAGCCGCTGGCATGATAGCCATTGTGTTAGCTTGTATCGCAGACATTGGCAGCTTTAACGGCCTTTTAACGGCCCTGGTCATCGCAGGTTTATTACAAATAATGATTGGGAAGCTAAAAGCAGGCTTCATCGCCGATTACGTACCAACAGCAGTCATTCATGGCTTGCTCGCCGCCATCGGTATTTTAATCGTGATTAAACAAATTCCGTTCGCAGTGGGTTATTTTGCCAAAGGAAACATGCTGCTTGAGGAAGTTAAGCTCTCAGACGAAACCTTGAATTTCTCACCACTTTTTTACTTTAAAACTCATTTAAGCCTTGGGGCGATGCTCATTACCGGCCTCTCTTTGCTGATCCTTGGCCTCTGGCATAAGGTTCCGAGTCAAAAATTAAAATTGATTCCAGCCCCGGTCATTGTGGTACTACTTGGTATTGCCGCCAATGCCGCCTTTCGAGAGTTTTTACCCTTTTTGCACCTAGCACATGCCCACTATCTCGTGACCATCCCTAGCATCACAAGCTTAAGTCACCTAAAACCCCACATGAACTTTCCAGACTTTAGTCTGCTTGCAAACTTTAAAATTTATTATTACGCCATGTTTATTGCTGTGATTGGCTCGATTGAAACCCTATTAAACCTAGAAGCCGCTGAAAAAATTGACTCAAAAAAACGCTATTGTTCTCGGAACAAAGAATTGGTAGCGCAAGGTGTTGGCAACACCATTAGTGGCTTTTTAGGAGGCCTTCCCATTACCTCGGTCATTGTTCGATCATCGGTCAATGTGCAATCGGGGGCCGAGACGAAATTATCAGCCATCTTCCACGGTCTTTTAATTTTAATGGCGGTGTTATTAATCCCTAATTGGTTAAACGCCATCCCATTAGCCTCATTGGCTGCAATTTTAATCTTTGTGGGGCTAAAACTTGCCTCGCCTAAAGCGTTTTTCACCATGTATAAAAAAGGCATGTCGACCTTCATTCCTTTTGTGGTAACTACCTCGGTTATTATTATGACCGATTTGTTAACCGGAGTACTCTCAGGATTGCTGATCTGCCTGCTTTGGATCATGAAAGAAAGCACCAAATCTGGCTTTAACTTAAAAAAAGAGCAATACCCTTGCTCTGAAGTCATTCGTTTAAAACTTCCTGAGCAAATGACCTTTTTAAATAAGGCTGCCTTCATTCAAGAATTAAGGCAGCTGCCTGATAATGCCAATGTTATCTTAGATGCTCGATACACCCGACACATGGATTTTGACATTCTCGAAGCAATTGAAGAGTTCACCAAAAACTTAAGTTACGAGAAAAACATTTCATTACGACTGGAAGGCTTCAAAGAAGGACTGCCTGTTAGCACTCGCGAAGACTTCGTCAATGTCACCACCTTGAAGGTGCAAAAATCTCTAAGTGCCGAGCGTGTTCTGCAGCTTTTAGAGCAAGGAAATGAGCGTTTTATCAAGAGCCAGCCAATTCATCGAAACTTAAATCAACAAGTCTCTCTGACCTCCAGCGCGCAACACCCTATGGCCATGGTCTTAAGTTGCATTGACTCACGAGTACCGGTTGAACGCGTGTTCGACGTTGGAGTGGGAGATGTGTTTGTCAGCCGGGTAGCTGGGAATGTGATTAGCTCAGACGTCCTTGCAAGCATCGAATTTGCCGTGTGCGTTGCTGGTGCAAAATTGATTGTCATTATGGGTCATACCGGCTGTGGCGCCATTCAGGCTGCTTGTGAGATTGATGGAGATGGCCATCTCAAACCCTTACTTGCCAAAATCAGGCCTGCCGTTGTTGCCACCAAACAGCTCTTGGGGCCCCCACATTCCAATGAGGAATTCTACAACCAAGTCACTCGCAAGAATGTTCGACTCTCAATTGAAGCCCTGATGGCAAAAAGCCCGAAACTTAAAGAGGCCATCAGTAATCAACAAGTGGGCTTAGTCGGCGCACTCTACGATGTGAAAACAGGCCGTGTCGCCTTTGAGCCTCTCAATGAGGCTGAAAAAACATTGACCACTGAGGCAAGTGCTTAAGAAAGAACGTCTAATTTAGAAAGCAAGATCCCGAGCTTATGGACAAGCCGGGGTTGTGCTTTGTTTGAACAATACAAGAAACAGATAAACATCCATGAGCGAAATGTCTACTTTTAAAATAACGACCTCCAGCAGGCAGGATGCATGGTATCGCCTCACCAATGTAAGCGCTGAAGCAATGATGCGTCTTCGTCTTATCAGTGACGTGTTGGCTCGAGGGTTTGCCAGAGTCTCAAGATGGATAAACCTTGTGTCAATCTCGGATAACCCAACGATGTTGCGCGCATTTCCAGTTATCGGTGTTTTTCTCTCAATTTGCAGTTTATTAGTACGAAGCCTGCAAAAGTTTCTACAAAAAGGGGTCTCGGCACCGGTCAAAGCCATCTACATTACCGCCTTGTTATCCATGGCGGCTCTTAACCTCACAAACTTTATTATTACCGGTACCATCAGTTTTGCGCTCCTCGCTTTGAGTACCGTGGTCACTCGACTATTTGTTGATTTAATCGATTTAGCAATCAGCCATGTTAATTATCTGAAAACCTCTAAATCCTATAGAGACCAAGATCTTTGCTATCAGCTAAATTTATCGGCTTTAGAAATACAAACAGAGCATCGTGATCAACTTATTTGTCAGCGAATTTTGTTAATGATTTGCCTTAAAGGCTCGCCTGAAAACCAAAGCATCGTGCAAGCACTTGCAATCACAGAAAAAGCCTTAAAGAACACTCAAGCAAACATCGATAAGATAAAGCTTCCCTTTCTACAAGCAAAAGAAGCCGAGCAAAAGGCACGGTATCAGAGAACAACAACAATGCGCATGAGTTCTTTTAGCGCGCTGTGTTTGACCTTTCTTGCCCTACCCATGTTGATTTCTTTTGTAAACCCCATGCTAGGTCTTGGCTTGTTTATAGCCTTTGAGCTGTTTGAATGCATTGCCATTTCAAACATTGCCTATCGGCTCTACAAAGCTTATCACCCAACGCCTTCTGCCAAGGAGCGCTACCAACAAGAACAGACAGACAATGAGCGTGTACTGCAAGAAAGTAGCACAAAACTCTATCAAAGCTTATCAAATCCAGAGAAGGAATTAGCAAATGAGTCAAGGCTTTCAGAGCTTTCTTATCAAGCCAAAGAACAACGAGACTTAGGCTTTGAAGAAAAACGCATCATGCAGGCCTATCAGAGTAAAAACCAACATCGATTCTTCTTTTATGCTGAGCCCGCCAATGCAGACAAAAGCATCGAGTTGACCAAACCCTCATTCAAACAGCTAGGTTAATTTTGTGTAGACTTTTTATTTTTTAGCTATACCCATCAAATTATGAGCATGTTAGTCTCTGGTTAAGGTTTGGATTAACCAAGGACTAGACAATGGAACGTGAAGACAGCACAGAGGATTTTTCTGATTGGGTACAGTATGAGCCTGGAAAAGAGCAACACCCCGATGATGATTGGGTTGATTGTGTCAGAGAGGGAGCCGTGCTTCGCGCTGCAAGCGATCAGCCTACCAATAAGTCAACAACCCACGATTTTTACGAGTTAGACGCTCTCACTGGGTTCTCTGCCTTTGAAAATGGACCCGATGAGGAGCAATTTGAGCCCGCCTTTGAGAGCTTCGATGGGCTCATCAGCGTTCTTCAAAGCACCCAATTGGTCAAGGATCTCTTAGATACGTTCGAAGATGAAATTCCCCTGCTTGTTGATTCATCCGAAAAACTATTAAGACTTCTATGCTGCGTCGATGCATGTCATCAGCCAAAGTTAATGGCTGTGATAAGTCTTAACTTTCAGAGAAACTTATCCCCCTTTATGACCGATCCGAACAATTTTACTCGGGCCTTAAACCAATTAGACAAAGAACCCTTTGAAGCCTTCTGCAGCTCTCGAGCCTTCTTTACAACACTATTCACTGACAAAACGCGGCAAGAAATACTACGAACACTCGATGATGAGCATTTACCATGGCTGCTCTATCTAGTGACTATTAATCAAGAATTCCCGACCTTACGGGCCTCATTTTTAAATATCAGCAACCTTAAAAATGCGCCGCCCTATCTACAAAAATATTACCGCTTTCTAACCATATTTGGCACAGAACATAATGGACTGCCCGAGACTCTATTTTTCTCATTGGTCGATGGGCTCGATGATCTGTTACGAGGTGGGGCCGTAATGACTCATGAAGGCAGAGCAAGGATTCCATCGACCATCACCGATAATGGCATGGCGGCCAATGTGTTAAAGCTCATCTTCTGTAAACATCATGGGATCTCAAGGGTTCATCAATACTTTTTTAGCAATGCAGATTGTCAGACGCAACTATCGAAGGACATTAATGCCAGTATTTATCTCGATCTGATTGATTTAGTCAGTAAAAACAGCACCTTTCAGTACGCTTCAGCCATCAGCTTGGTGCGTGCAATGCTTGCCTTGCTCTTAAAAGGAGATGCAAGGGCCTATTTCTACTTAGCACTTTGTGATGATAAGAGCAAACTCTGCACAAGCTTAAACGATGGTTTAAATGCTGGACTCTTTAATTTTCGTTTGAAAAACCCCATCGAAGACTTGCGCAACCATCACCAATACAACACTGAAATTGCCCATGAAATTGATGGAGAAGAAAAGCTCTACTATCGTCATGAACCAAAAAGCCTCGTGAGCGTTGAACGAGGCTCCATTCATCGCTTTCATTTTACCGGCAAACGAGACTGTCAAATGAGAGTTGGCGTTAACCAAATAAGAGGCGGGCACGCAACGCCCGATCAAAACATTAAGGATCTCATAAAACCGGCCAGCGAATACTAAAGAAACATGTAACGACAAACAATGATTGAGGCCATCATGCCAGCAAGATCGGCGAGTAAACCAGCTGGAATGGCATAACGTGTTTTGCGAATTCCCACTGCCCCAAAGTACACCGCTATCACATAAAAGGTGGTCTCTGTTGAGCCCATCATGGTCGCTGCAAGCTTTGAAATAAAGGCATCCCCCCCATGATTGTGTATGAGCTCAGCCATTACCCCATTTGCTGCACTGCCTGAAAAAGGGCGCACCAAGGCAAAGGGGATAATGTCTGTTGGCACCCCAATCTTTTCAAAAAATGGGCCAAGGTAGACGGCCACCAAATCAAAAAAACCCGACGCTCGCAACATGCCAATGGCCACAATTAAAGCAACCAAATGCGGAATGATGCGAACCATGGTCTCAACCCCACCTTTGGCACCTTCTACAAAGGTGTCAAAGACACTAACCTTTTTAAGCGCCCCATAAAAAGGAATGCCTGCCACAAAACCTAAAAACAAACCATTTGAAACCATGTTAGAAATACTGAACATCAAAGCCTCCCCCTACCACTTAGCACTGCTAAACCACGAGAAGCGCTGACAGGCCTTGGCAACGATAATGGCAACAATGGTTGAAACGCTGGTTGCAAGCAAAGCACTTGCAATCACGGAGCTTGGTTCATGTGCACCATTGGCCGCAAGATAGGCAATGGCCGTAACAGGAATTAACTGCACGCTGGAGGTATTGAGCGCTAAGAACATGCACATGGCATCACTGGCAACAGTCTTTTTTTCATTCAGCGTTTGCAATTCTTCCATGGCCTTAATACCAATTGGCGTTGCTGCATTGGCAAGTCCTAACATGTTGGCCGCGATGTTTAACACCATCGCCCCCATGGCAGGGTGCTCACTCGGCACATCAGGAAACAGCCACTTCATTAGAGGTCTTAAGGCTCGGGCTAATATTGCGGTAAGGCCCGACTCTTCTGCAATCTTCATAAGCCCCAGCCAAAAGGCCATGATGCCAGCAAGCCCTAAGGCAATGTTAAAAGCAAACTTCGAATAATCGGTTACCGCCTGTACCACTTCTGATATTTTTCCGTCTATAATGCCAAAAACAACGGCGGTACCGATTAAAATTAACCAAATAATGTTTAACAAGCGTTATTCCTCCAAACTTGCAGGTGGGAAAATTATGACTAAAAAACGATTCTGTTTACTCTTATTACTCATTAGCCCGATGCTATCTGCCAGCATGAGCCCACCACCTACCAAGCAAACTGATGTAGAAGTTATCGAGAGACTCTATCAACATCTTCCTAAAAATGCATCTCTAAATGAGCGACTGCACTATTTTTCCAATGCCTTCTTGGGAGAGCCTTACCTACTTGGTCCACTCGGTGAAGGACAAGACGGCCTCTACAATCGAAACCCTCTTTTTCGCATCGATGCCTTTGATTGCCTGACTTTCGTTGAGACGGTTATGGCATTAGCAGAGAGTCAAAATGCAACCGCGTTTGAAGAAACACTGAAAACCATTCGCTATCAAGATGGACAACCAACTCTTACCTCAAGAAACCATTTTACCAGCTTGGACTGGATCCCTAACAACACCAAAAAAGGCTTCATTAAAGACATTACCAAAACCATCACCGATGCAAACAATCAAGCCATCTATCTCTCAGCCACCACAATCATTGATAAGAAAAACTGGTACCGAACCCTAGGTGAGAAACTGTTTAAAAACCCTAAAAAAACGGCTACGACCCAAACGCTCTTTGAAACAACCGACCACTTTAAACCTGAGTTGGTTAAGATAGACTATTTACCACTTAGTAAATTATTTAATAAACAAGGGCGAGCCATTGCCTCTTATTTTTCTCAAATTCCAGATGGCAGCATCGTAATGATTGTTCGTCCAGACTGGCAAATCAAAGACAAAATTGGCACCAACTTACACATTTCACATCTAGGTTTCGCTGAGTGGGACAATAACGAGCTTTATTTTGTGCAAGCATCCATCCTCAAAAAGAACGTCGTTAAAATAAAGCTAAGTGACTATCTCTCTAACTATTTAGAGAGCCCAACTGTTAAAGGCATTAATCTACAAAAGGTGTTACCCCCACCAGAAGAGCGCTTTTCTTTGCATTGATAAGCAAAACTTGACTACAATGACTCTAATAAGAAGAAATGCCCCGAAGGGATTTGTCTATGCAAAAAAAAGCTTGGCTTTTATTGCCCGCCATACTTAGCGTTGCTCTTACAGGCTGCTTAAAAGCACCTTATAACAACTATAAAGACACAAACACAACCAAGAGTTTTGTCACGGCAGGCGCCGGCAGTGGCGTTGCCATTGGGGCCTTAATGGGTTCCACCCCAATTGGTGCGGCAGCCGGTGGTGCGCTGGGCCTTGCAAGAGGAACCTACCTAAATTCGATTGATGGTTTAACCGAAAAGCTAAGAGCCGCTGGCATTGCGATTTATCCTGAAAAAGACCGGCTCACCATCATTGTACCCACTGATAATTTCTATGAATTAAACCGAGCCAAACTCAATACAGCTCGTTATTCAGCACTTAATAACTTGGTTGTTTTCTTAAACCACTTCCAACCGGAGGGGGACCTCTACGTTGCAGGCTTTACTGATGATGTTGGCACTCCTTTGCACCGCCGGCGCTATTCAATAGACTTAGCACAAGAGATGGCCTCATTCTTATGGGCTCATGGGGTCAAAGAACGAGAGCTGCATGTTGAAGGCTATGGCAGCCATCATAACATTGCAGACAATAACACCATTCGAGGCTCAGCCATGAACCGACGAGTCGAAATTCAGTGGCGACCCCGCGCCAAAATCCCTCTTGTGACCACCCCAAATAAGCAGTTTCTATAGGCTTAAAGCCTGGCGGGGTTTTTTTTAGACATTTTGGCAAAACAATGGTCTATACTATAACCATGAGATTAACCTTAAGGCAAGCAATGATGAATCCCCCTGGCGGAAATGTGCCAGGGACTTATGCCTGTTTAGATAGGGCTGACAATGAGTAAGGCAGCAGACAATCATCGCTCTGTTATGAGTGATGCCGTAAAAGCCAAGCTTCTTCAACAAATTGGCGACTATGACAATGTCAAAATTGATAGGAATGTCGATGGCCGCTCAGCCTTTGAGCTCATTGCGCAAAGTGGCCGAGTCAATGAAAGCGAAGATCCCTTGGATTCCTTATACGCTGGCGTCCAAAAATACGAGCAAATTGCACGAGCAAAACGCAGTGAGTTAAAAGTCAACGCCCCCTTATCAATGCATGGGCTGTTTGACCCAAGCACTAGCAACCCACACTTTTTTAGACGTGCCTTTATTCGTCATCTGCAAAAACAAGTCAATGAAGTCGTGCCACCTTATCAGGTGAAAGAGCCGGACTTACGTGAAACAAACCCAAAGTCTCAAGCGATTTCCTTAAAGGCACTATTAGGGAGCGGTCATGAGCTCTTTCTTGAAGCCTTAAAAGAGGAAATGCAAAGCAAGCAGTATCGACAAGCGCTCTTTAATAAATCAGCCACCTTCTACCCGGGCCGCAAGTGGGCGAAACGACTACAGGCGATCATTGGGGGTGCTTCAGCCTCAGGTAAAACCTTTGCCACAAAAAGTGCCATCGAACGAACCCAATCCTTGATGGGCGTGGATAATTCTTGCGAGGACGAACCTGGCAACTTCGTGCTCTCAAAAGATGGCGGCATTGTTCGTGAAATGAGCCAGATGAGAAATTTAGTGATTGAGGCTGCCGTTTCCTTGGGCTACCCTGGCATTTCCGATTTGCACGATGATACAAAAGAGATTTTAGAGCCTCTTAAAAAACGAGTTGAGCAAACCGCGGAACAGACTAAAGACTTTGGTATTACCAGGCCTCTGACCTTTACAGGCCCCAAAGAACTGCCATCTCATTTTGCAGGTCTACTGGGTAAATATTTAAAGAGTAAAATCGTGCCCGGTATACGGATGCTCACTAAAGCCGAGGACACCGATCGCGCCTTATTTATCATGGTACAGCCCAAAGAAGAGTCTGAGCGACAAGCAACCCTACTAGGTACGCCTAAAGAAAAAACCATGTTTGAAAAAGCGGTGCACTTTATGGGGGACTCACGAGCCTTCAAGCGTGAATGGCAAGAAGGAGAGCAAGTGGTTTGGGGGCTTAACCAAGCAAATGGGGTCAAAATTCCTGAGAGTAAAAGCTATGGCCCTGGCCGGCCTTTCCATGCAGGGCTCTGGTTATCCCAACAAGCGTTTGCAATTTTTAAACACCTAAGTCCAAATGGCTACAGCATTAACTCATACAACGATTTAGTCACTCATGAGGAAAATGGCAAGCAGATGCTGGTCTCTAAAAAAGTCCTTAAGCGTTGGCAGACTTTTCAAAACTACTTGCGAGAAAACCCAGATTCCGCCCTTAAGATCCCTTGTAAAACCAATACAAACAGCCAAACAATCTTTAGCCAAGAGCAGCTATTAGCTGGCACCCTTACGCTTGGAAAATATCGAGAGCTCTGTGATAACTTACAAGGTAAGACCTACTCTATTAACAAAGGTGGGGTGGAAGTCGATTTACTAGGGTCTTTTTTTCTGCCATCGGAAATGGAGACCTCTTCTGAGGTTGACTGCACCTTAGCAATTGATGGCGCCTTAGCACAACTAAGTGAGCTTGAGAGAAAGCAAGAAGAAAACCCTGGCGACATTGAGAAACAGCTAAAAATCATGAGGCTTCGGAACATTACCAACGATCTCGAAAAATTGAGTCGACAGGGCGCGGCAAACTTTACCAATCCGAAGAACCGCGATACTTTGGCTTGGATTCATCAAGACGTTTTAAGTTTAAAAGCCAACTTAAATGAAAAACACAGGATTACTTCAACCAGCACCATCAAAGCCCTAGCCACTCTGGATAAAGCCCTAAGACGTGCTTTTGTTGAGATGAAGGTTAAATCAAATAGTAAGGATCCCGCGATCATTAAGCTATTGGAAGAGCACAGCAAAGGCCCAGGACTCTTTGGAAACCTATTTGGCTCCCATAAACCACGTCCTCATACAAAACCACCCTCCCCTCACAACTAATACTGTTTCTATGATGTAAGCACTTATTAAACTTGACAAAATAATGTGCAAAATGGTATAATTGCGTTTGCGTTTGTTGCGATGGATGTTGCTTTGCTTGGACTAGACTCAAAACTCATTGGTGGAATATTACTAATCACTGGTACCTCGATTGGCGGAGCAATGCTCGCTCTACCGGTTGCCACCGCCGGTGGCGGCTTACTCTCTACCTCCCTGTTTTTAATAGTCTGTTGGCTTATCATGACCTTTGGCGCACTCTTCCTGTTGGAAGTAAACCTTTGGTGCCCGAAAGGCAGTAACATCATTTCCATGGCAGAAAAAACGCTGGGAAAACCTGGAAAAATCGTCGCCTGGGTTAGTTACCTTTTTCTACTCTACACTCTGCTCTCTGCCTACATTGATGGTGGCAGCGACGTCTTACAAGGGATTTTAACCAGTGCCGGCATAAGCTTATCACACACATTTGCCGCCCTTTTATTTGTTGGCACCTTAGGCGCTTTGGTGTTTAAGGGTATGAAGTCGGTTGATTACGCAAATCGCGCCTTGATGTTTGCCAAACTTTTTATCTTCTTTCTTTTAGTGTGCTTTATTGCCCCAAAAATACACCTCTATAATTTTTCTCATGGCCATGCCTCTTTATTAGTTGGTTCCTTGATGGTGCTCATTACCTCCTTTGGTTTTGCTTCGATTATCCCAAGTTTAAGAGACTATTTTGACAACGACGTGGCGCGGTTGAAAAAAGCCATTCTCATAGGCTCATTAATCCCGCTTTTTTGCTACCTTTTATGGACGGCAACCATCATGGGAGTTGTCCCCATGCTCACGTTAAGTGCGCTCGCTCACTCTCAACACGCAACCAGTGGCTTGAGTCTTGCGCTTAACCAAACAACGCATGCATCAATCATTGTAAATTTTTTTGCAAGCTTTTCTGCCGTTTGCATGCTAACCGCCTTTCTTGGCGTTTCATTAGGGCTTTTTGATTTTTTAGCCGACGGGCTAAAGCTTGAAAAAAAAGGCGCCCAGGGAACCCTGGTGCTCTTTGCTACCTTTCTACCCCCACTGTTAATCGTTCTTTTTTCACCAGGTGCCTACTTAAAAGCTTTAAGTTTGGCAGGGATCTTCTGCGTTATTTTACTCTTACTATTACCATCCCTGATGCTCTACCGAGGTCGCTATCATCTAGCCATTAACAATACAGGCTTGATTATAAACGCCGGGAAACCCCTGATTATCAGTGCCGTCTTCATTGCCATCGCGCTATTAGCTCTGGCCATTTCACAACTATACCTCTGAGTAATCGCTAGCTCGGGGAGATGAGATGTGACAGCGGGATGATCTCTTTTTGTGGTAACTGACAAGGCCTGTGTCCTGGCGGAATCGACGAGAACACGTGTTTTTCTGCCAGTAGGGCGACTACCATTGCCATGGTTTCACAGCCAATCACCACATCACTGTTTGCGACCTCTTCCGCCAAGGTGGCTTGACCGATGGTGATGGGCAGGTGAGGGTACTCTTCGATGGCCCAACGATATTTGTCTTCTGTCTCTGAAGGATGAGAGCGGATGGTGATGGAAGAAATCGCCTTTTGCAGACTCTGATAATTGTCTAAAAAGTACTTAAGTGCATCTTCCTCGCTGTAACCTAAGTAGAAGGGATCACCATATTGTATTTGACAAGGCTCGCGTATCGGGGCACAAACGTAGAGCACTCGCACCTCATCATATGCCATCAAGGGCTGATACTGGCAGGCTTTAAAAGCGTCTTTAAGCTCCTTTAAATAAGGATTATCAATTCGCCTCACCTGAGAGCTCACAAAGTATTCAAGCGCTTGTCTTTCTGCTTCTTCATCGCCAACAATGATTTCATCGGGAAGCCACTCTTTTCCTTGATAGAGAAAACGATCACGGTAGGTCCCCCAATGCTCTAAAAAAACCATTGTGTATAAGCCTCGCTCTTTAGCATGCATCAAGGCTTCATGTTCTAAGTCAGATTGCCAGCTGGTGCCACAAATAAGCCTCTTGGCTTGCCTTAACCCCTCTTGCAAGGAAATCTGTTTAATTTGACCGAGCTTAGAATGAAATATTTTAAGAGCCGGGCCTGCTAATACAAACACGCACTCAGCATAACCTTGTTGCTTAAGATAACTGCTAATGACTTCCGAGCCACCCGCATCATGACATACCACCAATGTTTTATTCATCCTACCCCCGAGGTAATCTCTGTTTGCAAACCACCGTCTTTGAGTGCAATGGACAAGCGGCTATATATAAATCGACGGTTTCTTGAGAGTCTTTAATGACTAAACATTGCTGGCATTGTTCGCAATTCGATGTCTTTGGTGATAGAGTGAATGAATATTACTCATTTTATACTCAATCTATGAACACTCAGCGCCTAATTGGTGGGATTTTGCTCATTGTTGGCACCTCTTTGGGTGGTGGCATGCTGGTTCTGCCGATTGCCACCGCCTCTCTTGGTTTTTGGGATTCGACGCTTTTTTTAAGCATGGTTTGGCTTGCCATGACGCTGAGCGCTTTTTTTATTTTAGAAGCGAACCTTTGGCTGCCTCGAGGAGCCAATATAATTTCTATGGCGCGACAAACGCTGAAATGGCCGGGGTTAATCGCTGCCTGGTTAAGCTATCTCTTTTTACTCTATACCCTACTCTCTGCCTACATCGACGGTGGCAGTGATGTGATTAACGCCCTCTTAACCCGAGTTGGTTTTGGGCTTCCAGATCCCTTAACCACCTGCCTATTTGTGCTCGCCTTTGCGCTCATCGTCTACAGCGGCATTCGCTCGGTGGATAAATTAAACAGCCTACTCATGTTTGTAAAACTCTCGGTCTATGGCTTGCTGCTCTTTAGTATTAGCCCTCACATCAACTTAAAAACTCTAAGCCATGAGCACACACAATTGATGGCGGGCTCAATCATGGTAATGGTGACCTCTTTTGGTTTTGCCATTATTGTACCAAGCCTACGAGAGTACTTTGAAGACGATGTTAAAAGCCTACGCAGGGTTATTTTAATTGGTACCATCTTCCCCCTTTTGTGCTACGTTGCCTGGGATGCGGTAATCATGGGAGTGATTCC
Organism: Legionellaceae bacterium; assembly: GCA_030148065.1. Taxonomy (GTDB): domain Bacteria; phylum Pseudomonadota; class Gammaproteobacteria; order Legionellales; family Legionellaceae; genus JASBUC01. Next base: position 3,682 of record JASBUC010000071.1, on the reverse strand, counting down.
CGCGAGTGGAAAAGCTGGTTTGATTGCGCTTAATCAAAGCACTCATTCCACCAGCGGTCTTAGCAAAGCACTAGAACTCGCCGTAAATAATCATAGTATTGATCGTCTTTTTCGCTTCTTTAGCACCGTTTGCATCTTAACCGCCTTCTTAGCCGTCTCACTCTGTCTGTTCGATTTTTTGGCTGATGGGTTGAAATTAAAACGAAAAGGGAAGCAGGGCTTATTAGTCGCCTGTTTAGTGTTTGGCCCGCCTTTATTGCTTAATCTCTGCTTTAGTGGCCTGTACATCAAAGCGTTTGCTTTGGCTGGTTACTTTTGTGTAATTTTGTTGCTGATTCTGCCTGCGCTAATGGTTGCTTTTGGACGCTATAAATATCACTTAAATAAGGCTGCGGCCTACCAAGTTCCTGGTGGCAAGCTCACCATTGCTTTTGTGCTACTGGTTAGCCTCTTAATCCTCATCGCCTCTTAGGGCATAAGACTTAGTTTTTTCTCTGTCTCAGTAGGACCACTCTTGCAGCAATTGCCAAATAAATTTAGTGACGGATGACGCTTTTTACTTAGAGCCACTCTAAGGCTTGACTCTGGATTTTCGAGTGCTCTGCGTAAATCTTTATCGCTTTCAAACACATCAATTAGCCCACAGATAATGTTTAAGTATTTTTCGCGACTGTTTAACCAGTAGGGGTTAAATGTTTGATTAACCCCCTCTTCAAAGCGAAGCAACACCCGTAATAATTTCTTAGGCTCCTGACCTCCTACCGCTCTTAGCTCTGATTTTATTAACAGCTCAATGCTCCATTTTTTTCTTTTTAACAACCAAGCCGCAATCTTCTGCTCGGCTGTTTGTGACGTTTGTACTGCTGACAAAGCCGTTTGAGCTGTAGAGTTTTGTGTCTCTTTGCTATTGGGTGACGACGCATTTATCACCTTGGTGTGCTCATTAATTATGCCATCTAAGAGTTGACTCTGCTGTTGATTAAACGAATGCTTTTTAAGATCTAATCCTTTTAGAAAGGTTAAAAACCCTGGCGTTAAGCCTGCAATAATGGAGAGGATCGCTTGTTGTTTCTCAAAAGGCTCACCTTTAAGCCTTTCTAAAAATTGCTGTAACTGCCTCGCCTTTAAAAAAAGATTGGGCAAATTTTTTTCAGCCGCTTTTAAGATAACAAAGCATTTATTCAGCTCTTGCCCCTTAAAAAGAATGGCAAAGTCACACACATCTTTGCTGTTTAATAAGTACTTAACTTGACTCTCTGATAACTTAAAACTGGTCACGGTGAACTGCTGCTGCACACTAGTCGTACAACCTTAGCTTATTTCACGGGGTATGAGCAACACTGTTTGACGAAAAAACACCAAGTTTATAATCTACTCATTTTCACCCAGCCGTGATGCTAATAGCGCTCGAGAAAACTCTTATCAATCATGGCTTGCCAACAAAAGCACAGACCTCGCAAGGTATGCCCCACCGGTTGCTCTGATGCGTTTGGGGGATTGACACTAAAAGGGTTCAATGGTTTTATCAATGGTGCTAAAACCCTGACAAAAATGGAAAGCAAGTATTGTGATGCACTGTCTCTTCTGTTTCACCTGCGGGCTGAAGGGTAGGAACACAAAACAACGTCCCAGAGCCCAAAGCAGGACTCTCTGGTCTTAACTTAAACGACGCCGTTTGTTTCTCTTTGACTTCTTGGGCTTCGACGCTCTTAGCAAGCGCCTGGTAACGGCTAATTACATCGCTCAACTTAGGCCTTGTTGTTGGATCATGTGAGAGCATGGCTCCTATGAGCTGATTAATTGTTTGTTGCTCCGCCTGACTATAATCATTAATTCCCCAAAACAGCTCTAGGGTCATTGGGCGTTTATAACTTAATAAAATTTTCCAGTTGGCTTGCATTTTGCCAGGATCGTCTTCTGCTAGCGAGCGAGTATCTAGAAATGATTGAGTAATTGGATCCTTGCTTGACGTCGCAGATAGTCTGCTTGATGTAAGTTGCTTCTCTAGTAATAAGACTTGCTCTTTGCACAAAAAATTCCCTTGAGGGCGCATTAATAACATCAAAACCCTCCCTAGAGAGAATATTTCGCTTTCTCGGCTTAAACAAGCCCTCTTTAAATCCAGTAGCTCCCTGGAGTAATAACCAGGTGTGCCTCGGTGGCGCGCTTTATTAGCAGAAATGGGAGAAGCATTACCAAAGTCAATAAAATGTACTGTAAACTGCCCGTCCTTCTGTCTCACTATGATATTCTCAGGCTTGATGTCACCGTGATACCAGCCGTTTGCAACCATTTGATCTCGGTAGGCACATAGTATGGCAATACTTAGCTCTAAACGTTCTCTGCCCGTTAATGCCTCAGTAGAGTGCATGTCTTTCTTGACCAACTCAAAAAGCTCTTCCCCCTCAAGGTAGTTACTTATAGCAAAGACTTTGTGAGAAAATCTAACTCTATTAACCTCATGAATTGGTACCTCAGCTTGCAAGACACTGATGTTTTTAGCGCACGCATATTCCTGGTTAATATCCTCTGTTAGGGCCTTATCCTGTACAGTAGGCAGAAATGGTAAATTATAGATTTTTACAAACTTTGAAGGTTCTTTGTATGTTGTAATGCAATCATCCATGCTCATAGTAGACTGCCAAAGATGTGCCCTACTTCCCTGAGACAGAGGTATTAAAATAGCATAAGAGTCCTTTGTCTTTGCTTTGTTAAGCCGCAAAATAGGGGCTGATAATTTCATTATGAGATCTTGCTTATTTTGTCTTTTTAAAGAAATAGGCTGCGTGTCGAAAAAAGATCTAGCTGGTTCAGCAGCAAAAAGGACTCTTAAAAGATCTCTATCCTGAATGCTAAGGTTGGATACATCAATGTTTTTCATTTGGCGCTTGAACGAAGATAAAGTTAACAAATACGATACATTATAATTATTAAGCAATAATTATGTCTAAAACGAAAACAAAAGATCCTTTTATTGCTTATAATCGGACCATTATACCTGCTCATGCCAAAAAGTTACCTTTATTTGGCCTTTCCAAGTAACTGGGTCATCTCCTTGGCCTTTAATGGTTTACTAAAATAATAACCCTGGATGGTCGTGCAATTTAATTTTGTTAAAAATTGTAATTGCTCTTTTGTTTCAACACCTTCTGCAATGACACCCAGCTTTAATAAATTTGCAAGTTGTAAGATTATTTTTATGATTGATTCTGACTCATGCGTTCCTATTCCTTGCACAAAAGATCGATCAATTTTTAATATTTTAATGGGCAATAATGCAAGTCTGCTTAATGAGGAGTATCCTGTTCCAAAATCATCAATGGCCAATGCAATGCCTAACTCACTTAGCTCTTTTAATGCCGTAATCACAGATTTTATATCACCCATCAAGTTAGACTCTAAGAACTCAAATTCTAAGTCTTTCGCCTTTAGCTTATTTTTCTTTAAGACCAATTTGACTGTCTCAATAAAACTATTAGAAAGCAGTTGATCCGGCAGTAAATTAATTGAAAAACTGCATTTGTTAATAAAGCCGAGTTTTTTCCATCGTGCTAGTTGCGCACAGGCAGCATGCAAACTTCTTCTATCTATTTCTGCCATGAGACCTTCTCTTATTGCAATTGGGATAAATTCATTTGGAGAAACATGTCCAAGAGAAGAGTTTTCCCATCGAACCAGAACC
>JASBUC010000067.1 GCA_030148065.1 Legionellaceae bacterium | reverse complement strand
TTTTAGTTAACAGGGAGAGTAGTTACGATTCTATGCAGCCAAAAAAGTGAAGCTGTTGCGAAATATTCGGTACTGACTGAAAGCAAACAACTTTTTGCTTCAAAGTACTTACCCTACTTGCCTTCTGAAGACGAACTACGGGAAGAGTTAGAAAGAGAACGTGCATTGTTGAATGAGAACTCACCGAAAAAAGATACTGAATAAATGAATAGGTCAAATATGAATATGACTTTTAAACCGCTAACTTCAGTGCTAAAACCAACTTTGCTTGAGTGGTTTAATTCTTCTCATGCGCAAGAGTTTTTTTATGGTGGTGGGCTTACCAACACGCTAAATAATATTGATCTCTTTTGCGATGGTATTAACTCTAATGGCAGCGATTCATTTGAACATTGGATTGCTTAAATCAATAACGAGCCGTTTGGATTTTTAATGACCTCTCTTGTTGAGGGACCCTATGATGAAACGGATGACTATGACAGATGGTTTGTTGAAGGAACCAGAACCCATACACTTAATATTTTAATAGGGCTAAAAGAGAGTTTAGGTAAAGGGTTAGCTGCCACTATAATTAAAGCCTTCATCTTAGATAAGTTTCAAGATGCTGATTTTTTCTTGATTGACCCTGAAGTTGCCAACCCCAAAGCCATTCAGGTCTATGAAAAAGTAGGCTTTAAAAAAATTGCAGAGTTTACGCCAGACTTCAATCCCAAGCCTCATATCATGATGCGAATGGCTGTTGATGAATTAAAATCAAACAATGAGATGTTAAATACCTCTAATGGCTGGAAATATCCAGTCTGAACGTCGATAAATTGACTAACTTTGCACTTCGCTCATCGATAGGTAGTAAACTTACCTTCTTCGCGAAATACAGAATTAGCTAATTTCTCTTTGCTCAGATAGAAGCTCAAACTACGTTATATGCCGTGTTATAGTACATCTTTAGCAACAGCAGGTTTTCAATCTAAGTTTTTCTCGATTGATGAATGCCCATAGGCCTTCTGATTGAGAGAAAAACTTAGATTAGACACCTAAATAAGCTAAAGCCGGTTATTTCCAGTCATTAGAGGTATAAATGAATATTGATGAAAAGCTCGCTAAAAAACTAATTAATAAACAGTTTCCAGAGTGGCGTCACTTAACCGTTACACCCGTTGAAACAAGTGGATGGGATAATCGCACGTTTCATTTAGGGGATGAAATGAGTATTCGCATGCCTTCTGATGAAGCCTATGCACCACAAATTTTAAAAGAGTTTAAATGGCTTCCCGTTTTAGCAAAAAGGCTCTCTGTACAAATTACAAACCCCATAGCTTTAGGTAAGCCCTCTGACACTTACCCTTGGCATTGGTCGGTAAATCAGTGGCTGGATGGTGATGTAGCATCACTTGCTAATATTGCTAATTTAAATGATTTTGCCGAGTCTTTAGGGCAATTTCTTAATGAGTTTCATAAAATTGACGCGACAACTGGACCTCAAGCGGGTGTTCATAACTTTCATCGTGGTGGCGATTTATCTAACTATGATAAAGAGATGCAAGAAGCCTTACCTAAAATTAATGAAAAACAGAATAGAGACATTGCAACAGCACTTTGGAGCGACGCGCTCTCTTCAAAATGGCAAGAAAAGCCAGTCTGGGTTCATGGTGATTTGGCAACGGGGAATATTCTTGTGCGAGATGGTAAGCTTCACGCCATCATTGATTTTGGTTGTATGAGTGTTGGCGACCCTGCTTGTGACTTAGTGCTTGCTTGGAATTTTTTTAATAAAGAAAGCCGGGATATCTTTCAAAACACGGTGTCAATTGATAAAGCTACTTGGATTCGGGCAATGGCGTGGGCACTTTGGAAAACACTTTGCTGGCCAATTAAAGGAACGCCTGTTTCAAAAATTTTGAAAACGCTTTATGCAGACTACCAAGCGATTAGCTAACTTTAAAGCAGTCATTAGTTTTGGAAAAACTAGTCATTACTTTCTCTGTTATGCTAGCAATGAGAGCATCATCAAAAGGGGCATTTTTATCTGTTTTTTTTGTGAAAAGAGATAAAAGAATGGGCTTGCAGCTTTCGCTATAAACAAAGCCAATATCATTAGCAATGCCATAGGAGCCACTTCCTGTTTTATCTGCAACTGTAAAGCCAAGTGGCACACCCGATCTAATTCGTTTATAGCCAGTGATGTTATCTTTCATCCAATCTTTCAAAAGGGTTTGATTATGCTCACTTAGTACATCACTAAAAAGTATTTTATTTAAAATTTCAGCCATTGTTAGCGGCGTTGAGGTATCATCAAGCACTTTGGGATTGGAGTTTAAATTAACTTCAATATGTTTCAAATTAAATGGTTGCTTACCAAGACGCTTTACAAACTGATTGACTTTATTGATACCACCAAGCCTTTTTATAATGAGATTAATAGCAGGATTGTCACTATGGGCAATTGATGCCTTAGCCAACGTCTTATACGAGACCTCTTTATTTAAGTATTGATAAGATATTGGCCCCCAAGGAACAAGGTCTTGTTTTTTAATCGTTACTGTTTCTTCTAGTGCTTCAGGCATACTTGCCATTAAAGCTGCAACGGCAATTAACTTAAAAGTACTCTGAAATGGGAAAGCCTCATTTTCTCGGTTGCTAATAACATTGTTGGTATTCAAATCTAGTGCATAGACGCCAATTTGAGCTTGATGTTTTTTCTCTAGCTGAAGAAAAACATCTTTCATTGAAGTTATAGTGAGAGAACTTGCAAAACCCATACTTAGGCAAGGGAGCAATAGTAGAGAAAAGATAATTGATTTTTTAAGCATGCAGATATTCCATAATAAAATTTACTCTATCAGCAGGGTTGAGCTTCGGGACTTCTATTATTTGATAGTTGAGTGAAAGGTAAAAGTTCTTTAGTTTTTCGCCAAAGTCCCTGGATTCATCAAAGTTCATTTTTCGTTCTTCATCATTGACGTAGATTTCTTGCCAAGCGGGCAAAAAGAAGACACTGGGATTATACCGGTAGGTGTTAGCTGCACTAATGAATGGGGCTTTATTCAAGTCAAAATATTTAGCATAAGCCACACAGTCTGGAATTCCTCGGTCAAATATTATTTTGTCGTTATTTGCTGCCATCTCTTTGTATTGATAAATAGATCGTGATAATAATAGCTGGCAAAAAAGGTTGGGATCTTTATCTGGTACGCCTAGTCCATCAATGAGTCTTTGCTCAGCTAAAATTTCTCGAGCGGGCTCTTTAATGCAGGTAAAAGTCTTGTCTTTCAGCTCATTAATAACAGTTGATTTTCCGCTACCCATAGCCCCAGTTAAAATATAGTAGTTATTATTTAACATAATCCGTAAGTCCTATAACGCATAGTAGGGAGCAAATATTGGATTATTTCATGCTCACTGATATTAGCTATTCCAAGAGATTTTTCTTTTAGCAAGGCTTGTCCTTGATAAAGGTTAGGAGTGTACATATGGTACATGACTAGCCTGAAGAAAGGGCGTAACGCCGCTAAAAGGAAAATATTGCAGGAATGGCGCGCATGGAAGGATTCGAACCTCCGACCGCCTGGTTCGTAGCCAGGTACTCTATCCAGCTGAGCTACATGCGCATTTAGGACATTCATGGCGGAGAGAGAGGGATTCGAACCCTCGATGGGATTTCTCCCATACTCCCTTAGCAGGGGAGCGCCTTCAGCCACTCGGCCATCTCTCCACGAAGTTTGCGCATTATATCAAGATCTCTCGGCTCGTCAATTGATGAATTCACTCAATTTCTATTTTTCTAGCAAAGCCAAAAGCCGGTAGGCTGTTTTTTTTGTTCACACTCATGAAACAGGGTATAATCGCCGATTGCAAAAATCGCTTTTTTAGGCGTGAAACTGTCTGTGCAAAGGGTGTGTCAATGCAGATTATTCGGGGGTTAAAGCCTGGCTTGTTGGAAAACTCAGCCATAACCATTGGTAATTTTGATGGTGTTCATTTAGGGCATCAAGCTCTGTTACGACACCTAAAGCAGGAGGCTTCAACGCGTTCTGTACCAACGGTACTGGTGACCTTTCAGCCCAGCGCTAAACAATTTTTTTCCAAAGAACCGCATTCGACTAGAATTAGCTCTTTTAGTGATAAAATTATTCAGCTATGTCATAATGACGTCGATTATGTTGTTTGTATTCGATTTAATAAGCGCTTTAGTCAGACCAGTGCGGTTGCATTTTTACAGAGTTTAAAGGCCAGTTTAAATCCTGAGTTTATCTTAATTGGTAAAGATTTTCGGTTTGGCTATCAGCGACTAGGCGATAGGGCCCTGATGCAGAAGTACTTTGGTGCGAGCTGTGCCATCGAAGCGTTTGATGAAGTCAGACATAAAGGGCTTCGAATTAGCTCAACGGCAATACGAGCGGCACTACAACAGCAAGAGCTAGAAAAAGTTAAAGAGGCTTTGGGGCGGCCTTATTCAATGACAGGTCGAGTGTGCTACGGCAGGCAGCTTGGCAGAACCATTGGCGTGCCAACAGCAAACATTGCTTTGACGGAGAGAACGATGCCGTTAACAGGCGTTTTTTGTGTGACGCTGTCTGTTTTAGAGTATCAGAGCTCGTATGTCGGGGTTGCTAACATTGGCGTGCGGCCTACCGTTGATGGCTTTAATCAATATTGTGAAGTTCACCTATTAAACTTTTCTGGTGATTTGTATGGCAAGAGAGTGCAGGTAGAAGTGCTTAAGAAACTTCGAGATGAAAAAAAGTTTGATGGGCTTGATGCGTTAGTGCAACAGATTAACAAAGATGTGCAAACAGCAAACAATTTTTTTAAAATAACGATCTAAGTCTGGCAACAAACATGCTTGAGACTAATAAACTGTTGAGATATTAATCATGAGTGATTACAAAAAAACCTTAAACTTGCCAAAAACAGCTTTTCCAATGAAAGCGAACCTTGCCAGTCGTGAACCCAAAATGATTGATAAGTGGCAACAGAACAATCGTTATCATGCACTTCGTGAGGCAATGGCAGGAAAGCCTCAATTTATCTTGCACGATGGCCCTCCCTACGCTAATGGCACTCTGCATTATGGCCATGCTTTAAATAAAATCTTGAAAGACTTCATCATCAAAGCCAAAACAATGAGTGGTTTTGATGCGCCTTATGTGCCCGGTTGGGACTGCCATGGCTTGCCAATTGAGCACAACGTAGAGAAAAAAGTGGGCAAAGTTGGCGTCAAAGTGAATGCCCGAGAATTCCGGCAAAAATGTCGTGAGTACGCAGCCAAACAAATTGAAAACCAGAAAAAAGAATTTAAGCGTTTTGGCGTATTGGGCGATTTTGATAAGCCCTACATCACCATGGCCAAAGAATACGAGGCCAATATTATTCGAGCCTTGAGTAAAGTCGTTGAAAACGGTCATTTGAAACAGGGGCATAAACCCGTTCATTGGTGTTTGGACTGCTCCTCTGCCTTGGCCGAGGCAGAAGTTGAGTATGCAGATAAAACCTCATTTGAAATTGATGTGCTCTTTAAGGTTGTTGATATTAAGTCATTTAATGACGCTCTAAATTTATCGTTAGAAGCAACCGCCTTTATCCCTATTTGGACGACCACGCCATGGACTCTGCCTGCCAACGAAGCCGTGGCCTTGGGTGCTGAGATTGAGTACAGCGTGATTTTAGATACTGATCAGCAAAGAGTTTTGCTGTTAGCTAGTGACTTAAAAGACTCACTTCTAGAGCGCTATCAAATCTCAAACTTTGAGGTGTTGAAAACAATTAAAGGAGATGTTTTAGAGGGTCTAAGGTTACAACACCCGCTCTTTAGTGAAAAACAAGTACCAGTAGTCTTGGCAGAGCATGTGACCACTGAGAGTGGAACCGGTGCTGTTCATACTGCGCCCGCACATGGGCCTGATGACTACAAGGTTGGTTTAAAGTATGAGCTTAATCTTAAGAACCCAGTGCTATCGAATGGGCGTTACGCTTCTTGGGTTGATGGCTTTGCTGATTTGCATGTTAAACGTGCCGATCCTGAAATCATCCAGGCACTTGAAGAGGCTCAAGTTTTACTCTATCAAGGGAAGATAGAGCACAGCTACCCACACTGTTGGCGTCATAAAACACCGGTTATTTTTCGTGCCACCCCACAATGGTTTATCTCAATGGAAGCGAATCATTTAAGGGCGCAAGTGCTAGAACAAGTTGATCATGTGCAATGGTTACCGGACTGGGGAAAGGCAAGAATTAATGGCATGTTAGAAGGGCGACCGGATTGGTGTATTTCCAGGCAGCGAGCTTGGGGAACGCCGATTCCTTTGTTTGTTCACAAAGAAAGTGGTGCACTTCACCCTGATACAGTGGGACTAATGGAAAAAGTGGCGCTAATGGTGGAAGAAGGCGGCATTGATGCATGGTTTGAGTGTAAGAAAGAAGACTTACTAGGACCTGAAGCAGATGTTTATGACAAAATAACCGACACCCTTGATGTTTGGTTTGACTCAGGTGTTAGTCATTATGCGGTCTTAACGAAAGATGAGCGTTTAAATTTTCCAGCAGATCTCTACTTAGAAGGCAGCGATCAACACCGAGGCTGGTTTAATTCATCAATCACCTCATCGGTTGCGATCAATGGGGTTGCGCCATACAAAACCGTGTTAACTCACGGCTTCACTGTTGATAAAGACGGCAAGAAGCTCTCGAAGTCTAAAGGGAATTACATAGAGCCAGAAAAGCTGATTAACCAATCCGGTGCTGACATTTTGAGACTGTGGGTTGCCTCCAGTGATTATCGAAACGACGTCTACTTGTCAGAGGAAAATTATAAACGTGTCGGTGATGCGTATCGACGCATTCGAAATACCTGTAAATTTTTACTCTCCAATTTATTTGATTTTGAACTTGATAAACATTTGTTACCAGAAAGTGAGTTGGTGGCACTTGATAAGTGGGTTATTGAAAAGACCTTTGCTTTGCAGAAAGAACTTATTAACGCTTATGAGAGCTATCAATTTCATTTAGTCTATCAAATGATTTTTAATTTCTGCACGCTTGAGCTTGGAAGCTTTTACCTAGACATCATTAAAGATAGGCAGTACACCGCAGCGACCGATTCTGTTGCGAGACGTTCTTGTCAAACGGCCATGCACCACATCTTGAATGCGTTGGTGCGCTGGATGGCGCCCATTTTAAGTTTTACAGCAGATGAAGTCTGGTCTTACATGCAAGGGCTTGATGAGCAAGACATACTCTTAGCTGGCTGGGCTAAGGCTCCTTTTTCAAGCAGTGCGGACAAGGAATCAATTTGGCAAACTTTGATTGTCCTAAAAGAGCAAGTCAATAAAGCCATCGAAGCAGAACGAAATGCAGGCACTCTAGGCTCAGGTTTAGAAGCCAGTGTCACCTTGTCGGTAGAGAGCTCGTTATTTGATCAATTGAAACCTTTACAAGCGGAGCTTCGTTTTGTCTTTATTACTTCTGCGGTGTGTTTAGAAAAACTTGAAGCTGGAGAAGAGAGTCAAGTTCGCATTGAAAAGGTCCCCTTTGCCAAATGTGAGCGTTGTTGGCACCGCCAGGAAAGTGTTGGAGAAGACAAAGAGCACCCACAACTTTGCAAGCGCTGCATTGGGAACATTAGTGGAGAGCCAGAAGTGAGGGCCTATGCCTAGAGGCATAAAAAGCATTCTCTGCCAGGGAAGCTTAGTATTACTTATTTTGTGTATTGACCAAGTAAGTAAAACGCTTGCCAATCATTCTCTAGTGTATGCCGTACCAGTGAAAGTATTCAGTATTTTGAACTGGCGATTACTTTATAACACAGGGGCGGCCTTTAGTTTTTTAAACACAGGCCGAGCTGTTTTTAATATTGGCTTTATTGTCTTTGCCTTGACCGCCTGTGGTTTTTTAATTCATTGGCTTATAAAACTTGCCCCTGAACAGCGTCTGCAAAGAGTAAGCTTGCTTTTTATATTGGCTGGCGCCCTAGGCAATTTAATTGACAGGGTAGTGCATGGTCATGTCATCGATTTTATAGAGTTTCATATTAAACAATACAGTTGGCCTGTTTTTAACATTGCCGACAGCGTCATCTGTGTGGGTGCCGTTCTTTTTTTGTTGTCACTTTATTTTGAAAAGAACTCTGAGTAATTGAAATAGATGTTGAACCCACTTTATGGTATTATTTTGTGCAATTTAATCCCTTATTTTAATTAAATGACAGACTACACAACAAAAAGTGGGTTCATCGCTCTTCTAGGGCGCCCAAACGTTGGTAAATCGACTCTTTTGAATCAATTCATTGGACAAAAGGTCAGCATTACCTCTAAAAAGCCGCAAACCACTCGTCATCAGATTTTAGGCATACACACAGAAGGCGATCACCAACTCGTTTTTATTGACACTCCCGGCATACATCTACATCATAAAAAAGCCTTAAATCGATATATGAACAAAGCCGCTTTGACTACCATCAAAGACGTTGACATCATTCTTTTTATGGTTGAAGCGCTAAAGTTTACTGAAGAAGACAAGTTTGTCTTAGAGGCATTAAAAGACAGCAAACGTCCTGTTTTTCTGATCATTAATAAAGTGGATGAAGTCAAAGAGAAAGCACGACTTTTGCCCTTTATTGAAAGCTTGAGTGCTGAGCAAGAATTTGCCCACATTTTTCCCATCTCTGCTTTAAAAAACCAACAAGTCGAAGGCTTAAAAGAAACGCTTTATCAAAACTTACCACAAGGACCTTTTTATTACTTAGAAGATCAAGTAACCGACAGACCCATGCGTTTTCTTGCCAGCGAAATTGTCAGAGAGAAAGTCTTTAGAAATCTAGGGCAAGAAGTGCCGTACGCCTCGACAGTTGTCATTGATTTATTTAAGAAACAAGACAATGGGGTGACTCACATTGCAGCGACGATTTTTGTTGCCCGTGAATCACACAAGCGCATGATTATTGGTGAAAAAGGTGAGAAGTTAAAACAAATTGGTTCGAGTGCACGTGCAGACTTAGAAACCCTTTGTGAATCGAAAGTGTATTTGCAGCTTTGGTGCAAAGTTAAATCGGGGTGGTTTGACAGTGAGAGAGCGTTGCAAGGATTGGGGTACGAGGACTAATTGGGGGAGCGGTGTTAATTGAGACAGAAGCAGTTGTTTTACATAAAAGACCCTTTCGCAATACAAGCTTACTTCTAGATCTCTTTACGCTTGAACATGGGGTGGGACGTTTTGTCGCTCGGATCGGTGCAAAAACTCGTCAGAACTTTGAGGTGTTTAACAGGCTTTGGCTAAGCTATAAGTTTCGTGAAGGGTTGTGTACTCTTAATAAAAGTGAGGTGTTATCAAGCCTTTTTTTGCGAGAGAGGCGCTTGATTAGTGGGTTATACATTAACGAGCTTTTACTTAAATTATTACCAGCTGGGCACAGTTATCCTTTATTATTTGCCCATTACCAAAAGTTATTAACCGCGCTAAACGAGCCAGATCATTGTCTTGAAACACTGCTTCGACGCTTTGAGCTTATTTTATTGAAAGAAATAGGCTATGAACTAAACTTTAGGCAGGAACTGAACACCGGCAACAAAATTCAGCCACAGTGCGTTTATCAACTCCTTGCTAATCAAGGATTTTGTCGTCTGCAAGAGCGCGAGTTGTCTAATTCTTCTAGATCTCTGATAATAGAAGGCAAGATCTTACTTGAGATTGCCGCGGTAGACTTTAGCTCTTTAGAAACCAGAAGAGCTGCCAAGCAATTGTTTAGAGTCTTGTTCCAGTCCCTATTAGAAGGGAAACCAATATTAAGCAGAGAGATTTTTTAAGGAGCGGTTCCATGACTAGACCAGTGTTATTAGGGGTCAATGTTGATCACGTTGCCACCTTGCGTCAGGCAAGGTTTACTCGTTACCCATCTGTTATTCAGGCAGCCTTAATGGCTGAGCAAGCAGGAGCAGATGGCATTACCATTCATTTACGAGAAGATAGACGCCACATTCAAGATAAAGACGTGTTTGATTTAAAACCACTACTAAATACACGAATGAATCTAGAGATGGCGGTTACTTCAGAGATGAAAGACATCGCGTTAAAAGCCACTCCTGAACACGTCTGTCTGGTACCAGAGAAACGTGAAGAATTAACCACCGAGGGAGGTCTTGATGTGGTTAAAGGCTTTTATCAGGTTGCCTCTCTCACCAAAGAGTTAAGCGATGCTGGCATTGAAGTCTCTCTCTTTATAGAAGCCAATCTTGAGCAGATTCAAGCAGCTAAAGAGAGTGGGGCACAAGCCATTGAGTTGCACACAGGCACCTATGCCGAAGCAAGTAATGCAGAGAGTGAACCTCAACTTGAACTTTTACGAGAGATGGCAATGGTGGCAGCCAATCATGGGTTAATTGTTAATGCTGGCCACGGACTTGATTATCATAATGTGCAGAGCATTGCGCACATTCCATGCATCAACGAATTGAACATCGGGCATGCGATTATCGCAAGAGCGATGATTGTTGGGCTTGATAAGGCCGTTCGTGACATGAAAGAGCTTATTCAAATAGCGAGAACAGCATAGATGAGTGAAAAAACTAAGCCGCTTAGTGTGACCTTCGTTGGGGATTCTGGTGATGGCATGCAGCTTATTGGCGAGCAGTTTACCTTAACAGCGCTTAAAAATGGCTACGGTGTGGCAACGTTGCCTGATTTTCCGGCAGAAATTAGAGCTCCAATGGGGACGGAAGCAGGCGTTTCTGGTTTTCAAGTCTCAATTGACTCAGAACAGACACTTTATGAAATTGCGAAAAAGTCGAATGTGATTGTGGCAATGAACCCTGCTGCTGCCAAAAAGGCAATGGACTGGGCAAGCAATGAGACCATTTTTATTTTGAACGAGGACAGTTTCAGTGAAAGAGACTTTAAGCGTGCCAAGCTTGACGGTGACTTTCGGCGTCATGAGAGTCACAAAGGGTTCCAGTTTGTAGATGTTCGTCTAACCAAACAAACGCAAGAAGCGCTCAGTGAGTTTAATCTCAGTAATACGCAAAGCAAAAAAAGTAAGAACTTTTATGCTCTGGGTTTGGTTTTATGGATGTTTGATTTCGATTTAAATCCCACAGAATCATTTATCTTAAAGAAATTTAAAGGTGTGGGTGAGCTTTGTCAGGCGAATTTAAAAGCCCTTAGAGCGGGCTTTAATTTTGCCGATGTGTCTGAGTTGGCCAAGATTACTGAGCAAGACACCACAACGCCAATTAAAACGCAGGATAAAACTCATTACTCATACATTACAGGTGTAAAGGCCGTCAAGCTTGCCTTGGCCGCTCAAGCAAGTCTCTCTAAGACCCCGCTTTTTTTATCTGGTTACCCAATCACGCCGGCATCGAGTATTTTACAAGAAGCGTTTAAGCTTGAGTCGTTTGGGGTGAGAGCTTTTCAAGCAGAGGATGAGATAGCTGCAATTGGTAGTGCCTTAGGCGCTTCTTTTGCTGGAAGTCTTGCAGCTTGTTGTAGCTCTGGACCAGGCATGAGCTTAAAAGCGGAAGGGCTAGGCTTAGCGGTTATGACCGAGCTGCCAATCGTTGTTCTTAATGTACAACGAGCGGGACCTTCAACCGGCCTCCCAACCAAAGTTGAACAAAGTGATTTAAAGCAAGCGCTCCATGGCCGACATGGTGAAGCGCCACTTGCAGTCATTGCCGCTCACTCACCCGAAGACTGTTTTTATGGTTTACTAGAGGCGTTTCGCATTGCTGTGACCTACATGACGCCAGTGATTTTTTTGATGGACTCATTGGTTGCAAATGGCGCAAACCGCTGGTTAAAACCAGACTTGGATGAGCTCTCCGTGGTAACACCTGAGTTTAATCGTTTCGATAAGCCCTTTGCGCGAGATGAACAATTAGCGCGAAACTGGCCAAGAGCCGGAGAGCTTTCACAAATACATCAATTGGGAGGTTTGGAGAAAGGAAACGTACAAGGAGGGGTGAGCTATGAACCGAGAGCTCATCAACAGATGGTTGATTTGCGAGCGAAAAAGATAGCAGGAATTGCGATGAAAGAACCCTATTTGCAACTGGGTTGTGAGCAAGGCCCCTTAGTGGTAGTCAGTTGGGGTGGTACCTATGGCTCGGTACGAACGGCTGTCTTAAATTTAATAGAACAGGGCTACAAGGTGTCACATCTACATTTGCGACAACTCTCACCGTTGCCTTCATCGCTCAAAGAGCGTTTATCGGCCTTTCAACAGGTAGTGGTCTGTGAGCTTAATAAGGGGCAGTTGTGTGCAGAGTTGCGAGCAGAGTTTTTAGTCGATGCAGCCTTTGTTGGTCAATGTGATGGCAGGCCTTTTAACAGTGAAGAGCTGTCTGTTCGCTTAAAGGAGTTTTTATGATAGCCAAAGATTATGCTTCCCAGGCGGAAGTAAAGTGGTGCCCTGGTTGTGGTGACTACGCCATATTACAGAGCGTGCAAAAAGCTTTGGCTGAATTAAAGGCCGAGCCCGAACGAACAGTGTTTATTTCAGGCATTGGTTGTGCAGGGCGTTTACCTTACTACCTGAATACGTTTGGTTTTCACACCATTCACGGTCGTGCACCAGCGGTTGCCACAGGGGTTCAGCTCATGCGGGATGATCTCTCAGTTTGGGTCATTGTAGGCGATGGGGATGGTCTAAGTATTGGTCTTCATCATTTATTGCATCTGATTCGACGTGATTTAAAGCTCAATATTTTACTGATTAATAATCAAGTGTATGGCTTAACCAAAGGGCAAGCCTCTCCAACTTCTGTCATGGGGCAAAAGACTAAAACCACCCTAGAGGGTGTTGCTGAACATTGTTTAAACCCACTCTCTCTAGCACTATCAAGTGGAGCAAGCTTTGTTGCTCGCGGCATTGACAAGAACCCTAAGCAATTAGCAGAACTTTTGGTCGAGGCAGACAAGCATTCTGGTAGCTCTTTTGTTGAGATTTACCAAAACTGCAATGTGTTTAATGACAAAGCCTTCGATAATTTTTCTGAAAAGAAACAAAGAGCCAGTGAAACCATCAATTTAAGGCACGGAGAGCCTTTGGTGACAGAGTCTAAAGAAAAAGTATTAAGTCTTGCTAATGAGGCTACTGTCTTAGACAAGGCTGAGAGTGCGTCCATTCATGATGAAACGCATTTAATCAAAGCATTACAGCTCTCAGAATTGTATCACCCAGACTACCCAGTGCCGTTAGGCATTTTTTATCGTAAAGAAAAAAAGAAAGCACCTCAATCAAAGCTTGCTTTTGCAGACAAGCTCACCTTAAAAGCCCTATTTGACTAGGGTTTGCTAACATTTTGAATATGAACCTCGCTCAAGGGAGGATTTTGAGTTCATTTTGGATTTATCCCGCGCATGAAGCGCGGGAAGTAAGGTGGGCTACTCTCGACCGCTTAGTGCAGAGAGGATGTTCAATAAGCTAATGAACAGATTGTAGATTGAAACAAACAGACTAACGGTTGCCATAATGTAATTTCGCTCACCGCCATTAATAATCATGCTGGTTTGAAACAAGATTAAGCCACTAGAGATAAGAACAAACAGGGCTGATATGGCAAGGTGCAGTGCTGGAATTTGGAAGAAGATCCCGGCAATCATAGCAAGTAAAGCCATCATCACACCAATGAACAAAAAGCCACCTAAATAGCTGAAATCTTTTCTGGTGGTTAGGACATAACCGGATAAGGAGAAAAAGATAATTCCTGTTGCGCCTAATGCGGTCATAATAATTTGACCACCATTTTGTAGGCTTGCAATGTAGAAGTTTAGTATGGGCCCAAGGGTGTAGCCTAAGAAACCAGTAAAGGCAAAGACAGACACCAATCCCCAAACACTGTTTCTGAGTGCTTGCGTTAAGAACATTAAACCGTACATGCCCACTATTAGCAGAAGTACGTTCATAGGTTGTGCGTTGCTAACCATGGCAAAGTAAGCGCAGAGGGCGCTAAACATGAAGGTTAATCCAAGCAGCATATAGGTGTTTCTAAGAACTTTATTGGTTGCAAGTATGGATTCGTGTCCGCGTCTTACAACAATATCATCGCGATGCATATGTAAACTCTCCTCACATTGGTTATCTATTTAAGTTTAGCATAATTATTCGCTTTTTTCAGGCGGTTCGCAATGTTTTCGTTAAATGTTTGCAAAGATTGACCGCTCACTATTTTGACAGAGCAGTTGTTAATTTTCGAATAAGCACTTATATTCATGCTTCTTGCTGAAAGAACGACGTAAGCTATTGTCTAAGGGAGGGAACAATGGAGGATTTGAAAGCATTAGTAAGAGGACTTACCGGCGCGTTTATTGCCTATTACAACCATCAGTGTCCAGCAGAAGAAGAGAATCGCCCACCCTATCTCATTAGCGAGAAGCAAGCAGCAAATATGTTGAGTGATCGCTATCTAAATGGCGATGATCTCAATGAGATGTTGACAATTCAAGTACGGCACCTCGAACAATATGCGAATGTCAGTCATCGTTTGTCGACGCTTACTTTTCTAAAAGCACTCATTGTTCGTTTAAACACTAAGTTGAATACCACTGATGAGGTAAATTGGAAAATAGAATGTCGAGCGGTTAGTAAGGCCTTAGTAGTGCTCTATGAACTGCGCTATCTAGAGTCTGGTAAAACCTATGATATTAAATACTTTGGGGAACAATTTAGCTTAAACTCCACCGCCTATTATGTTAACTACACGCCTAAATTTATTGGGCGAAAATCAGTGGGGTTGGGTACTTGTCAGTTTGCAAAAGAGCTTAGCGACAAAGTTTTCTACCCACTCACGGATGATTTATTTAAAAGCGTTAGAGATAAAAAAGGGCGGGCGGCCTTAATTAAAAGCAAGGTTAAAGCCTTGTTTGTGCCATATTCCCCGGAAATTGCCACAGAGCTTAACTCTCCTTTGGAACAGGATGTACGCCAATTGGATGCAACGAACAATCAAGGCATTTTTTCACATCGTTATGTACAAGATACGTGGCATTCCATCACTGAGAATATTGCTCCTATTGTCTCGCGTTTTAATCCTTGGGGACGCTAAAACATGAGGCCAGTTATCTCAGCGCTGCAGCTAACGTCTTGTCAGAATTATGAGTCGAATAGAGCTCGAATAGAGCAGCAACTAGACAAGCTTTGTAACAAGATTGAGCCTTCCTTAGTTTTGTTACCAGAGAATGCCTTTTCTTTCGGTTTTCATGCTAGAGAAATCCTAAGTTGTGCTGAAACATTCGGTTCGGGACAGGTTCAAGAGACGGTTGCAAACTGGGCAAAAGAGTATCATTGTTACCTCGCATTAGGCTCTATTTATCTCAAAGGGATGAATGGCAAAGTTTTTAAAAGCCTCCTTATTTTTTCGCCAGAGGGAAAATGTCTGCAAAGATATGATAAAATGCATTTGTTTGATGTCTGTTTAGCAAATGGCGAAAAGCACTTTGAGTCAGAAGTAGTCTTAACAGGGCAACAGCCAGTAGTTGCTGCAACAGAGTTTGCCACTTTAGGGCTTAGCATCTGTTATGACTTGAGGTTTCCAGAGCTCTATCAGGCGCTGAAATATAAAGGGGCGCAAATCATATTGATGCCAGCGGCTTTTACCCGACTTACTGGCAAAGCACATTGGATGACCTTGCTTAGAGCTCGGGCAATTGAGACACAGTGTTACCTGCTAGCTGCTAATCAATGGGGGACTCATTATAATGGGCGGGAAACCTTTGGTCATAGTGCCATCATCGACCCTTGGGGAGAAGTACTGTCTCTGAGAGAGGCTGAGGAAGGGTTTGTTGTTGCTTCTTTTGTTGAAGAAGAGATAAACAAAAGAGCAGCACAGATCCCTTGTTTTAAACATAAGAATGGTTATTTTTCACATGAGTAAATTATTAGAGACGGCCACAAAAACCTTATTAGAACCTGCAGATCTTGCAACCTCTGATATTCTGAAATTTGCAAGCGAGATGGCAGGTGGGGTCATTGATTATGCCGATCTCTATTTTCAAAGCAGTTATTTTGAATCCTGGGGCCTAGAAGACTCTGTGGTCAAATCAGGCAGCTTCAACATTGATAGAGGGGTTGGCATTCGAGCGAATTCTCACGAGAAAACAGGCTTTGCCTACTCAGATGACATCAATCAAAAAGCCATAATCTCTGCCACACAAGCAGCCAAGTCGATTGCAAAGACAGGCAGTCAAAAACAAATATCACAAGCACTAAACAGATCAACACCGACTCATATGTACCCAAGCATCAATCCTCTGGATGGGATTAGCAAACAAGAAAAAATGGCCATACTGCAAAAAGTTGACGCCATTGCTCGCAGTGAAGATGAACGAGTCATTCAAGTAAATGCGTCCCTTTCTGGGCTCTATGAAATTGTATTAGTGGTGAATCATCAAGGCCAACTGGTTGCGGATGTTCGGCCTTTAGTGAGTTTACACGTCTCAGTCATTGTTGAAGAGAGTGGGCTTCGAGAACACGGCCGCTCTGGTGGTGGTGGGCGAGGCGACTACTTAAGCTTTTTTAGTGATGATGAGCTCTCTTTTTATGCAAAGCAGGCCGTAAGAGAAGGCTTAACAAACCTAAGCGCAAAGCCTGCGCCTGCTGGCACCATGCCAGTGGTGTTAGGGGCTGGCTGGCCTGGTGTTTTATTACACGAGGCCGTTGGACATGGATTAGAGGGCGATTTTAACCGCAAAGGGGTGTCGGCTTTTAGTGGCAGACTTGGTCAGAAAGTTGCAGGTGATGAGGTAACGGTGGTTGATAATGGCACACTTGAAAATCGCCGCGGTTCCTTAAGCGTTGATGATGAAGGCACGCCGACGCAAGAGACGATTTTGATTGAAAATGGGATCTTAAAAGGTTATTTATTTGATAAATTAAATGCCCGCTTAATGGGTGTTGAATCAACGGGTAATGGCAGACGAGAGTCGTATGCGCACATTCCAATGCCTAGGATGACCAATACTTACATGAAAAATGGTCAATATAGCCAAGAAGAGATTATTTCCAGTGTAAAAAAAGGTGTTTATGCGGCAAATTTCAGCGGAGGGCAAGTTGATATTACCTCTGGCAAATTTGTCTTTTCTGCCAGTGAGGCCTACATGATTGAGAATGGCAAAGTGACTTACCCAATAAAAGGTGCGATGTTGATTGGTTCAGGACCAACGGTTATGCCCCTTATTTCTATGGTTGGAAATGACTTAGCACTGGATAGAGGTATTGGGGTTTGCGGAAAAGATGGGCAGTCTGTGCCAGTAGGTGTGGGACAGCCTAGCTTAAGAATTGATGAAATCACGGTAGGTGGTACTGGCTAACAAATAGCCCGATTGAGCAAAAAGTATAACGTTATAATAAAATTAAACCAAATAATCAGAAAGAAGTCAGCATTCAGTTTGTCAGATTTTGATTTCCTTGTTAAAATTGCCTGCCTGATTTATGGATCGACGCATGTTAGTTTTTGACCCAAAGAGACAATTGGCTGAACCTGCAAAGACGGTTGGATTAAGACTGGATGAAATTGGTCGATTAACCTCTTTTTTGGCAGGACAGCAGAGCACCTTAGAACTTAAGTACCAAGTCCTGGGTAACTGTGAGCAGATGTTGTTAGCGCTTGAAATGACTGGAGAGGTTGGCGTTTATTGTCAAAGGTGCTTAAGAGCGATGATCTTACCGTTTAATCGAACGGCCACGTATCAGGTAATAAAGAATACCGATCTTCCAATGGTTGAGGGTCAGCAGTATGAAGAGATTTTGTTAATTGACAACCGGATAGACCTTTCAGAGGTGGTTGCAGACGAGATATTGCTTAGTTTACCAGCAAAACATGACTTTGATTGTGAGTTGGAGTCGCCGTTTATGGCTAAGGAAAACGGCATCGGGGTTGGGCGAGATAATCCTTTCTCAGCACTAAAAAATTTATGTGAACATTAATATAGAACGTTAGGAGTAATCATGGCGGTACAAAAGAGTAAAAAGTCGCGGTCTAGACGCGATCAACGACGTAACACACACAGTTCCTTAAAGGAGCCAACTTTGTCAGTTGATGAAACAACAGGTGAAACCCATCTTCGTCATCATTTAACCGCTGATGGTTACTACCGAGGCCGTAAAGTCTTAGAAACAGAAGAACTCTACGAGGAAGAATAGCCTTGCAAATGATTACCTTGGCAGTGGACGCTATGGGCGGGGATCACGGTTTAAAAGTCGTGATTCCAGCTGCTGTGAAAGCTGTTAAAAAACATCGCAATCTATGCTTGATCTTAGTAGGACGAGAAGTGGAGATTCAAGCCATGTTAAAAAAGCATGGTGAAGAATCTCATCCGCGTTTAAAAATCCATCATGCGCCAGAAGTGGTAGAGATGGATGAATTACCCTCTCAAGCGCTACGTTCAAAACGTCAATCATCAATGCGAAAAGCCATTAATTTGGTTAAAACAAAAGAAGCGGATGCTTGTGTTAGTGCAGGTAATACCGGTGCCTTAATGGCAACGGCTCGTTTTGTTCTAAAGACTCTACCAGGGATCGACAGGCCGGCGATATCAGCTGAACTACCGTCAATCACCGGTAAGCCAACTCGAGTGTTAGACTTGGGTGCTAACGTAGATTCCTGTGCCGAACATTTATACCAATTTGCGGTTATGGGCGTGGTTCTTTGTCGAGCCATAGACAACCAACAGATGCCAAGGGTTGGTTTATTAAATATTGGTGTTGAAGAGATTAAGGGCAATGACCAAGTTAAGCGCACTGCACAGTTGCTGCAAGAAAACGAACAAATGAATTACATTGGCTTTGTTGAGGGAGATGCACTCTACAATGGCAAAGTTGACTTGGTGGTTTGTGATGGTTTTGTTGGAAATGTTGCGCTTAAAACAAGTGAAGGAGTTGCCAAGCTTGTTTTTCATAAAACAAAACATGCCTTTAAACGAAACTTGCTAACTAAATTCATAGGTTTTTTTGCCTACCCAATTCTAAAAATTGTTAAAAAGCAATTAGACCCATCTAGGTACAATGGTGCAAGTTTGTTGGGGCTAAATGGCATTGTGGTCAAGAGTCATGGTGGTGCCAATGCTCTGGCCTTTGGTCATGCCATTGAAGAAGCCATGCTAGAGGTTGAAAAAAATGTTCCCGCCCAAATTCATGATGAAGTTGGTGAGTTATTAACTGAGTTTGATGAGTAATAGTGTAGGAAATGATGGACTTAAACGAAAAAATAGCTTTAGTAACCGGCGGTTCTCGCGGAATTGGAAAAGCCATTGCCATGACTTTGGCAAGGAATGGCGCTTACGTGATAGCCACTGCCACTAGTGACAGTGGTGCCAAAAAAATTAGTGAGCAATTTAAAGAAGCAGGTTTAAATGGCGAAGGGCGAGTGCTTAACATCAGTGAACTTGCGACCATAGAGCAGTTTGCCAGTGACTTACAAGAAGAGAATAAGGCACCAGACATTGTGGTTAACAATGCAGGAATTACCAAAGATAACCTGTTTCTAAGAATGAGCGACGAAGAGTGGTCTGAAGTCATTCAAACCAATTTATCAGGTGTTTTTAGAGTAAACAAAGCGTTTATTCGAGGCATGTTCCGTAAGCGCTGGGGACGGATAGTCAACGTCTCTTCAATTGTTGGTAAAACAGGAAATGCCGGTCAAGCAAACTATTCTGCGGCAAAAGCAGGATTAGAAGGGTTAACCAAATCAATTGCTCAAGAAGTAGCCAGCCGAGGAATTACGGCAAACTTAGTCGCGCCTGGGTTTATCGACACAGATATGACTCAAGTTTTACCTGATATGGTTAAAGAAGAAATACTTAAGAAAGTGCCTATGAAACGTTTAGGGCAAAGTGAAGACATTGCAAATGCTGTACTATTTTTAGTGTCAGACAATGCAAAATATATTACCGGTGAGACCTTAAATGTGAATGGTGGCATGTACATGGCCTAAGTCCACTTTTTCAGCGGATAATAGTGTTTTATAATGGGTTGCGTTATTTGCACAATTTTATACACTAGCGCATCAATTAATTTTAGAAATTTTTAGAGAGGATCTATTAAAATGAGTAACGTTGAATCCCGAGTTAAGAAGATTGTCATTGAGCAATTGGGTGTAAAAGAAGATGAAGTAAAAAATAATGCTTCTTTTGTTGATGACTTGGGTGCAGATTCATTAGACACTGTGGAATTAGTAATGGCGCTTGAAGAAGAGTTTGAGACTGAAATTCCAGATGAACAAGCTGAAAAGATTACGACCATTCAAGAAGCAATTAGCTACATTGAAGAAAATCTTAACTAGCGATTTTTCAAGAATTTAAATTGTAAGAGAGATAAATTTGTCTAAGCGGCGTGTAGTTGTTACAGGAATGGGAGCACTTTCTCCTTTAGGATTAAATGTCAATGAGACTTGGTCAAACATTCTAAAGGGGCAAAGTGGTGTCACATTAGCAGAAGAGTTACCAGAAGAGCAGTTTTCAACTCGCTTGTGGGCGAAAGTCAAAGGATTCAATGTTGCGGATTTTATTCCGGTAAAAGAAGCAAAACGAATGGATCCTTTCACCCATTATGGCATGGTAGCGGCGAGTGAAGCTCTGATGGATGCAAAACTCCTTGATGGAGACGCACGTCTTGCCAACATGAGCCCTTTTCGATGTGGGGTTGCTGTGGGTGCAGGAATTGGTGGCATTAGTACCATTTCACACAGCATTGAACGAATGAGAACCGGTGGACCTCGCAAGGTGTCACCCTTTTTCATTCCATCTGCGATCATCAACATGTTAGCTGGACATATTTCAATAAAGCACAATTTAAAAGGCCCAAACATCTCCGTGGTGACAGCGTGTACAACTGGAACTCATAACATTGGTCTAGCCGCTCGTATGATTGCCTATGGAGATGCAGATATGATGGTGTGCGGTGGGGCAGAAATGACGACTACTCCGGTCTGCATCGCTGGGTTTGCTTCCGCTCGGTCATTGTCAAAGCGTAACGATGAGCCTACAAAAGCGAGTCGTCCATTCGATAAGGATCGCGACGGCTTTGTTATGGGGGAAGGTGCTGGGATCCTAGTACTGGAAGAGTATGAGCAAGCACGTAAACGTGGTGCAACCATTTATGCTGAACTGGCAGGTTTTGGTATGACCGGTGATGCCTACCATGTTACGTCACCAGATGAAAATGGCGAAGGTGCCAGTGAAGCCATGAGAATTGCATTAAGTGATGCAGGCTTAGAGCCAGAAGCAATTGATTACATCAATGCTCATGGAACCTCGACTGTTTTGAACGACAAACTCGAGACTCTGGCGATTAAGAATGTGTTTGGTCAACACGCACACAAGCTTGCAGTCAGTTCAACTAAATCAATGACCGGACATTTACTAGGTGCTGCCGGCGCGATTGAGGCAATTTTTAGTATTTTGGCTATTCGAGACAATGTGTTACCACCAACGATTAACTTAGACTGCCCTGACGAGGATTGTGATTTGGATTATGTTCCAAATGACGCTCGGGAAAGTAAGGTTGATGCTGTTGTTAGTAATTCATTGGGCTTTGGTGGAACCAATGGCAGTCTCTTGTTCACAGCCGTAGATGACTAAGCAGCAACAACGCTGTTATCTCATATCACTCATTCTCATCTGCCTAATTTTATTGTCACTAGTGGTCTATGGACCACTTTTTTTTTCTACAAGATCAGAGTTACTTGAGATTAAAAACGGGGAATCGCTCTCTAAAGTCCTGTTAAACACTCAAACACTCGGCATGATAAGCATAGTGCCGGATAGCTTTGTCAAAGGCTACTTTTACTTAAGTGATTCCGAAACAAAAATTCAGGCAGGCTTTTATAGATTGCCTCCCTTATTGTCACTAGCTGAACTAAAAAAGCAATTGAGCCAAGGTTTGGTTGAAAGAGCCTGCTTTACCATTCGACCAGGCAGTCAAACCAATCAAGTCATTGCAGAGTTAGAACAAGAGGCGTCCTTGAGAGATAAAACGCGATTAAAGGCGCGCTGGACTAATTACTTAGCAAAAGAAGGTAAGGGGTATGAAGGCCAGCTCTTGGCAGAAACTTTTTGTTTTAATGTGGGGGAGAGTGCCTTTACTCTTTTAAAGAGAAGTCACCATTATTTAAAAAAGCGGCTTGAACAAAAAGCACAAAGTGCAGCAAACCCTTTGAAACTTAGCAATCAAGAACGTTTAATCATTGCTTCGTTAATTGAGAAAGAGAGTGCAAACCAAGCAGAAATGCCTGTTATTTCCTCGGTGATATATAATCGCCTTCAAAAGAAAATGTATTTACAGATTGATAGTAGTGTACTCTATGGCTTAGGCTTGCGTCAGTTTGGTGAGGGAGTTAAGCAAAAGTTGGCGATAAAGACGCCATATAATACTTACAGACGAAAGGGTTTGCCAATTGGGCCAATTGCCGTTGTGGGAGGGGATGCCCTAGACGCGGCCTTTCGACCGAGTCAAACTAATTTTTATTATTTTGTTCTAGATAATGAGACGGGAAGACATCGTTTTTCAGAGTATTATCATCTTCATGTCGCTAATATAAATCGAAATCAGCAAAAACCAACGCTTAAGAGGAACTAGATGAAAGAAAATGGTTTTTTTATTACAGTTGAGGGCATTGAGGGAGCGGGTAAATCAACAGTGAGTGACTATCTTGAAAAGAGTCTTGTAGCTCGACTTGGTCAAGAAAAAGTACTTCGCTTTCGTGAGCCGGGTGGAACGGAAATAGCAGAAGAGATCCGAAAGACATTAATTAATGATCAATACTCTGAGCAAATGCATGCAAAAACCGAGCTTCTTTTAATGGTGGCAGCCAGAAATCAACTCATTGAAAACAAAATAAAACCAGCGCTGAATCAGGGACTTTGGGTCATTGGCGATAGGCATGCCTTTTCTTCTTATGCTTACCAAGGGATTGGCCGAAAATTAGGAGTGGATTTAGTTCGAAAACTTCACCAGTTGTGCTTTAGTGACTTTAAACCTGATCTGACCTTTTATTTGGATGTTTCTGCAGAAGTAGGCTTTGAACGGATCAAATGCCGCGGTGCCAAAGATAGAATAGAACAAGAGAGTCTTACTTTTTTTAAAGCAATAAGACAGGGTTATCTTGAGTTACTTGATGAAATGAATGCAGTCAAGATAGATGCTGAACAAAGCCTTAATGATATTTATGCGGAGCTGGATAAAGAGCTCGATAAAGTCCATGTTGACACTGTGAGTGTTTAATGAAAGCTTGCTACCCTTGGCAGTATAAACAAGCTGCACTGCTAAGCCAGTTAATTGAGCGTCAAGAACTGCCTCATGCATTCTTGTTTTATGGCTTAGATGGTTTGGGAATTGATGAATTTCTATTGGCGTTTGTTGCTGAGCTAAAAAACGCTAAACCGCAGTTATCAGAATTTGAGAACAAGCCTGGTTGTTATTGGTTTAGAGCACAACATAAGCCATTTTTAATTGATGATCTTCGTTCTCTACAAGAGACAATTATAAAAAAAACAGGTCCTGCACACAGTAAGCTGATTGTCATTGAGAGAGTTGATAAATTAAACATCAAAGTATCCAATGCATTGTTAAAAGTTTTAGAAGAGCCGCCAAGTGACACACTCTTTATTTTAACCTCACTGAATTTATCAACCTTGTTACCTACCATAGTGAGTCGAACCTTTAAGCTTCATTTTCAAGAAGCAACTAAAGAAGAATGCAAAGAGTACTTGCGAGCGAATAATTTTGAACAATCATGGTTGGATTTTGCGCAAGGAACACCGCTTCTTGTCAAGGATTGGCAAAGGAAAGATAGAGGGCCATTAATTCAGAAATTAGAGCGTCTTTTTAGAAAGACAGTTGATGATAATCAATCGTTCTTTGCTTTAAAAGAGCACTTTGATACGCTCGATCTTGATGAAAGCTTTAAGGTGTTGGAGCATTTAGTTATCAAATGGTTACAGCTACCAGAGAAAGAGACAGAGACGGCCGCAGCTTACGCTACGATTAAGACATACCATCATCGATTTAAGGTGTATGATGAGCTTCTAAAGCAAAAAAAAGCGCACCTACAGCACTATAATATTAGTAAGGACCGTTTGGTTGAAAGCTGCTTTTTATCAATGGATGGTTACTGAATTAAGGACTCAAGATGACTAGTAAATTATTAAAATGTGATTTAATCAGCAATGAAGAGCTTTATCAATCTTACATGCCCTTTATTGACAAGGGAGCAGTATTTGTTCGCACAGAAGAAGCATTTAACTTAGGCGACGAAGTGATTTTAGATTTAAAGCTAATGGATGAGCCAGACAGGCATACTCTACGAGGCATTGTGATTTGGGTGACACCAGCCGGGGCTCAAGGCGGTAAACCTGCCGGTATAGGCGTGCAGTTTACAGATGATAAAAGTGGCCACTTTAGAAACAAAATTGAAACCTATTTAGCTGGATTATTAAATTCAGCCAAACCAACCTACACCTTGTAAAATTAGAGATTAATTATGTTAGTAGATTCTCATTGTCACTTAGATTGCATCGATCTTGAAAAAGAGTTTTCAAATCAATTTGACAACTTAATAAAAGATGCTGAATCAAATGGTGTCTCACACATGCTTTGTGTGTCAATTGAGCCAAAATATCTAGGGAGGCTTAAGAAAATTAATAAAGCGTATCCAAATGTGTATTATTCCTTTGGGCTTCATCCTAATGTTGAACCTGATTTAGTATTGGCTGAATCTGATTTAATCTCTGAAGGCAATGCAGAACACTGCATAGCCATTGGTGAGACAGGACTTGATTATTTTAGAAGCGAAGGAGCCCTTGATTGGCAAAGAGCGCGCTTTAGGACACACATTAAGGCAGCTACTCATCTAGATAAGCCTTTAATTATTCATATGCGAGAGGCCACCGAGGACACCTTGCGAATCATGAAAGAAGAAGAGGCCAGCAAGCCATCTGGTGTAATGCACTGCTTTTCTGAGGATTGGCAGGTGGCAAAAAAGGCTCTAGATTTGGGTTTTTACATATCACTCTCAGGGGTGGTTACCTTTAAAAATGCTCATGCTTTAAAAGACGTTGCTAAAAAAGTGCCTCTTGATAGACTGCTTGTTGAAACCGATTCTCCCTATCTTGCACCAACGCCGCACCGTGGGAAACAAAACAGACCGGCCTGGGTTCGATTGGTGGCTGAGTGCGTGGCAGAATTACGGGGTGTCTCCTTTGAGAGCATTGCTGAAAAAACGTCTGAAAACTTCTTTCGCCTTTTTAAATTACAGGGTGTTGATGGTTTGCGAAAGTCTTGACACCACAATTTTTTTCTTATTAGTTTTTCGCATGAGTCGATGGTATATCATACTCTCATTCATGCTTTTAAGACCAATACCGATGCTGGTTAGAAAATAGCTACTAGTAAAGCTAAACATGCTTTGTGGTATTTGAGCGCTTTTAAAGCCTTCAATGTCATTTAGTTGGTTGGCTTTGCTAAGGCCTTTTTCTTTTTTGCGGCGAATGATAATTTCCTGGCTAATTTTTTTTGAGAGGCCGCTGCCTAGGACCATCAATAGTTCTTTCGGGGCTGTATTTAAATTGATTGGTGTTACTTCTGGTAGAGCCGTAATAAAGGGGGCTAGGCGTTGATATCGTTTGGCGCTGATCCCTTTAATTAAACGAAGCTCAGTCGGGCTTTCGAACAAGCTGTGTGCTGGCAGTGTTTTGGTCGTTTCTGATAGATAATAGCGGTTAATGGGTGAAGAAAAACTCTCACCACTTTTAATAGGCGTTAGCCAGTAGCTAATTTGTTCAGTGATTTCCTTTGCGTCCTTTTCATTAGTTCCAGGATCAACCATCAATAATAGTTGAATAAAACTGTAATGCCATTCTTTCTTGGTTAAATTATTTAAATTAAAACGACTCTGTAAGTCTATGGTTTCAATAAGAAAATCATCTTTCTCTACCTTGCTGTAATCAAACAAGGAAAAAACTTGCGGTGATTTTGCAGCTTGCTCAATGAGCTTAATAATCTCACAGTTAAGAAACTGGTCACTTTCATGAAATTTTTTGCTGTAGTCGTCAACTGTGGTTGTTTCATTAATTGAGAGTTGTAAATTTAGCGAAATGGCGGTCGCAATGATTGCAACCAACATCATGATAAATAGGGCGGTAATGATTGCGACCCCTTTTGCTTTTTTAGGAGCTAGTCTTTTGCTAAATGCTGTCATGGTTTTAGTTTTTTTGTGACTATTAGAGCTTGTGGTAGTGCATAAAACAAAGAGAGCTCGCCTAGGCTTTTATGGTTAATGGTTAAGTTAATGGCAGTTGGTAATTTGTCTTTTTGCCAGTAAGATGTTTTGGCTAACGTTTCATTGAGGTAGTCAATCTTAAGAGACTGTACGTTGCGTAATAAACAGAGTCTATTATGGCCTTTTTTTTCTAAGTGACTAGCATTTAAATTAAAAGTTGTCTCTCGGCAGAGGGCATTATTGTCTAAGCGATAATGCACTTGGCTGATGCTTGCACGTTTCTCAAAGGCATTGGGGTTGATGTTTCCTCCCCGATAAAAAAGTATTTCATCTTCTTTGCCTGTGAGGGAAATCTCTTTTTGCCTTAGTTGCTTCATTACCTCATGAGTAACGACTTGGCGAAAATCTTGATTGAGTAAGGTAATGGCAAACTGTAAGGAATCAAGAGAGGAAAGGGCACTTTGGGTGGTCCTTTTGTTAATCAACATGTTACTAATAATGGTTGACGTCATTAAACCAAAAATTGCAAACACAAACAGTGCTATTAAGATTTCAACCAAGGTATAGCCTCTGGTATTTGTGAGTCTACTCATGCGACAGCCCCAAGAGGTGACGGTTTTATGCGGTAGTTTGAGAGGGTGTAAATTGAATATGCATCATTTTGTTTGTTAAGGATGGCCACACTTAGTTTTTCTACCCCCTTACAGGAGGAAGGAATATTATTTATTTGCCAATACCAGGTTGTGTTAAATGAGTCTGTTTGGTAGCTCTTTTGTAGCTTCCCGCTGTATTGGTAACTCAATGAGACTTGATTTAGCGCACTCTCAGCAATAATGCTTGCTTTTATCTTACGCGCAAGTCGTTGTTGACCACCAATATTAACTGATGTTGCTTGCAATGCGGCGGTTAATGAAATCGAGATGATAACCAGCGCGATTAATATTTCAATTAAGGTAAAACCTGCTTGCTTCTCAATGCGTGTTTGTTTTTTCATAGCTTATTATTATCTAGCTGTTGTTCACTTGGGTAGACTAAGTAGTTGCCATTGGCATCAAATCTTACTTTTGTGATGAAGCTCTGCTTGTTTTGTTGATATAGGGTTAAGACAAAGGCTGTTAACATGCCATCTGGGTAGATGTATAGAGTATGACCCTTGCTTTTTTTTTGCAGATCAAGTCTCAAATTTTGCTCAAAACTTATAGAGCTAAACGCTTTATTCTTAGTTATGGCTTTCCAGCGATTGTTTGTAAAGCGAGTAAATACGGCTTGGTTGTCTTTAAGCACCAAGCCATAGATTTGATTGGTTAACACAGCTTGTTCACGAAGTAGCCGTATTTTACTTGCTAACTCCTCTAGCTGATAACGGTAATAATAATGGCGACCAAAATCACTGACATTAAGTGTTGCCACACTAAACATGATGCCAATGATTAGTAATACGACCAGAGTCTCCAAGAGAGAGAAGCCTCGCCCTTTAATCATTGCTGGTTGTTGGTTGGATTTTTGCTAGTCCAGTTGCCTATTTCAGCATTTTTGCCGGTACCACCCGGTTGCCCTGTTGGACCATAGGTGAAAACGTCGAAGTCACCATGCTCACCTGGTTGTAAGTATAAATATGCTTTACCCCATGGATCCATTGGCAATGACTTTAAATATTGTTCCCAATGCTCTGGTATTGGTGGTGTGGTTGGTTTTTCAACTAAGGCTTGTAGGCCTTGGTTGGTGGTAGGGTAAAAGCCATTATCAAGTTTATAGAGATCAAGTGCATTTTGTATCGCAAGAATGTCTTGTTTTGCCTTCACAATCCGTGCTTCATCTGGCCGACTCATGATTTTTGGGACGACGATGGATGCTAGAATGCCCATGATCACCACCACGACCATGATTTCAATCAAAGAAAATCCTTTTTGAAGTTTGCTGTGACTCATCATTTTTTTTATTTACCTCTTAATTGACCATTTGGTTCATAGAAAAGATTGGCAGTAGTGTTGCTAGAACAATAAACAACACAAAGCCCCCCATTAATAAAATAATTAAGGGCTCAAGTAAGGTAAGCCCTGTGTTAATCAACACTTCAATTTCTTTGTCTTGATTGAGTGCTGCGCGTTCCAACATGCTCTCGAGTGTGCCACTCGACTCTCCACTGGCAATTAAGTGCAAGGTCATAGGTGAAAATAGGTTGGTTTCTTTGAGTGATTGATGAATGCTTCGCCCATCTTGCACTTGCTTAGTGGCTTGTAAAATATCCTCCTTCATCGCTAAATTAGTAATTAAATTGGCAGCAACTTTCATCGCAGTTAGCATAGGCACCCCGGCACTTGAGAGGATGGCTAGAGTATGAGAGTAGCGAGAAGTATTAATGGTCCTTATGAAATAGGAGAGCATGGGTATTTTTAGTAGCCATTGATGTAGCCGTTTTCGATACGATTCGTTTCTTAATAAATATTTAGCAAGGAACCCAAGCGCTAGCAGCAGCAGGATAATGATCCAACCATAGTGCTTAATGCCATCGCTTAAATGAATGAGCAAGACGGTTAAGCCAGGCAATGCTTGGCCAGTTGACTGAAAGACACTGATAATTTTTGGAATAACATGGGTTAGCAAGAAGCAGATAATAGCGATGGAAATTAAAATCATTAAGCTTGGGTAAATCAGTGCTTGTTGAATTTTAGACTTCATGGCTTGCTGTGCTTCACTGTAGTCTGCCAAACGGTTTAGAACGATGTCTAAGCGTCCAGTTTGCTCACCTGCTGCCACCGTTTCACAATAAAGGGGTGAAAACACTTTTGGAATACTCTTTAGTGCTTGAGAAAACGACAGTCCTTCTAATACTTTTGAGCGAACAGCACTTAAGACTTCTTTTATTTGTGGTTTATCATTTTGTTCAATGCTGCCAGCGAGTGCTTTTTCTAGGGGGAGGTTGGCGGCAACCAGCGTGGCAATTTGTCGAGTTAATAAAGATAGATCTTTCGTTTTAAGTTTATTGTTTAGATGTCTTGAGCCAGTGTTTTGCTGCGAGCTGGATAATTTTTGGCTACTAACAGTGATTAATTGCCGTTCTTTTAATTTTTGTCGACACTGCTTTTCAGAGTCTGCTTCAATAACACCCTTGACGAGTTTACCAGTTGAATCGAGTGCTTCATATTTATAAGCAGGCATGGTGAGTAAGCATTGTGATAATTTTATTTAAGACTATAGCAAACTCAAACTCAATGCGAAATGACAGGACAAAATAAGAGTTGCCAAAGACAGGTAAATGAAGGTATCTTATTAGCTAAGGCCTGTTAACTATTGCTACTGGATGTTGCAATCGACCATAGACAAAGGATTTTGGCTAATCTTTGCCTTAACCATTTTATTGATTGTTTATCTTATTATTGAGATAAGCAGACATAAAAAACGTCTACATAAAATCAAATACCGAATTCATGTCAATGGCACACGGGGTAAGTCTAGTGTCTCGCGCTTAATTGCGGCAGGTCTACGTGGTGGCGGTTTGACCACTGTCTGTAAAACTACGGGTACAATGGCTCGTTTTATCGGTCCCGACGGCGATGAAGAGCCCATTGTTCGCTTAGGGCGAACCAACGTCATTGAGCAGCTAAAAATTGTTAAAAAGGCCATGGCTTATAAGCCTGAAGCACTGGTGATTGAATGCATGGCTGTACAACCTCTTTTACAGTCTCTGTGTGAATTAAAGCTTGTCCAATCAACCCATGGAGTCTTAGTGAATGCAAAGGCTGATCATTTGGATGTTATGGGACCAACAGAATACGATGTTGCGCTAGCGCTTGCCGGTACCATGACAATTAAAGGCAAATTTTTTACCCCAGAAAAAAAATATTTATCTATTTTTCAGATGGCCGCTAAAGACCGAGGCTCTCAATTAATTTGCGTTGATGATGCTGATGAACAGGCCATCAGTGATGATGAAATCAATCGTTTTTCTTATCTTGAATACAAATCCAATGTCGCGTTGGCTCTTAAGGTTTGTGAATCTGTTGGGGCTTCACGATCTGAGGCTTTAGAGGGTATGTGGCGCGCAAAGCCCGATCCTGGTGCATTGATGATTTTACAAAAAAGCTACAAGGGTCGAACGATTACACTTGCCAATGGCTTTGCAGCCAATGATCCAGAGTCGACTTCTTTGCTTTGGCAAAAAGTGTTAGAAAGGGTTGCACCTTCTGGGGCACTCTTTGCTCTGGTGAACACTCGTGAGGATCGAGGCGATCGCTCAAGGCAGATGGCAGAAGTCGTACATACCTGGCAAGCACCTAATAATTTTCTCTTAATAGGTACGGGCACAGATGTTTTTTTAAAGCACGTTGATCCGAGTATTAAAGCACTCTGCCTTGATTACCCAGAAATTACCTTAGAGCCGTTATTAGAGACGATTATTAGTCTGACAGATGAGAAGGAAATTTTACTGATCGGTGTTTGTAACATTGCCAATATAGGCTTTGCCTTGTTGCATTACTTTTTTGAAGAGGAAGAAGTATGATTAGCTTACTGACCTTATCGGTTGGCATTGGTTTACTAGTTGGGCTTTTTTTTGTGGAAGCCTTTGGTTTATTTGCAGGTGGTATGGTGGTTCCTGGGTATATTGCCCTAGATATTATTAAGCCTGGAACGGTTGCTTTAACGTTAGTGACGGCCATTTTAATCAACCTAGTAATTAGAGTCTTGTCAAAATTTTTGGTTATCTACGGACGTCGTCGCGTGTCTTTAACCGTCCTCATTGCCTTTTTAATGGGTGTTTTGGTTCGACAAATTTTTTCAAATTATATGGTCATAGATCTATTAGATGGTGAGCTCTATTCTGTGATTGGCTACATCGTGCCTGGCCTTATTGCTCTGTCCATCGATAGGCAGGGATTAATCGAAACGTTTGCGACCTTATTAACAGTTTCTGTGATGGTCAGACTTTGTTTAATTATTATTATTGGACCGGTATTATTGCAATGAAAAAACTCTATTGGACGTCTCATCGGCTACACATTACCAGTTTATGTGTGATGTGTGTGGTATCACTTGCCTGTCTTTATTTTGTAGAAATGCATAAAAGTTTGGTCCCGCAGCCTTTTTATCAAGTAAAGTTAGAGGCAGCAGAGCTTGCTAATAAAGCCTTTAAAGAAATTAAGGAGTATCGCTTAAGTCGAAGGATCCCGATTAACAAAAAACACGATCCTGCCGAAACAGGTTTAATTGGTAAAAAAAACAGTGACATTACCTCTGATCATGGCGTACTACGTTCTAAACAGATATCAGTAAATCCTAACTTGGCGGCCGTCATTGTGCAGTGGCTTAAGGATTTGTCCTTAAAAGAGGGGGATGTCGTGGCTGTTGGCATGACAGGGTCATTTCCGGCGTTAGACATTAGTACTTTAGCCGCACTTAAAACTTTGAAATTAGAGCCTTTGGTGATAGTTAGTGTTGCCTCCTCTAATTGGGGGGCAAATTTGCCTGAGTTCAATGTCTTAGACATGTTGTATCATTTACATCAAAGAAAAATCCTGACATTTGAGCCACTAGCAGCCTCAATTGGTGCTTCAAAAGATTCAGGCAAGAGCCTAACGGACAAAGGTGTAAACTCAATTCTCTATAGTATTGAAAAACATAAAGATGAGCTTATTAAACAGCCACTAGTCAGTGAAAGCATTGATAAGCGGCTTGACTACTACCAAGAGGCGGCAAAAGGGCAAGCCATTAAGGCTTATATTAACATTGGTGGTGGGGTTGCCTCGATTGGCAAGCATCATTCAAAGGGTGGTCTGAGCAAAGAGCAAAAAGAAGCCATTTCATCTACCTCGCTCCACACAGGAGTAAACCGTGAGCTGCCAGTGGCTTTGGCAAACACGAACTCGGTTGCGGTACGGTTTTTAAAAGAAGGGGTGCCGGTCATCAACATTAAAAATGTTGGCAACCTTGCTTTGACTTATGATTTACACCCTTGGAAATCAGGTGGTGGGATCGGCATTGGTAAAATCTTTTTTCATCAGCAATACAATGCATGGCTTGCCTTTTTTAGTTTGCTTATCATCGCCATCGTTTGCTGGATTGGTAAACGCCAGCAAGTGAGAAGAAAGCAGCAAGAAGCAAATGAAGGCCTCTTCTAGGTATAGCGGCTTAATTTGCTCTTCAATTGCGCATAGAGTTTGTAGAGCCATTTTTGCTTTGGTGGTTGGCTCAACGGCTTTACTCTAAAATCGGTTGGGGCAATGATAACTTCAACGTTTTCTTTGCCACTTTCTGCTACTAGCACAAAAAGCTCATCAATGGCGGTGTCACCAATGGCAAGACAGCCAACCGAAAGCTCTTTTCCGTGAATGAAGATGTTGTCTCCGAGGCCCGTTCGACCCTCTAACAACGCTTGATGTCGATCAAAGGCATTGGGGTAATTTAATTTCATCGAAAGATGTTGACTACTAAAAGGGTTTAACCACGTTATGCGGTAGAAGCCCTCTGGGATCTGCTTATCATATTCTGCAAGTTTTGGCCCCATGCGCCCACTAAAGGCCGTTAGTGGGTATGATTTAACATATTGCCAACGTGAATGGTTAGCATCCTTAACCCATAACTCAATCTTTTTTTGCTCCTTAAAGGCTAGGAGGGTTATGTCTTTAGGGGGGTAAGCGAGACTCGCCTGTTGAAAGAGAGGCATGAGTGTCTTTTTGGCTTGTTTACCATATTTTTTTACCGCTTTTTTGGTCGCTAGTTCCCAATCTCTTGTGCTGAGTACGGCCTGATTGCTGCCTAAATTCTCGTTAGGAATGCAAGAAGAAAGGGTGATTAAGGAAAGTAGAGCAGCAAATAATCTAGCCATTTTAGATTAAACTTTAAGCATATGGAGCAATATACTTTAATTGTGTTCAAAACAAAAGAAAAATTATCCATTTGTATATTATTTGTGCATAAACTATGCTTAGCTAGAACCTTGCACATTTTTAAGGAGAATTTAATGAGCAAAGTACTAAAAATGACTAATCTTAGTCTAGTTCTGTTTGCATTTATGCTAGCAAGCGTGAGTTTAACTGCTAATGCAATGGGTAAGCAGCAAGCGATCCAAGAGTGTTTGCCAACCGTGGGATTATCAGTTGAGCAAGCAGAGCAATGTAAGAGCAGTGGTTGGCAGGGCGATGCCTGTGCAGGAAAAAAAGAAGCGCTGAAAAAGTGCGTAAAACCTAAAATGATGGGTGGTTAGCAATGCGTTTAAGTGCCTAACGCTAGATGCTTCTACACATTTCTTGGAAGGCTGTTTATCTCACATTCTTTGTTTTATGTGCGCAGAGAAAAAGCCTTCCTCTGTTATTTTATGACAGAAAAACATCATTTAATTGTAACTGTAGTCTGAATTGTAGTCCTCTTCCTCAGCCGCTTTTTTCTCTTCTTGCTCGTCCCGATAAGAGGCTGCCTGCATGCTCGCTTTCCCTCTAACGTGCGTGCCCAGACGATCAGAAAAACGGGTAATTTCAGTGCGACAGCTGCCGTTTCCAATGACGTTGGTGTTGGTTAATGCGGCATGTAGTTTGTCAAGAAAACGAATATTCACTAGCTGAATGTCTCGCTCTTTGTCTCTAAACTTACACACCAGCGCAAGATAAATGCGATTTTTAATGCTCGCTAACAAGCTAAGCCCTTCACCACAAGCACTGTTTAACATGCCCAAATGTAAGGCTTGACGCGTGCCTTCAGCACTATTGGTGCTTAATTTGTTAAAAATAAAGAATAATTTCTCAAGACCGCTCCAGCAACGAATGGTTTCATCAAAGCTTGCTCGTTTGTCTTCATAAGTGTCTTGGCTTTGATTGGGCTGGCTTATGTTAAATTCAACAAGTTTGCCAATTTTGTAATCGAATCGACGTTTTATAAATCGGCACAACCAATTAGAATGGCTGTCTTCATTTAGATATAAATTAGCGTCATCTCGCCTGTTATCTGAGAACATGCCACTGGCTGCGGTGCGAACATTAAAGTCGGCATTAAGGGCATTAATAATTTCAGAGAATTTATCAATTAAGTCTTCAAAGGCTTTATTGGAAGCGTTGGAGAAACCAAATTCTTTCGCTTTATTCTTACTTTTGGTTTTTGTCTCTCTTGCTACCTCAAGAATGGCATCACAAAACTTGCCGTATTGAGGCTCAGATTCTGGGTCAACAATGGCAAGGTTTAATCCCTCAACCGTTCTCTCTAGTTGATCTAATAGTGTTAGTTGATAATCTTTTAAGCTATTAACTGAGTTTGCATGGGAGCCATCGTCTAGGGATTCTTCAACTTTATGGTACATGGCACTCTTAGCTTTAAAGATGGCATCTTTTATCACGGTTTCATAGAAGTATGTCGAAGGGGTCGTCTCGGAGGCTGCTTCTGGTAGATAGCTTGCACTGTCAGTATAAGGCTGAAAGGTTTTAATAAACTCTGACAGAATTGGTGAGCAAGTGCCCTTACTTGCGACCCCAACACTGGTTAAGAGTTTGTAGCCCGTTTTAAAAATGCCACTTAAGAGCGAATAGGAGGATGCAAAGCTTGTGCTCTGATTGGTTTGGATGCTAGAAGCATCACTTTTTAGGTAGAAAACCAGCGCATAGCTTATTTGATTAATGTTTGCCCTTAGGGTGTCGAGCCCTGCATTAGACAGGCGAGCAATGTGATTCCAGTCGGTGGTTTGACTGGCATTGGTGCGACGCCTACCACCTCTTGCGCTTGTTGGTGAGCGCACTTCGGTTAAAGATTGTATGTGTTCTAATTGATACTGTAGTGCTTCTAAGCCATCCCAGCATTGAAACGTTTGATCAAAGCTTGCTACTTTACTCTCAAACGTGCGCTCATCTTTTTTGTTTTTCGTCATGCGATACTCAGCGAGTTTACTGGTTTTGTAATTAAAACGCTCTCGGATGAAATGACAGAGCCAATTAATCTCATGGCTGTCTTCTGTATAGTCGCTACTCTCTCCAAAGGCATGCGCTTGGTAGGTAATGGGCTTGGTAACACTGGCTTCTTGAAAGTCTCCTTTTATCTCGTTTTGCATTTGCAAAAGTTGATTCACAAAATGATTGAAAAGTTGTAAATGGGGTGCGGCATCTTCGGTGCCAACACCTAATGGCGCGGGCTTTTTAGTGGCCTCTACTCTTGCATTGGCACATAATCTATCAAGGGCATTCGAGTAGGCTTCTAATTGTCTTTTGGGGGATTTTGTTTGCCTAATTTGAAGCGAAAGTGCGTCTCTTTTTAATTCGTCTAACAGTGTCTTAAGTTCCGTTTTGAGGTTTTCAATGCTTTGCAGCTTTTTTGAGTTGGACGTTTTGCTTATTTTGCTCTTAGCGGTTTCTAAGCCTTTTTCGACGGTTTCTCGCAAGACATACTCGATGAAATACATAACAACTCCCTTTGCCGTTATTTCTATTTTGATGTGCCTAGATCGCGTGCCCTATACAAAGCGCCGTTGACTAAGAGCCATGAAGACTGCACAAAACTAAGCCCAGGGTTCAAAATATAACATAAAAAAAAAGATCCTCAATCTTGCTAATGGCGTTTCTAGCCATCCAGAGTATAATGACCCCAATTTTTTGCGATTTGGTGTGTAGTATGAATGTCGTACGGCTAATAATTCTATCTTTGTTGATTGTGTTGCTTGGGGCATGCTCTAAAGCAAGTGAAGATGAAGAAGCGTTAAAGCCCTATCAAGGAATGAGTGTTGATGAACTCTATAAGTATGCAGTTACTGCCATGGATAAAGGCGATAATGAAGCGGCCATTAAGCGGTTTGAGGCACTCGATAGTATTTACCCATTTAATAAATACTCAAAGCAAGCAGGATATGATCTCATTTACCTTTATTTCAAAGATGAGCAATACCCTCTAGCGGTGGCTCAAGCCGATAGATTTATAAGAGTCTACCCACAAGATTCTAATGTGGATTACGCTTACTACATCAAAGCAGTTGCTAATTTTGAACAAGAGCGAGGCGCTTTTGCTAAGCTGTTTGAAATGGATTATTCGCTAAGAGACCCGGGTACGCAAATGGACGCTTACAATGACTTTAAACGTCTGATTCACTTGTTTCCTAACAGTCGCTACGCAAACGATTCAAGGCAGCGCATGATTTACTTAAGAAATCAGTTTGCCCAACGAGAGTTAAACATTGCAGAGTATTATCAAGTACGAAAGGAGTATGTTGCAGCGTATAATCGAGCAAAGATCGTGGTCACCACCTACCCACAGGCACCACAAGCTCGTAAAGCCTTACTTCTAATGATCGATTCAAGCCAGGCTTTAAAGCTCACTCAGGCCAATCATGATGCCAGAGCAATCTATCAGGCAAACTATGGCGGCACAAGACGCACAAGAGGATAATAATGAAAGGGTTAGTCCGTTTAATTCAAGCAAGTGTTCTTTGGGGCTTATGCTTTGGGCTTCATGCAACATCGGCGCCTGCAAAAGTGGATTTTAGCAAGGATTCGGTTGAAAAATATGAAAAGCTGCAGCAGTTTTGGCTGCTGGCTCATGCCTACCGTTATGGGGTGGTTGTTCCTAAAGACTCATCCAAAGCGGTGGTTTATGAAATGCTTTATTTGCACTGCCTGCCTGAGACATACCCCTTTAAAAGCAGGCTGTTGAGTGATTTTACTCATGGTTTTTCAAAAAGTGAGCTCGATAAGTTAAGGGAGCACGCCGATGTTTTACAAAAGAGGCTCGGTTTCTCATGCCCTGTGTCCAATGAGTCGATACAGTATGGGCTTGCTTATCAGTCAGACAGTTTTACCCCACAAACCTTTGAACCATTTAAGAATTTTGACGACTTTTTAGCGGTGGTTGCAGAGAGCTCGCCTCAATTGCATAAAAAATATGTTTACCTAGTCGACAAAGGGGCTGGTCGACGTGATCTGTGGGTTTTTGGTCAATTGCATCTGCAGGGCAGAGCGGATCCGGCACTAGAGGCTTTTTTGCGAATCAAAGGACTCTCAGTCGACGATAAAGGGTTTTTCTTTATAAAAATCGATAAGCAACGTGAGCTAACGATTAATATGGATGACTCTTTGTATGAACCTTTGGTGATTAAGCTCTCTGGAAGTGAAGGACAACGTGGCTTTATTAATCTAAACCACTTAACATTACAAGCGACCAAAGACGCACATTTGGCAACCATTGTTGGTCGGCACAAACCCAGAAGCTTGAATAATGACAACAGTGTCATACTGCTTAGAGAGAAAGGCGATGAAGGGGAAACGCCTAATTTTATCTATGTTACTCGTTTAGCAGAAGGTAATTTTTATAAGAAGGACTTAAAAGCAGGTGACTATCTTTTATATTTAGCCAGCAATGATGGCGTGGTTGAAAAAGAAGTACGTGTGCATCCGGGTGAGATTAAGCAGTTGAAAGCAATAACGCTCACAAGGTAATTTATTGTACGATGTGTGATAATCACAAGCAGAAAAAAGTGGTTGTTTTAGCTGTCTTTTGATACAATCGCCCATCGATTATTTTTGTAACGCCTTAATGCACGAACATTATTTAATGATGGCACTGGCAAAAGCTCGCCAACGCTGTGGCTTTTGCTTTCCTAACCCTGCTGTTGGTGCAGTGATTGTGCATCAAGGTGAGCTGGTTGCTGAAGAAAATCATTACTCTTGTGGCTTGCCGCATGCGGAGCAAAATGCCATTGAGGCTTTTTCTCAGCAAGGATTGACCCCAGATGAGACCACGATTCTTTATGTGAGCTTAGAGCCTTGTAACCACTGGGGTAAAACACCGCCCTGTACCAGTGCTATCATCGATTCGGGCATCAAGAAAGTTATTTATGCTTACAAAGATCCAAACCCATTGGTTAGTGAGAAAGACACAGCACAATTATTACAAGATAAGGGCATTGTTTGCTTGCAAGTAAAGGTTGAAGCGATTGATAAGTTTTATCAACCCTACCATTATTGGATGAAAACAGGAAAACCCTTTGTGACCTATAAAGTGGCTCAAAGCCTGGATGGCAAAATAGCCAAGGCAGGAGGAGTTCCCTATCCCATTAGCCAAGAGCCGTTAACGACCTTTACCCATGAGCAGCGCCTAGCCGCAGATGCCATCTTATCTACGGCTCGCACCATTAAAAATGATAATGCTCGCTTGAATGTGAGACTTGCGGACAAAACAGTGGCAAAGACTGTGGTAATATTGGATGGAAATTTGACGCTTACCGGTCAAGAAGCTGTTTTCCAATCAGCCAGTAAAGTGTATCTTCTTCACTCAGATGCCTTAACGCCGCAAACACAATTTGAAAAGACCGAGTACATTGCAAGGCCTTTGCAAAACGGTCGGTTCTTGATGTCAGATGTCTTGTCCTATCTAGGGAAAGAAGCGGGCATTCATCATCTTTTTATCGAAGCGGGGGGAACTTTTTTTTCATCCTGTCTAATGGAGCGATGCATTAATCGGGCTTATCTCTACTTAGTGCCCATTTTTCTAGGATGCAATGGTGTGAGCGTCTTTAATCAGGATGAGGGGCTTTCACTTGCTGAGCAGGCGGTTATTTCAAGCCAGCGCTACGGCAATCAATGGCTGTATCAGTGTGATTTTATAAGGGAGGCCCAATGTTTACAGGAATAATTCAAGCCATCGGACGCGTTGCCATACTAGAGAAAAAACCAGAAGGGCTTTATCTTGAGCTAGAGGTTGTTGGCATGACGTTTTGTGAAGGAGAGAGCATTTCTGTGAATGGTTGTTGTTTGACTGCGCTATCAAGTGGTCAGCGCTTTAGAGCCGATCTGTCTTCTGAAACCCTTGCAAAGACAAATCTTGGTCAATTGAAAAAGGGGTCGCTGGTTAACATTGAACCTGCTTTAAAAGTCGGTGATAAAATGGGTGGGCATTGGTTAAGTGGCCACATAGATCGCACGGCGGTTATTCAAACGTTGTCACCTAAAGGTGATTTTATTGAATTAAAAATTGAAGGGTTCAGCCAGGAGGAACAACATTATTTGCTTCCTAAGGGCAGTCTATCAATTGATGGCATTAGTTTGACGGTCAATGAAGTTCATGAGGGTAGTTGCCAATGTGTTATTATTCCTCATACCTTAGAGAAGACAAATTTACAGGCACGAAAAGTGGGTGACGTAGTTAACATTGAGTTTGATTATCTCACACGAGTTATTCATCATCAGAGCT
This sequence comes from Legionellaceae bacterium, assembly GCA_030148065.1. GTDB lineage: Bacteria > Pseudomonadota > Gammaproteobacteria > Legionellales > Legionellaceae > JASBUC01. Next base: position 22,687 of record JASBUC010000067.1, on the reverse strand, counting down.
CTATCGTCCTTAAGCAAGCAAATGTTAGGAGCAAGCATTGTGACTGATTGCGATAAAACGTCGTTAGAATGCATAAATATTTTAGCAGAAGCCAAGTTACCAGTTGAGCAGTTGGGTGTTTTTCAACTGATTGTTTTTAGCTATGGAAATGATGACAAAGAACACCTGGCGTTAGTTAAAAACCTTTCTAAAACGCCAGAGCCTTTGGTGCGGGTTCATTCTGAGTGCCTAACGGGGGATGTTTTTTCATCCTTACGCTGTGATTGTGGTGGACAGTTGAGCGAGTCGATGAGAAGAATTGCCGAGCAAGGTGGCATATTTATCTATATGCGACAAGAAGGACGAGGCATTGGCTTGGTTAATAAAATTAAAGCCTACGCGCTACAACAAGAAAAAGGGTTTGATACGGTTGAAGCCAACCAGGCTTTGGGATTTGGCATTGATGAGAGAAGCTTTGTGGCGGCAGCGGCATTTTTAAAGCACATGGCGGTGACAACAATTCGGCTTTTAACCAACAACCCCAATAAGATAGCAGAGCTCTCGGAGCACGGTATTAATATAACCGAGCGCTTAGCCGTGGAAATACCTTCGAACCAGCAAAACAATGATTATCTTAAAACCAAGAAAATAAAGCTGGGGCATTTGTTTAATTTGAATTTGGACAGTTTTAAAACGGAAGCGCTATGAGTGATGTAAAGAAAGCCTATAAAGTTGCGATTATTGTAAGCGAATTTAATCAATTGATTACCAGTCGGTTATTAGATGGGGCCAAACAACGCTTATTAACGAAAGGCGTTACAATTGATAACATGGCAATTATAAAAGTCCCGGGTGCGGTTGAGATCCCTTTGGTGGCAAAAAAACTTGCTAAGCTTGCAAAGTATGATGCGATCATTACCTTAGGTGCGGTGATTCGTGGTGAGACGACTCACTATGATTATGTCTGTGAGCAGGTCAGTCATGGCGTTGCCAAGGTGATGTACGAGTATGAGCTGCCAGTTGTATTTGGTGTGGTCACCACTGAGAACAAGGCACAAGCGCTAGACAGAGTGGGTGGTGCGCATGGCCATAAAGGCATAGATGCGGCAGATTGTGCGCTGGAAATGATACGAGTGATGGAACAAGTGTCATAGGAACAGAGTAACGGAAAGGACATTGAGGTTAAGGAATAATAAGCTTATTTTGATTACCGGAAGAATATGACTAAATACATTTTTATTACAGGTGGGGTGGTTTCATCCTTAGGAAAGGGCATTGCGTCGGCGTCCCTTGCGGCCATTTTGGAAGCAAGAGGTTTAAATGTAACCTTAATGAAACTCGACCCATACATTAACGTTGATCCAGGTACGATGAGCCCTTTTCAGCATGGCGAGGTGTTTGTAACTAATGACGGGGCTGAAACAGACTTAGATCTTGGCCATTATGAGCGCTTTGTCCGCACCACTATGACCAAGCGTAACAACTTTACTTCTGGCAAAATCTACGAGAACGTCATTAAGAAAGAACGACGTGGTGATTATCTCGGGGGGACAGTGCAAGTCATTCCCCACATTACCAATGAAATCAAACGAAGCATAAAATTGGGTGCTGATGGGTTTGACGTTGCCTTGATTGAAGTCGGTGGAACGGTCGGGGATATTGAGTCTTTACCCTTTTTAGAAGCCATTCGACAAATGAGAATGGAGCTTGGTAGTCAGCAGACCTTATTTTTACACTTAACTTTGGTTCCCTACATTGCAACCAGTGGTGAGACAAAAACAAAACCCACTCAACACTCAGTTAAAGAGCTTCGCTCAATCGGCATACAGCCAGACATCTTACTATGTCGCTCAGAGCAGTTTTTGCCGAGCTCACAGCGAAATAAGATAGCACTCTTTACCAACGTCGAGAAAAGAGGGGTTATCAGCGTTCCTGATATGGCTAGTATTTATCAAATTCCATCGCATTTACATGAGCAAGGGCTTGATGAGCTGGTGGTTGAGCGACTAGGCATTGAGGCAAAACCTGCCAATCTGTCTGAATGGGAAGAAGTGGTACAAAAAGAGAGCAGTCAGCAAGGTTGTGTTAAGGTTGCGGTTGTTGGTAAATATGTTGAACTGAGTGATGCCTATAAGTCTATATCAGAGGCTCTTAAGCATGCAGGAATTCATGTTGGCATCAAAGTTGAGATTTTATACATTGACTCCGAGATGGTAGAAAAGCATGGCGTGGAAGTCTTAAGTCCTGCGAATGCCATTTTAGTTCCAGGTGGATTTGGTGAGCGCGGTGTGCAAGGAAAAATTCTGGCCATTGAGTACGCGCGAGAAAATAACATACCATTTTTTGGTATTTGTTTGGGCATGCAGCTTGCGATAGTTGAGTTTGCTCGAAACAAGGCAAATTTAAAAGGCGCTAATAGCACCGAATTTGATAAGACGACGCCATACCCTGTGGTTGGCTTGATTACTGAATGGAAAGATGAAGATGGTAACTTATGTCTTCGTAATGAAAACAGTGATTTGGGAGGCTCGATGCGCTTAGGTGCACAAAGTTGCCTATTGGATGAAACGAGTCTTGCTTATGAATGCTACCAACAAACAAGCATTCTGGAGAGACATCGTCATCGCTATGAAGTGAATAATCAATTAATTGGCCGTTTAGAAGAGCAGGGCTTACTGGTTGCTGGACGCTCGGCAGACGGTGCTTTGGTTGAAATGGTTGAACTTCGAGACCACCCTTGGTTTATTGCTTGTCAATTCCACCCTGAGTTCACCTCAACCCCTAGGGACACTCACCCATTATTTAAGTCATTTGTTCAGGCTGCTGTTGTAGCGGAACAAGCAAAGGATTAATTCGATGAAATTATGTGGATTTGAAGTAGGACTGGATAAACCATTTTTCTTGATTGCTGGGCCCTGTGTCATTGAAAGTGAAGGCTTAGTGCTAGAAACAGCCGGGATCTTAAAAGAGATCTGCCAAAAGTTAGACATTCCATTTGTGTTTAAATCCTCCTTTGATAAGGCAAACCGCTCCTCTGTCGGCGGCTATCGAGGCTTAGGAATTGACACTGGTTTAAAAATATTAGAACGGGTTAAAAACGATTTGCAGGTCCCTGTTTTAACCGACGTGCATGAAGACACGCCTTTGCAGGAAGTAGCAAGTGTGGTGGATGTGCTGCAAACCCCGGCTTTCTTATGTCGTCAAACCAATTTTATTTTAAAGGTGGCTGAGACTAACAAACCAATTAACCTTAAAAAAGGGCAGTTTTTATCTCCTTGGGAAATGAAGTTTGTGGCAGAGAAAGCGCTCTCAACGGGTAATAAACAAATTATGCTCTGCGATCGAGGTACCAGCTTTGGCTATAATAACTTGGTCTCGGACATGCGTGGTTTATCAGTCATGCGTGAGAGTCATTTGCCTATCGTCTTTGATGCAACACATTCTGTGCAGCTTCCAGGTGCAGGGGCTGGCCGTTCTGGTGGTCAACGTGAGTTTGTGCCTGTGTTGGCTCGAGCGGCTTTGGGCGTTGGTGTTGCGGGTCTTTTTATGGAGACACATCCTGATCCCGATAAGGCATTAAGCGATGGCCCAAACTCTTGGCCGCTTGCTAAAATGGCTGATTTATTGTCGAATTTAAAAGCTTTAGATCTGTGTGTAAAACAAAACAAACTGTATGACTAAACCTGCCTAAAACGGCAAAAAAATAAGGTTTTTTAGCAAATGATTATTTACATTTAACAATGTCCAAGGTATCATTTGCGCACATTTCGGAGAGGTGGCTGAGTGGTCGAAAGCGGCGGTCTTGAAAACCGTTGAAGGGCAACCTTCCCAGGGTTCGAATCCCTGCCTCTCCGCCATAATCTTCAAAGCACAATCTTTGCTACTCTAACTTAACACAATCATCTCGTGTTATGATTTAAAAACACAGCACTTACCCCAATGATATGAAACAGAATGACCATCAACTGCTGCATCAAACACTGCAAGTCGATCTGACTAATTTTGTTAGCAAAACTGCACAAGAGAGTGTTTTGCTCGATGAAGACACCATTGAATCGATTTGGCATTACTTTCATCGTTTCCCAAGTAAAACTATGGTGATTGCAAAGTTAGAACTGTTTCTAAACCGCTTACTTTGGCAAAAAAACAAAGCCCTCAACGCTCAATTTCTAGCACACTGTCAAACATTTTATAAAAGCTGTGCTTTAAAAAAAGACCGAGAAAAACTCAAAAAACTATTAGAAGACTTTTCTCACAATTTATAACGTTTAACCCACAAAGTTATTAACAGAAAATGGGGATAAGTGATCGGTGTCGCGAATTAAAGTACTCTTTTAGGCTAAAAAATTTATAGCAAACTTCGGGTTCTAATAGGTTTCAAGCAAAGTCCTTTTTTCGCTGAGCTCTAAATGAACTCAGCTAAGGCTTTTTTCTTGAAGAAAGGGGTGTGCTTTTGCTCGCTTTGAGCTTTTAAGCGATTATTTTCATAACTGCTTTGAAAATTAAAATAAGAGTAGCTCACAAAGGTGACGATTGTTAGTAAGGTGATGGGAATTAGATCTTTCGCCTTAAGCGTATTTTTCGTTTCTTTGCGGTCATAGGAGAGTAGGTGAGCAAATAAAATGGCCAGCCCTAGAAAGAGGGCTGCGAGAATGTCGCTAAACCAGTGTGCTGCTAGGTAGACTCTTGAGAGGATAACCAAGCCAATCAGGCTTGCCATAGGCAGAATAATAGACTGTCTAACTGCACGGGTAAAAGGCTGTGAAATTATTAAGGTCATAAACCCAATGACTGAGACGGCAAGGGTGGCATGTCCACTGGGGAATGAGGAGGTCGATTTAATCACTGCTAACACGTCGGGTCTTGCAGAGAAGGCAAGGTGCTTTATTAAAAGGACGGTAAAGGCAGTGGTTAAATAAAGGCTTAGAAAATGTAGGCCAAGGCGCAACTGGCCTTTTACAAAGGATAAGTAGATAAAGAGCACCGTGACTAGGTAAAACAAAAAGAATTTATTGCCTAGGAATGAAATTAAGGTCATTAGTAGGGCAAGTTTGCTCGAGTGGAGTCTGGTGGATCCTTCAAGAACAAGCTGATCCAGGCCATTGAATAGGCCCAAATACGTTGCAAGCGCCGTTGCGAGAAAAAGAATTAGGCAGCAGCAAGAGAGTAGAAAGAACACCAACTGAATGTTTGAGTTGGGTGCATCTGGGTTTAAAATCATGAATGCGTATTTTTTGAGCTTGGGATGTGACTTAGACCAGTGCCACAATATTTTGGTGTGCGCATCCAAAAATTTAGAGGCAATGTTGGTTGCTTTCATAAATAAATAAATAACAGCCCAGGCAAGAACCAGCCCAATTAGAATGATTTTTAAGAAATTTTTCGAGGACTCATGATCGAGCTCTGTTGAGGCAAGTCCAATAAAGACCCCTGGTAAGATGTAGATAAATGACCAGAGTATGGCTGAGGTGACATTGGCAACTAAGAAACGGCCATTTGGCATTCTCATCATGCCTGCAACCACAGGAACCACGGCTCGCAAGGGGCCAAGAAAACGGCCAATGAACACGCTTTTACCGCCATGGTGATCAAAAAAACTTCGACCCGACTCTAGTAAGTTGGGGTATTTTCTAAATGGCCACATGCTGTGTATTTTATCGTTAAAGTAGTAGCCCAAAAAGTAACTGGCGCTGTCTCCAGCAATGGCACCTAAAATGGCAAAGCCAAAGGTACTCACCACTGGAATGACACCAGAACCTATCAAGATCCCAATGGCTGTCATGGTGACTGAGCCCGGGACAATAGAGCCAATTACTGCCAGTGATTCCCCAAATGAAATTAAAAAGGTGATTAATCCTGCCCAATTTGGGTTTTGGTGTAACCAAGAAATAACTTGTTGTAGGGAATCATTCAACATACTGCTTATCCTCACAAGTAGTAGGAAAGGTCTCCATTTGATACACAGAGCCAAATTCTAAATTAAACTGTTCGATGAGTTCATTTTTTAACGTGGGAAAGGGCTTAGGGCTTACAAAATCTTTTAATTGGCACATTTTAAGTTTTTCAAAACCACAAGGATTAATCCCATTAAAGGGCGTTAAATTCATATTGAGATTAATGGCAATGCCATGGTAGGTAAAACCTCTAGAGACTTTAATGCCAATGGAGGCGATTTTTTTCTCTTGTATGTAAACCCCTGGTGCGTCTTTTTGATGCTTTGCTTCTATCTGGTAAGTCTTGAGCCAGCGAATAACCGTACCTTCTAGTTTGCATACCAGTGATCGAATGTTGAGTTTTAAGCGATGTAAATTTAAGAGTGGGTAGATGACCAGTTGACCTGGTCCATGATAGGTAATTTGTCCCCCACGGTCGGTTCGAATGAGGGGAATGTTTTGTGGGTTATGGAGTAAGTGCTCTTGTCGCCCTGCAAGACCAAGCGTGTAAACACTCGGGTGTTCAACCAGCCAAAGCTCGTCATCACTTTCTTTGTTACGTTCTTTGGTAAAACGCTTCATCTCTTCCCAAACGCTCTGGTAGGGAGTGATGCCTAAATCTCTAATAATAAGCTTCATCGCTTAAATAACCCACTTTATATCCTTATGCTTAGAGAGCTTTTCATAGATCTCGTCTAAGGTCGATTTCTCAATGTTTTCGAGTTTGAGATTAAAACTGTGATAATTCTTATTTCGACTGGTTTTTGAGGCCTGTAAGGTTGCCGTATGTTGTTGGTAGGCCGTGCAGAGCGTCTCTAAAAAGAGGGCTAACTCCTTGCTTTGCAAGGCTACCAACTTTATCGAAAATGTCTCAAAAAATTCAGGTGTGTCGCTCATAATGTCTAGTTACTTGAGCCAAGTCCAAAGTTAGAGAGTTTCATCTTCAAGCCATCGCTTAACTGTCCAAACATACCTGATTTTCTCACATCGCTTAGGGCGATTAAGTCTTTTGGTTTGGTGATCATCTGGCCATTTAAGGAGATGATTAATGAGCCGACTACTTGTTCCCTAGTAATTGGGGCAGACAAATTTGTTGGGGCTTTTACACTCACATTAAGGTTCTTAAATTCACCTTTTGGAAGCGTAATAAAGAGTGGTTTTTTTATGCCAACGGGCACGGCATTTTTTTCACCGCGCCAAATCTTAATGGTGGAAATTTGAGTGTTAGCAGGATAGAGCTCATGTGTCTCATAGAAGCGAAAGCCATATTGCAAAAGTCGTTGACTGCTGTCAGCACGCACTGTTTCACTTGGGGCGCCAAGGATGACTGAAATCAACCGGCTGTTGTCTTTTTTAGCAGAGGCTGCAAGGCAATAGCCTGCTTCTTTAGTGTGCCCTGTCTTAATTCCATCAACATAAGGTGAGCGCCACAGTAAACGATTTCTATTTGCTTGACGGATTCCGTTGAAGGTAAACCATTTTTGTTTGTACCAATGATAATATTCTGGGAAGTCTTTGACGATGGCGCGTGAGAGAATGGCTAAATCATGAGCACTACTGTAGTGATTCTTATTAGGCAGCCCCGTGCTGTCTGTAAAATGACTTTGTTTCATGCCTAGTTCAGCTGCTTGCTGATTCATCAGTTCTGCAAAGGATTTTTCATCGCCGGCAATGTATTCTGCTAGGGCTATGCAGGCATCATTCCCAGAATCAACAATGGCGCCTTTTAATAGATCTTCAACTCGTACTTGTTGGCCTTCCTTCACAAACATTCTTGATCCTTCAATCGACCAGGCTTTTTTGCTAATACGTACTTTATCGTCTAATTTAATCTGACCTGTTTTCAGAGCATGTGAGACAACATATAGAGTCATGATCTTAGTAAGACTTGCTGGGGGTAATTTTTTATAGCCATTTTTTTCAGCAAGGACTTTGCCACTGTCGACGTCTACCAAAAAGTAGGCGCTGCCAGAAACATGTGGAGGGTTTGGGACCACAAATTGCTGAGTACTCGGGCTTGATGGCAAATGTGTAACGGCCAAACTTTGCTCGCTTTGTAGAAATAATGCTAAAAAAGCAAACATAAATGCAAAAGGGATGAATTTAGATTGGTTCATGACAGACTAAGGCTTGTTCGAATTAGCAAATGATATCACGAACTTTCTTCGAGGTGTATCCCAAAGCCTTGGTCCATTGTTTCGTTAAAGGAAAGTGTTGCACGGTTTTCATGTCGATAGGGCTTGAATGAATCACTAATGAGTCTATCTGAAATGGCGGCAAGTTCGTCATTGATGTATAAAAGTGGGGTGCTCTCTCGGATCCATGGTGGAATTGAGAGTTCTGCAAGTAACTTCTTTAATTTTTTGCTTTGAGCGTTTTGCTTAAAGAGTTCCCCACCTTGTCGATATCGAATGGAAAACGTTGCACCTGTTGGGTAGGCAAGCGGACCGGTCTTTGATGGGTGAATGCTAAATTGACCATTACTTAGATTAAAGTTAAGACTTGTTTTTTCTAAGCCCAACCTTTTTTCAGAGCTGTTATGGCAAATGGGTTGTTCTTGCCTTATTAAGTAGAGTGATTGTCGAAAACGCCTTATTTGGTACTGACTGGTAATTAATGCTCCTTGGGCCTTGGGCGAGTCTTTGATGATCTCCGTACTTAACTGCTCTAATTGCTGGCAACTCAAGGCTTGTACGCCACTATTTTTAAGCCATAAGCAAATCACTCTCTTTCTCAGGGCGGGTTCAAGTAGAACAATGTTGGTACTAAGCTGATTTGAGCTAATTAGATATTGCTTAAGCCTGGCGCTGTCTTCTTTTTCTAGTAGGAGAGCCGCTTCTTTTAAATTTTTAGCCCCTTTAGCAATGCTTGTTTCAACGTGAGGCCATTTTTCTCTCAAAAGAGGGAGCACTTGGTGCCTTAAAAAATTTCGTCGATAATGTGAGTCTTGGTTGCTCTCATCCTCCACAAAAGAGAGTTGGTGCTCTTTTGCATAGTCAACAATGACGGATTTTTCGACCTCAATTAATGGACGAAGTAGCTCTGCATTCTCAAAGGGGCGCTGATAAGGCATGGCACTAAGTCCTTGTAGGCCGCTGCCTCTGCATAAATTTAGCAAGAGGGTTTCAACCAGATCACTTTGATGGTGGGCCGTTAACAAGGCATCGCCTTTGTTTAGCAGGGCTTTAAAGACTCGGTAGCGACCAATGCGCGCTTTTTCTTCAAGATTACTGGTGTTCTCTATGGCAATGGTTTGGCTTACAAAAGGGACGTTTAATTGCTGACAACGACCCCTACAGTGTTCTTGCCAATCGTTTGCTTGTGTTGAGAGCTGATGATTGACATGAACCGCAATCAGTGTTTTTTTTAACGCGGCATGCTCACTCAGCGCATGCAGCAGCACTTCAGAATCCATGCCGCCGCTGTAGGCAAGCACTAAGCGCTTAAAGCTTGTCAGTGATTGAACAATGGGGGCCGAGAGCAGCTCAATCACAAGCGCCTAGAGACAGAAATTTATTGTAACGGGCATCGAGTAAGGCCTCTGTATTCAAGGCTTTTAATTCGTTTAGGGCACTCAATAGCTGTGATTTTATTGACAAGGCTATTTCTTTGAAATTACGGTGTGCCCCCCCAAGTGGCTCATCAATGATTCCGTCTACCAAGCCATGTTCAAAGGTGCTTCTAGCGGTAACGCCCATTGCTTTGGCTGCGTCTTCGGCATAATCAGCACTTTTCCAAAGAATGGAGGCGCACCCTTCGGGTGAAATAACCGAATAGATGCTGTATTCGAGCATAAAGACCCGGTCGCCCATGCCGATGGCAAGCGCCCCACCAGAACCCGCTTCGCCAACTACCACGCTGATGATGGGTACTTTTAAGGTGGTCATTGCTTTTAGGTTGCGAGCAATGGCCTCACTCTGGTTTCGTTCTTCGGCACCGATGCCAGGGTAAGCACCGGCGGTATCTATGAAGGTTATCACTGGAATAGAGAATTGTTCAGCAAGCTTCATCAGCCTCAGTGCTCTACGGTATTCTTCAGGGCGAGCCATACCAAAGTTTCGATAGACTTTTTCTTTGGTTTTTTTACCCTTTTGTTGACCAATAATCATGACGCTTTGGCCATCTAATCGTGCCAGTCCACCAACAATGGCTGGGGCTTTTGAATAGTGTCGGTCACCAAAACATTCATCAAATTCAGTAAAGATTTCATTGATGTAGTCTAAAGGCAATGGTCTTTGTGGGTGTCGTGACATTTGCACAACTTGCCATGGCTCTAGGGAGCTAAAGATTTTCTTGGTTAATTCCAAACTTTTATGTTCAAGCTTTGCAATTTCCTCGCTAATGTTTAGCTCATTATCATTGCTAACCATGCGAAGCGCTTTAATCTTTTCCTTAAGTTCAGCAATCGGTTGTTCAAAATCTAGGTATTGATTGTTCATTTGTTTGAAATTTAAGGATAAAATGGGCTAATGATAAACCGAAAATGCGCTTATGGCCAGTTTTTTAGTAAAATAAATGAATAAAGTGATGTCCTTTAAGCCAGTTGTGGCGCCCGATCCTTTGCATGATGAGGCCATTCATTTGTGGTGGATTGACCTAAGCAAAGAGCCACTTACCGAACGATGGCGACGTATTTTAAGTCAAGAGGAGTGTCAACGAGCAGAGGGCTTCTACTTTGATAGGCATCGCATTAACTATGTCAACGCACATCTTGCCCTTCGAAAAATATTGTCTATGTACCATGAATGTCAGCCGAGCCAACTGTTGTTTGATAAAGAGAAAAATGGCAAGCCGTTTCTTGTCCGTCCAAGTAACACGCTTGAATTTAACTTTTCACACTCAGGGGAGGTTGCACTGCTTGCTTTGCAGCTTAGTCAACCAATTGGTGTTGACATAGAAGTGATAAAAGAACGAAGTATTCTCTCTTTGGCTAAGCGATACTTTTCACACAAAGAAGCCAGCGCTGTGCTAAATGAGAGGACTTATACAAAGCAGCAACTGAAATTTTTCCAAATCTGGTCACAGAAGGAAGCGTTTATAAAGGCGCTAGGGGAGGGACTTCGTTACCCGCTGGATGCTTTTTCCACGCCGCTTTGTGAAACGCCAGTTTGGCAACCCGTGACGGATAAAAACAACAAGGGATGGGTGATAAGCAGTGGTTTCATAGACGATTATGCATGGGCTTGCTGCACTCAAGGGAGAGAAAAAACACTGCAATGTTACCAGTTAGACAGAGGCTAAAAGGGCGTATTATCAAGGATCACGGGTATATGATTAATAAAAAAGAAATCGAAGCACAGCTCTTACACTCTTGCCATACGCTTGAAGTGTTGTCTGAGACAGACTCTACCAACCAGACCATCAAAGCTTACCCTGTTAGTAAATTAAAACCGGCTGTTTGCATAGCAGAACGACAGCGTCAAGGCCGAGGCCGACATCAAAAAATATGGGTCTCAGACATTGCGGGCAACTTATATTTCTCCTTTAAATACATCAGTAAAGAGTCACTCAAGGCCTTGAGTTTATTGAGCTTAAAAATTGGGTATTGGTTGCTTAAATTATTAGAAGAACGATTTAATTGTACAGGCATTAAATTAAAATGGCCTAATGATCTCTATTATAAAAATAAAAAACTGGCAGGAGTATTAATTGAAACGCTAACCTGCAATGATGAATTAGTTGTAATCATTGGCATAGGTCTTAATTTACGCTCTGACAGTAGAGCGGTTGCTAAGGATTGGGTCTCTCTGGAGGAAATAACTAGCGTAGCAGTTAAGCTTGAGTCACTCATTGTGCCATTAATTGACCTTCTCATTGGAAAGCTCTTAAAAGAGGCGCCAATCTCTTCTTATGAATTTCGACAACAATGGCAAGACTATGATTATCTTAAGGGGAAGTTTTGTCGGATGTTTTCCAATAATCAGCAATTTATTGGCAAAGGGTGTGGGATCTCAGAGGATGGTGGACTAATCTTAGAATTAGAAAGTGGTCAAACTCAAACATTTTATTCGGGGGTACTGGATTTTGAACGTTAATGGACGCATTAGAGTAAGAACTGTTTTAGGATTGTTTGTTGTTATGAATTCACTGACAGCGTGTATCAAGCAGACGCAGTTAAACGAGTTTCAACATGAAAAAACAGAGCCTCAAAAAGTCGCTGCAGCCCCTGAAAAAAATCATGATGCAGGGAACGATTTAAAAAGCCAGCCCTTAAGCCGCTATGGCAACCTTGTGAATTACCAAGTAAAAGGCAAAGAATACAAAGTAAAGAAACAAGTATCGAACTTTAAACAGCAGGGCATTGCCTCTTGGTATGGACCAAACTTTCATAAAAAACGCACCTCTAGTGGGGAAACCTACGACATGTATCAGATGACGGCGGCTCACAAGACCCTGCCGTTACCTTGTTATGTCAAGGTTAAAAATCTTGAAAATGGGCGAGAAGTCGTAGTGAAAGTCAATGATCGAGGGCCGTTTCATGGCGATCGCATCATCGATTTATCCTATGCCGCGGCAGAAAAGCTTAATATTCTAGCCAATGGCACAGCCAAGGTTGAAATAAACATCATTCCAACGGCGCAGAAAGAGGCTAAAAAACCTTCCTGGTTCATTCAAACAGGTGCTTTTAGTCAACAGGCTTTGGCCTCAAAAATGGCTGAAAACATTCAACGAGTACTTGCTGAAAATCAGGTTAAGATCCTTGAAAAAAATCAAATATACTTAGTCAATTTAGGCCCGTTTGAGGATAAAGAGGCTGTTTCCCGAGTCAAGGAACAATTAGGCAGCATTGGCATTAATGAAAGTTTTACGTTTCTTCATTAAGACTCATCATACCCTTAACCCCGCTCAAGGGACCAAAAGGATCCCGAAGTAGGATTACTCAGGGTATAGAACGATGTGGTTAATAAAGCGCTCTACTAACTGATTGGAAATGGGCGTTTCTTGCCGAGCTTCTTGTAAGATTGCGCGAACAGTCTCTTCATCTTCTACGTAGTGATGGGCATAGCGAGTGAGTCGGGTCCTTAGGGTGTGTTTATCAACTTCTGGGTGAAATTGAAAGCCGTAGAATGGTTTGTTTTCTATGGTAAACAAATGAAAGGGGCACCGTTCGCTCTGCCCTAGATTGACGCACTCCCGAGGAAGACGAGAAGCCCTTTCTTTATGGCCGCTAACCGCATAAAAGGTCTCTGGCAGGCCTTTTAAAAGCGGATCATCGATTGCCTTATCGGTGAGGGTAACTGAGATGATCCCCATCTCCATATTCTCTTTATCTAAAATAACCTCTCCACCTAACTCAACCACGGCTAGTTGAAAGCCAAAGCATGAAGCAAAGGTTGGAATGCCTTTGTCATAACAATGACGAATTAGTCCTTGGCAGGCGAACACAAAGGGGAAGCGCTCTGGCTCTAAGACACTTGCATCACTTGAGCCACCAACAAAGAGTGCATCAAAGGGGGGCAATTCCTCAAGAGTAAAGTCAGGTCTTTGAAAGGCGTTTAGAGGTATGATTTGAGAACGGTGCAATTTGCCAAACTTGGCAAAATTATCAATTTCTTCATCGATGGTTTCAACATCCTCTCGAATTTGTAAAAGAAGAATGTTGAGTTGCTCTTTAGTTTTTTTAGTCATGCTTAACACTCAGGGTGGTTAACAGCCAGCCCGCCAAGAGAGGTTTCTTTATAAATGCTTTGCATGTCTTGCCCTGTTTGCCACATGGTTTTGATAACTTTATCAAGTGAAATATGGTGCTCACCATCGCCAATTAAGGCCATGCGCGAAGCATTAACGGCTTTCACTGCTCCCATGGCATTGCGTTCAATGCAAGGTATTTGTACAAGGCCTGCCACCGGATCGCAGGTCATGCCTAAGTGGTGCTCCATGGCAATTTCAGCGGCGTTCTCAATTTGATCAAGGCTGCCACCTAATACAGCCGTAAGCGCGCCAGCGGCCATTGAAGAGGCAACACCAACTTCTCCCTGACAGCCTACTTCTGCTCCAGAAATGGAGGCATTTTCTTTGTAGAGTATGGCAATGGCGCCGGCGGTTAATAAATAATCGATGATTTCTTTTTCGCCATACTCGTCATACATGTCCAGCATGTAGCGTAAAACAGCAGGCACAATGCCAGCGGCGCCATTTGTTGGAGCGGTCACAATCACGCCGCCTGCGGCATTTTCTTCATTGACCGCCATGGCATATAGGTTTAACCAATTTAAAACGTCTTTGATTTCATATTTACTCTTAATGCCATGTTGCTCTTGTAATATAAAGGCAAGATCTGGTGCGCGTCGTTTAACATTAAGCCCTCCTGGTAAGATGCCATTCGTTTGACATCCTCGGTCAATGCTCTCATTCATTACCTTTGCAATGGCAAGTAACTTTTGTTTGACGCTTTCTTCGTCTTGCCAAGTTTTTTCATTCTCAAGCATTAGTTCGCTAATGCTGAGTGTGTGCTGCTTACAAAGTGCAAAGAGCTCCTTGGCGGTACTGAATGGGTAGGGTGGCCTCTTAAGAATTGATTGGTCATTTGAAAAGGAGTCATCAGTACAGATAAAGCCGCCGCCAATGGAGTAGTAGGTCTCTTGTTGCAAGATGAGCCCCGCTTTATCATAGGCAAAAATTCTCAAAGCATTACTGTGTTTTTCAAGGCTTTCCTTTTGTAAAAATAAAAGATCGCGTTGGTAGTCAAAACTGATTGGGTGTTGATTTCGAATTAAAAGCTTCCCGCTCTCTTTAGTCTTGGCTAAATGTTCTATAGCAAGCTCGGGACTAATGGCATCTGGTCGAAACCCGAGCAATCCATTGATCACTGCTTTATCCGTACCATGGCCTACGCCGGTTAGGGCAAGAGATCCATAGAGTTTTACTTCGATGCGATGGCAGCGGCTTAGCACATCATTACCTAATGTTTCAACAAAAGCGCAAGCGGCTTTCATTGGGCCGACAGTGTGAGAACTGGATGGGCCAATGCCAATCGAAAATAAGTCAAATAAGCTAATGGTCATAATTTCTGGGCTAAATCAAATCAAGTCAATGGTAAAAGTTTATAGAGTTCACCAGATCCCTGCAAGTCGATTGATTTTTATTCGAATTTTCAACTGGAGTTTTACGGTTGCTTTAGGCACAATGATTCTTTTTCACTTGCGAGGATGGTATGAACGTTAGAAAAAGTATGGTTTTAGGTCTGTGTGTGTTAGCAACAACCGCTGTTAGCGCGAAGACGTCATTGTCGACTGATTCTGAAAAGCTCAGTTATACGATAGGGGCGGACTTAGGGAAAAACTTTAAAGCTCAAGACATCAGCATTAATCAAGGCGCCTTTATTGAAGGATTAACCAATGCCCTAGAAGGTAAAACTTTGCAAATGACTGATGACGAAATGAAGCAAACTTTAAAAGCCTTTCAACAAAAGATAATGGCCAAGAGAATGGCTGAGTATCAGCAAAAATCAGAACAGAACAAGAAAGATGGGGAAGCCTTTTTAGCGGCGAATAAAAAGAAAGACGGCGTTAAAACAACGGCCTCTGGCTTACAATACAAAGTCATTGCCGCAGGTAGTGGTAGCATGCCAACAAAAGAAGACACCGTGGTGGTTGAATACACTGGTAAATTATTAAACGGAAAAGTCTTTGACAGCTCTAAAGGTCGTAAAGAGCCTACGTCTTTTAAATTGACCCAAGTGATTCCTGGGTGGACTGAAGTGCTACAAATGATGAAAGAAGGGGATAATTGGGAAGTTGTTATTCCATCTGATCTAGCTTATGGCGCCCGTGGCGGTATGGGTGGTCCAATTGGTCCAAATGAAACCTTAATTTTTGACATTCATTTAATTTCAGTTAAGAAAGATGCCAAGATGACAGAGGCTAATAAATCTGCGTCATAGATGACATTGTCGTGCTGCGGTTCTCGTAGCACGATTTTTTGATATACAATTTTGATTAGTTGGTACCGAGGGTGGGACTCGAACCCACACGATGTCACCATCATCGGATTTTGAATCCGACGCGTCTACCAATTCCGCCACCCCGGCAAGGTGATTATGTTGAGTTCCCCAAGCTGCAATCTTGCAAACAAGACTCATGGAGAAGAGCGAGGAGTATACCCAAAAAAGGACTAAAAGCAAATGAGTTTTTAGCTCGTATTTCTTAGTGTTGCTAGTAGCTTGGCAAAAATGAATCGAGGTTTAAGGGCTTTTTCTATGGCTTGTCCGATTTCTTCGAGTAACGGGTTACTTAGCTCACCTTTTTGGTAGAGTCGATAAAAATAATCATAAAGCCTGTAGAGCATGGCCTGAGAGAGCTTAGGTAGGATTGGTAATAGAGCTTGTAGCGATGTTTCTTGCCAGGTAAAAGGACTCTCAGCAAAGGCTGCTAGTGGTTTGATTGGTTTGGAAAATTCAATAGCACAGGCGGACTCAAATTCTGCTCGAAGCTCAATCAAGCTTGCGTAGACAGGGCTTATTTCTTCTTGTGTTAAGTAAAATGGCTGACCTCTTAGCCTCTTTATTGGGTTTATTTCTCGAAAGCTGCGAGTATAGTTTCTTTTTTTCTGATGAAGGAGAGGCAGTCTGTTAATGCCATCAATTAGTCGTATGGCTTCCATGGAGGATGAGACATTTTTTTTAAAGCTTTTTAGCTTGGGATCTGCAATATTCAGTGCTTCTAAAAAAAAGCCTGCCGGCCCATCTTGATGCAAGATAGCCCTGTCAAAATCCACCCAAAGGACTTCCTTAAAGACCGTATTAATTCTTAAAACCTTAGCAAGTAAGGGAGATGGTGCCTTTGCAAACTGATTAATTATTTTTCTTATACGAAAGCCTGATTTGACCCGCTGTTGAACTTCCGATGGCAGCAAGGAGAAAGGCTCGCGTACAAAACATATGACTTTAATTTCAAAACCTGATTGGTGAAGCTTATCTTGCAAATCAGTTAAGGAACGCTCATTAAAATTAGAAATGTCTTCTCCTGAGAGAATAATATTTTGGTTTGAGGCCATGAGCCTATTAAATTCTCTACTAAAAAGTTCTACGCTTTTATCAAAGCATAACCCCGAACGGATAAAGCTTTGTTGGTTTTTATACCCTTTATTAAAGATGAGACTAAGAGGGAGACTATGATTTATAAACGTTTGTCCTTGGTTGTGGAAAACAGGGTAGCAGAGATTAATTTTTTTAAGTTGCCCTCTTGATTTGTATAGGGTGTATTGAATGCTGCTGCTTCCAGTCTTATGCAGACCTAAGTGTAGATAGCAGTACTTCACGATTTGCTCCGCTTTGGCTGGCGGTAAGGTTGGTTTTCCCTTGAAAGGATCAAGTAGATTTTTCCAACTTGCATCACATAGAGCGCATAAGAAGAGAGGAGATCCCGACGCAATAAAGACTTAAAAATTAACCCCATGAAATTTGTCGCACTCCGTAGTTGCCGAAAGGCTCTCCAAGCGGTTTGGTTGGAGACCCCACACCTTAGTAAGTTAGAGCATAAAGCATGCCGCGTTAAATAGAACGTTTTTGCATAACTTGGTTTTAATAGTGGTTTTAGTAGTGCCTTTAGGATTTTGAGGGGGGTAAGGGGCATTTTAGCTTGGGGGCCATACTGATTACTTTGATGGCTGCGATAATCAATCAGAGGTTCATCAATGAATGTTAAAAGTTGATTTGAGTTAGCAAACAAGCTTAACCACCAATCATACAAAATAGTCTGACCGCATGACTGTTTGGGAATCGGTAGGGCGCGTAAAATTAAGTCTCTACGAAAGACAAGGCTCATGCCTGAGCAATGATTGTATAATAACTGCTGAAGAGGGGTTGCTCTCTCTTGTCTTCTTTCATAACGCCCGAGTGACTCTGACTGGACTTCGCCTTTAGCATCAATGATTCGTGCCTCGTGATAGACCATTTTGGCTCGAGTTGTCTCAATCGTCTCTATGCAGACAGAAAGCTTGTTTTGATGCCATAGGTCATCTTGATCGCAAAAGGCTATGTAATTTGCACTATTACTAACTTTTTCTAAACCTATTTCAAAGGCTCTTGATGAGCCATGTTGTACATCTAGAGATTCTATGAAAAAGCGCTCATCGAGATTGAATGACTTGAGAGTATTCAAAAGATCCTCGTCTTTGCCATCTAGTAAACATAAGCACTGAAAATTTTGGTGCGTTTGTTTATAAATTGAATCAAGTTGTTGTTTTAAATAATTAATATTAGGCTTGTATAGAGCCAAAATGATAAAAACATTGTCCATTTATTACAAGATCATGGTGTTTAGCCTGGAACTCATTGTATACTCCCTAGGGTTTAAGAGGTAGATAGGATGTAAATTAATGAGCTTGGTTAGTGAACTCAAGGAATGGAGTGATTTATCCAGTTATGCCAGTTGTTTATTAGAAGATAAACAGAGATTTATAAAAGAAGTAACGCCTGTTCAAACATGTGTCCAGTGTGGTGCTTTAGAATTAGATCTTAGTAAACAGCTAATCGATGAATCAATCATACGCTCACTGCAGAAATACTCATCAAAAGTGCAGGCCGTTTCTAAAGTAGAATCTATATTCATTGGTGAGAAGCTAAATGTCAGTGAAGATAATTCTGTGACGCATGCAGCTTACCGAAGTATTGAGTTATTCAAACATGGCTCAGAGTTTTCCAAACTAGAATGTGAGGCCAACCGCTCATTAGAGCAGATAAAGATGCTCTCCTGTAAGGTTCGAGAAACAGATTCACCCTTTACCGATGTGGTCAACATCGGCATTGGCGGCTCTGATTTAGGCCCAAGATTTGTCATTGAGGCACTTACCCCATTTCAAGAGACTGATCTCAGGTTTCATTTTGTATCAAACATTGATCCTTACGCAATTTCATCCATTTTAGCCAAACTTGATCCATGCAAAACGATGGTGGTCGTCTCATCAAAATCCTTTGGCACTTTTGAAACCATTGAAAATGCAAAAGTAGCAAGAAGCTGGCTAGCAGATAGTGGCGTGTTAGAGGAGCATCTTTTTGCAATTACCGCTCAAAAAGATAAAGCCTTGAGCTTTGGTATTAAAGAGGCAAATATTTTACCAATGCATGAGGGCGTTGGTGGACGTTTTTCTGTCTTTACATCAATTGGGGCTTTAATTGCCATTGCGATTGGTTTTGAGAACTTTAATGCTTTCCTAGCAGGCGGAAATGCCATTGATCGTCATGTGCTTTCCTACAGAGATAAAAATATTGCACACCTTAAAGCCTTAGTTGATTTTTGGAACATTAATTTTCTAGGTGCCACCAGTCATGCCATCATTCCTTATGCAGAACAATTAAAGTTGCTCATTCCTTATCTTCAGCAGCTGATGATGGAGAGCAATGGTAAAAGCGTAAGTTTTGATGGGTGTGAGATTAACTATCAAACGTGTCCTATCATCTGGGGTGGGGTTGGTTCTGCAAGCCAGCATTCCTTTCATCAATTATTGATGCAAGGAACCAATCAATTGGCGGTGGACTTTATAAGAATTAAGGAAGCTTGCGCTAATCCTTCTTCACAACAGGCACTATTAAACCGGCAGCTCGACTCTCAATCAAAAGCCTTGTGGATGGGAAATCACCAAACAGAGACAGACCGTCTAAAAAAGGTCAAAGGGTTGCAGCCTCACTCAATTATCACGTTGAATGATATTAGCCCCTGGTCTTTGGGAGCCTTATTAGCATTCTATGAATATCAAACAATCTATCTAGGAATGCTTTGGGGGATAAACTCTTTCGACCAACCAGGCGTTGAGTTAGGAAAAAAGTTAAGTTTAGAGCCTGAGTCTGAATTAGAACCATTCCTATGAGACATTACCTCTCAAAGGTTCATAGCATTTTTTATAAGTATTATTTATATTCAAAAAACTATAAATTACTACAAAATAGTGTCCTATTTGATGCTGGGTGGTATATCAATACCTATCCTGATGTATCAAGAATGAATGATTCCCCCATTGGGCATTACTTAAAGGTTGGCTATCTTCAAGGATATGATCCAAGCTGTGAGTTCTCAACAGAAGCCTATCTAAATGCAAATCCGGATGTTAAAAGTTCAGGAATGAATCCTTTAGTTCATTATATTAGATACGGGATAAGTGAACAGAGAACATTTAACCGTGATAATGAGTACGAAAATCTCATTGATCCTAATTTTAAAGACTTGGATTTTAATTCATTTTATGAGAAAACACTAAAGCATAGTGTACAAAAAAATAAAATTTTTAAAAAACCACATGCTGATCATACAGAGGTTCTAAAAAATATTTTTTATAACAAGAATTCTTTAGTGTTTACTCAGAAGATAACAGATGATCTTTATCTTGAAAATAGTTGGTTTGCTTCGAATCAGACACTTCGATGTTGTTTTTCCAATACAACCAATAATAAAAGGCATAATTTGTATTGTTATCAATGGAACAGCATGAGATCTATCCCAAAATTATGTATGGCTTTGTCAGTAAAAGCGAATGAATTGTTCTTTTGTGATGTTGTATTAACAAATCCAATGATGCCAATATTATTCTTGGTAGAAGATGACTCTGCTAACTGTTTAGCAAAAAAAATTTTATATTTCCCATCCTTATTAGAGGGAGGTATTCATCAATTTGAAAGAATCAATGACGATGAATTTTGTTCTTTTAGTGACAGGTTGGAATTAAACAATAAGTACTCTCAGGTGTGCTTTAAAAAATCAAGGCCTGTAGAGCATTTAAGTGTCTTCATTGATGTATTCAAAGCAAATGGAAATGAAACAGTGTCGTCCTCTTTTTTTAAGCATTGGCTTAGAGAAGTATTTGCTATAACTCTTGTAGCTCAAAACCATGATGGCTCAAGAAGTGGGGATGTGTATAACTATATTCACTCTCTCTATGATGAAAACCTCAATATTAAGTGTGCTCATGAAGCTTTTAGCTGCTTACATCTTCCTATGATAAGTGAGCTGATTACTTTGATTAGTAAAACGAACCAGGTATCCGAGAGTGAATTTGTTGTTTAGAAAAAAGAAGCATTTAGTGTGTTTTGTGGTGTCATCTGTGTCCTCACTAACTTTAGCGGGAGTTCGCATTCGGTATAAGCGATTAGCAGAATCTCTACATGAGTCAAACATTAGTATAGAAATTAGAATGTTAGATGAGCTAGTTCAAGATAGACAATTAGCATTTGACGTCTACGTTTTCAGCAAAGTTTATAGCAATAAAGCGCTTCTTTTTGCAAGAAGGATTAAGAAGGGTAGAAAAAAATTGGCGCTTGATCTCTATGATGACTATTTTTCACACCATAATGATTCGCGATTTGTTTCTTATCGTCAGTGGTTAAGTAATGCAGTAGAAATATCAGATCTAGTCTTATGCTCCACTGCAAGATTAATGGAGATAGTGAGAGAATATAATAGTTCCATACAGATTTCTTTGTTTCAGGATATATTGCCGGCTACTAATAAAAAACATTTGAAACAGTTACTTGAAAATAAAATGGATAGACTAAAAAAGAAAAACCACTTGAAGTTAATTTGGTTTGGTGTAGGAGATAATCCCAATTTTGAATTAGGCTTAAAAGATTTATATGATTTTTCAAATAACTTATTTGGTTTTAATCACATCGAAACAAATGTTGAGCTCGTAATATTAACTAATGCAAGGGCTCTCAATCATAGAAATCTTATGAATGTCAGCAAGCTTCCTATTAGTCATTCAATTTGCCTTTGGGACTTAGAGAAAGAAAAAAAATTATTGGAGGATTCTTTTTTATGTTTTCTTCCAGTAAACGCACAAAACTTTAGTATTGCCAAAACTCATAATAGAGCGACAACAGCCTTATTATCTGGTTGTCAAATATTGTCCGTTGGCTTTCCGCTTTATAAGATCTTTAATGACTTTATTTACAGAGATCCAGAGATGTTTATTAATGATTTAGGCAAAGGTTCATTTAGACTTAATGATCAATCCATTGATGCGCTTTTTTTAAAATTGAAAAATTTTGGTGATGCAGAAGTTGAAAGTTGTCGTTTTAGTAATGTAATAAAAGAATTGGTTATTTAGAATGAAAATAAAATCGGCAGTTTTTATTTTTAATTTGATACAGGATGTAAATATTTTAAGGCCAATTATTCTTTTTTCAGCAAAGAAGCTAGGGTGGCCTGTTACAATACTGATTACTGATAAATTTCATAAGAAAGACAAAGATAAAATTTGGCTTTCCGAGCTAAATGAAATCTACCATCACACGGGGGCTACAGTGTGTTCACCATCCTCATTGTTAGATGTTCTGTCATTGCTAAACAATAAGCAAGGTCTTCTGTTTTCTGCAAGTGAGTCTTCTCTAAAAGCACATAGGAATACGTATGAAATTTTTAGAGTTACGCCCTCTAGTTTTTTAAAGGTAACTGTTCAGCATGGATATGAGTGTCCAGGCTTTTTAAATAGTAAAGAACATGATGCTGAATATGGTCGTGTTATAGACTTTAATGCGGATTTGTTATGCACCTGGCAACCGGCCACTCATTTGAAGACACTTCTTTCTAAATACAGTTCTAAAGTATACCAATCAGGACCATCTTTTTTGCTTCATGATTATGCTTTCTCTGCGACATATCCCAAGGATAAAGGGGGATTAATCTGTGAGAATCTACATTCTGTAAGAGTCTCTGCGTCAAGTGGTTTTGTGAACGAATTTGTGGAAATGGTCGATAAGCTTTGTGAAAAGTATTCAAGTAGTCACACCATATATCTTCGTCCTCATCCATCAGGACTTTTTTCTAAAAAAAATAGCTCGATTT
>JASBUC010000057.1 GCA_030148065.1 Legionellaceae bacterium | reverse complement strand
TCTAATGTGATGAACCCTCCCACCCCATAAGTTGGCAAGTTTTAATTCCCAACTTATTATTTAAGGTGACTAAAACTTAAAAGGATGGGTGGTTCAAATGAATGTTAAAACATTGGGCATTGATATTGCAAAAAATATTTTTCAGTTACATGGCATTGATTCTTCCGGTAAGACAGTCATGAAAAAGCGTATAGCTAGAAATGAACTTGCAAATCACATGGTAAACTTGCCTAAATGCACCATTTTCATGGAGTCTTGTGGTGGTGCAAATTATTGGGCAAGACGTTTTATTAAGTTTGGACATGATGTCAAATTAATTAGCCCTCAATTTGTAAAACCATTTGTTAAGACAAATAAGAATGATGCCAATGATGCTGAAGCAATTGTTGAAGCAGGAAGCCATCCTTCAATGAGATTTGTACCTATAAAATAAGTTGAGCAACAAGATATTCAATCAATACATAGGATCCGAAGTAGACTTGTTAAAAACAGAACGGCGTTAATTAATGAAATTCGAGGCTTAAACTTAGAGTATGGTGTAACTATTAATCAAGGCGCATTAAAGGTTAAACGAGAGCTTCGTTTAATAATAGATAATTGTAAAAATGAGTTAACAGATTTAACTAGAGAATTAATGACAGAGTTATACGATGAACTATACCCGTGATCCTTGGTAATGCCCGCTTTTAGACTATGATATTTCTCCGATCTAGAAAGATTTTACCTTAACCAGGCCTAAGGGCATGGCAAAGGTAAAATCTTCCTACCTCGAAAAAATCTCTTTGTCTAATGCAAGTTTGAATTTTTAGATAAAAACTATTTTAGTGTTGCATTTCATAAAAAAGGGGATCATGCTTTGCTTCATGAATAAGTTATATCTAACAGAACAACAAAAAAGCGAACTTGAGTTGCGTCATAGGTACTGCCAAGACAGAAAAGAAGGCGATAGAATAAAAGCTGTTCTTCTATTTTCTGAAGGATGGTCTGCTGAAATGATATCCCAAGCATTACGGCTGGATAGAACGACAATCCATCGTCATATCAATGACTTTATTAATGGAAAATATTCCATATCAAGTGGAGGATCAAACAGTTTATTATCTGATGAACAAAGCGAGTTGTTAATAGCTCATCTAGAGGAAAATACATACCTCTATGTTCACGAGATAATTGAGCATGTTGAAAATACTTTTTCTGTGACATACAGCGTACCTGGAATGAATAAGTGGTTACACCGAAATAATTTTAGTTATAAGAAACCAAAGGGACGCCCTCATAAAGCAAATAAGGAACAGCAAGAACAGTTTATAAAAGAGTATGAGGCTTTAAAAAACGAGTTAAAGCCTGAAGATAGTGTATATTTTGCCGATTCAGTTCATCCGACTCAAGCTTCTAAATTAAGCTATGGTTGGATACGACGCGGGAAAAATAGAAACTTACCAACGACTGCTAGTAGAACACGATTAAATATTATTGGCGCAATGAAACTTAACGATATTGGTAATACTATCACTCAAAGGTATGACACAATAAATTCAGATTCTATTATTCATCATCTTAAACTTTTGAGAAAGGCAGAGGGTAAAAAAGGGATAATTTATTTGGTCTTAGATCAAGCGCCTTACCATAGAGCTGAGGTAGTGAAAATTGAAGCAAATAAGCTCGATATTGTACTAAAATTTCTTCCACCTTATAGCCCAAATCTAAATCCAATTGAGCGGTTATGGAAGGTCATGAATGAAAAAGTTAGATACAACCATTTTTTTAAAAGCGCAAAAGATTTCAAGGATAAAATTGACGACTTTTTAAAAAAAACATTGCCTAAAATTGGGGATAGTTTGAGTAATCGGATTACTGATAATTTTCAAAGAATATGAAAGTTACTTTTGAGATGTTAATTCAACGTGCCCCGCAATGAGAAATGTTTTGAGGTTCATTTTTTTTAAAGAGTCATGCCCGTAGGCCTGGCGATTTAAAAAGAATGAAGATCAGAGCATTTATCGAAGTGGGGAAGCGGGCATTACCAAGGATCACGGGTATATTATTCCTTCCAGCAAAAAAAATAAAACAGGCGACCGAAACTTCTGCAACTTTATCAATGATCCCCAGTAATACTCCTGGAGGCTCAGTTAAGCTGTAATAGTTTCCCTTGGTAATGACACTATTACAAATTAAAGGGAACGCTGCTTAACCCATTCATTAAAACTTTTTTGTGTTTTTTTATCAATCACGCCACAGGTGAACAAATAATATATTTACGCTGATAAGTCGCATATTCAGCACTAATGCAATCATTAAACACTTTGTTGGGTTGCTGTTTTTCGGTTAATTGCGGTTAGTGGCTATGTTCATTTATCCATTTTTCAAAATTTCAAATAATTGCCTGTTAACATAGTAATTACTTCTTCCAAGCTTGTGTTTTTCTAAAAAGCCATGTTCTGTCAGTTGAGATAAATACTTACTAGCTGTAAGTCTCGTGACACCAAGCTCTTCCTGAAGATATTCTATTTTTGTATAAGGATGGTAAAACATATTATTCAGTAAGTCTTGGCTATAAATTTTAGGTAGTTTATTTCTTAAGCTGTGCTTGTAGCCATCCATAATAGACTTAATCTTTATGATTGTCTCGATAGTATGTTTTGAAGTGACTTCAACCCCATTCAAGATAAACAATAATCATTTTTCCCATTTTACCTCATCCCTTACTCCCTGAAGGAAACTATAGTAGGTTGCTTTATTTCTGATAATAAAGTGACTTAAGTATAGTACGGGCAATTCCAATAATCCCTCTAAAACCATATAAAGGATATTAATAATCCTTCCTGTTCGACCATTGCCATCATAAAAGGGGTGAATGCTTTCAAATTGAAAATGAATTATGCCGACTTTTATCAATGGATCTAACTCTGATATGGCTGGAGTTACCCAAGAAGATGACTTGGTGAATGTCATATTGATGACGTGTTTTACACTCAATGCAGTGTCAGATCTTAAACTCTCGGGAGTTATCTAGATCTAGGAGTGCCAATGTGATCACCGACTAAAATACCATTGCCATAGAACGTTCCCGATAAATCATCAATAAAAAGACTAACATTTTCTAACTTCTCTGCGGGTAGACGTTTATCTAATAGTTTGACCTTAAATATTAAGTGTTTTTTTGTGTGCGTCGGAGAACTGAGTTCTATGGCAATAGGATGATTACTTTGAGACTGTGATTTGTCAGTTAATGCATCATAAAGTAAGCCAGCATTAGGATTATCTTGACCAAAGTATTTAGCCCAATTATTAATTAAATTAGAGGTTTGGCTATAACCTGCTTGCCTATTTGGCCTATCAGTAAACCACAATGCTTGGTGATTTACATCTGACAGTGTCAATGTATATTCATTGGCCTTTTGTTGAAACTGTCCTTCTTTAGCGGTGATGATGAGCAGTACTTGAATTTTTTCTGCTGGCATCTCGGCTGCTTGTAGTGATGGAATAAGCAGTAAAAAAAATAGCCAATAAGATAAGATTGTTTTAACTAGAGCCTTCATCCTGTCTTCTCTCTATAACGGGTCCAACCTAAAGCATAGCATATACCCTGAGTAATCGACTCATATCTAGTTCGGGATCCTTTGAGCGGGGTTTGAATTATGAGTCGATTCTTCAGGGTATATACCGGTGGCACATTATTAATTAATCATAATATGGCGTAGTGTTGCCAAATATAAATAAAAACAATAACCTTGTAGCAGCTTTAAAAATTTGCTAAAAGCTCACAAAAAGTAAGAGCGTTAGCCCACTTTATTCTTTTGCTCTTCAACATATAACTCTCTTTCATGTTGGCATAACTGCTCTGCCCCATAAAGAATGCCATCATATCTTTGTTGCTGAAAGAATAAACCGAATTTTTTCCAACAACTTAAAGAATCCGAATCCACTACTGACACATATCCTCGTGGTTCAGACTGTAAATAATAACAACTGGGTGGCTTGGTAAGACCAGGTAGCGTTCTTTTATCTCCATAAGCATTTTCAACGACTTTTGGAATATCTCTTAAGTAAGAACTATCTGGATTTCTTGTATAGTAATCTATCATTTCATTGGCCACATCAATGTTCTGACTTGCCCAGTTTAGATCAATCATTTTTTTTTGCATTTCGGGGGTGTCTGTCCCTCTTATTGGAAAGTCAGGTACACTACCAGATAGAATGGCAAGACAACTAGCCGAGATGGCTGCACGTTCTTTCGATGGCTCTAGCTCTGATGTATCTAGTTGTTTTGTATACTCTTGTTGTTCTGCCTTATTAATAGCAGCGTTGGTTAGACGCATTTGAGGGTCTTCAGTTTTCTCTGCCGTACCCATAAGGAATAAAGTTAAAGCATTCTTAATATTCATAGTATTCTTCTGTCCTCTTAAGTGTGTGAGTTAAATTAACAGAGTTTTTAGCTCAGCAATCTCGATCTGGGGGGCTGTTGTCAAGTTAAGCATTGCTCTATATAAAAAATAATCGCCTCCTGATTACCATGTGAATCATTATGGCGCGACTCATTTGTAGCAAGATTAATCAACAGCCACTAGAAAGCGAACCGTCTTAACAATCTATTATTATTTGGTGATATAAAAGGTCAGTTTAGTCAACGGGGAGGTTAGAATTGACTCTTGTTTTAATAGGTACTCTGAAATTTTGTCTAGGTCATTAATCGTGAAAGCTAGAGTCTGACTTTTGGGTTTACCATGCAGCCTTAATATCCACTGCATGGTTTTTATGACCAATTCATTATTGCCAATAAATGACACCGATGAAGTAACCTTGCGATTTATCGACTATAATCTGATAAATCTACTCGCAAAAGGATGTGCGATGCAACAGTCTTTTTTATATCAATTATGCGCCCTTATTTTAAGCGTTGCTATCGCTCCAGCAATTTATGCCAAAACGTGGGTGGTGGATGAAAATCTTACCATAGAATTTTCTCCAGATAATGAAAAAAAAGTCTTTTGCATTACTTTTACCTTGAAAAATGATGGCGATGGCTACGTAGGGCTGGCTTTTTCTAATAAATTATACCCTGCTGACACCCTGGTTATGGGCATAGATCCAGACAGCAATAAAGCTGTTGCAGTCGATGCCTTTAATTATGGTGTAAAAGTTTTACCTCAATTTCCCTCAGCTTCTAGCGACAATAATCCCTTAAGAAAGGAACTCTTTCCTAGCCACGGTAAACAAAACTACACCAATATTACAGGACAAACTGAAAAAGGCATTACGACCTTAAGCTGTTGTCGAGCTTATGATACGGGCGATCCATTTGATTATACAATAACAGTGGGCCAGCCTTTTACAGTACATTTCTTCTACAACTTAGATGAGGCTTGGTATATGGAAAACAACTACAAGCAAGCACCAGCAATCTCCTCTAACGCCTCCGGACCATTTGTTACTGAGGTAACCTTTTAGTTGAACAGAAGGGAAGAAACAAGGAGTTACCATGAAAAAAAAATTTTATACTCTGCTGCATAGCATTAGCTTATTGTTTTTAGTAAGCACGCAAGCCCAAGCAACGCTTTGGATCATCGATGAAAACTTTAAAATCGAATATTACGTAATCAATAACGGCGAAGACTTACGATTTCGATTTATCTTAGCAAACGAACTAAAGGGGTGGATGGGCATATGTTTTCACTCGTTTATGTTTCCTGCTGATTGCATTGTCGCTTGGTGGGACCCTAAAGTAAGTGCACCAAAAGCACTAGATATGTACAACCCTGGCATTCCAACTTTGCCAGTGTTTCCAGCCCCCCTACAAGATACAGATCCCTTGATTAAAAATATTGGAGCCTCTCCACTGGACAATAGAAATAACCTAACTAATATCACTGGTACCAATAGTAATGGCGTTATTACCATAAGCGTTCAACGCAAATTGCAAACGGGCGATATTTTTGATTTTCAATTTCAACCTAGAATGCAATTAAATGTGGTTAGTGCCTACAACCAGAGCCAGCCATGGAACGACGGTTACAATGAGCAACAGCCTTCCCACACAAAAGTTGGCGTAGGCAGAATGTTTATCCCAGACAACACTGGCCTTAAGATCCCCCGGGTTGAGTAGGCCTGCCAAATCACTTCAACAGGCCTATCTTCAGAACCAGAGATGCAAAACTACCGCATCCAGCTCCCGATAGACCAGTGCCCCTACACTTATGCAGTGTTTGGGAACATCGATGTTGTTTAACCAATTTTTAGGGCCCCCATCCCTTGCATCATTTGATTAAACCGATCCCGTTGATAGTGTCTTAGATGGTTGCTATCAATCGTGTGCAAAAAAAGATAAGAGCAATGATTGGATAACGGCTCTCAGAGTCAACCTTACTTAGCTTTCTAATCAAGCTGCATATGGCTTTAGAGAAGTGGGAAGTGTGCGCTACAAAATATACCCATCCTAGTTCATTATGTACCCTCAGGGCATAATGAACTAGTAATAGATCTTTTTTTTAACATGGTACAAACATATTTTTTAGCACTATGAATGGATGAAATAAGATCGTTTCCCAAGGCTAGTTGTGTTGCGATGGCCGATGAGAGTACACATCCGGTACCATGACTATTATTAGAATTGACTCGCTTGGCCGTAAAGCGATGGTAGGTTTTAGACTCATAAAGATAGAGCAAGTCTTGACAAGTTGACTGCTCATGAAAGTGTCCACCTTTAAGAAGCACGTTGGTTTTCAACTGATGACTTAAATTAAACGTCGCTTCTTCCTTTTCTTTAAGAGACTGTATTTCCCAACCAACTAATCGTTCTGCTTCAGATCTGTTAGGTGTAATCAGAAAACTTGTCTTTGAGAGTTTTTCTTTCAATATGCTTAGTGCACTGTTTGCTAATAAGCTTGCCCCACTGCTCGCAATCATAACAGGATCTAATACAACATTTTTTTGCTTTCGGCGTGCTAGTTGCTCTGACACACTCTCTATTATTTCTTGATTATGCAACATGCCTATCTTGACCGCCAAAATATCAAATTCGTCATAGATTGATTCAACTTGAGAGTCTATCAAATGGCTTGGCATTGGTAAGATCTGTTTGACTGTTCTAGTGTTTTGGGCTGTAACGGCAGTGATGACTGTCGTTGCATAAACCCCATGATCGATTATTGTTTTAAGATCTGCTTGAATGCCAGCACCAGCTGAGCAATCTGAGCCAGCAATGATCATCAGAGCTCTAGGCTTGCTCACCAATTAACTCCTTAAAAGTTTGAATGCTATTTACTGGATCTTCTGCCTCTGTGATAGCAGAGAGCACACTAATACCACTAACCCCTGTTTCTGAAACAGCTCTAGCTCTACGATGATTAATGCCCCCAATTGCAACCACAGGATAGGCAACCTTCTGGCAAAGCTGCGCAAGCTTTACAAGTCCTTGCGGAGAATAAGGCATTTTTTTAGTATTGGTGTGATAAATTGGACCAAAGGTTAGATAACTAGGTCTAAAATCAAGCGCTCTTTTAACTTCTTGAGGGGAATGCGAGCTTATGCCTAGAGCAAGATTTTTTGCTTGCAAACTTGAGCGATTTAACCCGTTTAAATCTCCTTGCCCCAGATGGACGCCATAACATTGATGTTTGATGGCTAGTTGCCAATAATCATTAATAAAGAGTCTTGCCCCAAAGCACTTAGCAATATGATTGCTTTTGATGATCTCCTGTTCAATGAACTCCTGTGGTTTATTTTTAATCCGTAATTGAACAGTTGTTACCCCACAAGATATGACTTTTAAAACCCACTCTGAAGAATCCACTATTGGATAGAGACCAATTGGCTCTTTAATACTTAAAAAAGAATTTATCATTTTACTCATATTGCCTCTCAAGCTGCCAGAAAGGTTTGCCAATTAAAGGAGTGCTTGGCTTTGCACTTAATCGTTTTGTGATTAATCCGGCTTTGAAAGCAAGTCGTCCAGCCTCAATGGCTTTTGCAAAGGCACGACTCATTGAAACTGGATCAAGTGCTTCTGCCACCGCCGTATTTAATAAGACACCATCATAGCCATATTCCATGGCGCTTAGTGCATGCGAAGGACGACCGATACCTGCATCAACAATTAAAACAATGTCTGGAAATCGCTCTCTTAATAACTCTAAGGCATAAGGGTTTTGCAAGCCTCGACCACTGCCAATCATGGACCCCCAAGGCATTAAAACTTTACATCCTAAATTAACCAACTCTTGGCAAAGAACCAGATCATCAGAGCAGTAGGGGAAGACAACAAACCCTTCTTTTATTAAGGTTTCTGTCGCCTTAATGAGTTCAAATGGGTTTGGCGCTAGAGTATAATCATCCCCTATAACTTCTAACTTGATCCAGTTAGTATTAAAAAGCTCTTGACTCATTTTTGCAGTAGTAATTGCATCACTTGCACTAAAGCAACCGGCCGTGTTTGGCAATAGGTGGCAGTTTGATTGTCTTAGAAGATCCCAAAATGGATTGGTGCTACCACCGGGTGATTGTCGTTTAATTGATACAGTTATGATCTCTGTACTCGAGGCTTCAATTGATTTTTGAAGGATCTGAGGAGAAGGGTAATTTGCACTCCCGAGTAAAAAGCGAGATTCAAGCTGAACACCAGCAATTGTAAGCATATTATCCTCCCTGCATAATTGTAACGATCTCTACCACATCTCCCGTTCTCACTAGAGTCTCTTTGTAAAGACTACGTGGCACGAAATTTTGATTAACCGCTGTTGCAATGGTTAAAGGATGATAGCCAAATTTTTTTAAAAGTTTGTCTAAGTAGAGCTTATCCTTCAGCAGCGTTTTTTTGCCATTTAACAAAATGTCAATCATGATTACCCTCATTAAAAAGCTGTGGAAATTTAGTGTTGTTAATCCCCCCCTTTAAATACAGGATGAGATCATTAATGATGGCTGGTGCTGTTAAAAACCCATGTCGATAGAGCCCATTAATTGCAATCTCCCCCTCTGTTACTTTAATTTGTGGGAGGTTATTCAATAATGCCGGTCTAAGACCCACTCGGGACTCAATAATTCTTGCTTCTGCAAACCCTGAGTGTAGCGAATACGCAGCACTCAATAACTCTAAAGTGCTTCTTACTGAAATAGAGCTAAGATCTTCTGACTCAATTTCACTAGCACCTAGTAAATACCCCCCCTCGTTAAGAGGCACAATATAAATAGGGTAGCGAGGAGTAAGTAATCGCACAGGACAAGATAAGTTTACCGCTGGCGCATACAACTTTAAGAGCTCACCTCGCACACCTCTAAGATCTGAAAAAGCACTCTTAGCACGGTAACCTCGGCAATCAACCACTAAGTCAAAGTGAAACACTTTACCATTACAGTGAATTTTCTTAGGAAAAATTCCATCCACAAATACATGTGCATACCAAGTTACTCCTACTGCTAGTAATTCTGCATTGAGCGCTGCGAGCAAAGAGTGACTATCAATTTGACCATCATCTGGGAAGTAATAAGCATTGGTTGCAATAATATTAGAGTCAACTAACAAATTGCTAGCAGGGTGAGTTAGTGAAACTTCTTGCGATTTTAAGGTCACCGCTTGTTTAAATCGAGTTAGTTCTGATAAATCCTCTGGATGAGCGGTAACAATGCTGCCATTAAATTGATGAAACACGTCATTTGTTAAAGAGCTTATTAGTTCTTTCCATAAGATAAGACTCGCAGCCCCAAGATTACGAATGAGCATTTCAGCCTTTTCTAGTTCAACCAGTGGGGTCAACATGCCTGCTGCCGCAAAAGTAGCACTACCCTTTGCTGTTTTATCAGAGTCACTAAAGATTGTAACGTCATAGCCTTGCAGGATTAATTGCCAAGCAATAAGTTGTCCAAGTAATCCTGCCCCTACAATTCCTACTGTCATGTTACTCTCTTTATGCTTTTACAAGCGTTTGATCTTGACTCATCGGACAGTATTTTGGGCCACACATAGAACAGAACTTAGGCTCACTGTTCGTCCCTTTAGGAAAATTTTCAAGAAAGTAGTCTCTTGCTTTAGTCTCATCTAAACTAAGAGAGAACTGGTCTTCCCAGCGAAACTGATATCGTGCCTTAGACATTAAATAATCCCAATTACTCACATTAGGGTGTGACTTTGCTAAGTCTGCAGCATGCGCTGCTATTTTATAAGCAATCATACCTTGTTTTACATCGTCTTTATTTGGGATCCCTAAATGCTCTTTGGGGGTTACATAGCAAAGCATGGCACAACCATAAGTAGCTATAAGTGCTGCCCCTATGCTACTTGCAATGTGATCATACCCTGCTGCAACATCCATGGTAAGTGGGCCAAGCGTATAAAAAGGTGCTTCAGAGCAAAGCGCTAGTTGCTTTTCCATATTCTCTTCAATCAAATGAATTGGAATGTGCCCAGGGCCTTCATTCATCACTTGCACACCATGCTCCCAAGCAACTCTGTTGAGCACACCTTGGGTTTTTAATTCAGCAAATTGCGCTTGATCGTTTGCATCATTTATAGAACCCGGTCTTAAGCCATCACCCAGTGATAGGCTTACATCTGTACGCGCCATAATCTCGCATATTTCATTAAAGTGGCTGTATAAAAAATTTTCCTTATTATGGGTTTCACACCATTTTGCAATTAAAGCCCCACCTCGTGAAACAATGCCAGTGAGTCTTTTTTTTGTTAGTGGTATGTGTGCTCTTAGAAGTGCTGCATGGATGGTAAAGTAATCAACCCCTTGCTCTGCTTGCTCAATTAATACCTCTCTAAAGACTTGCCAAGATAAATGTTCAGGACGTCCACCAACTCGCTCTAGTGCTTCATAGATTGGCACTGTACCAATTGGCACGCTGGCGTTTCTTAAGATTGCTTCTCGTGTTTTTGTAAGTGCCTTTCCTGTTGAGAGATCCATCACCGTATCGGCTCCCCACCTCACAGCCCAAGTTAGTTTTTCGAGTTCTTGTTCAATTGAAGAGGATAGAGCTGAATTTCCAATATTGGCATTAACTTTTGTTAAAAAGTTACGCCCAATAATCATTGGTGCAAGTTCTGGGTGATTTTTGTTTGCAGGTATAATAGCTCGACCTGCTGCAATTTCTTGTCGAACAAACTCTGCTGTGACAGGCGATTTATTTTCGTCTAACTTGCCAATTAACTGATTAGCATAGTTTTCACGAATGGCAACGTACGCCATTTCTTCGCTAATGAGACCTTCTTTTGCGATTTGACGTTGTGTTTTTCGCTTATCTTTTTTTGATAACCACGCCGAACGCAGAGGCTTGGATTTATTGGGCGGCATAGACGTATCATAGAGATAAATTCCCTCACCATTACTGAGCGTTACTTCTTTCATAGCAACTGAAACGTGGGGGAAGCGTTCACTTTCTAACAAGGCTTGAGTCGTTTTTGGGTGAATCTTTTGGCGCGTAATCTGATTTACCATGGATTGCTCCTTACATCATTAACAGACGAAAGAGGACATAGACAGACAAAGAGATCCTAAAGGTTCTAGTTGGCAAATCAGTTTCCTCTTCCTTTCGCAGGCATTACCCTGTGCAAGTTCAACGGGTCCAATTAAAAATTGTCTCAGCCATAAAGGCTCCCCGAGAGTTATTGAGCAAATGCTACGTCACTGAAAAATTAAAAGCAAGAAAAACTAGGGGTTACCAAAGATCAGGGGTATTTTGCCATCGCTTTTACAAGTAGTTCAGCAGACTCTGAAATATGGATTGATTTCACATGTGCGTCTTTTAGAAAGCCTTCCTTGACACTGTGTTGAAGAAAAGTGATTAATGAATCAAAGTAACCATTTACGTTTAATATGGCACAAGGCTTTCGATGCAACCCTAATTGGAAATAAGTAAACATTTCAAAAAATTCATCGAGAGATCCCCCGCCTCCTGGTAATAATATAAAACCATCTGATAGCTCTGCCATTTTATCCTTTCGCTCACTCATTGAGTTAACCTGATAAAGCTTTGTTAGATTTTGATGAACGCGTTCGCCTTCAATTAGAAAGTATGGCATAACACCAACCACATCTCCTTGATGAGAGAGCATGGCATCTGCCAACTGGCCCATTAATCCAACACAGGCACCGCCATACACCAACCTTATGTTATTCTTGGTTAACTCTTCTGCTAGTGCTTCTGCAGCCGCTTGATAAGTGGGGTTATCGCTTTGATGAGAGCCACAAAATACGGCAAGACTTTTTAAATTCATAATAATTTCCAATAGTTCTTGATTGGCAGAAAGAGTGGGCTTGGTAAGGCTTGCTTACTAAACCATTGCCACCTACGACATTTAGTAGGCTCCATGACTTCAGCAACCCCTCCATTGACCTTTGCATGCATAAAAAGGGTGACGTAGTGTTTACTCTCTTTTTTAAAAAAATCGTTCGTCCACCCTCCTCTGTCGACACTTATAACGACCAACCCTGTCTCCTCAAGAACTTCCCGCTTTGCACAGTCTTCTGGCGTTTCAGAATATTCTAAATGCCCGCCAGGTGGTGCCCACTGTTCGGCACCATGAGAATTTAATCTCTGACCTAATAAAATTGTTTCGTCTCGCTCTATGATGACCGCCACCCCAACTTTGGGTCTCATGCTCATTTCTACGTAACCCCAATTACAAAAAAAACCATCATAATATAGCCGAATCAGTTTGGGTATGCGAAAACAAGTTGCTCAGTACTAATTTAATGCTATATTTGACGGTAAAATAGTTTAATCAAGGACTGATTTGTGAGTGTAAAAAGCATGAACTGGAAAGTAATAGAACAAGACTTTATTTCAGGTCTTGTGGTCTTTTTGGTAGCAATCCCACTTTGTCTAGGAATTGCACTCGCCTCAGACACCCCGCTTTTTTCAGGGCTCTTAGCCGGTGTCATTGGTGGTTTAGTCGTTGGCAGCATAAGTTCTTCCCATGTAAGTGTGAGCGGGCCAGCTGCAGGTATGGTCGCAATTGTTCTTGCTGCCAGTGCTGAGCTTGGTGGATTTCAAGGCGTACTACTTGCAACGTTCCTTGCAGGTCTTATTCAACTTCTTTTAGCTAAACTACGGGCAGGGTTTATCGCAGATTACGTACCAACAGCGGTTATTCATGGTTTATTAGCCGGTATTGGTCTTTTAATAGTCATTAAACAACTACCATTTGCCTTTGGTTTTTTTTCAAGCAGTGATGATTTTCTTAAGGAACTTCGACAAGTGCAAGTAAGCCTTGATGATGGCCCTCTCCGCTACTTGTTAAAGCACTTAAGTTTAAGCTCTATTATTATCAGTCTGCTTTCGCTGATCCTGTTAAAAGCTTGGGAGTCTGTTAAACATCAAAAACTCCAATTGATTCCAGGGCCTGTATTGGTCGTCCTGCTAGGTGTTTTTATTAATCTGTTCTTTGGTAAATTTTTTCCAAGCCTCTACCTCAGCAGCGAAAACTATTTAGTAACAATTCCAGTGATCGAGCAAATCACCCACATTAAAAAATTACTAGTTTTTCCGGATTTTAGTCTGCTAACTCACGGTAAAGTCTATTTTTATGCCTTATTAATCGCATTACTAGGTTCGGTTGAGACTCTGTTAAACCTAGAGGCTGCTGAAAAAATTGACCCTCAGAAACGCTATTGCGGTCGAAACCGTGAACTACTCGCGCAAGGGGTGGGCAACACTCTTTGTGGCTTATTAGGCGCACTACCTGTCACCTCTGTCATTGTTCGCTCCTCTGTAAATGTCCGTTCTGGCTGCCAGACCAAATTAAGCACGATTATTCATGGCCTACTGGTTTTATTGTCCATCTTACTGTTTCCAGGCCTGCTAAATACTATTCCTCTGGCATCGCTTGCAGCCATTCTTATTTTCGTTGGCTTAAAACTTGCCTCCATTGATGAATTTAAAAACATGTACCGACAAGGACTTGAGACCTTCTTGCCCTTTATCGTCACAACGGTACTAATAGTCACAACCGATCTCTTAACAGGCGTGCTAGCAGGACTCATCATTAGTAGTATATGGGTCATGAGAACAAGCAGCCGACCAAAATTGGCTCTAAAAAAGGAAGTTTACCCGGATTCAACCATTATTCGCCTAGTCCTTCCCGAGCAAATTTCTTTTCTTAACAAGGCTGCACTGATTAGAACTTTAAGAGCATTACCAGAAAACTCTCAAGTGGTGTTAGATGGGAGCAACACAAAACACATTGACTATGATATTCATGAAGTTATTGACGACTTTACCAAGAATCTAAGCTATGAAAAGAATATTTCTTTGAAATTATTACTTGCTGATAACCACCAGTTGCTTGCGTCTCGAAATGATTTTGATAATGTCACAACGGCTTCTGTACAGGAAAACCTTAAACCTGCTGACATTTTTAAACTCTTAAAAACTGGCAATGAGCGCTTTGTTAACAATCAGCCGTTAAGACGAAATATTAAAGAACAAGTGCAGTTAACTTCAACTGCCCAGCATCCATTTGCTGTTGTTTTAGGGTGCATCGACTCAAGAGTCCCTGTTGAGAAAGTGTTTGACGTTGGTTTTGGAGACTTATTTGTAGTGAGGGTGGCCGGCAATGTTATTAATGATGACATCATTGCCAGCATTGAGTTTGCAACGCTTCATGCTGGAGCAAAATTTATCGTTATTCTAGGGCATACTGAATGTGGTGCCATTAAAGCTGCTTGTGCTGCACAAGGAAATGGTTTTGTACGTAAACTCTTAGAAAAAATCGAACCGGCAGTTAATGAGCAAGACAGCGAGCAATTAAACTCAAATGAGCTTGAAAACAATGTAACACGCGCCAACGTACAAAACTCTAAGAGAGCTCTGCTTAGTCAAAATAGTGCCTTAAGACAGCGCATTGAAAAGCATGAAATTGGGTTGGTTTGCGCCATTTACGATGTTAAAACAGGTGCTGTCACCTTTGACTCTGAGCCATTGGTTTAGCACTCATGTTTTTATGGGGGGATAAAACTCTAGCGCTTCTTGATGTCTGGTCGATTGAGCATTTGATTTCTGGTATTTTCTGGGGAGCCTTAATTAGTTCTAGAACGGTTGAGGTTCTGAAGCAATTACCAAGCCCCTACCGTTGGCGATATCATTTCTACAAGGTCATGTTCTTTGCCTTTCTTTGGGAGGCATTAGAACATTACTTAGAAGTTGGTCTACTTGGTCATGATGTCAGTCATTGGTTTCAAGGCGTCGAGTATTGGGCAAACCGTTTAATTGCCGATCCTCTTTTAATGTTGATTGGTTACTATATTGTTCAACACTACACTAGCATTGCTCGACCTGCTCGAGTTTTCTCGGCCATTTGGCTATTCTTTCACTTCTTTATCTTTCCACATTCAATGTATTTACATGAGGTGTTTAAAAACTAGCAGAGCGAGAGCGTCTGAATTCAAGTTGAGGAACAAGCGTTGTTTGAGCCTGTTGGTCACCCTCGCCTTCTACCAACTTATCACACTCAGAGTTATCTGAGGCATATGGTGAGTCACAAAAGGTTGTGGTATGGGCTGGTGCTGTGAAGAACCGAGCCAACTCTTGTCCAAATACGGTTTGACTATAGAAGAGTGGGGTTGCCGCAAAATAACTAACCATGCCCAAAGCACACAGGCTAATGCCTGCAAGAGCAATAGGTAGAAAAATGGGGGAGCCCAAACCTCCAGTAGAGATCCCTCCAATGATCCCCACCGCCAAAGCCAAACCACCAATTGCAGCCACACCAACTGCTAAGCGTTGCATGGTTCTTTCTTTACTCGCAAAATCTTCCCCTCTCAGCCTTAAGTTTTCACGCAGAGGGGAGCTTACTGGCAATTGACTGACAGTCATAATCAACCCTTCGAGAAAGTCTTTCTCTTTGTGAGAGATATTAGAATTTTGAAGTAAGAATAATAAATCAGATAGCGAGTCATCCTCTTCCTGTAAGGATGATTCTTTTTGCTTTAACCTTTTTGGCATCTTCGAGCACATTTTCTGGGGAGAAGAGAGTAAGTCTGACCAACGAACTAATAATGGGAATTGGTTACTCTGTGTCATTAACTCATCAATTCGTTGCTTGAGTCTTTGCTCTGCACTTAGTGCACTCCCTTCTTCTGATAAGCTTAAGGCTTCCTCTAAGCTCCTTTGTAAGGTTTGCTCGATGCTTGCTGTGAAATCATAAAATTTATTAAACTCATCAAGGTTGATACGCGTTGTCTCAAAGCTGCCTCGCTTCCAATCGCGTTCGTATTCAAGGTACATTGCTTCGGTTAATTGCTCAGCAACCCCTGTAAGTTTATCGGCAAGCTCAGAAGTAGCGCGCACACCCTGATCATCGAAGGGCTTCCAAATTTTCAAGCGAAAAATGATCTCTTGTAATTGTGAGAGTCTTTCTATCGCTGGTTTCATCGATGTTTCTAGCGAGTTTAAGTAGGTCTCTTTTGATTGAGACTTTTCGCGATCCTTTGTTAAACACACATCACGATAAAGTCCTTTTAGGAGAATGTAATATGGAATGCGCGAATCCCAATGGATCCCCATCGAGTTATTTAAAATCATGTCTGCTGGCGTATTCGGTAAAAAAGCGGGCCTGGGACCTTGATAAACCTGCAACTCCATGGGTCTCTCATAGCGCCAGTCAAACTTATCTGGTGCTATTTCTACTCGTCTTTCACCCTGCAAAGCACGATTTAAGACGTATAAATTAGCTTCAGATCCCCACTCACCATTACCAGCTAACCACTCTTGATACAATTTGAGATACTTTCCGTTACCATGTTTGAAAAACCTAAGCGTCAACTCATCAACCAAGCTATCCATCAATGCCTTTTGTTCTTTTTCAGTCTGGTTCTCTTTAATTTTACTTAAGAATTTTTCAAGAAGGCGTGCAGCATGTCTTTCTGGATAAGATTTGAGGCGATTTGCTATTTTCTCAACTCGAAATAGATCATCTTCGGTAAAATCTTCTATGTTGATCGCCTCATTCTCTTCATGAGAAAGATATACAGCACTGGCTGCAAGAGCTGATTCATCAGTTGCCATTGTCTCTAAGGCTCTTTTTAGAAAAACCCTAATTGCAAAGTTGGCGCTGGTATAGATTTGAGTATCTCTTGGACTGTTTTCATAAGCGACAATCACCTGTTGTGCGGTAAAACGACGCAAGCTATCGCCTAGGTTTCGTTCAATTTCAGCTAGTTGCTCATAACTAAAGCATTTGTTGCCTGGCTTATTTAATAAAGTAGTTAATCTGACTCTTTGTGCGGGAGTAAGTGCTAATAACTCAAAAATTTCAGAAGAGAGTTGCTCGCACTCAGTTTGAGACCGCAAAAAATACATCAAGGACACCCCATAGGCATAAAACATGCAGTTACCATCACCAGTAATACTAATTTTTAATGTCTTCATTGGATCTCCTGAGCATCAAGCAATTCAAATCTATACGATAAGCTATGCTCTCGCAAATATGACGATTAAGGCTTTAACTTGATAAATTTGTTTCAATCTGCGTTATTCTTATCATTATTAGATTAACAGAAGATTAAGAAGTCATTTTTTATCAATGTGAGGAAAATGTATCATTTCCTGATGTCCTCTGTTCTGTCTCATCAAAAGAATCATCATCAACCACTGTATTAGAGTTTGAATGCGACTCAGATAAGGAAGGACTAGCAGAAATTCTTAACAAGTCATTTGTGTCTTCAGTTGTTTTGCTTGAAGTGCTGCCATAATCATGATTAACAGACTCATCGCTAAGCTGACCTTTACCAACAACCCCCTCTATGCGGGCATAACTAGAAGGTGTTGTTGGCAAAGCTAAGTGTGCCTCATAAAGCCCGAAAGCCTTAGTCACTGGGAGAACAAATCCTTTTAATTCAGCTCTAGTCAATGCATCTTCAAGTCTCTTATATACCACCTGATAGTCCCTATTTCCTAACCCGCAGTTAAAACTACAAAAATCAAAGAGGTCTTTACAAAGCAGAGGGTCTCTTTTCCACCCTATGATGCCCTCAAGCTCTTTTCTAAATGCCATTTCGGCCTCTTTTTGATCTCCTGTTATGATTGTTTGAAGAGTGAGATAAGCCGCACGTTCATTCTTCGGACGATCTTTACGTTGTAGATTATTTTGGATGTGTTGTCTTAATGTTATGCTCTTGGCAAACCACTCTATACCAAATGCTTTCGCTTGCAAAAGAGCGCTTAGTCGATTGAGAATGTTTGATGGTAAAACACTGCCTTCAGGTAAAGCATTTTCAGCTTTCAAATTTACTTGGATTCTTTGTCTTTCCTGGGATGATAAGGAGTGATCCTCTCTGTGAATTGCATCCATCGCATGGTCTTTCATCTGATGCACACGTAAAAAAGTTAATTTAGCAATTTGATGCTTGACGTATTCAATGCTCTCTTCAATTGTGCCTTCCTCTGGCACTCTAATTGGTGTACTTGCCCGTTCATTCATCTCTTCAACCAATGAGCTTAAAAAGACTCTCTTTTCATCCTCAGGGAGTTTTTCAAGAGCCTGATCGATTCTCTCTTGTTCACTTCTCACAATCGTCATCTCATCGGCATGGATCCAAAACAAATTATAGCTGTGATGAAGCTTAGGCTCATTTAACATCAGGGTTAAATAATTTTTACCGGTTTGCCGGATCCCCATAAACCCACCTGATTGTTCATATTCATGCGATGTTTGATCATGAACTAAATTACCAGTTGGCTTTTCCACTTTTCTTTTGGCAAAGCGACCCCTAGCTCCAAAATCAACTCGAGTTATGTGCTCGACAGTCTCTCCTCGTTTAAGGGCCATAAACTGCCCTAAATGCACACTCTCATCACCCATTGCACTACTGGCAAAAAGTGCTGCGGCTAACTCTGTACGAGCTCTGTCGCTAAGTCTAGCAATCCCGTCACTAATGCTCTCCTGCCTTGCAAATTCCAAACTTGTTTTAACCTTCGCTTGCCGCACAACCCCACATAATGCTTGATCTAAGCCTATAATATGTCCTGTCTCCTCTAAGTTAGGGGAGGTAAGTGACTCTTCACTTTGCAAAGAGTCTTCTTCAAATAGGTTGTCGATGGCTACAACAGTACTAGGAGATCCTCGAGCAGAGGCGTCAGTTCTTAATTGAGAGAAATGTGTTTTAGATCCTATCTCAGCCGGAGCAATTAGGGGCTCTGAGACAAATTCTTGAATGGTATAATATGAAATCTTACCATTTGGCTTTACCCTGTAGGAAAAATCTGCCCTGGTTAAACAGTTTCGTAACCCTTCGACTAAAAATTTGTCGGACATAGTCACCTCTTGAGCACAGGTTTTTTTCTTATCAAACTTTAAAACGTAGCGTTTTCCGCTCTCATCTTCATAAATTCCACCAAATTCGTCCTGCCCTCTTACTAATTTTTTCATTAAATTCAAGATGCTACCATCACTTCTAAAGACTAATTGATGCCCTAGAGCAAATTGATCATCCTTTCTAGGCTCGAGATCTGTCTTTAGAACTTCACGATAGTTTGTACGCAAATTATTAAGTTCGGCTTGAAAATCAGAGTTACTTGATAAATTTTGGTAAAAAGAATGATCTTTAGGCTTTCTATTTTGATAGAGCTTGGATAATTTGCTCGTAATTAACTCATCAACAATAACCATGGATGTACTATATTTAGGTCTATGACTTAAATATAGTACATTAATCAGGCTATAAGTATTTTATGTGGGCAATACGTGTTAATTATAGATTTGCCAAGCGTCTGTTAAGGTTTGTTTATAGAACTTTCTCAAGAATAATCGAACCGATGGAATAGCCAGCGCCAAAAGAACTCAACAGTCCTATCTCTCCGTTTGAAAGGGCTTGGTTTGTCCGATCAAAGGCAATGATTGCACCACAAGAGGCAGTGTTTGCAAATTCATCTAAAACAATCGGTCCTTTAGCCAATGCGCCAGAGCCCACTA
Organism: Legionellaceae bacterium; assembly: GCA_030148065.1. Classification (GTDB taxonomy): domain Bacteria; phylum Pseudomonadota; class Gammaproteobacteria; order Legionellales; family Legionellaceae; genus JASBUC01. The sequence continues at coordinate 71,739 of JASBUC010000057.1, read as the reverse complement.
ATTTCTTTAAAATGAAATGGTTCATATTAATGTTCGCTTGATGCATCCAAAACTTTGATAGTTTGGAACTATCAAGTCCTTCAGTGCTTAAATGTTCTTTTAACAACTGGCAAACAGCCAAGGAAACTTCTTTAAATACCTTTTTACCATTTTGATAAAAAAGTTTATCTGCTTCAAACATTGAGCCAGGATTAAGTCGACCTAAAAAACCAAAATTATTACGAACATTATTCGAAAACTCTGTCCTCAAACGAGAAGAGCAAACTTTATAAGCCCAGTTACTGTTACAAGATCCCCCTTTTTCGAGAACAACCGCTGTGGCGGCATCGCCTAAAATAAAATGACTATCACGCGCCTTGAAATTCAAATAGCCTGTACAAATTTCAGGGTTTATCACTAAAACAGCTTTTGCTTTATTGGCAATAAGTAAGTTAACTGCCGCATCAATAGCAAAGGTTGCAGAGGCGCAAGCAACATTTAAATCATAAGCAAAGCCTTTCACGCCTAGGGCCTTTTGTATTTCTATCGCAGTCGCAGGAAAAGGACGTTGCAAACTTGAGCTCGCTAGTAATATTGCATCAATCTCTGACGATTTTTTATTTGCCTTATCTAGCGCGATGTGTGCTGCATTTAATCCCATTTCTGCTTGCAGCGATAAGCTCTCATCTGCTCGCTCCTCAACGATAGGGTGCATTACATCAGGGTTTAAGATACCTGCTTTATCAATCACGTAGCGTGATTTAATGCCAGAGACTTTTTCAATGTAAGACGCTGTCGACTTTTCAAGAGGCTGCTTAGAGCCACTTTGAATGTCTTTCTCAAATCGTTCATTGTAAAGATCAACATATAAGTTAAAAGAATTAACTAATTCCTCATTCGAAATGGCATCGGTTGGGTGATAGACGCCACTGCCTGAAATAACTACATCAGTGTTTTTCATGTAATGATACCGAAGAAAGGGATTGAATGGGCTCACCATCTAAGAAATACGATAATTGTAGGGTTAAGCCATCAATGGCTTTCAACTTTTTGGTTCGATGAGAGTCTATTTTTTTGTCCGTATAGTTAACTAAAGAAAAGCCACCGCCGATTTCGATCTTTCTAGTTGCTTCCCATTCTAAGAAGACATAAGTGCTAACAGTGTGCCAGTAATTAATTTTTTCCCCGTTGTCAGCTTCTTTACCAAGATGAGAGCCATAACTGAAGCCAATAGCTGCATCAAGGGTGTCAACATGGCGAAAGTTCTTTCTAAAGAAGATAGACCAATCCCATGCATCGTATTTATTATCACTCTTGTCGTACCATTGGTAGGGCCCCATATCAAATCCGTAAACATAAGCATGATTATCGGTATAGTATGCGAGTCCAACGCTGTCTAGACTTACTTGAGCCGCCCATGACGCTGGCGGGTGCCCCCCCTTCAATTGGTGAGCACATAATTGCTGGGAAGCAACTATACAAATCAAACTTATAAGACAGCGATTGAAAAAATCCATTTTACAACTTAAGAAAAGAAAACGGGCCCGTCATTTTAAAGTATTTTTGTTTCTCGTGAAACATTTTTTTAGTTTTCACTAAAATCTTGCAGCAAGGCTTCAATACGGTTTTTAAGTTCTTGCTTTTTTTGTAGTTCAAAGCGCTTACACTCTATGCGAAACCCTTTGCTGTCTGTTGCAAGTACCAATCCTTTAGCAAAAGCTTGACGAGTGACATCGTATTTCACTACTTTTTTAGGGGTGACTGGTTGTAGTTCCTTATCAACTAAAGCAAGGATGGTGCGTTCACCAGCGCCATCTCTTATTTTTTCTGAGATTGTGATTAAAGCCTTTCTATATGCATCACCTTTTTGTATTAACAATTTAATCGTTGAGGCAGTCCGTGCAGAAACCTTACTTAAATCACCAATAACTTGCCAAAACTCTGCATCGACTTCCGCAAATGCTAAAAAATTATTAAAGTGACTACGCTTCATACCAAAACGTTCATAGAGTGTTACCTTATTTACTTTTTCAGTTTCTAGTAATTTATGAAAGAACATTCCTTTTGAATAATCCGAAACTTGTTCCTTTTCATTTTCTGCCATTACACAGGCTACTGCTTCTTCAAAACTTAGATCTCGAATCACTGCATCAATGCTTAAACCGCGTGATTTACACGCAAGCCAACGTCGAAAACCAGCAATTACCACATAACGTGCTTTTTCTGAATTTTGAGCGATGAATTCGTCATTTACACGAACCACCACGATGGGTTGCGCTTGGCCTTTGGTTTCAATGCTAGTGGCAAGCTCATCAAGATCACCCAACTCAAACGACTGTCTGTCACGATATTCCCAGTTTCCAATCTCATTAGGACTCAGTTTAACTATTGCCTCATGTCCACTTGTTTCTTCTGGGATATTTAACTCTTCTTTAGTTTCTTCGATACGATTTTTGATTTTATCTAAAAAAGTCTGATTCATAGCGAGCTCTCCGTCTCAGTGCCACACGTGTGGCATTTCTCTGGGGTAGTCCAAGCAATAACTTCTTCTGCAAGCTTAGAAAACTGGCTATGATTATCGCCATTTTTAGCCAGTTCACCCACCCACAAACCAACATTAGGGCATTGGGCCATGACCGCGCGGTCAGTGATAATCGCGTTAAAACAGATTGTCTCATACGCCGCTTGTGCATTAATGTCTTTATAATCTTTGGTTGATTTCTTGACCTTACTCATTAATAACTTAAATGGTTTTTTTGCAAGCATCGGCAATGAGGTTGCATCTTGAGCATTTTCTTGATCAAGGTAATTGCTAGAGGTTGGGATGATCACAAAATCTGCGGCCATGACAGCTTTAAACGCACCGGACTCATAATTTGGAGGTGTATCAAAAATCACAATGTCGTATTGTGTTTTAAGTTGCTCTACCTGTGAGACTGCCTTATCTTTGTCAATTAACACAACCCAATTACTCTCGTTACCATTTTTCATCCATTTATGGGCGTCTGGCTTTTCTAAATCCCAATCACAAACAATGGTACGGTAGCCTTTCTCTCTTAAAGCTCTCGATAAATTCATTGACGTAGTTGTTTTAGCGACCCCTCCTTTACCTTGTGAAACTGCGATTACCGTTGCTGTCATAGTTGCTCCTTTATTCTATTGCCACACGTGTGGCATTATTTTTCATCGTTGCTTTTTCTACGAAAGACTACGTAGACTTTATTCTTTTCTTTCACAAAGTTAATCGACCAAGGGAGATCCTTGTAGGTAGAGAGTTCAAACTTAAACTTAGCAGGCTCCCAAGAGTTGGCACAAAGACGCTGGAGTTGATCAAGGGCAACGACCCACTCTATGTCATCATCCATAGAAACTTCAACCAATTCCAACAACCGCTTTTTAATACCAGCAACCTCACGAATTAATTGATGATTAATTTTTAACAAATTTTTTGAGGACTTAATCGAGTCAATTAATCGCTCATCAAGGGAAACAACAATCTTCGTGATATAGTCTTCTTTTTCTTCATAATCATACTTAATTAAAGTGAAACCGGTGACCCGTTTAGTTTCTTCTCTAAAAATATTTCCCTTATAGGTGGTAGAGGTTAATCTATCGAGAGCCTCTCTAAGCCATTTAACATTTTTACCTGCTTTCGGATCACGATTCAGGGCCTTCAAGCACTCATAAGCTGTAAAGGAGACAGAAGAAGGGTAGATCCCAGTTTCTTTAGCAATCAAAGAAATCTTTGAAAAAACAAACCTTAGGATATCAAAATCCCAAATCTTAGCCATACCATAAGTATTGTTCGCTGTAACTTCTAGCCATGACTTACCATCAGTTGAAGAATAAATAATTGGTGCAATACGTTTACGTTTAGAGGTTGAACAAAATGGGAAAAGCATTAGGTTTCGCTCATTCTTATAACTCTTTATCGCTAAGTTGGTATCAGAAAGTTCATCAGCCAAATCTTGCGGCTTTTCAGTTACCTCAACCATAATGCCATCTCCTCTTACCCTTTTGGTTGTTTTATTGTTATTAATCAGATAGTTACAAAGAATAGCTAAAGAGCCGTCGGTCCATCTGATGTTTTACGATTGATTGAAGATCTAAAATATCTGCAATGCTTTTGATCTTACCTCAAGTAGGAAATAATGTAGAGACAATCCAAGTTAAAACTACTTATGAAATACTTGTCGTTTAAATGATGGCGAACCATTAAGGATGAATGTTCGATTTAAGGTCATCTCTCAGCTAATAAAGACAATGCACTTTAGATTGTCAGTCATTTCAAATCATTAAAAAGTTACGCGATCAGATTAGATATCACTCTATTTGGATCACCCTAGGACTGATTAAGCAAAACTAATGGCGAACTATTAGGAATAATATAGGAGTTAAATATGGCTAATATGGCGAACCATTAAGAATTTCTAATCTCAATAATCATTGCCAGCCGTTAAAAAAAAGGGCGAACCATTCAGTATTTTACTCATATTTGACTATATCTTATGCCTCATGCGCTATTGAAAGCCACAATATGGATAGAGTTAGGTTTTCTGTCTAAGTCAGTAAAGTTCCTTCTAGTTATGCAATGGCGAACCATTAGGAATTTGGTTGATAACAAGCCAAAAAATAATGGCGAACCATTAAGAATGGGATGAAATAAAGGAATTTTTAATGGCGAACCATTAGAAATTCTCTGGCGAACCATTAGGAATACCATGGCGAACTATTAGAGATAGTATGGCGAACCATTTAGGATAACTTGGCGAACTATTAAGAATACATCTTTTTTATCAAGGACTTAACTGAACTTTGACAGCACCGAGGTGATGGTCAATCATGTAAAAGAATCAACAAACAACGTCGAGCCAAAATGAGCTAGAAAAACATGTTTAAAAAAAAGCCTGGCGGCAACCAGGCTTTAAAATGGGTGACTTCAATCTAAGAATTGAAATCTGACAATTTAATCTTAGTGAAGTCAATTTGATTTGTCAATTTCCCAATGACAGGGGGAAGGTATGTCAAATGATTTTAGGTATTCATCTATACACTATGATAAATTTCATAAAATTCTAGCGATTACCAACAATCATCAAAGAGCCGCGGTATTAGATAAACTGATTTTTTGGACATTGAATTCAAATTATCTTTTGCCTCGTTCAAGCGACCAACGGAACTGGTTTACTCAAACCTATGTACAAATGAGTGAAAAAACCAAAGTTCCAATAAGCACTCTAAAAAAATACATGGCCTACTTTGAAAAGGAAGGGTGGCTCATTCGCACCCGAAAAAAACTAGGTGAAAATGTACGTGCATTTTTTAGAGTCACTAATAAGTTACTGGCGTTACTGGGTTTAAAAAAACGCTCGGTGACCGCCTTAAATTCTTTGCAACAAACAGGTACTCCCAGAAGATCCGATAAGGAATTTTCTATATTAAAAGATAATAAGTTAAAAGATATTAATACTATTACCGATTCTAAAAACACAAAATCAACATCCGACTTAGAGTTCGAAAAAACGCTAGAAAATTTATATAGAAAATACAGGAAATCATTGTCAATCAGTCAAAGACAATTTGTCGCGGAAATAGAGTACAGTGTTAACAACCCTAATTTTTTTAAAAATACTAAATCATTAAGGCATAAAATAAATATCATCTCGAAACTAATACGTGAAAAATTATGGAAAACACCCAAAGGCTTTTACAAATACAACGATGTTGGCCAAGAACTAAAAGAAACTCTTAGCTACTTAAACGAAGAAAAAAAGGGAACCGTACAAGATAAGTGCATACAAATGCCACTAAAAAGTAAGCTGAAAAGCCTAAAGCAAGAGCTTATCTTAACGACAAGCCAGCGAAAATCATTAACAATTTTATCAAAACATGATCCAAACCATCAAAAGGGGATAGAAAGGCTTATACAAAGGGAAAAAGAAATTATTCAACAAATAAAAATAATTAGTGGTAAAATAAAGAACAATTCTGACCAAAAACATCAAAGCCAGCGAGAATAAGCTAAAACTATGAAAATAATTATAGGCATAACAGGAGCATCGGGATTTATTTATGGCTATCAACTACTCAAACAACTAAAAGAACTTGAAGTAGAGACCCACTTAGTTATATCGAAGTCAGGTGAGCTTACCCAAGCCCTAGAAAGCTCAATCTCTAGACAAGAGCTTAGAAAACTTAGTTCTACTTACTACAATGTCAATGACATCAGTGCCGCCATAGCCAGTGGTTCATACCAGACAGATGGTATGATTATCGCACCCTGCTCAATGAAAACGCTGGCAGAAATTGCGACTGGACTAAGTCAATCTCTCTTGACCAGAGCGGCAGATGTCATTCTCAAAGAACGAAAAAAATTGGTGCTGATGACACGAGAAACACCATTAAATTTAATCCACTTAGAAAATATGAAAAAGGTCACTGAAATGGGCGGTATTATTGCCCCACCAGTGCCAGCTTTCTACAATAAACCAAGTTCTTTGGATGACGTTGTCAATCACTCAGTTGGGCGCGTATTAGACCTGTTTTCGTTAGTACCTAAAAATATAAAACGATGGGGGGGCTGAAGTTCAGAATTTAAGTAGCAAATACTTAACCGGTTCATTATTAAGACTATAAGATTTGTGGCCAAATCCCTTTAGATCTTCGGCTAATAGAATATCTCCAGCTTTAAAGTTTTTCTTGAGTCCTCTGCTTGTTTCAATTTGCATTGTTCCAGATAAAACAACAATGTAAAGAGGATAGGGGGGATTATGATACGGTTGAGAACCAGGTCCTGCTTGCCCCAGAAGGGAAGACTTTAGTGTGATGGAGTCCGTTACATAACCGACATGAGCTGACTTCATGGGAAGGTTTTTCTCGATAAAGTATGAATGACCATCTGATCCTTCAATTAAATGCGTAATGTGGTAGCTCTCTGAGGCCATCAATTGTGAAGTCAGGCAAAAGTAGAAAATAAAGAAGTAAGTAATTCGAGTCATTTTGCTTTTTGCTAACGAAGTACAATAACCAATAGCTTTGGCTATTGTACTTATGAGAATATGACCTGAGTCTATAACAATATCAAAAACTTAAACAGCGTCTAAAAACTAGCAACTAACATCCTTCTTGCAGGAGCATCTTTTTTGAGCCATAGCTCTGATTGATTTGTAAAGTTACTATCTTGTCATAACTCATCATGCTACGTATTTACTTACCTCAGTAGGCCTAGGTTTTTTTTCTACTTAAATTGTGCAAGAAACTTTAATTAGCGCAAGTCATACCGGCTAAAGTTAACGATATTGAAATCATACTTTACATTTTTGAAATATTATGAGAGCATAACTGTTTGCTTTTTACACTAACCAGAGATTAAAAGATGCGAATATTAATCACAGCACTAACAATACTACTAAATTTCAGTGCCACTGCTGACTTAAGCAGTGTGCCCTCAGAGTTTGTCATTCAGTCCCATTATTTCAACCCTGCTTATGTGATCAAATTTTCAGATAAGCAGCACTACTCTATTAACAGCAATCAGAGTGCATTGTCTGCCTATGAGTTATTTAACTATGAGGACGATTTAACACTCACTGCAGATATTAATCTCTCACCCAATCCTGTGGAATTGCGGATTTATAAAGGCAATGAACGAGTTGCGTTTATGGATAAAGATTGTGCGCATCATATGTATCACAGCTTTTATATTTCAGCGGAAGATGGCAAGACTCGTTTAATTAAAGGCGATTTTAATTATTGGGGCACCAAAGTAACTCTCAAAAATGTGTCAACCAATCAAATCTTTGGTGAAATGAATTCAAATTACTTTTGTATTTTGTGTGATTTTAACGTAAAAATTTTAGATAGATCTCAGTTTAATAATATCAACGTCGACAAAGATGTACTGATGCTATCATTAGGTATTCAAGCTGAAGAGTGGCTCTCTTATCATAATACCAATCCTCGTGACAATGATCGCAGTATGATGCAGCGTAAACGTATGTTTCTTGAAAACACTTACAATAAACCCTCAGACGCGATTGTTTCCGAGGTAGTGGAGGAACTTGATAAAGGCTTTAATCTAAAATATCAAGATAAAACATTTGCTAACATAACGACTAAAAGTAAGAGCTATCAGCAATATGTACTAGCCTATATTAACAATCCAGCAATCGATGCACAGAAGCGGAAAACGGCGGAAACAATGTTAAAGCTACATCATGATATTAGCCACGATTAATGAATGTTTGAGTCCAATCGATACAAGAAAGACATTATTTCAGGGAAACAATAAAAGAAATTAGCAATCATTATTTTGGTTGAATCTAAACTTAAAAAGAAGGCCTTGCTGCATAGGTTCTCGTTGGCTCTAGAGCTAGGCCTTTTTCATCATCCATAAAAAAGACTGCAAAATGTTTATAATAATCATCCAGGGAATCATAGTCTTCATAATCTTTGAAGCCAGAATAGAAAACCACAGGTTGGTCTCCGTAGGCTTTTTGAAACATGAGAGATAAATATGACTCAAGCTGTTTTATTTGTTCCTTGGTCAAATCATCGCGGTAGTATCGACCAGAAGTTAGGCAAACGCGTAGTGCAGATTCTCCTTGGGATAAGTAGCCCGCGTAATAAACGTCCCCTTTTTCATTTTTTTCATTAAAGGTTAGAGAAGGGTGTCCAAATCTGTCACTGAGATCCAGATGATCGGATAAGTTTAATTCCTCAGAGAAGGCTTCATTAAAACCGGTGTAACCATATTTCTTTTGGTACGCATTTTTTATGCCGGTTGCCAATATCAAATCATCTCTAAGTGCCCAAATTCTTTTTTCATGACGTTTTAGGGGGTTGGTAACACTCTCTATGTCTTGATAGGCTGGGTTAATATTATTTTCATATTCATAATGATAGCGTGCTTTGACTGGGCATATATTGTTTTTAATAAACGTCCGGTAACTCGTTGTTAGCCGTTCGAATGATTGAATCTCTGTTTCTATCGGATCTTGTCTCAATAACCGTTTAAAAAAAGCCAAACTAAAGAGCATCATGAATTAAAGTTACCGCCATGATTCGAAAAATAGGCTACTTTAACCTACTTTAGAGTTTTATTCACCCACTGTAAAAACTCAGTACTGTTCATTAACTCAATTCTTCGATCTGAACGCCCCTTTTCTTGCTGATTAAAGTTTTGGCATGCGTCTTTTAGCCAGTCAATAGCGCCGGGTTTGGCCCCTCCACCATCTAATAAAATAATGATTTGGGGCTCATTCATCCGTTCGGCACAGTTTAAGAAAAGAAAGGGGTATTTTTCATCCACGCTCCCCGAGGCTTGTTGCCACTTACATTCGATACGGGTATTGAGGTGATAGTGTTTGGATTTGATTACGAATTCTGTTTTGCTGGCATGATTATATACATTCAAATATGGTACATTTTTTAGAAGTAATTCATCACTGTATTGCAAAGGATCTTTTTGCCAGTCTTTATAGTTAGTAGAGGTAAAGCCCTTGGTATTTAAGCTGCTTTCAACAATATTTTCGAGGACTCTACCATTACTGTTGGCTACTGCGCCGCCTTGTTTCATACTGTTCCTCACTGAAAGACTGCTAGAATTTCGCGGGTTTTATGCCGTTTTTGGCCTTGGCAACTAATGTTCCTTTGTACATAAAAACTTTCTGTTTCCGCATCTTGGTATAAATCTTGTACAAACTCTGTGTCATGGTTGGAAATAATAACTGGGATCCCACGTGCTGCTAGAGTTTGGGCTAATGTTACCAGTTCCCGTTGTTTATCAAGATCAAACCCGCCAGAGTGATAACTGGTGAAATTAGAGGTGACAGACAGAGGAACGTAGGGTGGATCACAGTAGATTACATCACCTTTTTCAGCTTGCTTCATGACTTTTGCAAAGTCTTGGCAGACAAATTTCGCTTTGCTTATTTTTTCCGAAAAAGTCAACATTTCCTTTTTAGGAAAGTAAGGTTTGCGATATGAGCCAAAGGAGGTATTAAACTCACCACTTTGGTTATAACGTACTAAGCCATTGAAGGCGTGTCGATTAAGATAGACAAACAAAGCAGCTTTTAAACGTGAATCATTACTCGTGTTAAATAATTCACGATGTTCTAAAAAAACACTTTTTTCATTTGTTTTTTCGGTAAAAAATGACTTGCAAAAGGTTATAAAAGCGTGCTTTTCCCGCTTCAACCACTTGAATACATTGATTAAATCAGGGTTGATGTCATTTAGGGTATAACGCTCATAATCTGTGTTTAGAAATACCGCACCAGATCCGACAAAGGGCTCAATCAAACGCTTGCCTTGAGGCAATGAACGTCTAATTTTACTACTTATGCGATATTTACCTCCTGCCCATTTCAGAAATGGTCGAACGGCATTTAGGGCTGGTGGTGTTTCTTTCAGAGTCAAAAGTTTACCTGCAAATTATTAAGAGGAGATCCCAAGGGACAATGATAAAGCCAATGATGTCACCTTGGGTAGTCTTAATTTAATTTTTTATTGGGTGCGAGGTAGAAAGTTTAGTTCAACGTGTTCTAGCTAGCTATCACTTCGCTTACCACAGTACTTATCATCAAAATATCGAATTAATTTTGAACGTAGTGTACCACGACTGATCCCCAAAATTTTAGCAGCTCTCACTTGATTATATTTAGAACTTTCCATCACTGCTTGGAATAAGGGGGCCTCAATTTGTTCTAGAAACAGCTCATGCAGATGCGTAATCTTCTCATCCCCTACCGCATCTAGGTAGGATTTTACGTAGTTGGTTACTTCTTCTTGTAGAGAATTAGTGTTTTCTAAAGCCGTATTCATAGTCTTCCTTTTACATTGTTTTATTACTTAAAATTTATCGCTAAATTAAGCATAAATTCCTAAAAGAGTTCGAAATAACAAACAAAAAGCATTGTGCACAATTAGTGCTCACCAGGTGTCTTTGTTCATGCATAACGTTTTGAATCATTTCGCAAAAACTCTTGGGTAATTTAGCGTCTGGAAGATAATAAATCAAGTGAATAAGTTGGTGTAAATGAGCTCAATTTAGCTAAGCATAAGAAAATGTGAACGGAGCAATGTCATGTTGTGCTATTTTGTTTGAGCAAATAAGAGCTAGTTATGGTCAATATGCATCACCCCGATCATCTTTAATTGTGAATGATAAAGAAAAAAACACCTTACTTCATGTTCTTAAACCTCTTAAAAATGTCTTACTTTAATTCTCTTTCTGTTTTTCCGGGTTTATGAAACATGGACTATAATCAGTTTATCAATCTTGATTTGATGTCATTTATGATTAGAAAAGGATTTCTATTAGTAGGTTTATGGTCATTTAGTTTTTTGTGTTTTGCAGCAGAGTTCTCTGCTCAAACGGCAAATCATTTACTCAAAGAGGCAAGCCACTACACTGGCAACACTCATGTTAACCTTAAATTTTTACAGACAAAGGTTGCTGAATTAAATCAACAAATGGCTCTGGCAACGGATTGCGTAAAAAAATTAGAGTCTGAACTTACCGCGTTGGATGAGACGATAAAGCTTGCTGAACGCGCAAGTGGTGCCAGTCGCTCTGGGGCTGATTTGCGTTACTTAAAAGGTCAACGCAATAAACGCCAGGAGACATTGGCTCAATGCCGTTTGTTTCAGTTTAAAGCAGAAGATGTTCTAACCAATTATCATCAATTGATTTCAAAGATAGCCAAATCCAGAATTTGGAGTAAGGACAAACCAATTTGGCAGGCCGTTGATTTTAAGTCTGCTGATACTGCAAAATCAGTTTTGGATGATTTTAAGTTTTATCTAGGGGGCTTCTCCGATCTTACGTTAACGACATCAATCAGTCTCATTCTTTTTTGTCTGTTTGTGTATGCCTTATTTAGTTTTTTGGTGCGAAAGTTAGCTAGACGGTTCTCAGATAAACTATTTGAAGACTCGGTCATTGTCATTAATCATTCTTTATCTGTGTCTTTTAGTGTGGTGCTAGCGAGCAATTTATTTTTTAATTTGTACCTTGATAATGCTGGAGAGAATTCAAGTACAGATAAGTTTTTATTTTTGATTCTTAGTTATTTTAGCTTGGTCATATTATTAAGGTTTCTTCGTCATCTGAAGTTAACTTCAAGTTTATTTAAATGGTTAGAGTATGACTTAATGACGGTGTATTGTTTTGGTCGATTTATGATCCTTATTATGCTGATCTCTGGGTCTTTAATCATTTCTAGTCAATCCGGGGTGTTAAATTCATTTGAAGTTCGAATGTTACAATCTCTTGCCATTCTGTGCTCGTATCTTCTATTGCTTTGGTTTACTAACTTGTTAATTAGGACTCAGTCGAATTTCAGTTTTATAAAAAACAATCGAAAGATGGTGGTTGCTAGTTTGTGGTCATTGTTTTTTGTCTCTATAGTCATTGATATAACAGGCTATCACGCATTGGCCTTTTATGTCTGTAGAGGTTTAGTTTTAAGCATTCCTGGTTTGTTTTTGTTCATGTTCATGTGGCACTTTTTGGATAAAATTTATCGTGAAATCTGTGGCGAACGTCCTTTTGCAAGAAAGCTAAGTGCCAAGCTTGGGGTTGAACGCCATGATAAGCCGTTGGAATTGATTATTTTAAATGCTGTCATTCGTTTTCTAGCAACGTTGTTGTTTGTATATATCTTTCTGACCTTTTGGGACATTTCTGGTAATACTCAACAGTTGATTTTGGAAACTTATTTTAAAGGTTTTGAGCTCTTAGGCTTTGAGGTGGTCCCTCGCAATATTGTCAGCGCATTATTTTTATTTTGTGTACTTAATTTACTGGTTCGATTTTTTAGTAACCGTCTGGCAGTTGTTGAGAGAAGAAAAGATCGATCAGGCAGTTCTCAAATAAGTATTAGCCCTATTTTAATGTATTTTGGTTTCTGTGTTTCAATATTAATTGCATTGTTGATTGCCGGGGTTAATTTAACTGGCATTGCCATTGTTGCAGGGGCCTTGTCGGTTGGTATTGGGCTAGGGTTAAAAAATATTATTAATAATTTTGTATCTGGGCTAATTCTCTTGTTCGAACGTCCTATAAAGGCAGGTGATCGAATCAAAGTTGATGATTATGAAGGGATTGTCACCAAAGTTCGAGTAAGGGCGACGGAAATAAGAAGCCGGGATCGTTCTGAAATAATTATCCCTAATGAAGAAATGATTACCCGACCCGTGGTGAACTTTATGCTGCGAGAGAGTCTCTGGCGAATAAAGTGCTTTGTTGGCGTTGGCTATGACAGTGATGTTCATCTGGTTAAAAAGCTTCTTTTAGAAATCGCTCACGAACATCCTGGTGTGGTCACAGATGATGAGCTTAATAAACCGAACGTGCTTTTTTTATCTTTTGGAGACAGTTCACTTGATTTTGTTTTAAGGTGCATCATTAGAGATGTTAACCGTAAAAACTTCATTATCAGCGATCTTAATTTTGAGATTCATCAGCGATTTAAGGAGTATGGTATTGAAATTCCTTATCCACAAAGAGATCTCCACTTCAAAGGTAAGGATGAACACTAAAGTAATTATTTTCAATGCAGAGTGAGTTTTGATTAATCACTATTTGCATTTTATCTTCATTGTGTTAGTATATTCCTTAGTTCGTCTATATAACTTATCGTCTAATCAGGGCTTTAAGGAGTGGGCAGGCCGATTTCATTTCTCCGTGGTTGGTATGCATAGCGTTATCGGCCTGCCCACCCCTTAGAACCTAACTCTCTATCTCTACCTTGACTTAATTACTACCATAATATTTTTTAAAGAACCTGGGGCTTTACCCCATAGCGTCCCTCGATGAGAGAACTAGTCTAAAACCTGCCTGAACTCTTGCAGCCGACGATAGGTAGTCCACAGCACTAAGGCGGAAAAAAGATATGCAAGCAATGAGAAGGTTTTTGGTACTAACATCATTAGTATAAAGAAGAGAAAAGCCTCAGGACGCTCGATTAACCCTGGGCTATAGTAAAAGCTTTTTTCCGAGTTATTTTTAGAAAAAATGGCCGTGACTAAGAAGCTTGTTACACAAAGTAGGATGCAGCTTAACATTAAAAGAGCTGGTAAAGCTCGGCTCTCAGGAGCAACCGCAAAAAGAGCAATGATCACAGAGGCTTCCACCACTCGGTCACATAAAATATCTAAAATAGCCCCAAAAGGAGAGGTCTCTTGCTCGATTCTTGCTAGTTCGCCATCCAATGTGTCAAAGAAACCCGAAATTACCAGGCTGAGTATAGCCAGATATGGATGCTGAAGTAATAATAATGGTAGAACAAATACTCCCCATAGAAGTGCCTGCAAGGTTGCTTGATTAGCTCCTATAAACTTGTTTAAGCCAAGAGCAATTGGTCTAAGAAGATAGGTTTTATAATGGGCTGAAAGGTGTTGTTCTAGCATTTGGCGGGACTCCTAATTTTTACTCTTTCAAGAAACGTGAGGATTAAATGTTATGCTATGAATCTGTCTTAATAGCAACTTTGCAAAAATAAAGAACGGTCTGTTTTTTTGCTGGTTATTCAATTGATAATATTGCAGTTTTTCGGTTTTTAAGCGTTGCAAAGCAAAAAAAACAATAGCATAGTTAATTGGTACCTTTAAACATTGGAGTTGGCGATGAGCGACACTAAATTAAAAGCAATAAAAGAGAAGCAAACACAGTCTCAAATTATTGCCTCCATTTCAGAAGAAGTTGGTCTTAGCAAGAAAGAAGTACAAATGGTTTTGCAAGCACTTGGTGCGCAAGCGATGCAACACATCATGAAGCGTGGTAGTGGTGAGTTCAAGATCCCTTACATGGGCGTTAAAATTAACCGAAAAACCAAACCCGCTACTAAAAAACGTATGGGTCGCAATCCCGCCACTGGAGAAGAAATGGTCATCGCCGCTAAGCCCAAGCGCGATGTGGTTAAAGTTACAGCGTTAAAAGTATTAAAAGATTTAATTCAATAGAGGAAAGATTGTTGCTATGGAAAAGAAACAAGGATTGGTAAAGTGGTTTAATGCAAGCAAAGGATTTGGTTTTATTCTACATGAAGGTGAAGACTACTTCGTTCATTTCAAAAACATATTAATGGATGGATATAAGTCTCTGGAAGAGGGACAGAAAGTGAGCTTTAAGCCTGCCGTTACCGAGCGAGGTAAGTGTGCGTTGGATGTGGAAGAGGCTTAATTAACCCTCCCTTAACCGCAAGTGCAGGATGACTGACGATTAGACAGTTCTTGTTTAAGTTCTCCATAGCCAGGTTTTAAGGACTTAGCTTAAAGGCCAAGATCCACATATACTCAAAATACTTGAAAATGCCCAATTTAGGTCTGGCTATTTTCTCTCTGTAAAACGTTTAAAAGCAAGTCATAGATGATTCTATGGCGCGTTTTTAAACGTTTTACAGGGTGAAAATGGGTATCATAAAAATGGGCATTTTCAAGTATTTTGAGTATAGTTACCCTTCGGTGGTTTTAGACAGCTTTCGAAGGTTAAAACAAGATTTTAAGGTTTTTTATGAGTTGTATCGTCTAAAGGTTTTAATTTTTGCATAAAAAAAGGCCTATCTTCACTTTCTTTATATAGAAAAACGCTATATAATCACGACTCGAGCATAGCATTATATGAGGATCTCAATAATTCTTTGCTTGTTTTTTAGAAAATTTGGCACTTCACATAAGCATTTAATGCGGGAAGTGCTGTTACTTAGGATTAACATAATGTCAGATAAATTACGCGGTACCGTTAAATGGTTTAATGAAACGAAAGGATTTGGTTTTGTAGAGAGTGAAGGCAAAGACTACTTTGTTCACTTTACAGCAATTCAAGGAAGCGGCTTCAAGAGCTTACAAGAAGGCGCTTCTGTCATGTTCAAAGCAAGCCAAGGACAAAAAGGTCCGCAAGCGGAAGAAGTCGAGGTTGTATAATCTTTATCTTCCGGTGTGGCTTCCTAAAACGATTAGGGGGTCACACTCTCTTTTACTTTAGTCTCTTGAGGCTTAAGTATGTCATAGATTCCGTTTAGAATTTGACTGCTTATAGTTTGGTTCGTGTGTCTTTAAACAATCATTTTAAACATGTAAAAAAGCAAGTTTTTTTCCCTGCTTCTGGATTCATCTTAGTTCTGCTTGGGTTTGCGGCTTTTTTACCTGAAAAAACAGACGCCTTATTTAATCAACTTCAGCAATTTGTGTTGCATTATTTCAGTTGGTTTTACGTACTATCTGTTGCCATCTATCTTCTAGTAATTGCTTATGTTGCCATCAGTCGAAACGGAGACATAAGGCTTGGTCCCGATCATTGTAAGCCAGATTACTCATATCTTTCGTGGTTTGCCATGCTATTTTCTGCCGGTATGGGCATTGGTATTGTATTTTTTGGTGTGGCTGAACCAGTTATGCATTTCATACACCCACCTGAAGGGAAAGCAGAAACCGTTTTAGCGGCTAGGCAGGCAATGGAAATTACCTTTTTTCATTGGGGGCTTCATGCCTGGGCTGTTTATGCGGTAGTAGCGCTAAATCTTGCCTACTTTAGCTATCGACATGATCGAGAGCTTAGTATTCGTTCTGCTCTTTATCCAATAATTGGGGAAAGGGTTAAAGGCTTTTGGGGAGACGCCGTTGATGTTTTTGCTATCTTAAGCACAATTTTTGGTGTAGCAACCTCGTTAGGCTACGGTGTTTTGCAGATAAATGCTGGTCTTGAATATTTGTTCCAAATTCCTCAAACGGTGTTTGTGCAGGCGAGTTTAATCTTTATCGTGACGATTATAGCCACTCTTTCAGTTGCTGCTGGACTTGATAAAGGTATTAAATTTCTCTCCGAGCTCAATTTAGTAATGGCACTCTGTTTGCTCGCTCTAGTTTTTTGCTTCGGACCCACCTTATTTCTCTTATCAACCTTTGTACAGAACACCGGGTCCTATTTATCAGATCTTATTAATAAAACGTTTAATCTTTATGCCTATGCACCCACTGAATGGATTGGAGGCTGGACCCTTTTTTATTGGGGCTGGTGGATTGCCTGGTCGCCGTTTGTAGGTATGTTTATTGCAAAAATATCTCGAGGACGGACCATTCGGGAGTTCATTGTTGGAGTGCTTTTAGTACCCACTGGGCTTACTTTTGCTTGGATGACGATTTTTGGAGACTCTGCCATTCATTTCATCTTGTTTGATGGGGTTAAGTCTCTCGGTGAGCAAGTTAACGATAATAAAGCCTTAGCCATTTTTCAGTTTTTAGAGCTCTTTCCTTTTAAGCGCGTCCTATCTCTTTTAGTCATCGCAATTGTCGCTATTTTTTTTATTACCTCAGCAGACTCTGGTGCTCTGGTTGTCGATGCCCTAGCTACATCAAATCATAAAAGAGCGCCTTTGTGGCAACGACTCTTTTGGGCCTTGATGATTGGTCTTGTGGCGACGGTTTTATTATTAGCAGGGGGGTTAAAGGCACTACAGACTGCAACCATAGCCAGTGCTTTTCCATTTGCTATTATTTTGTTGGTTGCTTGCTTTGGTTTGCTAAAATCATTAAGTATTGAACGAGCAAAGAAAATTAGCATGCTTCATCCCATGAATACGACCACGGTACTAGCAGGAGACAAGTCTGGTTGGAAGGGACGAGTTAACAATCTTCTTAGTTGTCCCGAACAGGATAAGGTCTGCCAATTTATTTCGGGAGTTGTCAGAGAAGCTTTTGCCTTGATTCAAGCAGAGTTCAAAGTAAAACAGCTAAATGTTGAGATTGTATCTAATGTCGATGAGATAGCCTTTCTAGTTAAACATGGTGAGCAAACCGATTTTATCTATTGCGTTAAAGTTAGAGCCTTGGATACGCCCCATTATAAGGGGGGGAAGTGCTTAGAAGGCGTGCAGCCACATAAGTATTACAGGGCAGAAGTGTTTCTTCGTGAAGGGGGGCAGCAATATGATTTGATGGGTTGCTCCAAAGAACAAGTCATCCATGACTTATTAGATCAGTATGAAAAGCACGTGCACTTTTTGCAGTCGATTCGCTAACTTTATCTAAGATGAGTATAGAGTGCTTTGTATGAAGAGTTCTTTGAGTTCTTGCTGTAGGAGTGTTTTAGAGGATTCGCTCATTTCAGGAAAAACTATCACGGGCTTGTTGTCTCGAATAGTCAATGGGCTACAAGTAGCTTTAACTCGTAGCTTGTTTACCATGATTTCGCATGAGTTGTTTGCAGACATGTGTGCTAGTTGTTTGCTGCAAGCAAGCCAGGCACCGGTTGTTGAGAGATCTTCAACCGGTATGATCTCATTCTGAATGCGAACCCTAATGGCACTAGATCGTACTCTTAGAGCCTGCCGTCGCTCAAACATATCTCCCCCGATGTTAGCCTATGTGCTAAGTTTAGGATTATATTGAGTGAAAATCAAGCAGCTGGTCGTTTTAGACAGAGTTTGAAAATGCCCCTTCTGAAGAGTGATCCTTTAAAATTCATCTGAGAAAAGCGCTTTTCACCAGTAAAAATTGAGGCAATGGCGTTCACTGCTCTTTTTTTATTGCTGATTAGAAGCAGTTTTGACAGAAAAGGGTGTTTATAGAGTAAATTTGAGAGCTTTTCGGAGATCTCCAGATCAATTAAAAACTCATCTTCTAGCTTCTTCTTATAGGCTTGGATGGGGTTCTTTTCTTCTATGATTGAGTCTGCTGCTAACCGACCACTAATTAAAGCTGCCGAAATACCTTCAGCAGTTAGGGGATCGGCAAGGCCTGCAGCATCTCCAACTAATAAGACACGACCTTTCGCAGCACCTTCTTTCAGCGTACGCAGCGGAATAACAAAGCCTTTTCGTTTGATTGAAACAATCTCATTCTTAGTAATGCCTAATATTTCTAAATAATTGTCCAGTTCCTGTTGTAGAGACGGAGCCTTGTCTTTGTTCTTTGGCTTAAAACGGCCAACACCAATCGAGAAATGATCATGCTTTGGGAAAACCCAACCGTAGCCCTCTTTAATTGTCTCAAAGTCAAAGCGTGTACGGTTAAGTTCGCTCGCAAGAGGCTCTTTTAAGACAATCTCTGCATCAATGGCGGGAACTTGCATTTCTTTTTGTTTGCTCCAGCCAGCTAGGGTTGCTGTGGTACCAGAAGCCCCGTCTGCGCCAATTACCCAGGTGGCCGTAAAAAAGTGTGTGTTGGTGGTTAACAGTACCCCACTAGGCATTTGTTCTAGTTTGTTGACCGTGGTCTTTGGAAAGTAATCAGCCCCTAAGTCTTTAGCTGCTTCAAAGAGATGCTTATCAAGCGTTTTTCGCTCCACCATGTAGACAATTGGGTTGTTTCGTTTGTCAGTTAATGTGATGTTTGATTTGTGCCAAACTAAATCAATCTCGCTAATTTCCTGTTTAACACAGACATCAATGTTAATAGGACAAGCTTGATAGGCTCGCTTTACCACACCTCCTCCACACACCTTTACTCTTGGATGTTCTTTTTTCTCAATTAGCGCAACTTTTAAGCCGCTTTTTGCGCACAGAATGGCCGCAGTACTGCCAGCTGGCCCTGCGCCAATAATTACCACGTCATAGCTAAGATGGATCACGTTGATGCCTGTAAATAATCGATGGGGTATTAAATCATTAGCGGGTAGTTGAGAAAAGTATTTTTCAGGTAATCTTAATGAATACCTGTGCTCCATGGGAGTGCGAGTTTAATAATTGGTGCAAGAATTTGTCATTCATCAGGTATAATCATCATCAATTGAAAGTCGTTGGATAAAAAATGAGTTTAGTGCGTTTTTCTGAGGTTGTTTTAAGTTTTGGTCATCAAGTGTTATTGGATGGAATTAATTTAACCATCGAGAAGGGACAGCACTTAGGACTGATTGGACGAAATGGGGAGGGAAAATCAAGTCTTCTAAAGCTATTAAATCAAGAGATCCAGCAAGATAAAGGCGAAATCCAATTTCAGCGTGGTCTCTGCGTTCGTCGTTTAGAGCAAACAGTACCCGACAGTTCTAATGAAACCGTTTTGGAAAAAGTAGCAGCAGGCTTGGGTGAGCTTGGTGAATCTTTAATCGCTTATCAGAAATTGTTACTAGAACCTTCTCGCTCTGTTTCAGATGAAGCGCGTTTACATAAGTTGCAAGAATGGCTCGATCATCAAAATGCTTGGGGGCAATTGAGTAAAATTGAATCATTATTGAGCAAGATGTCATTAAATGCCATGCAGGCACTCTCAGAGCTCTCTGGCGGGATGAGACGACGAGTCTTACTGGCAGAGTGCTTAGTTACAGAGCCTGATTTACTCCTTTTGGATGAACCAACCAACCACTTAGACATAGAATCTATTAAATGGCTTGAGAAATTTCTTGCGTCTTATCAAGGGACTTATATTTTAGTCACGCACGATCGAGCATTTTTAAAAGCACTAACCGATACCATTTTGGAAATCGATCGAGGTCGGGTTCGCTACTTTGCTTGTGGTTATGAAAAATATGAGCAAAAAAAAGCTGAGCTTTTGGAAATAGAGGAAAAAGAAAATAATGAATTTGATAAAAAACTGGCTCTAGAAGAAAAGTGGATCAGGCAAGGCATTAAAGCTCGCCGTACCCGTAATGAAGGTCGAGTCAGAAAATTGAAAGCCCTACGCGAAGTTCGTAAAAACAGGCGAGAGCAAATTGGTCAGATGAATTTAAGCTCTGCAGACATTGAACGTTCAGGAAAGCTGGTGTTCGAGGCGAGTGGGCTTTGCTTTAGTCGTGAAGGGAAAAACATTATTCAATCATTTTCAGCCCTGGTTGCCAATGGTGATAAAATTGGTTTAGTTGGGCCAAATGGCTGTGGTAAAACAACGCTTTTAAAGTTGCTGCTTGAGCAATTAAAGCCTGACTCAGGGACTTTAAAACTCGGTAGTAAGTTAAAAGTTGCCTACTTTGATCAAATGCGTACAGGCTTTGCTGAAGAGAAGTCTGCCATTGATAATGTTGGACAAGGCTCTCAGACTGTTAATATTTTTGGGGAAGAGAAGCATGTTATTGGCTATTTGCAGCAATTCTTGTTTAGCCCAGACAGGGCCCGTTCGCCAGTTAAATATCTATCTGGTGGTGAGAAGAATCGCTTGTATCTTGCTAGCCTCTTTACCAAGAATGCTAATTTACTGGTACTGGATGAACCAACGAATGATTTAGACATCGAGTCGCTTGAAGTGTTGGAAGCCTTTTTGGTCGACTACCCAGGAACAGTTTTAATCGTTAGTCATGACAGAGTTTTTTTAGAAAATGTGGTAACCACTTCTTGGGTGTATCAAGGGAAGGGGCAATTCAAAGAGGAAGTTGGCGCGGTCCATCAGTATGTTCATAATGAAAAACCCATAGACCTCTTGACCGGACCTAAAGAAAAAAAGGCAAAGGAACTACATGAGAGCAAACCAAGTAACTCTCTTAGCCAGGAAGATAGGAAAAACCTAAATCGCGTTACCAAGAAGATTGATAAATTAGAAGCGCACATTGATGAACTTAAAATTCAGCTAGCGGAGCCCTCCCTTTATCAGGCAGAAAATAATCAAGACTATCTTAGCTTGAGTAAGACCTTAGAAGAGGCAGAGATGGCACTTGAAGCCCTCTATGAAGAATGGGAGGCTTTAGAGTCAAAGCAATAGCACTTACGCAAAATATCCCCAATTGACGAGAAGTTTTTCTGGGCTTATAATGACCTTTTTGCTCTATAATTAACTCTTTTTTTATGATAGAGAAACTAATCAAACTACTTTTAATCTTAGCTCTCTTTGGAGGTATGGCTGTGCACGCATCAACAAATACTTTAAGTCTTCGAGATAAAATTGCTCAGATCCTTATTCTTGGTTTTCCAGAGGCCTCTGTGAGCGATGACTCTGAAATTGTTAAGTCCATTCAAGAGGAAAACATTGGAGGGGTTATCCTTTTTGATTATAACTTTAAGAGCAAAACGTTTGATAAAAATATAAAAAGTCCTGAGCAAGTTGCTACTTTAAATCAAGCGCTTCAAATGGCAGCAAGCCAAGGAAATAAAATGCATCATAGGGAGGCCCTACCTTTAATTATCTCTGTTGACTACGAAGGGGGCAGGGTTAACCGTTTAAAAGACACATATGGATTCCCAAAGACCGTGTCAGCCGAGCAATTTTCTGCTTTGAGTGAACAGGATGCGAAAAAACAAGCAGACATTATGGCAAAGACGCTAAAAAGCAATGGTTTTAATCTAGATTTTGCCCCCGTCTTAGATGTAAATGTTAACCCAGAGAACCCTGTGATAGGAAAGCTAGGGCGAAGTTATTCCGCCGATCCAGAAGAAGTAATTTTTCGAAGCCACCTGCTAACAAAAGCATTTAAAGAACAAGGCATAGGAGCGGCCTTTAAGCACTTTCCAGGGCATGGAAGCTCAACTGGCGATTCACATCTTGGTTTTGTTGATGTGACTGAAACATGGCAGTCTTATGAACTGACTCCTTTTCAAGAGTTGATTAGTCATATGGATAAAAGGGACATGATTATGACAGCACACATTGTTAATCGACAGTTGGATAAGTCAGGGTTACCTGCCACCCTTTCTAAGGAAATTTTAACCGGTTTGCTTCGTGAACGGTTAGGGTTTGAAGGCATCATCATTACGGATGATATGCAGATGAAAGCAATTAGTGATCATTACGGCTTGGAGGAATCTTTGGTGCTGGCGATTAATGCTGGGGCGGATATGTTTATTTTTGGTAATCAATTAAGTGATGTGCCTATGCCTGCTAAAACGTTGATTGATCTAATCGAGAAAAATGTGAATGATGGCACAATTAGTGAAGCTCGTATTGATGAAGCCTATTCTCACGTTAGAGCGTTTAAACTATCTCTTGCCTAATCATGAATGACTGTGTAGAGCGTTTTTACTTCCTTGATGTTTTAAGAGGACTTGTGGTTGCCATGATGGTCATTGTCAATAGTCCAGGCAATGATCACTCTTTCATAACACTCAATCACTCAAATTGGCATGGCTGTACGCTTGCTGATCTGGTCTTTCCTTTTTTCATTATCATCGTTGGTATTTCATCGGTATTAGCGTTGTCTAATATGCAATGTCGAGGACTGTCAAAGGATCTAATCCTTGCTAAGGTGATAAAACGGACCATCGTGATCTTTCTATTGGGAGTTTTATTAAATGCTTTTCCCTATCATTTTGATTTTGCAACCCTTCGATGGTTTGGCGTGTTGCAAAGAATTGCTCTCTGTTATCTTTGTTCTGCAATCTTTTTTTTAACAGTCTCGACAAGAGGGCAAGCATTACTTTTTTTGATAATACTCTTAGCCTATGAAGGTCTGCTCTTTAGTGTGTCATCACCATTGTCTTTAGAAGGAAACCTTGTTGGGGTAATTGATAGAGGTCTGTTCTCTTCAAATCATTTATATTTGAAAATTTTTGATCCAGAAGGGTTACTCAGTACACTGCCAGCTATTTCCTCTGGCCTATTGGGTAATTTAGTTGGGATCTTACTTATATCCAAGAAGTCTAGTCGTTTGTTTTTAAAAAAGGTAATCGCCACTGGACTGGTATTTTTGTTGCTGGCATCTTTCTGGAATCAGAGTTTTCCTATTAATAAAGCACTCTGGACGAGCTCTTATGTCTTATGGACAGGGGGCCTGCTGCTTCTTTTGCTGGCTGTTGTGTATTACTTAGTCGACGTTCTAAACGGTCGGTGCCTCACTCAACCACTGGTCTTCTTAGGTCGGCATGCACTGTTTATTTATTGTTTACATGTTTTGCTATTGAAGGTGCAAGCAATGATTCACCTTAAGATTGCTGATGGAGTTGACGTCAATTTAAGGGTTTATTTGGGAGACTCCCTGTTTGGTTACCTCTTGCCAGCATATGCCTCACTTGCCTATTCACTCAGTTTTTTAGTGGTTTGTGCCCTAATCTGCCAGATGTCTCTTAAACTATGCAGCACAAAACACTGCAATTAGAGAAACGGCCTTTCATCGAGAGTGCATGGGCGTGGGCGAAGGTTGTAGGGAGTTTCACGATAGAAGGCCATCTTATCTCCATACAGGGATATTAAAGAGGCAAGTCTCATGTTGCTTCGAGAAGCGAAGCTGCCGTTTTTAGTACAGAGGCGCGTTTCATTTGCCAGTGTGTTTTGCTGATTCCAATAAAGCTCTGTAATTCTTGCTGTGTGAGAAATAAGATCCTCTTCGTCTCGCCAGGCGATGACATCGCCTACTTGTAAATTTTCCTCGCTAATAAGACTAAACTCATCCTCTAAAATCGTATCAATGCACGCACCATATGGCGTAAAAGGTCCTTCGGAAAAAAGATGACTGCCAATAGTGAGGGCATGACAGGCATAGCGAGTATCATAACCTCTTTGTAATTGTTCTTGATGCACTTCATCGGAGATGGGCTCTGGTCGCCAAAATAAAATGGAATGTCCTTTTCTGGTTAATGAGCTAAATAGAGAGTGATGTCTTGGTTGATTGCGTCGCCAAAAGGAGGGTAGTCGATGTTGTTCATTTCTCATATTGGCTTCCATGTACGCTTTCATTTGCATCTCCATCTGCACGTCCCTGTTGCCAGTTTACCAACAGGCCCTATTAGGAATACTCTCAATAGGCTCAGGTATTCAAGATACCTGAAAGAGAGATTTTTCCAAGTTGCATAAGCATGTTTTGAGGTATACTACTCGTTTAAAACACTGATAACCCAAGGACTGTATGAAATTAGAAGCATTTGTAGAACACTATGCCGCTACAGAGAGTATTTTTTTCATCGATGGTAAAATCTTGCTGCTGGACAATGCTTTTTTACTACCTCTTAAAGAGATAATCATGACACTTCGGTTAGATATCGATGGTTTCTTTTTAGCCGAGAGCACCCCAGTTGTCAGTGTCAATGCTTCAAATAGAAATAATGATTACCTTGCTAAGTCTTGGCAGTTAGCGGAAGTAAAGCCATATTTAGCCAGTCAGGAGATAGACAAACAGGCCCTTATTTTAAAGGCACATCACCAATTAAAGTGGGAGAGCCAATCAAAGTTTTGTGGCCAGTGTGGCGAGCGTTTAATAGGCGTTTATAATAGTTCTGAGAAGACCTGTAGATCCTGTCAATGCTCTTTTTTTCCAAGGTTTTCGCCAGCGGTCATGGGCCTTATTGTCAAAGATAGTCAAATCCTTTTAGCTCGCTCACCCCATTTCTTGCCAGGTATGTACAGCGCACTTGCAGGATTTGTCGAGCTAGGAGAGAGTGCAGAAGCAGCACTTCATCGAGAAGTTAAAGAAGAAGTCTCAATCAAGATTTCAAATTTACACTATATGGGTAGCCAAACCTGGCCTTTTCCTGACAGTTTTATGATAGCCTTTCGAGCAGAGTATAGAGGTGGGACGCTACAGCCTGATGAGACCGAGATAGAAGATGCAAATTGGTTTTCTATTGATAAGTTGCCAAAACTTCCAAGTCCAGCGAGTATCTCAAGAAGGCTTATTGATCAAGTGGTGCAAGACATAAAGAATCGCGCTTAACGGTTTGGATTTTTCTGTTTTAAGGCTATGATAGCGGCTTTATAAATTAGTCTTAAGAGAGCTTAAATGATGAGCTTTACCGGCACAAAAGATTACATTGTAAGTGATGAATTAATGATGGCTGTCAATGCGGCTATCAAATTGCAGCGCCCTTTACTGCTCAAGGGAGAGCCAGGCACTGGAAAAACACGTTTAGCAGAAGAAGTAGCAAAATCAATGAATGCGCCTTTTCTTGAATGGCATGTCAAATCAACGACTAAGGCTCAGCAAGGCCTTTATGAGTATGATGCTGTCTCTAGGCTTCGTGATTCACAGCTCGGTGAAGCAGGGGTGAGTAATATTAAAAATTACATCAAGAAAGGGAAGCTTTGGGAAGCATTTATAAGTGAGACAAGAGCTGTGTTATTAATTGATGAGATTGATAAAGCAGATCTAGAGTTTCCAAATGATTTATTGTTAGAGCTAGATAAGATGGCCTTCCATGTTTATGAAACGAAAGAAACTGTTCGAGCTATTCATCGCCCCATTATTATTATTACCAGCAATAATGAAAAAGAATTGCCTCCTGCCTTTTTACGCCGCTGCTTTTTTCATTTTATTCAATTTCCAGATGACGTGACGTTACAAAAAATTGTAAATGCTCATTTTCCAGAGATTAACCAGTTGGTAGCGAAGGAAGCCATTCGCTCGTTTAACCAACTTAGAGCAAAGGAGACCCTCAATAAGAAGCCATCGACGGCAGAACTCCTTGATTGGATAGGTTTGCTACTAATGGATGAGATAGATGCAAACGCTTTAAGACAGCATGCAGCTCGCAGCAGTTTGCCCCTTCATCATGGTGCACTCATTAAAAATGAAAGCGATTTGAACTTTTTAAAACAATCCAGTCGACAATTCCTATAATGTTTATCCGATTTTTCCTGCATTTGAAGGCAGCGAAACTACCCGTTTCCTTGCGTGATTGGTTAACCTTAAATGAGGCATTATCTCAGTCGTTGCATGAAAATAACATTGAGAGTTTTTATCAACTCTCTAGAATGATTTTTATTAAAGATGAAAAATACTTCGATAAGTTCGATTTAGCCTTTGCAAGTTACTTAGACGGCCGCCCAGAACCCTTTGAGTTTGAGCAGAAAATGATTCCAAAAGAATGGCTGGAACAGCAACTTAGTCGATATTTATCAAAAGAGGAAAAAGATGCTATACAAGCCTTAGGCGGCCTCGATGAATTGTTAAAACAGTTTCAGCAGCGCTTAAAAGAGCAGTGTTCTCGTCATCAAGGAGGCAATAAATGGATTGGAACAGGAGGCAGCTCTCCTTTTGGGGCATATGGGTTTAATCCCTTTGGCATTCGTATTGGTCAACATGAATCAAGACACCAGCGAGCCAGCAAGGTTTGGGACAAACGAGTTTTTTCCAATTTAGATGAAGATAGTTTATTGGATAGCCGCAATATGGCGACTGCTCTAAAGCGTCTAACACAGCGCAGAGAGACTGGTGAGAGGCTCTTTGACTTAGAAGAAACCATCGAGAAAACGGCGAAGAATGCAGGGCTATTGCAGATTTGTGAGCACCGCATTAAGAGTAACCGCCCCAAAGTTTTGCTTCTATTTGATGTAGGGGGCTCGATGGATCAACATATTTTTCAATGTCAGCGCTTATTTACCCAAGCACGAAAAGCGTTTCAAAACCTTGCTTATTTCTACTTTCATAATTGCCCTTATGAGGCGCTGTGGCAGGATAATCAACAAAGACATAAAAAAAGCACTATGACCTTTGAGTTATTTAGAACATTTTCAAAAGATACGAAGCTTATTTTTGTGGGGGATGCCACAATGAGCCCTTATGAGATTATTGCGCCCTTTGGCAGTGTTGAGCACATGAATGAAGAGAGTGGAGAAATTTGGCTCAAGCGGTTCTTAACGCATTTTGATAGTTCTGTTTGGTTAAATCCTTTACCTGAAGATGCTTGGCAAGCTGAAAGTGTTGGGCTAATTCAAGAAATTATGAACAAAGCCATGTTCCCCCTAACAATTAATGGTTTAACAAGTGCTATGAAACAACTCTGACAAGGAATCGTCCATAATTGAGCCCAAGGGGCTGCGCATAGCTCATTATGATCAAATGTTATGCTATAATACTTAAAGTGCTTTGAAAAAAAAGGCATGCCAACAATGAATGGAGACAATGATGGCATATTACCTTTGCATTTGCTGTGACTTATGCAACCAAGAAGGCTTTATTAAGACGCTGGCTGAGGAGCGAAGAAACTCTAAAGAACGGCAAAAGAGTGGTCGACGTCACTCAGATGGCAGAGAGTCACTCCGAATTAATCCGTCGTCGTTATTCGAGTTAAACAACACTCTATCCTTTCTGAATGCTCTAAAAAGGCATATGGAAAGTAACAATTGGACTAGTAATGAAAAGTTCCACTTTTGTGAAGACTGCTATAACAAACACCGTAGAGAAATAGATGATTTAAGTGAAGATCAATTTCATTTAGCGGTTGAAATCATCCACAACTATCTTTCCTAAGCGCAATTCTTTTTAAATCTGATAAATTATGTGTAATATGAAAATAATTACCCTAATTGATCACATTAAATTATGTCCATCGGGATAGTCTGTGCTTTTCTTTTACTTGGCATTCTCTCAGGTTTACTGGGAGGGTTGATTGGCATTGGTGGCGGGCCAGTGATTGTTCCGGGCCTGGTTCTAATTTTTACTTATGTGTTAAAGTTCCCAAGTGATTATGTCATGCACTATGCCATTGCTACCTCCCTTGGAGCTATTTTTATTACCATTTGTTCTGCTGTTTTCGTTCATCACCAGCATGGCGATGTACGCTGGCAAATAACCAAGAAAATGTCCGCCTTCGTGCTGCTGGGAGTGGTTTCTGGCGCATTAGTTGCAACCTTAATTACAAGTAAATGGTTAATGCTTTCTTTTGCCATTTTTGTTTGGTTGCCGATATATAAAATGCTGCATTTAAAAAAACAGGATCCTCATAAGGTAGAAGAGAACCACTCGGTTAGGACGGTGGGGCCTCTCGGTCTTTTTTCAGGCTTTATGTCTGGTTTACTGGGGATTGGTGGCGGAATTTTTACGGTCCCTCTACTCTGCCATCTTGGGATTCCGGTACGATTTGCAACTGGTACGTCACTGTCACTTGGCATGTTTAGCACTTTTGCTGGGACTCTCACTTTTTTATTTTTGGAGCCTAAAATATCGACAGTGGTGCCTAATACTATTGGGTTTGTCTACTGGCCCGCCTTGCTTTTGATTGGCATGAGCGCATTAATTTTTGCCCCTATCGGGGTTAAACTCTCAAGAATACTAAGTGAACGCCTAATAAGCCGAATTTTCTCAATATTTTTAGTTTTTGTTAGTGTGAAAATGTTTATTATGTTTGGGTTTGCAGAGGGGGTATTTTGATGGGTTGGATTTTTTTTAGATGTTATCCATACTGATAATTAATTCTGTTGAACTTTAGGATCTTGATGATTGAATTTATTCTAAGCAATTTTACTCTGACTTTCTTTGTTCTAGGCCTCCTAACTGCCAGTACATCAACGCTTCTTAAGCGTAAGCAAGCACACATATGCTCTTTTTCAGTCTTCTTCTCGCACTTTTTCTTTTTTTCATACGGATGCAGCATGTTATATAACTTTATTATGCACGTATTCTTTGGGGAAATGGCTGCAGCATTTATTGGTTGGCAACAAAGTCCTTTTCAAGCAGAGGTGGGCTTTGCAAGTTTTGGGTTTGCTATGGCAGGGTTTGTAGCTGCTTTTTTTCCAAACCTTGCGTTTCGTTTTTCATTGGTCTTGTCAGTAAGCGGTTTTCTGTGGGGAGCTGCTGGGGGCCATATATACCAGATGATCCAAAATCATAATTTTGCCCCAGGAAATGCAGGCATTATTTTCTGGACAGATCTTTTAATACCAGTTATTAGTCTATTAGGGCTGTATCACCAACGAAGATTAGAGGTATGATGGGAGTATTTTTCGGGCTGTAATGAAAAGTCGTGGATTTTTGTTTCTTTGTGTCTTTTTAGCCGTCAAAAGTTATGCTTGGCAACGAGATGATTTTTCAGCAGCGGTGAAAGAGGTTCGTGCAATTTTTGAGAGTCACCCTCAAACACTCTATTGTGGATGTTCCTTTGACAGTCGTTTGAAACTCAATCAATACTCCTGCACATATGAAAATATGCAGTCATCTCATAAGGCAGAGACAGTTTCGATTGTGCATCTGATGGCTGTGGAGAAGTTTGGTCAATACTTTTCTTGTTGGAAGCACCCTCGTTGCCTAAGCGGCAAGGGGCGTCGTTATGGAGGATATAAATGTTGTCAGCTCTCATCTAAGACGTTTCGAAAGCTTAATGGAGAGCTTTACAACCTTTGGCCGAGCATCCGTTATTTTGAAAAATTACGAAAGCAGACCAAGTGGTCTTCTGAAAAAACAGGTGAGCGAATTCTTGGTTGTGATGTGTGGAGCGATCGCGCTCTCATGACCATGACGCCGGGAGATCCAGCAAAAGGCGTGATTGCCAGAGCAACACTGTTTATGAGTGATTTCTATAACATTCCTTTGAGTGAAAAAGAACGCATTCTGATGTTTTCTTGGCATACACTAAACCCACCCAGTCAGTGGGAGAAGGAGTGGGCAAGAAAAGTTTCACAAATAGAAGGTTATCAGAACCCCTACATTCTATCCTGAGGGTTCAGAATCAATTGGTTCGTTTATGGTGCTACTCTTGTAGCGCTCCAGGGTTTAAAAAACAATACACAAATAGCGTACATGCCACAATTGCAAAGAATGACGTCAGGGTTAGTGCGAGCGCTTGAATATTAGGGTAGGGTAGATAACCCATTATTACCACAGAAAGCATGGCAGAACCCATGTAGATAAAGAGTAGAACACTTGAGGCACTGGCCTTATCGGTTACTGTTTTTAGCGCATAAAAAGAAGCGGCAGGAAATAAAAAACCGCTAAAAAGGTATAAGAACATTGCGGTTGAAAAAAACCAAATGGGGTGAGGATCATGACTGATAGAGACTAGTCCCAGTGACAAAAAACACGGCAATATACAAAATGAGCCAATGAATAATAGTTTTTTTGCGCCTAATTGCTCGATGATTTTAGCACCTAAGAGACTACTGCCAACACTTCCAAGCGTGGTCACTAGATTCCAGTAACCATAGCTTTCAGTACTCATTTGTAGGGTTTTGACAGCATATAGAGGGGCTTGTGCTACATAACAGTATGTAAACATGGAAACAAAGCTTAGAAACAAAGAAAACACAATCAATTGACTGTTATGGCAAACTTGAAAGTAGCCTTTAACAGTCACTATTGGCTTAAATGCTTTCTTCTCCTTGATAGGTTCTTGGTAAAGATAGGTGAGAATTAGCATTAATACACCATAAGCCAATAAAAAAATAAAACAGTCTTGCCAATGCAAATAATGGGTTATGAGTCCACCTACAAGAATTCCTATCGCAACGGCAAGCGCAAACGACAGTGAGGCATAAGAAGTAACAACTTTTGCCTGACGTTCTGGCAGAAGACCATTTATTAAAATAAAAGCACAGGGCATCCCGGCGGCAGAGCCAAGTGCTGTGATAAAACGGCCAAAAAGCAGGAGCGCGTAACTTTCAATGTCAACGGAGATAAAGCAGAGAATAACCCCCAGTAGATTTACAAATAGTGCTGCTCTTAATGAGTTGAGGCAACCAAAACTGTTTGAGAGAGGCCCATAGATAAGTTGTCCGAATACGTATGCGATTAAAAAAATGGTAATGACCCACTGTACGGAGCCATGCCCAAGATCAAATGATAATTGAATTTTGGCAAACGAGGGTGTTATTACAACGGCGGAGACAGACGCAATTCCCAGATAGCTAATTAGAACTGCGATTTTTGTCTTACTCATCATAGCTAGGGTTGTATGCCTTTAAATTGCCCATCGTATTTCGTGCCTGGTTTTGGTGGCGCTGGCGTAATGACTTTATTTGGTGAGGCAAAGCGTTTAGGGTAGGAAATTTTTGTTGAGATTATAATTTTATCCAGTCCTGTTTTAACGTTGTAGTTCTTAACATTTGAGGCTCGATCAGATAGCACAAACTGGCCATTGACCCCAATGTCTATAAGGTGAGTAATCCGGTAGTCACCGTCTGCTAAATTAAAAGTAGAATACCATAGGGTCGGGGCTGGATTTAAGCCAATTGGAATAATGGCAGTACTTAATGCTTGATCATTTAGATAAAGTGCTTGATTTAAGTCCTTGGCTTTTGGCATAGCATTTAGAATCGCCTTAATTTTTACAAAACGGCTCTGTGGCATATCATCACCAGGTAACCCTATGTACCCAGATCCATTTGCATAGACCCCATCGACTTGATAATCAGTATTTTTAGCAATAAACCCTTTAGCCATTTTTTTGTAGTTATTTACTTGCCAATCAAACGTTGGCGAGTTTGTCATGACATTAATTTCATCCTCGATGCTGTCTTTGGTATAGATTACGGTTTTTCCATCTACAAACTCAATTACAGCCCCATTTCCTTCTTTGTCTTTAATAAAATAGTGCAGTTCTGGCGAGATAAATGTATTGCCAATTGATAAAGCATTTCCAACAATTTGAACTTGACTTAGATTTTCTAATGCTTCTTGCAGATTGCGACTGGTTGCGAGCGTGAAATTAATGATGTCAAAAACCGCCAGTGCCTTTTTATCTTTTTGTGGTTGATATTCTGGATAAATTGTTTTGCCAGGAAGATAAAGTGAGCCCATGTATAGGCCTTTATCGTTAATCCCATCGCCTATTTCACCACTTGGCGCTATTAGTTTGCCTACGTAGTTGTGTTCATTAATCCATGTGACAGCTTGAGTTTCAGGGATTTCTCCAACGTTCACATGTGAGGTATTTTCAACACCTTGCAAGCCTTTAGCGATTGGGGTTGGTACACTGAATTCGAAGTCTAGCGTTCGGCTCCCTAGAACATTAACCACTTTTCCATTTTGATAAATATTGCTTGAGAAGACAGAGCACGCATTGCTACTAATTGGAATTAATAGGCTAATAAATAGGGTTAACAGATTGATTTTTAATACAGCAGGAGCTTTCACTGGGCATTCCTTGCGCGAGCTTTTGTACTTTTAATCTAGTATAAATATAGCACACATAAAACCAAAAACCATCAAAGTGGTTTTTTTGAGGCTCTAATTTGTAGTTAGTTGTCTTCAGTTAAATTTGCGTGGCTATTTTTGATGGGTTTATCAATTCCGCTCGCATGGCGTTCTTTTAAGTGAATGTCTATGTACCGATCGGTAATGGCTGAGCTGCTGTGGCCTGCGTCATCACGAACATGCTCCCTCGGTCGTGTTTTGACATCTTCAGAAATGCCTGTGTGGCGAAGCCAGTGGACGGTGGCTTCAATTAAGTTTTCTGCCTCTAAGCTGTGGCCATCTTTTGCTAACTGATCGGATGCTGCATCAAAACAGTCTTGGATTATCTCTCGAAGGTAAGTAATACTTGAGATTGGGCCTCTGCCAGATAGTTTTGGTAGGAGGACCATGTTATCACCTGGAGTCGGTAGTGGTGAGAGGTTCAGATATTGGCGCCATCGTTTAAGAGCACTTAGCATACTATTACTAACGGTGACCTGTCGTTCTTTATTGCCTTTACCAACGGTAGTAAACCACCAACGTCCTTCATGATCTTGCCAGAAATCATTCATGGTGGGTGTCCAGCGATCGCTGGCAGAGAGTTCTGAGATCCGCAGGTACATGGCATAGAGCGTACTCATAATAAAAAGAGTTCTCTCATGCCGAGTGGGATCATAAAGAGCTAAGTGCTCTGCTGTTTTAATAACATAGTCCCATTGACGATCAGTTAAGCGTCTGATTTTTCCCTGACTGGTACTTTTTCTAAAAAATTTGCTTTTTTGCCTAATGCTGGCAAGTGGATTGACCTCAGTAAAGTCCTCTTGGATGAGAAAGCTGTAGAAGCTGCTTAAGATGGAAAAAATGTCATGAAGGGCACTTTGTGAAAGCTCATACTCTTCAACTTTAGCACTAACTCCTCGCCGGTGTTGCGATTTTGAAACGGTGACCACGAAAGGTCGCCATTTTGGGTTTGGCACACGTATGCCATCACGACTTAGAAACTTAGGAACCTTGCTGGTTGCTATCCAATTCTTTGGTGGATTTTGGCAAAAGTTTAGATAGTCTTCTATTTCAGCTCGACGCAATTCTAAAATGGAACAGTCTTTTATTAACCATGCCCACTGCAGCAGTCGTTCAACTTCTCGCCGATAAGCATTGAGAGTGGCCTTTGAACCATCGTAGGCTAATAGAAAGCTGAGTCCGCATTTAAAATCATCAGGGTGCCGTAAGTTGGCATTGTCATACGGCTGCTCTTTGATAAAAGGGAACTGATCATACAAAGGCAGTAGCGGTGATTTAAGAGATCCCATTCGGTTTGAATTGTTGTTAAATTATTATAGTGTTAATTATGGGCTAAATCAGAAAATTAGCTAGTCCCTTGTCTCATAAAGCCAGAGAACAAGCCTCTTGATTGGTCACTATCCTCTACTGGTATTGCTTTTGCTTCGACGGTTGCTTGGTCAGAATGATAGAAAAAATTTTGTGGTGTGTCTTGGGTAGAATTAACAACAGTTGCTCTTACAAAGGCCGCGGGCTTTATCTCTTTTGCCTGATTAAGTAAGGTATCCTGGCAATAATTTGCAAGCTCCCCTAAGGTATTGGTAAAGGTATTGAGCTTACTACCGTAATAATAATTGTTTTTTGCATTGTCGTAGAGAGAAGCAAAAAATCCAAGCGAAAGAGCACCACTTAAAATTGTTAAAAGAGGGGTGAGAATAAAGGTGGCAGTAATGACAGCAATGGTTGCCAGCTCTGCTAGGGCAATGGGTAGAGAGGCAGCTGCCAGCAAGCCTAAAGCCGTGAAAAAACAGCAAGCTTTAAAGGTGAGTAGAACAATCGTTGGCACAAAGGCAAGTCCTAGGATCCAAATGGGTAATTGATAACGCCAAAAGAAATAGTTTGATTGCTCAGTTGGTGCATTTGCTGTCCAGTATTTTCTTTTATAGTGTACGGGGTCATGCAGTAGACTTAAGAAGGCTTCGACAATGTTTTTTTTCAGTTGTAAGGCTTTTTGTTTTTCGACGGTGCTAAAACCTAAGGGGAATTCATTTTTTAATTCGCCAGTTAACAGGCTTAAAGTATGCCTATCTTGGGGTTGGAGAGAGTCTTGGAGCGAAATTAATCTTTCTAGGAGATCTTTAAAAATGAGCTCATTAGGATTTGGAGTCATTGTTATTCGCCTGTTACTGATAGGAATAATTGGTAGGGTATCAGTCTCTGATATTATTACAAGATTGGTTTGTTTGTGTGTAAAAAAACAGAGAGAATATAATTCTAATTTGTCGTTAGTTCTACAAACTTTATTTTTATAGTTCTTTTTGATAAAATTCATCTCGAGTTAAACTTAAATTAACAAAATAGGTAAATTAAATGACAACTAATACTCAAGCAAACTCTGTTTCTGATTTACAAAAAAGTCTAGAAAAATCCAGAATGTTGTATGAAAAAGCGATTGAAAAAGAAAGCAAAACTCTTTCAAAAAATTCAGTAAAAGTGGCCGCAAAGAAGAAAAAAGCAGCCGAAGCAAAAATGAAAGCAGCTGCTAAAAAGAAAGCAACGCAAGCAAAAACGAAAGCAAAACCAACAGCAACAAATAAAGCACAGTTAAAAAAGGCCATGGAAACATTAGCTGCTGCTACAAAAACACTTGAAGAACTCTCTAAGGAAGATAAAGCATTAAAAGTCGCAATTAAAAAGATTGCCAAAGAACTAAAGTTGTTTAAGGCAGAAGAAGCAGCCGTTGCAAAAATTAGAAAAGCGCATCAAAAAGAAGAGCTAAAACAAGAAAAGCTGCAACTTAAAAAAGAAGCACAGAAGGCAAAGGCCAAAGCAAAAAAGGCTAAGAAGGAAAAAACAGTTAAAAAAATTGCCAAGAAAGCAACAAAGAAGGTCATTAAGACGGCAAAACCTGCTGTTAAAGCCACTAAAGCTTAAAAGTAACCAAAATCAAACTATTCTCGGCAGTGCTATGCTGCCGAGATCTCCTAATTTAAAAATGCTGATGCGATTAATAAATCAGTCTCTCAGTTAGAAAAAATTTAAATTTTCAAGTGGCAATTGTGCTATAATTAAACAAATGGACGTTGAAATTGAGGTGAGTTATGGACGAGCATAAAGTGACCCACAAGCTTAATCCGTTTGCTTTGGGTATGAGTTTGGGAATTTTGTGGGGAATTTGTACTTTTATCATGGCGTTAGTCGTGATGAGCTTTGAATATGGTGCAGGCTTTGTGCAAGGCGTTGGAAATCTCTATATCGGTTATGAAGCCACCTTTATTGGTGCTTTGATAGGATTACTCTGGGCCTTTATTGATGCCTTTATAGCAGGGTATTTAGTCGCATGGGTTTATAATTGTGTTAGCTCTTGCTGCTGTCGTAAAAAGTGTAAGAAAGCGTCCAATAAATAAGAATAATTTTTTATACCATCATCGCTCATAATGGGCATTTTGAATTGGTTTGGGTATAGGTATAATTAAGCTTTGTATTAAGATGAGAACATGCCTAAGAATAAGCGTCTACAACGATTAAACTCACATACACTGCAACTTTCCTATAAAGAAATCTCTTCTCCGGTTGGTAAACTGTGCTTAGTTGCGAGTCCCGAGGGCTTGAATGCTCTTTTATGGGATGAGGAATGGGACAGCGCTGAAGGGGAGATTTTACGATCAAATTACAAGCACTCAAATAGCAATGAGATTATTTTAAAGTGCGAGCGACAGCTAACAGAATATTTTGAGGGACGACGAACTACTTTCCAACTACCACTTTGTTTAAACGGTACGACTTTTCAACAACAGGCATGGACCGTGCTGCAAACCATTCCTTACGGAGAGACGTTTAGTTATAAAAAACAAGCCCAAGCACTAGGGGATGAAAAAAAAGCGAGGGCTGTGGGTTATGCTAATAGTCAAAACCCAATCTCAATCATCATTCCCTGTCATCGTGTCATAGGGTCTAACAAAGCCTTAACAGGATTTGCCGGTGGCCTTGCAAAAAAAGCATTTCTTTTAGACTTTGAGCAACAAAACCGCTGATTGTTTACCACTCATGTGGCTGCTTGAAAACCTCAGTTAATTTAGACATTATTAGTAGAGACATACCAAACCAGTTCTATCGAAGTTCGGACGTCGTTAATGCCCAGAGGTCTCAGAATGACTTGGTTTAGGTATGCCCAAAAAAACAAGGAGGTTTTTATGGGAGTAGACTATCATGGGGCTTGATCTAGAACTTGCGAATGATTTTAGTGATGCCAGTCTTATCGAGGGAGAAAGCGACACAGTAGCCAGTGAGGAGGGGGGGGAGTTTGGTCTAGTGCCCATTATTTTGCCTCACAAAAACCGCGCTCGTTATATTATCAAAAGTAACGAAGTTCAACCAAACGCCAAAAGGGTCAATAATCAATATAAAGTTATTGAATTTAGCCATTCGACACTATTAGCTGGCGTTCTTGCTTACGCAAACATTGGTCCTATTATTGGTGGTTTGGGTGCGATTACCCAACTCTCAAGAGACTTTAGTTCATCTCGACTAGTATCAAGTCGAGATGAGGCTTATCTTGTGTCTGAGCTCTACCCTCCGAGGTCACTGGATGAAGTGTTAGCATGGCCTGAAGCGAAAGTTAGCATTTCGTATTATCGCCTACGAGGCCTAAAGTTAGCTGCAGGCTTATATGCGGTTGCTCATGCTGGAAATACCTACGAAATAGAAGGGATTTGGTCACAACGCGTTATCAAAGATGGGAAAAAAATAAGTGTCTCATTAGCACTTAAAATTCAAAGGCGCTTAAAATTTAGTATCGGTGTGGCGCCAATATCTGCGAATAACTTTGATATTATTCATGGCGCAAAGACGACGGAACTGACCTTCCATTTCCAGAATATTGAAGAAAACCCTGCTGTAAAAAAAATTCTATCGTCTTTAATTGAGTCAAATAATGCATCAGTAGTTATTGATGCACTAGTACTTGCAGAATCAGAAAAAAATCGTAAGTTAGGGAAAGAGGCGCCAATTATTTTTTCCTCAGAGAAAGTACGATTTGAACATGATGATCGCAGACGCTTTCGGCTTAGGATACCCCTCTTACGTAATCTACAAAAAGTGCAAAAAAAACGAGATAGATCAGAGAATTTACAATTTAACCATAATGGCGTGCTCTATAAAAGCAAACAGACTATAAGTGAGGTGATTCATAGGCGAGAAAGCCAAAAGACGATGGACTTTATTCGGTGGAATAAAAGTTTGAATGTTTACCCAAATAGATTGAGTTTTAGTCCTAGATCGGGTTTTAATTGGCCAGTTGATTATCGTAATAAAAAATTAGAGAGAATCACTAAGATAATTAAATCAGGGACAGGTGATCTCTATAAAAACTATGATGAAAGCCATGTTTGTCTATTATGGCAACATTCAGATAATTATATCTCACATCATAAATTTACAAAAATTCTTGAAAAATTTGGTAGAGAGAGTGGTTTGCAGCCAATTCTTTATAATGCAGAAGACATTCCAGAATTTCTAGGAACAAACCGAGAAAATGCAACGAGACGTGAGTCGATGTTATTAAGTTTACAAGTCTTCATTCGTGGCTTTGAAATAAAGAAGGTCAATGACAATGTGCTTGATAAATCATTTATTAATAGGACCTTAGAATTATTTGACAAATATTTAGTTAATAAGAGAGGTGATTACTTAGGACTAGCAAGATACTATCGATCTGCACAGGACTTTAAAAGGATCTATCGAAAAAGCTTAGAAAAGAGTTGCTACCAAATTCAATCAAAAGCTTTTGAAAAAGATAAACTGTTTAAGCTGAAAAAAAAGAGTTTATACCTAGGACTTTATACCAGATCCTTAACGCTAAAAGATAAAATGCACTTGGAGAGAGAACTATGGGAACTTCTTCGACAAAACCCTTTTACTTTTCTCTCAGCTCTGGAGGGGGCCTCACCGGCTTGTACAATCAAAATCCTAGGAACCAGTGTTAATTTGGAGCGAAACATTGAGATATCGCTAGCACGAGACATTATGTGTGAAGAAGCAACCATTCCTTTCAAATATCAAAAAAACAATGCGTCTAACTACCTGGTAAACAGCAGTCTTAATAACCATAGAAGTGTTGCAAGGAACGCACTTATTGAGACTGAGTGGGTGCGCTATTATTCAGACGAATTTATTAATTTTTTGGTCGAGAACAAGATTAAAAATGTTGTTGTAGTAGTTAGTAGCTGGTCAGATGGCGCGATGGTTTTTCCACGTTCTGCTCACATAGGCTCAAGACAATCGAGAGATTTGCCACATCATTTGGTTTTAGCACAGCGATTGAAACGAGTTGGAGTATTCTTAAAAATTTATTATCTGGCTTTTGATAACACACTT
The DNA here is from genome assembly GCA_030148065.1 of Legionellaceae bacterium. Classification (GTDB taxonomy): domain Bacteria; phylum Pseudomonadota; class Gammaproteobacteria; order Legionellales; family Legionellaceae; genus JASBUC01. The sequence continues at coordinate 32,708 of JASBUC010000057.1, read as the reverse complement.
CATTTTAATAAGAAAGATAAACGCTCCGTCGATAACACCATATTGCCTGCCTTCAAAAAGTATATTTTGAGTTTTGATGGAGAGTCTTTATTTGAGAGCCAGTTAGAGACCATCTATTTAAATCCTCAATACATTGAAAAAGAAGGTGATTTGGTAATTGAGGAACTTGCGCCAGTTATGGGGCCAAAGGGGAACTGTTTAAGTTTTACTGGAAAAAATGCCATTGAAATTAAGAGGCTTAAGCAGAAAATTGCAGCACACCGACAGCATGGGGATTATGTGCTTGGCATGACGGCTCATTCTGCTGGGCGAGAGCTTGATAAATTAAGTGATTATCTTTTCCTTAAGTTAATTGGATGCAGTAATGCCGCTCTTAAGTATGGTAGCAAAGATGGCAATAAGGTGCTTTTTTCATTAGCGAATGTTCCATTTGTGAGAGGAACAAAGGTTGCTAATAAAAGTTTAGATGGGTTAATCAAGGATTGTTTTGTTGTTGCCTATGATACTAAATGTCGACGCTTGATGATTAAACATAACAGCTCTTCAGCCGGCAAAGGAAATTTAATTATTAATATTGAGAACTGTTATGATGAGAGAAAACAACATGTCTCGTTTGTTAAAATTAAAGAGCAGATCTTAAAAGCATTATATGCTCATCGCCACCCAGTAAAAGATGCGGGATTACAAGAAGGCGCTGAAACCTTCTACATACGAAAAATTCGAGAGCTTGGTGCCATTGTTGAAGAGATGATAGAAGCCGATAGGGTGGTCTCGCCTGGCACTCTTGCTACTGTGCTATCTGATGGGAAGGTAGAGGTTGAGTATATTTACGATCAAGTTTTAAACGGTAAAGACGGGCAGAACTTTGGCGGTTCGCTTGGCCCCTCTCTGTTAGATGAAAGCGATGTACAAGAGATGACGCGTTTAAATAGAATAATAGGGAAAACACTCTATCAACAAGGTTTTATTGGTTACTTCGGCTTGGATTTTTTAAAGTGTGATGACAAGCCTTTAATTGTTATTGAAGCAAACTTACGTAAGACAGGCACACGTTACCCCTATATGTTGGCAAGTCATCTAATTGGAGAGAAAACGCTTAAGCATAAACATTTGTTTCATGATGATAACATTGAATTACCAGTAGGCATTTGTGATTTACCTGGAAGAAACTTTGCTCTTCAACATTACATCAGCTCGCTCTACAACTGGTTCTCAGGCCATATGATTAGCTATAGTCGCAAAAAGGGTGTGGGGGCAATTATTAGCTTCGATACCCACAGCGTTGGAAAGCTAGGCGTCTTAACCATTGGTAATAGCAGAGAGCAAGCGCTGGATTTAAGTCGATTATTTAGAGAAGCACTACAATATTTTAATACAACCTTTTATCCCACAGGCTATTTACAGAAGCACTTCTATGGCCTGAATTTAGCAAATAGTCACTTGTTAAGAGATGATAGCTTGGTCATTAATGGTATAAGTCTCATAAAAGCACAAAGAGCGCCACTAAGAAATGAGCGTCACCTTTCGTCACTACAGGCGCTAAGCTTCTTTTCAAATAAACTAGAGCAAACGGCTAATAAGCTTCCTAAATTACTCACCAGTAAGTTAGCTACCATCAGCGTACTTAAAAATCAAAAAAGAACGACTTCAATGCTCCAAAAATTTGAGAACTATAACCCAGAGACAAAGGCCCTTTTTTTAGACAACCAGGATAGGCTGGTCTTTGTGTTATATGGACGCACTAGAACCAGTGACTATTTATTATTAAAAGCTGCAGCTCAAGGCATTTATTGCTACCGTATGACAGAAGATTCTGAACTGAATTTTGACCCCTGTACAGGCAAGGGCTCTGTGACAAGAGTCAGCGTCCCTTTGCTAGATAAAAGAACCAATCAGTATAAGGTATATTTTGACCAGGAAACTCATTACTTCTTGCCGACGGTTATCTATAACTATGATTTTTCTGCGGCAAGAAGGCTCTATAACAATGATCGAGGCTCAAGAATTTATTTTGATAATCATTTGGAAATGCAGTCTAACTTTGCACGAATGAATGTTCGGTTTATTAATGACATTGGGAAAAGTTGGCAAAGCATGATGCAGCTAAATCCGCTTCGCTCACAACTTGCCTTCAGTCATGTTCTAGAAAATTATGAGCCTGAATTATTTAATGTATACCCAGAGACGCTTCCTCTAGAGAGTAATCAGCAGATGGATGAGAAGATTTTAGAGTTTATCGCTAAACATCAGAGTTTTTATGTTAAACGTTCTTTGTCTGCTCATGAGCAGCATAATCATCAGACGAAAGTTTATGTTAATAAGGAGAAAGGAGGCTTACTTTTTTCTTATTTTGTGGAAGCTAATGAGAGATCAACCAAGCTTATACAGCCTAAATTTGTTCGTTTGTCCCTGCAAGACTTAACGGCTGAAACCTTTCTTGACTTGTTAAATGTTATTAAAACTGAGCTTGGAGTGGCGGACAACGTGCAATATGTTCTACAGGAAGATCTGGAAAGTGTTTCTATTATGGATGTTTGTGAGCGAGCCCTGAGGGCAAAACTGCGGATTGTTAGCCTGCACAGTCCAGAAACTGGTAAGTTAATTAGTACAAGCTGTTATGGCGTTTATGGTGGCGAAAATGCTTATCTTGGGTATCTAGGTGCGCCTGCAGTTTACCTATCTTCTGCCCAGCAAGCAGGACATTTCAGCCATCTCTCTCATGATGAGCTTATAGGCATTATGAGAGATGTGGCAATAAAGGTACATCAGGTATTAGAAAAGAGTATGGATGCACATTTTGGAGAAGTGGTTACTGATATAGTTATAGGTAGAACAGGGATAATTCCTTTAAAAGCAAGCATTAAGCCGGAGCGCTTAAACCTAGAGTTTATAAGAAATCAAACCTATTTTGGTCATTATCTGGAAGGAGATAAGGAAACGCGTGAGCTTTTCTTAAGTATGCTAGAACATCAAGAGAGCGAGCGAAGCACTATCATTCTTCAGACAGCTGAAAGGTTGCACAAACAAAGAGAGAGTATACACCCTGAGTTATCGCTAGAGCAGGGGATGAATTAACGGCTAAGGTGTAATCACTCTTTACTTCTAAAAGGGCTTGCTAGAAAAAGGACTGTAAAGAAACCAAAGGAGATAATGGCAAGCCACTTAGAAAGAATGTAGCTGCGGCGAAGCAGGGGGTTTGCTTTTTTTATTATTTCAAACTCATCCAAGTAAACAGTCTCGCAGGCGCCATTGCCATTATCATCGCGAGTGGTGCTTGTACCGCGATTGAAACCGGATGTTGGGATTTCGTAAGCAGCAAGTACCCCTTTAAATCGAATAACATCACCAACTTCAGAAGATAATAATGCTTTTTTGACATAGTTATAGTCGGTTAATAAATGATTGTTTGAAAGAGCATTACCTTTGAAAATGTTAGCATCACTTTCTTGCCAGGCTGCCCAACATGTCCAACTATCACTGCTAAAGTGCATGCGCTGATAGACCCCACTTTTTACATTGTCTCCCCAGAGCACACATAGATCGCGGACGTTAATAAAATCCTTCCAACGCCGATGATGCCAGATGTTTCCAAGTTGGTTAGCATCATTGTAACTTACCACAACACCAGTTAACTCATAGTCGTATTTTGGATGAATGACATATTTTTGCTCATTGCTATACAAACTAAAGGATTGGCGCGCCGTGGCTGTTTGTTTAGGAGCTGGAAGGTCAAAGACTTCATAATTCTGTGCCTCTGGTAGCCTATCTTTGTAAAAACTTAGCACGAGCATGATTGCGACAGAAAGTAAAAAGAGCCATTTAAAAAATGCTTGCCAAGAATGTAGAGAGCCCATCCGGAGCGTCTTGCCTAAGACTGGTGTGTAATCAGAGCATAGACGACTTTTAAGCCAGCTCGCAAGTGCTCTTGTATTATTCATAATCACCCAAGAGTTTGTTTCCATTGCTATTAATGATTACTTAATAATCATACAGTATATTTAAGGGCCAAGGGGTAAAAATTGCCTATTATCTATGATTGGAAATCCAATATGGGTTATGACAAGCTTGAATTTGAGGTGGATGAAGTAGGTGATAAGCTCTCTCACTATATCCAGAAACGAGACAAAAATCAGAATGAGTATTATCATTTTGCGCCTGTGAGCCGTTTTTTTGGTGGTTTTTCCCGTAAAATCAAATTAAGTGCTGCAAAAAAGCTTGAGCGGCTTCATCAATGTGACGTTAACTTGTCATTCAGTAAGTCAGAATTAAAAGCCTTACAGCAAGGCCATTTACAAGGGATTGTGCGAGATTGGGAGAAAGAGACAGGGGTCTCAATAGAGCGGTTTAATAGCTTATTAATGTTTGTGCAGAGTCATACTTGGAAAACGATGGCTGGGTGGTGTGAAGAGTTTCTCAAAACTAACTTTGATTATGTTCGATATACTGCTCGAATGATGATTAATAATGATTCACACCGGGTGCAGAATTTTGTCCAACATTTTTCAGCTGAAATAGCCGTTCTTGGCAAACATAGTTGTCATTACAAAGAGCAGTTTAAGTATTATTTTCAAGCCACGCAGAACACTTACAGCATTAATAGTGACCGTGAATATTTAACTAATGAGAATAATTGTTGCTAGACAGCCTTAATAAAAAATTGATATAAAAGGAGACGAGCTGATTAAAGGATGAATGGCTATGGTCTTTGAATTTTTTTCTCGAAATAAAGAACCAGTAGAGAGCCTTGATACTGAGCTTAGTGAAGAGCACTGCTATCATCGCATGTCAGAAGGCTCTAGGACTGACACAGCTTTAAATCATAACACAGCAACAAGACGGCGGAGTACTTCAGCTCCCCCCAGCGAAGACGATAAAGAAATTCTCTTACTACAACAGGCCTTGCAGGCTGCAAAAATAAGTAAGCAAAAACGGCTATATGGACAAATCAGTAAAGCCATGCAAGATGGCATAAGAAGTAAACCTTTCGTTATCACGGAAGAATCCACTGAAAAAAGAAACGTTTTAGGAGGCTTTCAAAGGCAATTTGATGCCTTTGTGGCTGCAGAGGATTTCACGCAGGCGCTAGATCGACTAAATTCCTACATTCGATATGCGGCCAAGCCTCGAAATGGTCGTGAATTTGCTAATACTCATTCTTTTAAAGAATTTGTTCAAAGTCTAAGGCAACAAGGCTCAGATGATGCCATTGAAATTGTGTACAATCATTACCTAATTATTTTAATGAAAAAGTCAATTGAAATGGTTCCTGAGAATCAACTTTGGCGAGGTGACAACCGACGTGACTATTTGCAAACGCTGTGTGATAGTTTTGTAAACACAGGCGACTGGAACCAAAAGAAACAAGCGTTCAGCTTGTTTGAAAACAACGTTATTGAGACACAATCAGGCTGTCAATTTTTTCCCTCAGATCTAAAAATTACCGTTAGATCCGGTCTTACAGTGCTAGAAGAGCTCGATCCAGACTTTCGAAAGGAACAATCAACTTTGGTAATGAGTTAGGGACAATTGTGCCACTCTTGGTTAGAATAGCGTCTTTTCATTAACCTTGATTTTAAATGATTGCCAGAAGTTTAAAGAATTCAAAGAGTATCTTGACCAACCTATTTGCCCTTTTAATCATAATGTTTGGATTTTTGCTGCATGAAGAGCACTTAAAACCAATTGGCTATTACGCCCTGTCTGGGGCGATTACCAACTGGCTTGCTATCTACATGCTCTTTGAAAAGATTCCATTTCTCTATGGTTCTGGGGTGGTGCCAAGTCGCTTTCAAGAGTTTAAGGCCGCCATTCGAAACCTAATTATGAAGCAGTTTTTTAATCAAAAAAACATTGATAAATTCATTCAATCAAGTGCGGAATCACTCTCAATAGATGGGGAGGCGATTCTAGAAAGCATTGATTTTTCCAAAGTTTTTCAAGGTTTGTGTGATGCAATTATGAGTTCACAGTTTGGCAGCATGCTCAATATGTTTGGTGGTGTTGAGGCACTAAAGCCAATGGAAGAGAGCATTACCAAAAAATTAAAAAGTATTTTTAATGAGATGATTTCAGCGCCTGACTTTATCGATAATCTCCAAAAAGGCCTTGCCGCCCCGAAAGAGGATGGTTTTCAGAAGAAAGTTTCTGATTTAGTAGAGGCTCGCCTTGATGAATTAACCCCTCGTATGGTTAAAAATCTAGTACAAGACATGATCAGCGAGCATTTGGGTTGGCTGGTTGTTTGGGGGGGCTTCTTTGGCGGTCTAATGGGCTTAGGCTTTAGTTTTCTATAGTTAACTGTTAGGATTTCGGTATTCATTTGCACAGAGGACGTGCCTTATGCCACCTAAAAAGAAGTCTCAGAAAAAAGCAGCACCACTAAAACAAGACAGTACCACTAGCAAAAAAAAAGTTCCTGCTAAAAACAAGCCGTTAAGACGAGATAAAACAACTTTTGAGCAAAATGTCACAGCCTCTCTCTATCTACAGCAAAAAGCACCCCCCAATGGTTTCATAGTTGATAGCGCAGTACAGTTATTTAATATGGCAAGTCATGCTCTAGCGCCGTATGTGGAGCACACTTTTTTTGGTTCGTGGCGTGGGACACCAAGAAGTCCTTATGAAAAAGATGAATTCATTCAAGCTAAGATGGCAAGCCTCGAGCTTGAGTGCAAGAGTCGAAGTGAGCGCTTAAAAAAATTAAAAGGGCGCTTAGGGGATAAAGCGCTTCCGGCTAGTAAACGGGCAGAGTTGGAGCAAACAAAACGGAGATTGTTTGCCGAAGTTGATGAACTTTATTGCCAGAAAATTGGCTTGGTCGAAGAGCTTGTTCGTGAGCATGCCGCTCGTCGAGTCGATTTATTCTTCTATTTAATGATAGCTATTTACAAAAAAAGGTTGTATTTTGACCTAAATGGAAGAAAGGGTACGGATAAGCAGCACGGTAGTGGGCAGGACGTAAGGGGCACGGCAGGGTGTCACTCCTCATTAATTACCAATGTCAAATCAGCAACGGTCGCCAATGAGAAGAAACTTGCAGAAGGAAAAGGTATACTCGATTCAATTAAAAATGCCTTTAATACCGTTTCAAATCTTCCAGTTGTAAATGCAGAGAGCTTCTCTTGGCAAGACGAAGAAGACGAAGAAGACGAAGAAGAGGAAGAAGATGGCAGTTCTGACAATTTAGTTGCTGAGAGCAAAACAACCAATACTAGCGCTGCAAACAGCATATTTTTTAACACGGCAGAGGATTTGAAATCAGAAAATAAGGAGGCAGAGACACAAGACTCTAAAAAAGGTGGATCACCGGAGGGGGACTTTTTAGAGGGTACCTACCTATCAGATTTATTAAACGAAGTGGTTGAGCTTCCTGAGATTGTCAATGATTTAGATAGTATTATTGAACGAGGCAATGGTAAGAAGACCACCAAGGCCGCACTGAGTATTTTAAATAAGATTTCATTAGGAGAAATAAACCCAATTGAAGGCTTAAATGAGTTTGCCAAGGTTATGCATCTTTGCTTTGAAACGTTAGAATTCAAGTATGGTTTATTTTTTGAATCAACAGGGGATTCGTCTGTTAGTAACTATCCACGATCCTTTCGTTTGGCGCGACAATTAGAAAGAGAGGGCACGTTTCGGGCGTTTGATCAGGACAATTTAACCGTGTCTGCTGATTACATTAATCTTTATTTTCCATTTCAGCCAATCTTAGAGGAGTTACGACTGGATTCGTTACTTGTTAGTCTCTTTAGTAACCAAGAATTCTTAGATAAACTCGACGAAAAATTTCTTGAAAAGCAAGTAGAGTTTTTGACGCCAGAAAAAATATGGGAAGAACGACGTTTAGAAGACGTTCGCAGACTAGAAGAAGAAAAACTACTGCAAGACAGTGCTCTACAGATTAGCCCTAAATAATTAAGGACGGTCGATGTGTCGCGACCGTCCTTATGGAATGACACATTGCAAGTCCAACCTCGCAAAACGGATTATACGGAAAAAATTAGTAAATTCAAGCCGTAAACGGTATTATTTTGTTTTTTTTAAAACCCTGTAAAAATGAAGTCAGAACCCTTCTTGCCAGTTGAAACTGCAAAGATTCACTTTGATGAACGAGGATTACCAATTGCCACTCTATTTGATGATGTTTATTTCTCAAAAGAGTCGGGTGTAAATGAGTCTAAGCACGTCTTCTTAGAAGGCAATCAATTAGCTGCGCGTTTTAAAGAGACGAACAATGACTTTATTATTGCAGAACTGGGGTTTGGTTCAGGTCTAAATTTTATAGTGAGTAAAGCGCTTTGGCAAAGTGTAGTTCGAGGCTCTAATACCCTCTATTACTATGCCTTTGAAAAGCACCCTTTAGTAAAACAAGACTTAGAAAAAGTTGCAGAGTTGTTTCCAGAGTTAGCTGATAAATATCAACCATTAATAGAGGCTTATCCTGTGCTAACCCCGAGGTGGCACCAACTTACATTTGGCAATGTCGAACTTAGGCTTTGGATAGGTGATGCGCTTGAGGGTTTTCAATCGTTACTTGCAAGCAATGATCAATATATTAATACGCATTATGGTGGGATAAAAGTTGATGCCTTTTATCTAGATGGCTTTGCGCCAAAAAAAAATCCAAGCCTTTGGAGTGAAGAGCTCATTCACTGCATGACACTCTGCGCTAGAAACGGTACAAGCTTTGCAACTTATTCTTGTGCACGAGTCGTGCGTGATGGTTTGCAAAGTGCTGGATTTAACCTTGAAAAACGTCCAGGTTTTGCTAAAAAGCGAGAGATGTTGGTTGGGACGTATCATCAACCACGAGATCTACAAAAGCCTCAAAAGGAATTTAACAGCAAGATTGAGCTTCCCTGGTACTTGAAAAAATCGGGGGGGAAACGTATTCAGTCGGTGGCAATTATTGGCTCAGGGTTATCAGGTGCTCACCTTGCATACTTTCTAGCAAAGGAGGGCCTTTCAATAGACGTTTTCGAAAAAGAGCCACAGGTGGCATCAAATGCATCCGGTAATCAGCAAGGTTTATTGCATGTTAACTTATCTCCCTTTTTAAATGCTTGGTCTGAATACCAACTAAGTGCTTATCTCTTTGCTCATCGCTTTTATAGGTCTTTAGGTGTCACAAGCCTAAATGGCATGCTGAAATTATTACAAAAGGAGAAAGAGTTAGTGCTAACTAAGAAGTTAGCACCACTCTTGAGTGCTTATCCTGAACTTGTTCAACTATTGGATGAAAACGAACTTAGCAAACTTGGAGGATTATCACATAAAAGTACTAGAGCTTTGTTTTTTCCACTCTCAGGTGATCTAGAGCCCCCTAAACTTTGTCAGCGACTGCTTGTCAGCTTTGACATAAACGTCACAACCTCAAAAATGATTGCAGAGCCTTGCAAGAGAGATGGTAAGTGGGAAATTAATGGAAAATTATTTGATGCCTTAGTGATTGCTAACGGCCACCAAGCAAATGGCTTTAAAGAGACGGCATTTCTTCCAATTAAAGGTATTGCAGGAGAGATCACTTATTTACCTGAGTTAGATCAGACAAGGGGACTTTCCTACCCAGTGTGTGCTGAGGGCTACCTTAGTCGAGCTCTAAACGGTCTACACTCTCTGGGAGCTACTTATGAGGTTGGTGAGCGCGTAAAAAAACCAAAGAATGTTGAAAACCTAGAACGTCTTGAGAGTTTGCTAGGACTTAGCTCTTCTTTGTTGCCAGAAACATTAGAGAGTCGAGTCAGTGTGCGGGCAACAACGCCTGATTACGTGCCAATTTTGGGTGCTGTTCCAAACAAAGAAGCTTTTGTTGAGAACTATCATGAGCTTTCGAAAGATGCCAAATTATTTATACCAGAGCCTGGTAATTATCATCAAAATCTCTATGTATTAACTGGGCTTGGCTCCAATGGTTTGACTTATGCGCCTCTTTCCGCATATTTGCTTGCAAGCATAATGCTTGGCAAGCCACAAGCAACTTCAACTGAATTATTAAAGGCTCTTTCACCAGCACGATTTTTAATTAGAGATCTCATTCGAGGAAAATATAGGAAACCATAATGATGGATGTAAAAATAGAACCCCTTTTTACAGTTGGACAGGATGAGCGAGGTCAGACTCTTTCATTCTCAATTCGAGAGACGGCAAACTTCATCTACATTACTCGAAAAAAAGGTAGTATCAGTGGCAATACTTACCACCAAGGAAAATCAAAGTATACCAATCCTAAAATCTTTATCTTGCTATCTGGCGCAATTAAGTTAAGTTACCGGCGTGTAGGTGAAGAAATCTCTCATGAGGTTATAGTGGACTTGCCTTCAACCATTGCCATTTCACCTTATGTAACTCATTCCGTGGAAGCAATTGAGGATTTTAGTCTTTTAGAGTGTAATGCTATTTCAGACATTGAAAACGATAGAATTAGAGAGCCGGTTATCAAAGAGATGGAGCTTTAATAGCTCGCTTAAGAATAGCCATTTAAGGACTAAGTGGGGGAGAGCTGATGGCAGCAACGAGAGCTAAGGGAAATCATTTTGTCTACTTAATAGAATGTCAAAATGGTAGTTTTTATGCAGGTTACACAACGAACCCAGAAAGGCGTTATCAAGAACACTTGTGTGGTACTTCAAAAAGTAAATACACTAGAAGTTTTCCACCTAAAAACTTGGTTGGGTGTTGGCAAGTACTGAGTGGTAAAGGAGATGCTCTAAGGATAGAAAAAGGTATAAAGAGGCTCTCTCGGGCAGAAAAAATGGATCTAGCAAAAGATCCCGATTTGTTGTTGAAGCACTTTGACATGCCCGAGGTGCTTCTGTGCCACAGTATTCCTAATCAGATCCCAGTATCAAATGATTAAGAGCATGGTTGCAAAGGAGAAATGTCAACTATAAAGGTTGACGTTAAGCAAAGCACTGTGATAGGTTGTCAGCATAAGTAGTTAATCTTTTGAAATGAATTTAACAATCATGTTTATCAGAAATATAAGCGAAAAAACAACTTGGCGATGGCAATCATAATAATTGCTTAAGCCCTTTTGTTTTATATTTCTGGATACAAACATGACACCTATAATCTCTAAGTTGTTCTCATTTTTCACTAATACAATTTTTACCACACCCTGGCCGATTGGCCTTTCACCTTACTAAATATTGTTGTTTATTTTTTTGCTATGCACAGTGACATTAAATCATTGCAGCATAGCTCAGTTCAATTTTAAGACTTATCTCACAAAGTTCTTGAGAACCTGATAAATCTCTAGGTTTAGGGAGGAGTAAATAATGCGTAAATTGAAAATACTCATCGTTGTATTAATACTGTGTGGTGGACTAATTTTAATAAGAGAGCAAAAAGCGGGTGATGAGAGCTTGCCGCTAGTTGCCATTGCAAACTATGGGCCACACGCCTCATTAAGTGCAGCGATTGCAGGATTTAAAAAGGGAATGGAAAAAAATGGATTTATAGAGGGTGAAACGATTCGCTATACAATAGCAGATGTTAATTTTTCACAGACTTTAATACCTCAAATGTTGTTAGGATTGTTAGCAAAAAATCCGAAAGCAATGCTTGTTCTAACGACCCCTGTTTCAGAGACAGCTAATAGGATGGTTACTCATATTCCCCTTATTTATACGGTTGTTACAAACCCAGTTGAAGCAGGGCTTATACCACAAAAATATAAAGCAAGTAATAACATGTCAGGAAGTTCGGATAGCCAAAACTTGCAATTGTTCTTTAATGAGGTCAAACGCTTACTTCCCAATGCTAAAACCGTTGGATTAATTTATGCAACAAGTGAGAGCAATGATTTAGCTCTAGTACGGGAAATGGAAAGAGTGACTCATCGTTTTAATATGACTGTTTTAGCTGTTCCTGTTGATGAAGCACGTGATATTCCTTTGAGAATGGAAATGTTAAAACGTAAAGTTGACTTTCTATATGTTGGTGCTAGCGGACCAATTCAACCGTCTCTTCCCGCAATATCGGCAATTGCTAAAAAGATGGGTATTCCTATTTTTAACGTAGAAAGCGATGCTGTTGAAAAAGGACTGGCCCTAGCAAGCATTAGCGTTGATTACGAAAAAGTTGGGTTCAGTGCTGGAAGGTTAATGTCTAAGGCTTTGCAAGGAAGCAAGGTTAGTGATCTAACACCACGATACCCGCACAGCAAAGACGTACACCGGGTGATAAATCGCATTCTTGCTAAAGAGCTAGCTCTGCACATACCTACGGGGTTTGTAGAGGTGAGCCATGATTGAATTAAAAAACATATCCTTTTCATATAAAAACAAGAAAACAAAAAGCCTTAATGATGTCTCACTTTCAATTAGAAAAAGAGATTTCTGTATAGTCATGGGTGCTAATGGTTGTGGGAAATCTACATTACTTAAAATGATCAGTGGGGAAATTATGCCAAATAAGGGTTCGATATCTATCACAGGAAAGGTTGCTAAGGTCGTACAAGACATAAATTTGGGCGTTGTTTCAGAGATGAGCATTCTCGAAAACTTAGCTCTTAGTAAAATAAGTAATGCTAGTTTTAAAAGCTACAAACGATATCATCAAAAAGCTAAAGCACTATTAATGGGCTTAAATTGTAACTTAGAACATGAGTTATATAAGCCTGTCTCTTCGCTCTCAGGTGGGCAACGTCAAATGTTAGCAACCTTAATGGCAATGAACAGTGATAAGCCAATATTAGTACTCGATGAACACACCTCTGCACTTGATATCAGTATGCAAAAACGATTAATGGCTTATAGTGCAAATCAAATAATTGAACGTGAACTAACAACTGTAATGATTACGCATAAGTTTGATGAGGCGCTAACATTTGGCAATCGGTTAGTCATTATGAGTCATGGAAAGATTGTGTGTGATTTAAATCGAGATGATAAAAAAGAATTGAATCGCAAGAAACTTATGGATTTGGTTTATGGCGTTGCAGAAATGGGAGCTTGCCATGGATGTTAGTTTATTCATGGCAGGTCTTACACAGGGATTAATCTTAGCCCTTATTGCTTTTGGAATAATGATTACTTTTCGTCTAATAGATCTTGCTGATTTGACTGTTGAGGGGGCTTACCCGTTAGGTGGCGCCATTTATGGATCATTGTTAATAAGTGGGCTACCAGATTATCTTGCTATTTTTATCGCCGTTCTTTGTGGAGGAATATTAAGTTTAGTTACAGCTAAATTAATATTAAGGTTTTCCTTAAATAGTATTTTAGCTGGCATTATTGTTAGCACAATGGCATATAGCATCAATCTTCGTGTTATGGGAAAGCCAAATCTTTCACTGTATGCAACTGGTGTCAGTCAACCGGGGATCCTATTGCTCTTTAGTATTATGGGATTCTGTTTGATTCTGTTTTCATTGTTTTTAAGAACCGAGATTGGACTTCGATTTAGAGTAATAGGTCTAAATTTGGCGTTTGCTAATCACCAGAAAATTGATACAAAAAAATATGTCAGCTTTGGCTTTTTCCTATCTGGGGCACTCTATGCTTTAAGCGGTTCTCTAATAGTTTCCTTACAAGGGTATGTCGATGTCGGAATGGGTGTTGGTATCGTCATACATGGTTTGGCTAGTTTAATGTTAGGGGAGCGCATAGTTGGTACAGAAACAATTACAAGGCAGCTATTGTCACCTTTGGTGGGAGCCCTCGTTTATCAGCAAATAGAAGGGATTGTTCTATTATTAGGGCTTTCTCCATCAGATTTGAAGTTCTTCACTGGCAGCATTATCTTGGCCGTTTTAGTAGTAAAAAAAGGGGATCAATATGATAAAGCATAGTTTTAATTTGCCAACTGACAGTCATTATCTTTGTGGTCATTCTTTAGGTCCAAGTCCCAAAGTAACATGTGATTATTTAAGGGAAGCATCGAAAGAATTTTCTTTGTATGGGGTTGCTGCCTGGAATAATAGTGATTGGTTGACCTTGCCTCATTCCTTAGGTAAAAAAGTTTCAGAGCTCATTGGGGCAGATGAAAGTGAAGTTATTATTTGTGAAAGCACCATAACTAACTTATATAAGGTTCTTTATGCAGCGATTAATTTGCAATCCAATCGAAATATTATTTTAACAACCGATGATAATTTTCCAGCCGATCTGTATATAGCAGATGGCTTAAGTAAGCTTAAGGTAGTCGCTAGAGAATCAGTAATTGACAACTTATCACACGAGGTGAGCGTATTAATGCTTACACATGTTAGCTACAGGGATTCTTCATTGTTTGATATGAAATTACTTACGGAAAAAGCACACAACCTGGGTATTTTAGTTGTATGGGATCTTTGCCATAGTACGGGCATTGTGCCGCTGTCTTTATCAGAGTGTGATGTTGATTTTGCTGTAGGCTGTACTTATAAATACTTAAGTGGTGGTCCAGGTAGTCCAGCATTTATCTATGCGAATAAGAAACATTTCAATCAGATGAAATCGCCCATACAGGGATGGTTGGGACATGATGAGCCATTTTCATTTAAACGTCGGTATCAATCCACTGGTATTAACAAATTTATGGGTGGGACACCTTATGTTTTTAGTTTAAAGGCTCTTCAGGCTTCGTTGTCTTTGTTTGATAGGGATCTTATTCAGAAACTCTATGATAAAGCAAATATTTATAGTGAACGTGTTATAAGAGCCTTGCAGCAAATGGAAGTCGATGTATTTGCACCTATCAAACGAGGTGGGCATATTGCCTTCTGTCATAATAGTGCTTATGGGATTTCTCGTTCTTTAATTGCGTCAGGTTATATCTGTGATTATAGGGCACCAAATCTTATCAGAGTATGTGTTAACCCACTTTATTTATCTAAATCTGATCTTGACGACTTTGTTGCTGAATTAAAAATAATTATTGAAAGTGGACGCTATCTGTCAAAATTTTATAACCAACGGCAAAAGGTGACCTAATGCATAGATTATTAAAGGGAAAACATTTATCGAGCATCGAGTCTTATCAAATCTTTAACAAGCTTTCATCGATGAAGCCAGAGAAACAATCTGCGCTATTGACCTTGCTTCAAGCCAAAAAGGAAAGTTTAGAAGAAATTGATGGAGCATATGACTATTTTAAAAGGCATAGTAAGCGAATAAATCATAATTTTGATGTGGTCGACATCGTTGGTACTGGTGGAGATAGAAGTAAGTCATTTAACATTTCAACTTTATCGAGCATTATTATTGCAAGTACGGGTGTTCAGGTTGCTAAACACGGCGGAAGTAGTGCTAGTAGTCAATTTGGAAGCTTTGATACGATTTCATCACTCGGTATAGAACCAGTCTCAAACGAGGAACTCTTTAAAACCCATATAAAGCATAATAACTATGTGTATTTATGGGCTCCCATGTTTAATAGTGCGCTGAAAAAATTTGGTCAATTGCGTAAAAACATGGAGATCCCGACCATGTTTAATATACTTGGCCCATTATTAAATCCTGCTTTACCAAAACGATTTGTTATTGGTGTTTATCGAGAAGATTTACTTAAAAAAATGGCGAGTATTATGATTCGTCAGGGAGTGGTTCATGCGCTAATTATTCATGGTGAAGATGGCTTGGATGAGATGAGCATTAGTGGGCCTACAAAGATATTAGAACTTTCAGGAAGTGATGCTCGTGAGTATAAAGTAATACCTGAGGATGCTGGCTTAAAAAGAGCCGATTTAAGTTGTATTCAAGTAAGGTCTATTGATGAAAGTAAGGATGTATTTATTGGTGTTCTACGAGGAGAGATTAGAGACGCAAGACGTGATGTTGTCTTATTAAATTCAGCATCAGGTTTGTATGTTTCAGGAAAAGTAAATACGCTGAGAGAGGGTGTATTGTTGGCGGCAGAGGCAATTGATAGTGGGATTTCTTTAAATCTTTACGAAAAACTAAAGAGGCTAAGTTATGAATAACTTTCTAAATAAAATAAAAAAACTTGTTAAAAATCGTGTCTCTAGAATGCCCGACTACCCAGTTCTTAGTCAAAACCAGCATGATTTTTTAATGGTTTTCAATAATAACAATAAACCTGTTATTATAAGTGAAATTAAGTTTGCCAGCCCGTCTTTAGGGAGGATTCACGTAGGTGACTTAAATCATATAGCCATTGCCAAGTCGTATTTGCAAGCCGGTTCTGATGCGATTTCAATACTGACTGAGCCTTATTTCTTTCAGGGGGATGTTCATTATCTTAGGGACATAAGACATGAATTTACCGAGTCTAATTTATTGTTAAAAGATTTTGTCTTAAGTAAGAAACAAGTGAGACAGGCAGCCTATTTTGGCGCGAATGCTATTTTGTTGATTAAATCCATTTTAAGCGAATCCGATTTAAAAGATCTGTATGAGTATGCTGTTTCACTTTCTCTTACCCCAATTGTTGAAGTTCATGATCTTTCTGAGTTAAGGGCAGTGTCAAAATTGTCACCTAAAATCATTGGAATTAATAATCGTTCATTGAACACTCTAAATGTTGACATGAATATTTCTAGAGAGCTTATTAAGCATGCTCCTAAATCAAGTTACCTCGTCTGTGAAAGTGGCGTTAAGTCAAGGTGTCAAATTGATGAGATGCATGCGCTAGGGTTTGATGGTTTCTTAGTGGGTTCATCATTAATGAAGTCTGATAGTCCAGGTAGGGCTCTTACTACCCTTTTAGAAAGGGAGATGAAAACATGCTAAGGGCTAAAATTTGTGGCATTACCAACGAACACGATGCAGCGATTGCTATAAATCTCGGTGCTTGGGCCATTGGTTTTAATTTTTATAGAAATTCACCTCGGTACGTATCTTTGGAAAAGGCAAAAAAAATTGTGTCATCACTACCAGCTGAGGTGGTAACAGTTGGAATTCTCATTAACTATAGTGAAAAGGAAGTCGTAGAGTCGTTGGAAGTATTAGATTTCATTCAAGTCTATGAGAACAAACCTTTCTTAAATTCATACAAAAGTAAAACAATTATATCGTTTCCATGCAATAAAGACAGGACATGGTTACTTAAAGAACGGTTCCAAGACTATGCTTATATCTTACTCGATGCGCCTTATAAGCGCGGTTTGCCTATAGGCGGAACTGGACGTTGTGCTGACTGGTCTTTTGCTAAGATCCTTGCAAAAAAACACAAATTGATTTTAGCAGGTGGTTTGACGCATCGGAATGTCATCTACGCCAGCTCGCAGGTTCGACCATTTGCTGTTGATGTTGCCAGCGGTGTTGAAACAATAGCTGGTGTTAAATGTGAGACTAAGTTGAGTAAGTTTTTCAAGAGGTGTAGAGATGAAAAATAAAAAGGGTTATTTTGGTCCTTATGGTGGCGCTTTTGTGCCGGAAACCTTAGTGGCTCCACTCAATGCATTGACTGATGCATACCAACATTTAAAAGATGATAAGTCGTTTAACAGCGAACTTAGAGCTTTGCTTGCTGATTTTGTCGGTAGACCAACGCCGCTTTATTTTGCAGAGTCGTTAAGTCGATATTTAAATGGAGCCAAAATTTATTTAAAGCGCGAAGACTTAACTCATACAGGGGCACATAAAATTAATAATACTGTTGGTCAAGGCCTTATTGCTAAGTACATGAATAAAACGCGTCTCATTGCAGAAACAGGGGCAGGCCAACATGGTGTGGCCACTGCAACGATTGCCGCTCGTCTAGGAATGAGTTGTGATGTCTATATGGGGGCTCAGGATATAGAGAGACAAGCGCCAAATGTAAGTCGTATGAAGGTGCTGGGTGCAAATGTTCATCCAGTGTATACAGGATCTCAAACGCTTAAAGATGCAACAAGTGAAGCAATGAGAACATGGGTGAGTGATTTAGATAATAGCTACTATGTTCTTGGCTCTGCATTAGGTCCTCATCCTTACCCAACCATAGTTAGAGACTTTCAAACCATTATTGGCCTAGAGGCGAAGCGGCAAATACAAGAGAAAATTGGTACCAATCCTAATGAATTAGTCGCTTGTGTAGGCGGCGGTAGTAATGCTATAGGCCTGTTTCATCCTTTTTTAGCAGAGACTAATATTAAAATGACCGGTGTTGAAGCAGGGGGAAGTGGTGTTGGCATGGGTCTACATGCTGCTAGATTCTTATCTGGACGTCCTGGTGTTTTACAAGGAGCAAAGAGTTACTTGTTACAAGATTTGTTTGGTAATGCATGTCAAACATCAAGTGTTTCAGCTGGACTCGATTATCCTAGTGTTGGTCCAGAGCATGCTTATTTACATGATATTAAGCGGGTCAATTATACCTACAGTCGCGATAATGAAGCCCTAGCCGCTGCTTTTACCCTAGCAAAGACCGAAGGAATCATTCCAGCTTTAGAAAGTGCGCATGCCATTGCGTATGGGATAAAAATTGCACCCAAGCTTCCAAAAAGCTATATCATGTTGATTGGCCTTTCAGGGCGAGGTGATAAGGACTTAGCAGTAATGAACTCATTAAAGGAGAAAGGCGATGCTAAAAGCCACATTTGAAAAAAATCATTCCCTATATATCCCCTTTATTATGGGGGGCTATCCTACTAGAAAAATATCAAAAGATGCGTTAATTACCTTATCTCAGCAAGGTGCAGACATCATTGAGCTAGGGGTGCCTTTTTCAGATCCGGTTGCTGATGGGCCAGTTAATCAAAAGGCCGCAACAACCGCTATTGCTAATGGTATGCATCTTGATGAGGTTTTATCTATGGTGCAGGAGGTACGAGAGGCTGGAACTCAAACACCAATTATGCTTTTTAGTTATTTAAATCCCCTACTTAATGCAGGTATACCCGCATTTTGTAAGAAAGCAAAAGCGGTTGGTGTAGATGGTGTATTAATTGTAGATTTACCCCCTGAAGAGGGTGTAGAAATCTTTAAACAGATTAGAGGATCAGGGCTAGAGTTAGCCCTTTTAGTCTCACCAACCACGAACCCAAATCGATTTCTACTGTATGAGGTCATCAATCCTAGTTTCATTTACTATATTTCTCGACAGTCTGTGACAGGCGCAAAAGATGATTTATCTATGACGTTAGAGTCAGAGCTAAGGGCGTTGCGACAACACTTTCCATCGATAGCTATAGCAGCAGGTTTTGGGATTTCAAATTACTCGCAAGCTAAGGCTGTTGCACAAATGGCTGATGGCGTCATCATTGGCTCTATCTTAGGATCAACATTAGCCGATTATGGGTTTGACGGATTTGTGCGGCTAAGTAATGAGCTCTCAGAGATTATTCATCAAGAGTCACGAACACTCTCAACGGCCATCTAACATTGTGATCACAGATTAGAATGCATTCGCTTGTAGCGTTTTTGACAATCATTTTGAAAAAATGGTTTAAAATATAGAAGAACACGTAATAGAACAGGAAACATCTAACACAAATAACAACGTTGATTTGATAGATCTTTCCATAATGGAACAATACATTGGGAGCGACAAACAAAGACAAACTAAATTATTAACTACTTTCATTAATTCTGCTGATCAAACCATCTTCGAACTACAAAAAGCAATGGAAACAAAGAATCGTGAGCTTATTTATCAATGTGCTCATAAACTTAAGTCCTCAGCAAAAGCAGTTGGAGCAACTTTATTTTCAAATCTTTGTTTACAAATTGAAAAAAACTCAAAAGAAGAACGGCCAGTTAATGAACTGATAAGTAAAGCCATTACTGTCTATGATCAACTAAAAAAACACATCAAAAATAATATGGCAGCAAAATTGATTTTGAATAACTTGTCTGAAAAAGTGTTGCCAAATAATTTTTAACATATTGGTTTATATGTATTATTTTTTTTATCGTGGGTTTTCGG
The DNA here is from genome assembly GCA_030148065.1 of Legionellaceae bacterium. Classification (GTDB taxonomy): domain Bacteria; phylum Pseudomonadota; class Gammaproteobacteria; order Legionellales; family Legionellaceae; genus JASBUC01. The sequence goes on along the minus strand of JASBUC010000057.1, from coordinate 12,914 downwards.
TCCATTAAGCGTCAAATCCTATAACCGGACAACCCAAATTCAGATATAATGTTGCTTTAATTTGAGGGAAGTTCAGCATGGACGGTTTGACTACTTTTTTTAAGATTAAAGGATTGATGCCACACGGCTACTGCTTGATATGGAATCCTTTGCTGCTAGTAGTGCACGTTTTATCGGATTTTTTAATATTTATAGCTTATATGATTATCCCCTCTATAATTCTACATGTAAAAAACCGTAGAAATGATCAAGGTATCAATAATCTGTATACGATTTTTTTTCTATATATTCTTTTTTGTGGAATTACGCATAGTATCAATATGTTAGTCCTTTGGTATCCGGCATATGGAATAGAAGGGATAATGAAATTTTTAACGGCTATTGCATCTATAACGGCAGCTGTTTTTTTGTATAGAGAAAAAGAATCATTAATAAAGTTGGACTCCCCTGTTCAATTGGAGATTAAAAACAAAGAGTTGCAGTGCTTGTCTAACAAACTTAAAGAATTAAACCAAGGCCTTGAACAGGAAATTGATAAAAGAGTGTACGAATTCAAGAAAGTCAACGAAGAGTTATTAGCATTTTCTTATATTATCTCTCATGACTTTCGAGCGCCTCTCAGGGGTATTAGGCAATTTAGCGAGCTATTGAAAAATGAGTATTCGGACAAATTACCCGACGAAGCGCAAGAATTTTTACAAATTGTCCACAGCTCGGCAGTTAAATCGACAAATCTTCTAGACTCTCTTACTCAATTTGCAAAAATTGGCGAAGAACAAGAAAAAAAACACCGTCCAATAAATATTAAAGAAATTATTGATATTATTGTAGTGGATAACAAAAAGCATATCATTGAAAATAATGTGCAAGTGAATATCAACAGTAACTTACCTTATATTCAAGGTTCTCGAGCACACCTTCATGAAATCTTAAAAAATTTAATCAAAAATGGGATTAAATATATAGATCCCCAAAAGGAAAAGAGATGGATTAATATTCATTATTGTGATGAAGATAATGTTTTACGTATAGAAGACAATGGTATTGGTATACCTTCTGACAAGATTAATAAGTGCAGAAATTTATTTTATAAGATCAACCCAGAAAGTGAAGGCTTAGGAATGGGACTTGCAATATGTAGAAAATTATCGCTTGTAAACAATATTGAATTTGAATTACAAAATAACCAATGGGGCGGAGTCACTGCAACATTAAAGTTGCAAAACTATCTAGTAAGTAACTACGAAATGGAAATGTAAAACTTGAACTGGATTTAGAAAGGCTTTGTTATGCTGCTATAATACAGTTTCTAATATTGAAGTAATACTACATTAAACAAGGATTATTAAGGGAATAAAACAATATGTTATCAATAAAATCATTCAATACCTTACGAAGTAAAATTATAATCCTTACCAGTATGGTGACAGCGATAGCAGCAATCTCGGTTAGCGTATTAAATTATTATCGTACCTCAGAACAAACCCTTGAGAAGGCAGTTGAACATTTAGGTGCCAAAACAAGGCTTATGGCTTTACGTTTTCAAGATGCTTATGCGGCTGTTCAAAATGAAGCAAAAATATTATCTAGAGTTCCCCCGGTTAGAGGGCTGATGCGTAGCATAGCTAACAACGGCGTCGATCCTAAAGATGGCTCGACAACGCAATTATGGAAAAAACGCTTAGAAACTACTTTTACCTCCGTTATGCAAGTCAATCCTTATTTCACCCAAGTGCGTTATATAGGACTTGCTGATGATGGTCTGGAGCTAGTTAGAGTCAATCGAACTAAAAGAGGTCACGAATCAGTCACTGACGAACAACTTCAACACAAAGGTGAGGAGCCCTATGTTAAGAAAGTCAAAGCAGGCCTTGACACTTTTTTCTTCTCAGAAGTTACCTTAAATCGGGAACATGGCTTTGTAGATAAAAATCGATTAGCAACAATTCGTGCCGTTGTGCCAGTGAAAAACGTTAATGGTCACGTCTTCGGTATGATTGTTATTAACGTTGATTATGAGGAGTTGTTGAAAAAGATGTTTTATTCTGCAAGTCCAAAAATCAAAGCTTTTCTAACCAATCAATCAGGTGACTATGTTGAATACAACCATAAAAAAGGCACTATTCAATTAGAATTCCATAAAAATTACACAAAAAAGCAACCCGAGTTCATCAAAAAAATACAAAATGATAAACGTAACGAGGCTGTTTATACCGATGGTGACGATGTCATCTACTATGTACGAATGAAGATAATAAAAAGTTCTGATAAAGAATATGTCGGGGCTATTTTACAAATTCCTAAAAGTGAGCTGTTAGAAGGGGTATATAAAACCCAAAGAGAATCACTCTTTTTTAGCGCCCTACTAAGCGTTCTTTCTACAATGATAGCTGCTTTATTGGCTCATCGACTCACTCTTCCTCTTCTTCAGTTAACAAATAGTGTACGCAGGTTAAAGGATGATCCGGGTTGCTGTCGTTTACCCACACAAAGAAAAGACGAGCTAGGTAATTTAGCCATGGCATTTCAAGATACTTTTAACAAATTAAAACAAAGTGAGTTGACAAAAAAGGCTTTTGTTGATGCAAGTGGAGACGGTTATTGGGACTGGCTGATTCAAGAAGACTATGAGTATATGTCACCCCGTTTTTGGGAAATGATGGGATATAAACCAGAAGAAAAGAAACATAAACCTAGTGAATGGCAAAAGCTTATTTTAGAAGAGGATCTAAAGGTTGTACTAGATAACTTTGATAAACATGTAAAAACAAAAGGCCAGTATCCCTATTCACAAGAAGTTCGTTATCGACACAAAGATGGTTCTATCATCACAGTGTTATGTAAGGGCGCGGTTGTTGAATGGACTAAGGAAGGTATACCTACCCGTATGGTAGGTACGCATACTGATATGACTGAGATTAAGTCAACACAGTCGCAATTAGAAATGCAAAATAAGGAATTGCAATGTCTATCTAGCAAGCTTAAGGAATTAAACCAGAGCCTTGAACAAGAGATTGAGAAAAGGGTGTATGAATTTAAGAAAGTCAACGAAGAGTTATTAGCATTTTCTTATATTATCTCTCATGACTTTCGAGAGCCTCTAAGAGGTATTAGGCAATTCAGCGAACTATTGATGGATGAATATTTAGACAATTTGCCTGCTGAGGCACAAGAATTTTTACATATTGTCTATAGTTCAGCAGTTAAATCGACAAATCTTCTCGATTCGCTTACTAAGTTTGCAAAAATTGACAAAAACAACGACAAAGGCCAAGTAATTAATGTTAAAGAACTTATTGATATTATTGTAGCTGATAACAAAAATAGCATTCTTCAAAATAACATAAAAGTGTATATTAACAATAAGTTACCTCATTTTAAGGGCTCTCGAGTACATCTTCATGAAATGTTAAAAACTTTGATCGAAAATGCCATTAGATATTCTGATGCTAAAAAGGATGAAAAATGGATTAATATCCATTATTGTGATGAAGATAATGTTTTGCGGATAGAAGACAATGGTATTAGTATACCTTCGGACAAGCTTAACGAGTGCCAAAATTTATTTTATAAGATCAACCCAGAAAGTGAAGGTTTAGGAATGGGGCTGGCAATATGTAAAAAATTAGCGCTTGTAAACAATATTGAATTCAAATTATATAATAATCAATGGGGCGGAGTCACTGCAACATTAAAGTTGCAAAACAATTTAATAAATGACCATGAAATGTAGAATTATTTTGTTGGACGATAATAAAGAAGAATTTCTGCTGCTATCTCATATCGCCAAGAAGAACAACATTAATGCCGAAATTATTCACTTTGATTCATATATAAACTTTGAAAAAGATTTAGACAACATCTCTCGCATCAGCTGTATATTATTAGACTATGACATGCCAGAGATTAATGGGGTAGATGCTTTGAAGCTATTTCAGAACAAAATTAAACTGAAATATGTACCTATAATTCTATTTTCTAATGCCGTTGACCCTACAATTATTGAAATGAGCAAAGAATATGGTGCAACTTCTTATATACTTAAGCCTAAATCGAATGAGGGTTTAAAAAACTTATTGCAATCAGTTGCTACAATTTGGCCAAATGTAGGATAAGCTATAATACAAAGACACTCACTATAAAACCTACATCTCTTGAATATTCTATATATTGATGACAAAAAAGCAGATATTTTATATATCAAAAAAATCCTACAAGAGAAGTGTCGTCTATTGGGATTTTCTTGTCCCAAAAAGGCTCTTCATTTTTTGAAAGAAACAAATATTCCCATTGATATACTATTAATCGATTATAAATTAACTAATATTGATGGGATATCTGTCTATAAATCGATCAGCATTGATCTTAATATGAATATTCCAGCAATTTTAATTACCGGGGTAGGTGATGAAGAACTGGTATTGAAAGCGATTTCTGAAGGTATAAATGATTATATAAATAAAGAGCGGATCAATAAAAAATATTTGCTTGATAAGATTTGCTCTGCAATTGAAAAATTCAATACAACTGAAAGAAAGGAAAAAGAAATTTGTCTATTAAAAAATAGAGCCTACTACGATCAACTTACTCAGCTTCCAAATCGATTACTACTGTTTGATAGAATTAAGCAAGAAATAAAAAAGTATCGTAGAGAGAAAAATAGCTTCGGTTTGATGTTTGTTGATATAGATGGTTTTAAAAATATTAATGATTCTTTTGGGCATGAGATTGGTGATGAATTATTAATTGAAATTTCACGACGAATAGAAAATATTATTCGTATCACGGATACAGTCTCTCGCTTAGGGGGGGATGAATTTGTAATTTTACTCCCTGATATGTCAGATAAAGCGCTTTTAGCGAAATTAGCTAACATGATAATTGAGGTTATTAGTGATATAAATTCAATATCCTCTAGCCCCATTAATATTTCAGCAAGCATAGGCATATCAATCTTTGACGAAGAAGATAGTGTAAATAGTATTATAAACAGGGCTGATAAAGCTATGTATGAGGTAAAAAAGAAAGGAAAATCTGGCTATTCCTTTAGTTGTAGTAGCTCAGACTTGTAAAGTGGGCGATATTGCTAGACTACTTTTTAAAAAAATAGCTCTTTGCACTGAAATAATTTAATCGAGGATGATAAAGCATAGCTACTACACTACATATTAACATGGATGTAATCACCATTGTCTCTGGGTACTCTTTCTCTAGAGACTATCTCTTGCTCCTCTTTAGATCGATTGAAAAAATTATGGATAGCTAAATTTTTGGGCGATGATATAGGTGAGCTATTCAGGCAATCCTTTTGTTTCATTTGCCCGGCTTTTTGCACGCACGGAATACTAGATAGTAGCATTACCGCTTCAACATTATTTTCACTGACTGCTACTTTTAATAATTCATTTTCACCCATTGACCCACTTAGTGACGTGTTAGCGCAACTTCTAACAGAAGGAATAGAGAGCAAAAAAGTTATATTATTAATAGAGCTATCTAATAACTTAGGATTTATTGTTTTTTGTCTAATTTGATTTTTCACAATGCATAATAAGAACTCAGCCTCCTCACTGGTCACATTAAAATCTTGCCCTTTATTGGTTAGCTCAAAATTAACTTTATCCTTTTTTAACTTAGCAATTTTTGTGTTAATGAACGGCTGGATGAGATCATCTTGATATGCTGATATTTTTTCAAAATACAAAAATCCTTTTTTATACTTTAATAAATAATTAATTAAATTATTGGCGCCTCGTTTATTATCGTTGCGTCTTATATCATTTAGAATGGAATTACTTCTAAAGGTTAGTATTGGTTCTCTATCTTTCTCATTCCAATGAGAGAGTAAATATCTAAAAACATCTAGCCGGGTATTTTCAGCGGATTTCTTCAATAGTGAGTATACCATAGAAAAATCAACTCCTATTTCACTATCATTTTTTGCTTGATTTAATATAAAAGTAAGAATGTCTAACTCGCCACACCCAGCACAATTTTCCATTAGTAAATTATATTCTTCATTTGTCAACTTGTAGTGATTGTAGTGAAAAATATCCTTGACTAATCCCATGTGATGCCGCTGAACTGCTGATTTAAGTATTTTAAAATAAGTGTCTTTAGAAATTGTTACATTATTTGAAAATATTTTTAGTGCAGCCACTCCTCCATGACATAATGCAACTTCTATCTCTTTACTACTACAAGAGCTAATGGCCATATTTCTTTCATCAGTATTTAGTTTTTCTAACAAATATTGACACACGGCTGTATTTCCATATGAAAGGGACTCTCGAATAGCTTTAAAATTATTTCCTTTAATATACTGATGGAGTTCATGTTTATCTAGCCGTTCTGCATAGCATTCAAATAATTTTATGTTATGAGTATGTCTCAGAAGATAAAATCTATTTTCTTTTACTTTTGCCTTTACTCTTGATCGATCATCTTTATAATTAAAACCTAAAAAGCTAAAGGCTTGATGATACCAGCGCCTTTTTGATATAAGGTGGGCACTAAAATGCTCATTAATACTTTTATCATTACTTGCAAAAATACTATTTTCATAACAAGATTTTATAGCTGAAGTAACATCAGAATCCAAAAAACCTAAGAAGATTAGTAATTTTTTATAGAAAGGCTGTTTTGATTTTGTTTGTAAAATGTTATCAAAAAAGAGAATAGTGTCTAGTGGGCCATACCATGAGATATCTTGATATAAACGGTAATTATTTCTTTTTAGCATTTCCTTTATTTCTTGTTCATTGAATGCTGTTAGTAAAAATTTAAATGTTTCAAGATTGCCATACTTTTCACCAGGCACCCTCGTAAATAAGCAACTACTCTTCATGACATTGATTTTTTCAGATTCATTAAGCTCATCTAAAACATATTTTAAAATGTTCAGTTGATTATGCTTACTGGCATGATAAGCAAGATTGCAAGGCGGCCTTGAAATAACAGTTTCTTTATCCTTTTCACTGAAATTGGATAAAAGAAATTGAAGGGTTTTAAGTTCTCCATTAATTGTGGCTTTTACTAGGCAGTCAGATAATACTTTAAGTGGTATTTTGTCTTTTATGCAGTGATCATCATCGATAGGGAAAGTTAATATCTGTTTGATGACAGATAGATCCCCTCGATGGGATAACTCTTTTATCAGCTGATACTCATCCAACCCTACTAGCAGTAACATGTCATTTTTGCTTATGCATGGTAAATACTGGTTTTTAATCTGTTCATTTTTACTTAATAAGGCACAATAAATTAAAAAAGTCTGGGGGATATTTAAATGATTTTTCGCATAATTAAATAAATCCTCCATTGAGTGAGGCGTAACTATTGATAAGCACGCGCAAAGAAATAAGCATACTTGCTCTTTTTCTACTAAATCGTTAAAGCACTCAAAACCAATTTTATCAATACCATGTTCAAGCATAGCAAGCTCTGTATCATTAAGTTGGTTCTCGAACAGCCGCTTAATAATATTAACGCCCAAATGCTTGGCAAACGGGTCTTGTTCAATCAAAAAATCAAAACTAGAGTGAGGGCTAAAATGTTTCATAAGCTAATATTTCCGGCATTGATGTATATAAAACCCAAGATCTTGGAGCATATGTTTTTCAAGACAAAACGCGCACATGAAATTCATTATGCCTTATCCGGAATCACCCTGGTGCTTCTTTACCAAATAGTGATAAAAATTACAACTTAGTGGTATTTCCTGACTTTTCTACCACTGTGTAATAGATATTTAAAAGTTACTTGATTGATTTTATTATATAATTTACGCTTTTCAGCGAACCGGCCTTTCATTGGTCAACATGCAAACAAAGCTTGCCAAGGCAGAGGCCTAAATTTATTAATGTAATACGAACACTTTTGAATGAATTATTCGACGAAGCGTTGCTGTTTATATTGCCAGCTGGTGTGTGGATGCTTCAGGTAATCTCTCATAAAACAAGAAATCAGATGAGAGTTGCCACAAATGGAATGTAAGGAGAACAAATGAAAGTAAAAGCCGCAGTCGCTTATGGACCTGGTCAACCACTAACAGTTGAAATGGTGCAGTTAGCGCCACCGAAAGCAGGGGAAGTTTTGGTGAGAATGGTAGCAACCGGTGTTTGTCACACTGATGCTTATACCCTCTCAGGCGCAGATCCAGAGGGCCTTTTCCCTGCGGTGTTAGGCCATGAGGGTGGTGGCATTGTAGAATCAGTCGGAGAAGGGGTTAGTACTTTGGTGCCAGGTGATCATGTCATACCGCTCTATATTCCCGAATGCAAGATCTGTGAATACTGTCGGTCAAATAAAACCAACCTATGCCAAGCGGTTCGAGAGACGCAAGGAAAGGGTTTAATGCCAGATGGCAGTTCTCGCTTGTCTTTACTAGATGGGACCCCCCTTCATCACTATATGGGTACTTCAACCTTTGCAGAATACGCTGTTATCCCTGAAATAGCATTGGCAAAAGTTAATCCGAAAGCCCCATTAAACCGAGTGTGCTTGTTAGGTTGTGGTATCACAACAGGCATTGGCGCAGTACTCAATACCGCAAAAGTTGAAGCTGGCAGCACAGTTGCCGTCTTTGGAATTGGTGGGATAGGACTTTCAGTCATTCAAGGAGCGAAAAAAGTCGGCGCCAAGCAAATAATTGCCATAGACATTAATCCAGCCAAAGAAAGTATTGCATGTGAAATGGGCGCCACAGACTTTGTTAATCCCAAAGAACACGAAAAGTCGATTACAGAGGTGATTATTGAAATGACTGCAGGTGGGGTTGATTATTCCTTTGAATCCGTTGGTAGTGTTGAATTAATGCGGCAAGCGCTAGAGTGTTGTCATAAAGGTTGGGGCCAATCAATTATCATTGGTGTTGCTGGCAGTGGTGAAGAAATTTCAACCAGACCCTTTCAACTTGTGACGGGGCGAGTATGGAAAGGAACGGCCTTTGGAGGGGTGAAAGGGCGAAGTGAATTACCTGGTATTGTTGAGCAGTATCTAGAGGGCGAAATAGAGATTGACTCCTATGTTACCCATACATTCTCGTTAGAAAATATAAATCAAGCGTTTGAAGTAATGAAGCAAGGAAAGTCTATTCGTAGCGTCATTGAGTTCTAACCATGGAATTAATTAGCGAACATAAGGCATACTCTGGTGAAGTTCGAGTCTATCAGCATGACTCGAAAACCACTAAAACAACAATGCGTTTTAGTGTCTTTGTGCCCCCTTGTGAGATAAAGGGAAGTCTTTTATGGCTGTCTGGGCTAACTTGTACAGAAGAGAACTTTATCACTAAAGGGTGTGCGCTTTCCTACCTAGCAGAAAATGGTTTTTTTCTGATTTGTCCTGATACCTCACCAAGGGAGTTAAATCTCGCAAATGAGCATGAGAGCTGGGATTTTGGCAGTGGTGCATCTTTTTACTTAAATGCGACCACTGAGGGCTATAAAAATCATTATCTCATGCAAGACTATTTGATGAAGGAACTCTTGCTCTTGCTTGAAAAAGAGTTTTCACTACCTAAAAACATAAGCATCAGCGGTCATTCCATGGGAGGTCATGGGGCTCTAACACTTGGTTTAAAATATGCCAAGCGCTTTAAATCAATTTCTGCCTTTTCGCCTATCGTTAATCCGATGAATTGTCCATGGGGTAAAAAAGCTTTTCGGGGCTACTTAGGAGAAGACCTAGAATCATGGGCGTGTTATGACAGCTGTGAGTTGATTAAAGCAGGCTACACCCATCAGACTCCTATACTTATTAGCCAAGGTACGGCTGATGGATTTTTAGAAGAACAATTAAAAACAGATGCTTTGGTTAAGGCGTGTAGAGGAACAAAGCAAGTGTTGGAGGTTCATTATGCGACAGGCTATGATCACAGTTATTACTTTGTAAGCAGCTTTATTGAAAAACACCTACGCTTTCATGCCAATTTTTTAATTGAGAACGATTAAGAACTGTCTATCCAGATATCTGGGAAGTCAATTGCACACTCAAGAATTTCATCGCCAAAAAAATTACGCAATGATTGGCTGTGGTATTTTAAATACAATGACTTCCCTAGGAATGCCTGAAATTTATCTAGTTGCTTAGATCTGCTCATTGAAAATAGGTCGATTAGTAAATCAACAAAACTTTGAGACGGGTTATTCTTGTCAGTTTTTCAAGAAGGCACTAGAGCTTCGTTTACTTTAAGGTCGAAAACACTCAGTGATGCAACAATTGTCTTCCGAACTAACAACATGGGATGTAATAAAATTAGTTCTGCGGTTTAGTTCACTAAAAAAACCAACAGCTAAAGCTCCTAAGGAACCACAAATCAAACTTTCTTTAAAATTTGCCTCCGTCGAAAACTTGGCTAGATTTAATAAAAATGTAATTATTACTTGAGTAGAAGCATTAAGCATAAAAAGCTCAATTTTTTCAAAAAGCTTATATTGATTAGTTCGTTCTTGATAGGCCCAAAGTACCCCAAGCAACGCACCTAAACTAGCCCCTAAGGTTATGCCACCAATGCCATGTATTATATATTCATCAAAAGCTGAGGTGAAGCAAGCTGTTGGTAGACTACCAGCGGCGCCTCCGAGAGCTCCACCAATAGCCCCATGTAAACTTTTGGTTTTTATTTTATTAGGGTCCATAATGGAAGTTTCTAAAAGTGATCTTTGTTCATCTAACATAAAATAATTCTCTTTCAAAAGTGAAAATATGCAACAGATCCAATAATAAGTTGATAATTAAAATTTGCCACCCTATACAGGGTCTGTGGAAGAACTTCAAAAAGTTAATAATCTGAGAAGCCCCTGATTTAATTAAACATTCCGTTATTTCTTGGGCCTTAAGCTTGGGATCTGAACGGTAAATCACTTGAGTTTCTTGCCTTAAGTTGGTGCATCACTTCCAAGGACAATACCGACAGCAGTGCTATTATCAATGAAAGGGCTAATTTGTCCTTGAAATTTCTAAGCATCAAGTGCAACGGCTTCTTCTGTTACTGCGCGCGCAATCCCCTAAACTTGTTGATTATCACCACAAAATTGGTCATTTAAAAAAGCACAAATTTTCATATACAAGGCCTATGTGCGGGACTATTTTCGCCAATTATATCAACCCTTTGTTCAGTTACAACACATTTCTTTTTACCATCTATTGATAAATTCATCGTAGCTACTCTCCCGGTTAACAAAAAAATATTTAAACTCTACGAGACAGATTTTCTGAGGATTAAATCTCGTTTCCCTCAACAACCCCACATTTCGTCTGAAGAGTCCATGTTTAATGACTACAGCGTTATCATGATCGTTTGTTATGTTTCGATGACAATACCCATCCTAGTTCATTATGTACCCTCAGGGCATAAACGAAGCTTTGACTGAATCAGAGCCTTGGCTGATTCTTTGCGGTTCAATGATTAAAAACGGAAGAGTCATTGGTGACTCTCTCTGGAAGGATTAAGGCCATTAAACCAATTAAGGCAATAAGGCTCAAATAAACCCCTGGCATGGCTTTATAGCCTATAAGATATATCAAAAAGGTGGCAACTAATGGCGCGGTGCCACCAAAAATTCCATTGGCAAGATTGTAGGGAAGCGAGACGCCGCTCACTCTTAAGTCAGCTGGAAAAAGGTTATAGAGATAGAGTGGGATTGCTGAGTAACTCAAACCAACTAAGAGCCCAAAGTAGAGTTGCAAAAATGCAATGAGATGGAGATTACCTTGATTAATGAGCTGATAACAGGGTATCGAGCTTAGTAAAAAAAGAATACCACCAATCGATAACACTCTGCGCTCACCAATCTTATCGGCAATGAGCCCAAAAAAAGGGGCACTAAGTACGATCATTCCCATGGTCATGGTATTAATTAACATCACCTTATCGAGTGATTTATGAAGAAAAAGTTGCAAGTGATTGCTTAGATAAATGAAGTTTAAATAAAAACCGGTCGAGGGAATAGCGACCACAAGCATGGCAAGAAGAGAGCTTGTTTTATGATGCTTTAATAGCTCACGGATTGGGATTTTTTTAAGTTTTTCTTTTTTTTGCAGCGCGATAAAGGCGGGTGATTCTGGCATGTAGAGTCGTAAATAAAGGCCTATGGCACCAAGTAATAAGCTAAAAATAAAGGGTGCGCGCCAAAGCTCTGGGTAGGACTCAATGTAGAGCCCAACGATGAAGGCAGTGGTAGAGCCAATAATAAGGCCAATAAAGGCACTCGCCATAATAATGCCACTTATTAGGCCTCGACGGGCTTTGTGGGTGTGTTCAAGTAGGTAGACCATCGAACTGGTGTACTCACCACCTACTGCAAGCCCCTGCAGCAGTCGGCAAAGAATGAGCAAAAGAGGTGCCCAAAGGCCTATTTGTTGGTGTCCTGGTAGGCAACCTATTAAGGCCGTAGGGATGGCCATCAAGAAAATGGCGAGTGAGAGTGATTTTTTTCGCCCATATTTATCTCCCAGATGGCCAAATAACACAGCGCCAATGGGCCTTGTTAAAAAGCCGATGGCAAACACTCCTAGACTCTCGATTAAGGCAACTAATTGATCATCGGCCTGAAAAAAAAGTGGGGCGATGATAAAGGCAAAGTAACCATAGAGTGCAAAATCATACCACTCTAGAACATTGCCCATTAAGCCTGAAAATAATAGTTTAAAGGGTGTTCGATTCGAGGTGTTCATAGTCTGTGAGAGTCAGTCCGTTTACCTTACTTTAGTAAAATTCAGAAGAAGATGCGAGCGGGTCTCGGGCATGACTATAGAAGTAGGCCGCGTAAGATTACAATGCTAATTGTAAAGGTGAGCACAGCACAAAGTAGCACAGAGTGTTTGGCCACCCTCTCTAATGGTTCAAGATAACAATCGCGCAGAGTACGAATTCGCTCACTTGGTTCGTCTATGCCTATTTTGTAAGCTTC